>NZ_BPEV01000045.1 GCF_019654955.1 Shewanella sp. KT0246 | reverse complement strand
GGCTTAATTTAAATCAAACAGCTCATCAAATAAGTCTAAAGTCGTAATTCATGCTTAACTAAAAATCTATAATTGTCTGATAATGTTGGAAATAAATTTCATCACTTATTTTTTAAGCGACTTTAACGCGCAAGCTCGGTTTGTTTTAGGATGCCAAGATAATTTTATTGCTTTACATCAAAGACATAGAGAATGTAGGATTTTATAAATCAATAACTTAAACGGCCGACTTTATCAGGCGTGCCGTATAATAAGCTGTTATATGCCCTGAAAGGATTCGGAATTTCTTGAATAAATTTAACTATAGAATTGATTCAGCGCCTAATTTCAAGGCCACAATAATTCGACATATCGTATATGCAATTCTTGTGTTTTTAGCCACTTTCTCGGTAGTTTATTTTACGCACTATATGGGAGGTCTTTTAAACGTTGACGTTGAGCAACCATTGAGAGAAATGCCAACCCAAATAGTCATCATGGGACTAGCTGGAATATTAGTTACTTTTATTATTGTATACGTGGTTGTACTCTGGGTAGCTAGAGCAATATTTGCAAAGCTCAAGGTGTAAAGCGGGCAAATAACAAAGTAATTAAGAGCGGACATCTAACGGTTGGATGGTGTTTCGTTCCTCAACAATTTTAGCCAACCATTATCTGGCCTCTTATTGCGGCGTTACCATATATCCACTTGCCATACATTCCTTAATTAGACTCATCACTTTAAGTGCTTTAACTCTAACAAGCTTTTGTCCAAAAATGAGTTTGGAAGTGTTCAAACTTTACCATCAAAAAGTCACGTTCATGCTCATTTAAATTCTCAAGCGGTTGCCTTATCACCGCTCATGACAACGCGAGTTTTTTCAATCTTTATTATGGTCGCACAGTAATAGCCAAAGGAATTAACCTACCAATGGTTATGCGAACAAGACTCAAGTAGCCTGAGGCTACTTGAGGGAATTGAATGCTGATGGGTAACAATGGATCTGAGATCTAAACCGATTCATTGCCCTATTGACATAAAACTGTTTAAGCTTGAATTTCTGCAGCCACGACAGAAATTTCAACCAATAGTGCCTCACGTGCCATTTTTGCCGCAACACAAGCACGAGCTGGTGCGTAACCTTCAACCACCCATGCGTCCCACACCGCATTCATTTCAGCAAAATATGACATGTCTTTGACATAAATAGTGGCTGATAACATATGCTTTTTATCACTGCCTGCTTGCAGTAATAACGCCTCTACTTTATCCAACATGGTTTGAGTTTGTTCGGTGATATCTTTAGTGGCATCTTGGCAAACTTGGCCACATAAATAGATAGTGCCGTTATGCTTCACGATACGACTCATGCGGGTTTTGGTTTCCATGCGTTCAATGGTCATGATTGCTCTCTTAAAATGGGACATAAATAGACGTCCAATATTATCCGCCATAACAATCAACAATAACAACTGAGAATCGCTCAACTGCCATTAGTGTTTGTAGCCAAGCTATTGCTATTTACGCCTTTGATATCAAGGTAAAGCTGTGAAGTCATAGACGAAAATATCAGCTAGAATTGACAGAGTAAATACCATAAAACTACACTGGTGTATTGCAAAACTAATAAAGAACAGCACATGCACATCAATGACTTAGAGTTATTTATCGCGGTAGCAAAATTAGGTAGTTTTTCTAAGGCCGCAGAATCGTTAGATACTCGACGCGCTTTAGTGAGTCGCCGTATTGCTGAACTCGAAAAACATCTGGGTGCACCGCTGTTTATTCGCACCACCCGCGCTATGTCATTAACTCCTAATGGTGAGCAATTTCTTGAGCAAGTTGAGCCTTTAGTCGATCAAATACGTAATGCCGCTCACGTGATGCGCAATCAACAAGCCAAAGTACAGGGTAAAATTCGTATTGGGCTGATCCCCTATAGTGACAAATTACTGCAACGCCATATTGCTGAATTTATGCAACAATACCCTGAAGTGCAGCTTGATATATTCATGATCCATGGTGATTATCGTGATCTCACCCGCCTAGGATTAGACTTTATTTTGTATTCTGGCGAGCTCAACGACAGCAGTTTCATCGCTAAAAAACTCACAACTTTCAAATTAAAGTTATTTGCAGCACCAAGCTACTTTAACAATAGACCCGCCATTAATTGTATTGAAGACTTAAGCGAACATTTCTTTATTGGTAGGCGTGAATATGACGGAACTTTAGAGTCTCAAGTGACATTAAATGAGCAAACGATCAATTTAAAATACAACATTATTACTAATGAAATTAACTCACTTCTCAACTTTTGCCATGCCGGTTCTGGCATTGCCATTTTACCTTACAGCATTGTGGCTGAATCAGTTGACTCAGGACAGCTCATCGAGGTTTTACCTGAATTAGAATCAGAGTCATTTGAGTGCTTTTTAGTGTACCCAAGCCGTAAGCATTTGTCGTCTGCAGCTAAGTTGTTTGCTAACACTGTGATTGAAATGGCTGAAGAGTTACATGAAACCGAGTCAGTATTTAGAGTTAAACAAAAAAAGGCATAAAACTGATATTTCAATTTTATGCCTAGTGATTACAAGAGATTTAATTAAGGTAACTCAATAAATATTGACCTACCTAACCAATGGGAGGCGTAATCAAAAAAACGGGTTCAACAGATTAAAACTTATAATCTAGAGTCAGATAAACTTGCTGACTATTTTCAATTTCAATACCGTTCTTGCTGTAATCTTGCTCTAAGTAGCGATAACCTAAATCTGATGAAAAGTGTTCATTCCATTTGTATTGCACACCAACTTGGCCACCATAAACGAAGTCCGTAGAAGCTTTGCCTGCCACTTTATTATCGTTCGCGCCGGCAACAACACCCACAAATAAGTTTACGTCTTTATGCATTGGGATCAGGTAGTCATACGAAACTAGCCAGCTATATTGCTCTTGTTTGTACTTATTGCCAGAGTATGAAAATTTGTCTTCCATGTAGCCAAAAGTACCAGTAAGACGATGCTGCTCATTGATAAGTGCTCCAACTCGCAATTGCCAAGTCATGTCTTCTGTATCTTTGTTGATATTGCCATCAACCGAGTCAGTTTGAAATCCTGCTCCAGCGCCGACAAAATATTCAATATCTGCCGCTTGGGCTGCTGAAATACTACCGACCATCATACCGGCGACTAAGACTGCTTTATTCAATTTATTCATAATATTCACCTTTATTTTCAATTATTTATTTGCTTCAACATCCCTGAATGACAAATTCATCTTATAAAAATGATTTCAGAATAATAAGCCCCTAAATCGGTTCTCTCAGTCTCATAAATCGAGACAATCATATTAAAGGCAAGCTGTTGAATAATAATGTAAAAGTAAATAACAACTCAAAGAGGCAGCTTACAACAAATGCCTACAATAACATCACAAATACTCATAAAAACAAACCTATCTAGTTCATTGCTTTAACCTACCCATAAAAATAATTCTTCTGTACTTAAGGAATAAAAAATCCTCTCCTTTTTATGATTGTCTCATTTTAAAGGACAATAAAACTCAATTTCCCCCTCTAATGTTTCAGCTTGTATCAGCCTAGAATTAGCCATCAAATTTTAGAGGAAAACGTAATGAAAGCCATGACCAGCAAACTATCAACACTGAGCTGTTGCCTTTTGGCCTTAACTGCTTGTAGCGAGCAACCACAAGTTGCCATTAAAGTAATGCAACCAATTTCGGTAATTCAACTTGATAAACATATGGATCAACATTCATTGCGCTTTTCTGGCGTAGTTGAAGCACAAGAGAAAGCAGACTTATCTTTTCGCGTTTCAGGTACATTGAATGAATTGCTCTTTGAGCAGGGAGATAGCGTTAAAAAAGGTCAGGTAATAGCAAGGCTTGATCCTCACGATTATCAAGTTAGAGCCAACGAGCTCACTGCGCGTCTAGCCGAAGCTGAAGCAAGTTTACAACTAGCCAAAGATGAACTTAAAAGAACTCAAATGGCCAGTGATGACAATGCGATATCTGATATTAGATTACAAAGAGCCAAGACTGGGGTTGTTCGTGCTCAAGCAGGTGTTGATGTGGTCACGCTCAATCTACAACAAGCTAAAGATGCCTTACGATACACTGAGCTTAAAGCTCCATTTGACGGCGTTATTGGCCGCAAGCAGTTTGATAACTATGAACAAGTTATTCCTGGTGTTGCTTTTACCACGATTCATCAGCCAAATAGTCTCAATGCGATTGTTGATATTCCAGAGGCGCAGCTTAACGTATTTTATAAAGATCAAGTCGCGTTAATCGGTTCAAATAATGAACCTCAGCAGCTAAATGGCCAAGTTACTGAAATCACCACGGTTCCCGATCCTATCAAGCGTACCTTTAGTGCGACAATTGCCATTTCTGACACATCAGAAAACCTATACCCAGGCAAGGTAGTCAATGTTCGCATAAATGATGAAACTCTTGACCCCAATAGCATTTGCTTGCCATCTACTGCGTTAATCAGCAAAGAACAATCGATGTACATTGCGACATTAGTTGATCAAAAAGTACATAGGGTTCCTGTCGAGGTGACTAAAGCTGGCCGTAAGCAAACGTGTATTATTGCTAAAGAAGGCAATAAATTAACCGGCCTTGAAACCGTTATCGTAGCAGGCGCAGCTTACTTATCAGACGGCCAATTAGCCACTAACCTGGTTGAATTAGGAGAGTAGTCATGAACTTTGCTGAATTTGCTATTCGCCAACGGGTATTTGTTACCTTTTTTACCGTACTGGCTGTCATTGCTGGTATTTATTCTTACTTTGACTTAGGCAAATTGGAAGATCCGTCTTTTACTGTTAAAACTGCCGTTGTCGTCACTCTATACCCAGGTGCTTCTGCCAGTGAAGTTGAAAACTTAGTCACTGATAAGGTCGAAACGAAGCTGCAGGAAATGGCATCTTTAAAAACACTACGCTCGCTATCAAAGCCTGGTGTTTCAATGATTTTTGTTGACCTAGTCAGTAAAACCTCATCATCTGCTTTACCTCAAGAGTGGGATTTACTCCGTCGTAAAGTCAATGACATTCAGCTTGCCTTACCGCCGCAAGCTCAAATCAATATCGTTCAAGATGAGTTTTCAGAAGTGTATGGCATGCTATTCGCCATCCACAGTAATGATGCTGAAGCCTACCAAATAAAAGATTACGCAGAGGAATTGCAGCGTCGTCTTAAGGAAGTGAAAGGTATTAAAAAGATTGAGCTTCACGGCGTACAAAACCGTGTTGTGCATATTGATATCAGCGATGAACGTATTGCAGAATCAGGGTTATCTTCAGCTCAAGTGCTAAATCAACTCAATAGTCAAAATATGTCGCTTGATGCAGGCAGCTTTGATGTAGGCATTGAGCGCCTTCGCGTGGCACAAAGTGGTGCTTTTAATAGTATTGAAGACATTAAAAATCTTTCCATTAAAACAGGCGTTGGTAAGTTATCGAGTGGCTTAGTTCGTCTAGGTGATGTAGCCGATATTTACTATGATTATCAGAAGCCTGCATTAACAAAAAGCCGTTTTAATGGCGAACCTGCAATTACCCTCGCAGTCAGCCCTGTCAGCGGGATTAACGTAGTATCGCTCGGTGATGAGTTAATAGATATTATCGACAGCTACCAAGCCGAATTACCTCTGGGCGTTACCATTAGCACGATTGCGTTTCAGCCTGAAGAAGTGCATAAATCTATTACTAGCTTTGTGTCTAACTTGATTGAAAGTATCGCGATTGTTGTCGTTGTACTACTAATCTTCATGGGCTGGCGCAGTGCAGCCATTGTGGGCTCAAGCTTACTGTTAACCATTCTATTCACTCTCATTTATATGAATGTGTCTGGTGTTGATCTACAACGAGTCTCTGTCGGTTCATTTATTCTTGCTTTGGGTATGTTGGTCGATAACGCCATTGTTATCACTGATATGTTTGTTGGCAAGCTCAAACAAGGCATGGCGAGATTAGAAGCGGCTAAAAGCTGTATTAGCGAAACGGCTGTACCATTATTAGGTGCAACAATCATTGCTATTATGGGCGCCTCACCAGTGATTTTCTCAACCACTGATGCCTCAGAATTCTCTATTTCAATCATTCAAATTTTAGCTAGCTCATTACTACTGTCGTGGGTTATCGCTATGACTATCACTCCGTTAATGTGTTGGGCATTTATTAACGCCGAAGCTGATGAAGGTGAGTCAAAAACCAATATTTTCATGACTAAGCTTCGCTTAGCAGTGCAATGGGCTATTCGTCACCCTAAGTACACCATCACATGGGTATTGGTTGCCTTTTCGATGACGATTGCGTTAGTTCCTTCAGTTAAAGTGAACTTTTTCCCAAGCTCTGATAGAGCCATGGTGTTCCTTGATTATTGGTTACCTAACGGCAGTCGTATTGAAGATGTTTCAAGTGATATGAAACAGATTGAACAATGGTTAATGTCACGCCCTGAAGTCAGCAGTATTTCGACTTCAATTGGTGCCAGCGCCCCACGATTCTCTGTCACCGTTGAGCCTGAGCCAATGGACAGCAGTTACGGACAAATCCTGATCAACACCCATGATTTTGAAGGGATCAACAAACTCGTTACCGATGGTAATACATGGTTAGCAGCTAACTTCCCACAAGCGCAACCACGCTTTAGAGACTTAAAGCTGACTACTAAAGATAAATTCAACATTGAAGCGCGTTTTTCCGGTCCAGATCAAAAAGTACTGCATCAGCTATCAAAACAAGCGCAAATCATCATTAATGCGCACCCTAACACCCGTTATGTTCGTGATGATTGGCGTCAAGAAAGTAAAGTAATGATCCCAGTGATGAACCAAGAACAAGCGCGACTTGCAGGAATTAATCGCACTGATATTTCGTTAGCTTTAAAGCGCGCTACCGATGGTTTAACCGTTGGGCAGCTGCGTGAAAATGACACCTTAATGCCAATTTTATTCAAGTCGACTAATGCCAGTATTGATGACATTGGTGATATCCCAGTACGCTCATTTATGGGGCTGCACAGTGTGCCATTAGCTCATGTTGTTGATGACTTCGAAATTGAAGGTGAGCAAAGCATGTTATGGCGCAGAAATCGCGTGCCGACATTAACAGTTCAAGCAGGTGTTGTTGGTGATGCTGTTGGTAAAGTACGTAATGAAATTAGTGCTCAAATTGAAGCGATTGAATTGCCTAAAGGCTACAAGCTTGAGTGGGGTGGCGAGTATGCTGATGAAAAAGAAGCTGTTGATGACTTAATCCAACAAACACCTAAAGCATTCTTAATTATGATTGTTATTTTAATGGCATTATTTAGCGCTTACCGACAACCCACCATCATCTTCATGCTAGTGCCATTAGCTGGGATGGGCGTGTGCTGGAGTTTGCTGCTATTTGATAAACCATTTGGCTTTATGGCTTTAGTTGGAGCAATTGCCTTATCGGGGATGATCATTAAAAACGGCATTGTATTGGCCGATCAAATTGAACTAGAGCGAAAAACAGGTAAGTCGCTAGATGACTCAATTTTATCAGCAACCCTCAACCGTACTATGGCTATCTCAATGGGCGCACTGACCACCGCATTAGGTATGGTGCCACTGTTAAGCGATTTGCTATTCGATCAGATGGCGGCAACCATTATTGGAGGCTTATTTGTAGCCACCTTCTTAACCTTGCTGTTAATGCCTGCATTATACAAACTTTTCTTTAAAAATGACTCTCAGGAGGTTGCCAATGAAGAAGCGTAATCTATCTCTGCTTATTGGCCTCTTACTTACAGGTTGTAGCATGACACCCGACTATCAAGTCGAAGACACTATCAAGCTTGATACTGTGTATTTGCATGACGCTAGCCAAGGCGAAAGTCAAATCGAACACGATGCTTGGTGGCAACGTTTTAACGATCCACAGCTTAATCAGTTAATTGAACAAGTGCAGCAACAAAACATCACTATTCAATTAGCGGCCCAGCGGATTCAATCTGCTAAGGCTTATGAGACAAGTGTGTCGTCATTTAAAATACCGACAGTCTCTGTAGGAGCCGGTGGATTTTCATACGGGATATCTGAAAAGGATCCACTATTAGGTGCGGCGGTATCTGGCATTAATTTCGGTGGCCAAAATTTGGCATTGGATAATGATTATCAAGGCGCTGTGGTCGGGGCTAATATCAGCTGGGAAATGGATATTTTTGGCAAAATTGACTCACTAAGTAATGCTGCAAGTATTCGTATTGAGCAAGCCGAAATTATCCAACAAGGCATGGTGACCTTAATCACTGCAGATGTAGTCCATAATTACCTGCAATATCGCGGCGCTCAAGCAAGATTAGCGATTGCCAAGCGCAATATTGATGAGCAAGAGCAAACCTTGAATATGGTTAAAAGCTTGGTCAGAAGTGGTTATGGCTCAGATCTCGATTTAGCCAATGCAAGCGCTGCGCTTGCAACGGTAAAAGCGACCCAAACCGTGTTTGAAACAGCAGAAAAAGTCCATTTGTACCGCATCTCAACCTTACTTGGGCTACACCCATCACAAGTGACTGATAAGTTTAGCCAAGCGCCTTTACCTTTAGTAACAGGGCAAATTCCGGTTGGATTACCATCTGACTTATTAAAACGTCGCACCGACATTGCTTTTGCAGAGCGTGACATGGCCGCAATTAATGAAGAATTAGGCGCGAGTATCGCCGCACAATACCCAAGTTTTTTCATTACTGCATCGCCTGCCACGTTAGCCAAAAATGTGGATGATTTATTCAGTTCAGGTTCTGCCTCATGGATGGGCGGAATTGGGGTTAAATGGAACTTAATCGATGGCGGCCGTGGGCAAGCGATGGTGGACTTACAAGAGTCTCGCTTTAAGCAGGCAAGCTTAGGCTATCAGCAAACCGTTAATGATGCGTTTAATGAAGTTGAAACCACCTTAATGAGTTATGGCAACAGTCTTAAGTTTTACCAGCAGCTCAGCACAGCTGCAGATCAAACTCAAACTGCGGTAAGTAAAGCTAAAAGTTTGTATAAAGCGGGCTTGATTGATTATATACAAGTCCTTGATGCACAGCGCCAAGACAATCTGATGCAAGATAGCTTAGTTGTCGCTCAGCTGAATATTGCCAGTAATTTGATTTTGGTGAATAAAGCTTTGGGCGGAGATTGGACAGCTGTTTCAGAGAAAACTACTGTTAATACTGCTATGGCATCAGCAGAATAATTCGTAAATTTAAAATCCCCTGTGCTTCATCTTAATGCGATGCTCAGGGGATTTTAACGCGTTCAACTGTTAAAGCGGTTTATACATTAGTGGTTAATGCAGTAGTAGTTAATACAGTGTGATTAATACATTGCCGTTAATGCATGAGTAACTGCATTAGTTAATCGTTAGTTTCTGTTCTTCTGCTTCCATATCATATGTCCACATTTGATAAACAGGGTCTGAACCATCATAGAACCACACCACAGCAATTAGATTTTGCTGATGATTTGCCACTAACAGCTCATCATTCAAATTGCCCTCATCTAAGGCACCACGTAATAAACATGATTCAAAATTCACAGTCACTTGTGCGCCATTTTGCTCATACTGATCACAAAGCGAAAAGTAACCTCGCTGTGTAGACTCAAGTGCCACATCAACTCCTAACGTAAAAGCAGCTTGTAAATCAAAGTCTGCATCAACCACCAAATCATCAATCGACGTAGGTGTTGGAGCTGGCTCTTCTGGTGTCTCAGGATCGGGATCCGTTGGTGTTTCAGGTGTAGTCGGCGTTGTTGGAGTAGCTGGCGTCGTTGGCGTCGTTACCGCTGGAGTGGCTGCAGCTGGTTCTGGAGAGCTATCGTCACCACCACCTCCACCACAAGCAGTTAACTGAGTCAGCATTAAAACTATTGCAATACTGCCGAATCTCATTCCTTTCAAAGCCATGCCGTTATTAAGCGTTACTTGTTCATTTTTTTGAGTTTTATCAGTTGTTAATATGTTCATAATGTTTACCTTTTAAATTCCATTTTTCTTAAATTCATTGTGTTTGCTATCGATTCATTTTTTACATTTATCAAAGTGCTAGTTGTTGTAGTTAGCATTAGTCTTTGAAAATTAATGAATCAGCAGCGGTTAGGTACCAATAAGGTTTGGTTTCACCTGTTGCATCCGCAGCAAATTCAATAAACTCAATATAGGCATTATCAACACGTTGTAACTCAGCAGGATGCTGCCATGTGTCAGGTACTTCAATCGCCCAGCTCATACCATTTTCATCTTGGAAATACTGACCTTGTGAAGCGGCAGAAGCATCGTCATGCATGCCTAAAAAGCGAGTATCAAATAAATCAGTTGGCGCTTTATTTTTCAGATGGATTTCAAGTTTACGACCCGGATTTTTACCGTCAGTAATATTTTTAGCGGCTAATCCATGATCGGTATCAGGTGTCGCAAAAATGAATGGGTCATATGGGAATTCAGGCATATCATCGACATGAACCGAATCAATAAATGGCACGGTCATTTGCCATGTTGCGCGGTACTGAGTACCACAACCTGGCTCTGTTCTGAAATATAGACAGCCGTTACCTGGAGTGGCGTGCTGCCATAAATCTTGACTGAATAGTAATACCGCATTGGTTTGGTTTTCTTCTAGTGGTGATGTGGTTTGTTTAACGCCTTGCATGCTCCACTCAATTGCTGACTCTTGTACGTTGCCACGTCCCACATCAGGAAGCTGCACCGCAAAACCGTTATGGTAAGCCGCGCCCATTGCAACCAACTGAGCATCAAATGCCACGCGACGCACCAAGTCATTTTTACTGAACTGGCTAATACGTAACTGCATCACCACATCATTCATATCAAAGTCACCTTGGTTCGGATATAAATCCTCGTAAGCTAAGGTGGTGTATTCAGATGAAGATGGGTAATAACTAATCGTCACCCCTGTTTCAGTGACTGTAATTGGGTAATCCTCTACTTCACCATCACTCACACCACCATTTGGCAATAAATCGGCCACTGAACTGAGGCGGAAACGTGACCATGTTTCGCCAGTTTTCGCCCAATTAGGCACATCGATAGATATCGTGGTTGTGCCTGCACTAACAGAACGACCCGCAATCACTTTTTCATCAGTGTCGAACTCGCCATTTTGGTTCCAATCAATCCAACCATTTAAAAATGCCGCATCACCTTGAGTCGTGACAATCAGCATGGCTTTCTCACCGATTTCAAAGCCTGTTGGCATACTGATACCGTCATCATCGTCAATGCCATCACTTTCATCATCAGAAAGCGGCGCTGGATAACCGTCTGATTCATTATCAATAACACTACCCAATTTCATATTGCCAACAATGCCGTGGCGGGCACCGTTTGAATCAATTAAGGTGCCGTAGCTATCTGGCGCATCACCAAAATCGACACTGTCACCCACTGGCACTTCAGCAAGAGCACAACGCGCACCGTCATTAGAAGTAGAAGAAGGCCCATAAGAAAAGAGTTCAGCTTGTGGAGTATCAGCATCGACGTTGACTTTAAATACATTACCGTCGCCGTTGTTACTCAAGTACAAGTTGCCATCAGGATCGAAAAACTGCGCCCCAAAAGTAAAGCTACCGCTGTCTTTGGTGATCACATTACCTAAGTTTTCATGCGCACCCGTGCTAGGGTCAATTTTGATTAAGGTACCGGTACTACCATTTGTGACGGCATATAAGAAACCATTACTTGGATGAAAGGCAAAATCGGTAATGCGATAAGTGGCATTAGCTTTACTGCCTGAGACAATATTCATTGGATGATCATTACCATCAAGTGGCACAGTGAATAGGCCAACACCTTTGCGGTAGCCATACCAAACGTTTTGATCAATCGCCACATCACCAACATAAAAATCTTGATTGGCTGCCGCACTGTCTTTGGTGATTGTTAATGGCTCAACTTGGTAATCTTTACCCACTTTACCCACGGTGCCGTGCTCATAATCCCAACCGTAGAGGTAGTTATCAAGATAACTAAAACCCACACCGTTAAGTGCTTTGGTGAGACCCATATCTGGCGATAACACCACATAACTACCCGTGCCGAGTTCAACGCCAAATGTTTTTGGCACACCAGAGGGAGTTTGAATAATAAAGGCTTCGGTAGGACAGGCTTCAAAGGCATCAGCGGCATTGGTATTAGCGCTAAATAACGCCATGCTAGTACCAATAGCAATACTACTAAAACCAAGAATATTAATAATCTGGGAATTCAGAGGATTAACTGCGACTGTTTTCGTTTGTGATGTTCTTGCTTTAAATTTTTGCATATTGGCATCTCGCTATTCGTTATCAGGATGTAACTTGATAATGCACAGTGAATGCCAAGTTTGATTTACCTTTAAATACAAAGAGTTATGATATTTAAAGAATTATTTATTTGTTTATAAATGCATTCTGCAACGCATTATGAATTTGGGAAGATGGGGTTTATAGCTCCAAACTTGGTTTGGATTCAGGTCAACGTCGTTGCGCTTCGCTCACACCAGATTGCAGCTGCTCTGCTATTTTCCAAACTCCGTTTGGATTAAGGTCAACGTCGTGGCGCTTCGCCCACACCAGACTAAAAGGGAGTGAACTGCAACTCCCTCTTACTTTTCACTAAGAGCTACACCCCGCAGCTCCGGCGAAATTTAAACAGCAAAATTTCCAACGGAGAATCATCCAGCGTTAACCTTCCTTTGCATCTAGTTTCGGCAAGCTACAACTTTGGTTTAATGAAGCTCTAACGCTTCCGATGTAGCATCCCTTCCCCCTCGAAAGCTAGCTAGAATCTTAAGTGTAAGATGCACTAAAAGCCTTGAAGCACATGGATGTGCGAGAAAGGCCATGTCTGGACTCACGCGATTTTCTTGCTTACCTCAATTCAAATTGAATATTCAAAGGAAAACAAAAGCACAATAAAGGCTTAAAAATCGATCTTTCACCAAGTATGAAATAACCCATGAACTTGCAGGCTCAATGGCCTCCGTTGGAAGTGTCCGAATGCGTTGAGCTAATTTGCGTGATGGAGGCAGGACGCCGACATAGCCTCAGGTTGAGCCAGGGATGGCGAATCTGAGGCGGTAGTAAATTAGCTCTTTAGCATGAGGAACAACACTTCGTCGGAGCGGCAAGGGCTGTCGAGAAGGGAAATGCTGTTGTTTCCCTTTCGTCGGGTGTGGGCGAAGCGCCACGACTTTGATTTACTCCAAACATCGCTAAATAAATGGCGCAGAATAAACTTTTTCTGGCTCTATTTTCTACTGTAGATTTACTAGAAAATCCCCTTACTTATCTCCCAACAACTGCTTAAACAAGCTTTTCCATGCTTGTTGTAGCTCAAGCCATTGTTGCTGTTTCCAGTGATTGATATAGCCAATATTCGCGTCTGGATTTAATGAAGCCGCTTGTGATAGAAATAGATCGATGGCATCAGCAATGTTTTCAACTGATATAGGTTCAGCAATTGAGGTTATCGCAGATTGATGACCACCTTCAATAAGGTGATTAGCAGAGTGTTGGTTAATTTGATCCCCTAACCCATCCACTTGGCTTGAGATAATGGGTTTATTCATCGCCAGTGATTCGATGAATATCAGCCCAAATGGTTCCCATCTAGAAGGGATGATGACCGCATCACACGCTTGTAAAAAACTTGGTACATCATCAACTTTATCGACCACCTCAATATTTGCCGAGCCTACATTTGAATGCTCTGCTGCTAACTCTTTTAGCTTAGCAGCTTGCGCCCCTTCACCTGCTAACCTTAATCGGCAAGGCAGCTTAACTAGCTTCAATGCGTTAATTAATAAATCAAAACCTTTTTGATGGTGAAATCGGCCATAGGCGGCGATTATCGGAACTGTATTCTCGCTCTTTTCCTGTAGCGAACTATTGTTAGCGGTGAAACCGGTTAAATCACGCCCCTGACCTAATAATGCAATTTTGTTTGCTGTTGTTAGCTTATGTTTTAGCATCCACTTTTGCTGCGATGGTGCAATGGCAATAACCCTATCCATTAGCCCATAACTGAGCTTTAGCATCAAATAAAAACGTCGTGGTGATTTAATTTGTTCATCGACAAATGCAGCGCTGTAATGATGCTCTTGTAGAGCTAGTTTCACTTTAGGGTAGGTCAGTTTAAACCTTAAAACATTAAATAAATTACGCCAATTTGAAGCCCCATGTAGGCAAACAATATCTGGGACTTCATTTAATTTTACTGCTTGGCTAAAGTCGATATATTGAATGGTAAAATCAACATCATTTTTCAAAGGCGAGCCACACAAACTCTGCAGCGCAAAATTGACGCCGCCCATGTTTGGGTCATCTACACAATGCAAAACCTTTGGTTTCATTTATCTTCCGTCAGAACTTAAAATTACGATCAAACGATATGAACTCAGCTCAACCCAACAGACATAGAGTTAAATAGACTTAAAGGGCGTTTAATTAAACATAACGTTATCTTATTGATTTCGCAAAGGCTTCTTTTCTAGGTTTAAGGTCAAGATAAAAAAAGAGGCTAGCTAAGTGCTAACCTCTTTTTATGGGTTTAATGAGCTGAATTAAAGCTGTTTAACGCTACTTCTTCTTTTGATCTTCAAGGCCCATGCTATTCATCCATTGATCAAAGTGAATCAAATTAGCCGGTAATACCACACGGTTATCTTTGTCACTTAGACCTTCAAGCTGCTTAAAGTACTGTTCACCTAATTGTAAACGTAGCGCACTTTGACCGCCTGGCTTTGAAATCACAACAGCTAAGCGCTCGATTGATTCAGCAGTCGCTTTAGCAAGGGTTAAAATCTCTTCCGCTTTACCTTCAGCTTCGTTGACAATACGCTGCATTTCACCTTCTGAGCGGTTAATGGTTTCTGCCATAACACCTTCAGAACGGTTGATTTTACTTTGCTTATCACCTTCACTTTGAGCCAGTAGTGCACGACGCTCACGTTCAGCATTCACCTGCATTTCCATAGCATTTTTAACAGTTTCAGGCGGGGTGATATTCTTGATTTCATATCGATGAACTCGAATACCCCATATAGCACCCGCTTCATCGAGTACTTGTACTACTTTGGCAGAAATCACATCACGCTCTTCAAAAGTACGATCTAAATCAAGGGTACCAATGACTGAACGAGTGGTTGTTTGTGCCAGTTGAATCGCAGCGTAGCGGTAATCAGTAATACCGTAGCTTGCCTTAACTGGGTCGGTGACAGAGATATAAATCACTCCATCGACTTCGACATTAACTTCATCACTTGAGAAACACTCTTGCGGTGGGACATCAATAGTTTCTTCTTTTAAATCATGAATATAGGCAACTTTATCAATAAAAGGCACTAAGGCATGAAAACCTGCATCTAGCGTATTGTGGTACTTACCTAAACGCTCAACAATGTATGCTGACTTGGTTGGTACTAAGCGGATAGATTGAAACAGTTTTAAGACGAATATTAAAAAGATTGCGCCCCAAATAATCATCACCACGAAATCGGTATCAATTCCATTTAACATATTAGCGTGCTCCTTTTGTTGCTGACGGTGCTTTGGCTACTGCGTGGGTGACTTGTTCCATCCCTTCAAAGAATCCTTCAAGCTTGGCCATTTCAGCAGGCACAATCGATACTTGAGACTCAGATAGAATATTACCCACTTGGCTGATGAACTGCTCTTTAAGCATCATATTCATCGCATCATTACCGCCTTGGTTAGCCAGTGCAGTACAAATCATATCCATGCCTTCAGATTTTGCTTTGGCAATAATGGTAATTTGTTGTCCTGAACCTACCGCTTCATTAATTCGCTTTTGCTTTTGCCCTTCTGACAAGTTAATCGCTTCTTGACGCTCACCTTGCGAGATATTAATCATCGCGTCTTTTTCTGCGTTAGCTAAGGTAATTTCGGCACGTTTGCGACGCTCAGCTTCCATTTGCTTTTCAAGGGTATGAATAACATGAATAGAAGGGGTGATATTTTTGATCTCGTAACGCAGCACTTTGATCCCCCAAGGATCGGATGCTTTATCAATCTCACGAACAATTGATTCATTCAAACTGTCACGCTCTGAGAAGGTTTGCGATAGGGTTAATTTACCAATCTCTGAACGCATGGTGGTTTGTGCTAAGTTAACTGCAGCTTTTCGATAATTTTCAATACCATAACTGGCTAACTTACCGTCCATGACTTTTAAGTACACTAAGCCGTCGACTTCTAATTGAGTGTTATCTTTCGAAATACAGCTTTGCGGCGGTACATCCAATACTTCTTCACGGGTGTCATGGCGATACGCGACGCGATCAACAAATGGCACTAAAAAATGAAACCCCGGTTTGAGTACCGTTCTAAATTTTCCTAAACGTTCGATCACATTGACCTCACGCATAGGTACGATCAACATCAGTTTATAAAGAATAAACATGATAAATAAAAAAGCGATGGTTAGTTCAAACATACTTCCCCTTCCTTCTGAAAATAATATTGCGCACCATTAACTGTAATGATGTAAATATTGTTTTTTACTTAAATTAGCGATTTATTAATAGCCCGAGAACGCGCTAGCTAGGTGCTTCAGTTTCTACGTAAGGCTCAACGATTAAGGCAATATTTTCGCGGCAGATAATCCGCACTTTGCTGCCTGATTTAATCTCAGTACCGTCACCTAACGCTGGCCATTCAGTGCCAGAAAACGTCACCCGTCCTTCTTGCTCACCTGGACCAATATCAGCCTTTACCGTGACAACTTGATTATATAAATCCATTTCTTCATCAGTATTATCAACATGAGCATCGCCACCAATCATTTTTTGAGTAATATGGCGGAAACTAAGTAACAACACGATTGAGGTGATAAACCAAAGCGTAAAGCTTTGCGTTGCTCCGTCGACAATACCCGCAAACAAAGCAGCTGCGACGATGACGCATGCAGCGCCAAGTAAGATAACGATGCCACCCGGAACAATGATTTCCGCGAGCATTAAGACAAGACCAACAATTAACCAAATGCTGGTTGGATTTGAAAACTCCATATACCCCCCTGTAAAAACGTTATCATAAAATCCTTTAAGCTATTTAACCCTGTTCCAATCCCGATTTCTGGGATGCGGTTAATAGACTTGATAACTAGTGGAATGCCTAAGGCACATTCATCAAAACTATGGCGTTTATTGATATTGGCTATTGCATCAACGACACGACATATTATGTCAACAATACAGTAAAACGATGAAATTGCAATCACATTCACTTTCAGGAAACCTTCGTTTACATTAAATCCACTTCATGTTCAGTTAAAAAAAGGCAACAAAAAAGGTGCCTAAGCACCTTTAATAACAATAAATTAAGCTATTGAATCAATATAGATTACGCTAATAACTTACGTGCTGCATCAACCACAATGGTGATTGCACTAACTTCGGTTTTCTTCATCATCGCTTCATCAGGAATTTCTTGCTGAGTACGATTAACAATCACACCGGCCACACAAGCTGCACGCCAGCCTTGTGATGCACACATAGTGAATAAGGTCGCTGACTCCATTTCATAGTTCAGTACGCCCATAGACTGCCACTCTTTCATTGAGCCAACAAAACGGCTAGTCACACGACCCGAAACAGTGTCGTAACGCTCTTGACCTGGGTAGAAGGTATCTGAAGAAGCAGTAATACCAACATGAGGCTCTAAACCATAATCGCGACACGCCGCTACCATAGCGGTAGTACAGTTAAAGTCGGCTGCTGCAGGGAACTCAAGCGGAGCAAAATGTAAGCTAGCACCGTCTAAACGTACTGATGCTTGAGTCACAATCACATCACCTACGTTAACTTCTGGTTGAATCGCACCCGTTGTTCCAACACGTAAGAAGGTTGAGACACCTAATTGCGCTAATTCTTCAACGGCGATTGAAGTCGAAGGACCACCAATACCTGTTGAACAAACCACAACGGCTTTGCCATCAATATAAGCAAGATACGTTGTATATTCACGGTGACTTGCTAAGAAAGTCGCGTTGTCCATTAATTCAGCAATACGCTTAACTCTTTCTGGATCACCCGGCACGATTGCCAAAGTTGCGCCATCAAGCATTTGCTTGGTTAAACCTAAGTGAAATACGTCGGCCATGTTGAAAACCCCTTTCATTATTGAATATAAAATCCTAATTGTGTCGACTTTAACCCACTATTCGCTGAGTTAAGGTTAACTCGATCACATAAATCTTGATATTTATAAAACGATTGCTGTGGCAAATTTACAAATGCGAACAGTGAATACTAATTTAGCGAACAATAAACCACTTAAAAAATAATAGCTAATCTTAGTTCAGTCGTAGCGATTTAGCCCAAGCTTAATGCAACTCTTATTCTTCGTTACTCTGCTTAAATTAAAACCAAGCAATAGTTGATCTTTGTCACATTCCCCTCGCCAAAGTAGGAGTAGTTTTAAGTTAACAGTAACTAAAAGGAGTTGTTCTATGTTTCCAGAGTATCGCGAATTAATCAGTAAATTAAAAACATCAAATGCACACTTTTCCAAGATTTTTGATGAGCATAATCAGTTAGATGAAAAAATTAAGCACCATGAAAAGCATTATAATAGCGACACCACACCTGAGCTTAAAATACTTAAATCGAAGAAGTTACATTTAAAAGAAGAAATATATACCATGCTGAAAAAGCAGTAAGTGATTTGACGGGAATTTCAGATTACTCGCACCTAAGTAGTAAGCTAGCATCAAAGTAATAAGTTGCAAGTTGAACAATAAAAAAGGACGCTGATGCGTCCTTTAGTTTTAAGCAGTTATATTGGTCAAATTACTTTTGACGTATCGCTTCAACAATCGCTTCACTGTTATCAAAGAATTCAATGCTAGTGACGGTGAACTTATCTAGAGTAACTACTGTTGCCATATCTTTTTCTGCAGGCCATGGGGCTGTCACTTCACCTTCGCGATCAAGTCCCATTGAGAAAGGTAAGTCTTTCATTTTTGGGATAGCAACAAAACGGGCAATTAAAGAAGGCATGCCACTGATGTCTGCAATATAAGCCATGTTTTTAGGTTGTTTCTCTGCAGGGACAGCTTCTAAAGCAGCTTGAATAAAGTCGCCACCTTTCATGCCACGGCTAAATAATACTACTTGGGTTTGCTCGTTAATCACTAGCGGTTGTTCAAATTGGTCTTCTAATGTCACAGGTTCAATTTTATCGTTCACAGCAAACACATTGGCTTGCGCCGTCGTCATAAAAAATAAACTTACTACAAATAAAATTGCTTTCATCTTGTTATTCCTGAAGTAGGGTTTAAAGCCTTAGTCATAGAAAAAGTCTTCAAATAGAGGGTGCAATAAACTATACCTTAATGAAATTTCCTACCTATTAAGCAGCCTAAAAAACTTGATGTATCTCACGTATTAACGACATTAAAATTAATGAAATAGGATTAATGAAAATTTTGTAAATCTAATTATCTAAAAACGTTAAAAAACAACCCAAGACAACACTTAATTACAACACTATAATCAGTCATTATCTGTTTGTTCATCCAATAAAAAGACCATTATTATGAATGAGACTCCAGCGGGTTTAGATCAAGAATTAGCACAACTGCAGAATGTTTATGAAATGCTGACAGAGTTTGTTGTCCAATACAGCTTTCAAATCGTTGGCGCTATCATCATTTTGCTGATTGGTATTTGGGTCGCCAACAAGATGTCTGATGTTGTTACCAATCAATTTGAAAAACATAATATTGATGTCACGTTAGGTAACTTTGTTTCCAATCTTGTCAGAATTACCATCATAGTCATGGTATCAATTATCTGTTTAGGCAAACTTGGGATCAGCGTAACTCCTATGGTAGCCGCAATTGGTGCCGCATCTTTAGGTGCTGGTTTAGCACTTCAAGGCATGCTGGCAAACTACGCAGCAGGGGTTACCATTATCGTCACTCGCCCATTTGTCATTGGTAACACCATTGAGATACAAGGTGTATCCGGTGTAGTCCAAAAAATTCAATTAGGCCTGACGATTCTAACGAATGAAGAAGGTGAGTTAATCAATATTCCTAATAAACATATTGTTGGAGAAATTTTGCATAATTCTCAGGAATACAAACTGGTAGAAACCAAGTTTAATATTGATTATGAGACTGACCCGCAATTAGTCACCACGCTCATCACTGATGCTTTGTTGTCCCAAGAAAAGGTAACTCAATCCCGTCCTCCACAAGTAGGCATTAATGACTTTAACAGTATTGGTATGGAGATTGGGGTGCGCTATTGGGTGCCTACTAACAGTTACTATGATGATAAATACCAAAGCAACCTGGCGATCATTAACGCATTAAGGACCGCCAGTATTACCATCCCTTGTCCTGTCAGAGAGATCCATTTGCAACAATAATTTTACTAGTAAAAAGCTGTAGCAATAACTGATTTACTGCTAATCAAACCCTATAGACTCAAGCTTATGCTCAGACTAAGCTTGAGTCTTTTTAATTCCTGTTCACCCAAACATTTTGTTTTCTTCATGTTATTTTCGTCTCGCCCCTCCTCACTTTCATACTCAAGAACAATATTTAAGATTCTGTTTTAAATCATATTTACTAAAATAATTAGTAATTCACTGCCTATATTAGTTTTCAATTCTGTCATCAAATAACGACAAAAAGTAAAATAAACTTGACTCTAGGAGGTCAAATACTGCACCATAAAGTCAAGTTTAATTGACATTATGACAAGTTAACTTAAATCTAAGGAGAGAGAGATGACCCACAATGAACCTGAAAAAAGCTGGAAAGCAAACAATCACAGACAGACAAAGTCATTAGCTAAATGGACGACTGCTTGGGTTGTTACCATGGCAATCGCTAACTTTGGTTCAAAACTAATATGGCAAGAAAATGATTTACTTACCTTATTGGCAATTGGACTAAACCTCGCTGTTGGTGTCGGTATGATCCTCGCTAATAAACGTCATTTGGCCAACTTAGATGAAATGCAACAACGCATTCAGCTGAATGCGATGGCTGGCAGCTTAGGTGTAGGCCTTATTGTCGGCTTAAGTTATTCAAATTTAGATGTAACAGGATTGATTGGTTTTAATGCCGAGATATCTCACTTGGTAATAATAATGGCACTTACTTACATGGTGGGGATTTTGTTAGGCAATAGGAAATACCGATGAAAAATAGACTTAAAGTGCTTCGAGCTGAACGCGATTTAACTCAAGCCCAGCTGTCTGAATTACTCCATGTGTCTCGGCAAACCATTAATGCGATCGAAAAAGGAAAGTTTGATCCTAGTTTGCCTTTAGCGTTTAAGGCCGCGAGGTTATTCGGCCTCACGATTGAAGACATCTTCCAAGATGAGTTGGAAGATTAAATGGTTGGCAAACTACCAGCATAAGCCGTCATAGAGAACGTGTCATAAACACGCTATTGGGGTCGGCTTCATAATCAGCAAACGGACCACATTCGGTAAAACCATGACGAGCATATAACCGTCTTGCAGGGGCAAAAAAATCCATTGAGCCGGTTTCTAAATTAACCGTTTGAGCCCCGCTGTTTTTTACTTCATTAAGCATAAAGCCCAGTAATGTCGCAGCAACGCCTCGGCGACGAAACTGATTAGAAACGCGCATCGATTTTATTTCTACATGCTCAACTGAATACCAATTAATAGCACCACAGCCTGCTAATAAGTCGTTTTCCCATATCGTCCAAAAAGTAATATTTGGCTGTTTCAGTTTATCTAAATCAAGGGCATGCACTGATTCTGCTGGTGATGTAGCGTACATATCTTGCAAGTGTTCTGTTAATAACTCAGCAATTTCAGGGCCTGATAAATCGTCAACTCGAATATCCATATCACTAACACTCCAAGTAAAAAACATTCCCTAACATAAATACTAAAGCTGCACTCATGAGTGTTGACACTCTAGTAAGACCTGCCATATTTATTCATATTACATAAATTAAGGGATTGATTATATGCGCAAGACTTATGCAACTTCTACATCTATTGCAGGCTTATTACTATTAACGATCGTAGGTTGTAGTTCAGCTCCAGCCACTTTGCAGCAAGGGCCTGATGCCGAAATCACTAAAGATGGGTTAGTTAAAGTCGATAATTCAAAGCTGGAACTTTCTTACGTCAAACCTGGCGTTAACTGGCGTCAATATACCAAGCTCTATTTTGTGCCAACAAAAGTCACCAATGATCACCCTGCCGATTACCGTGCCCCAAGAATTGATCGACAAACTGATGGCGCTTTTGCCACTTACGATCTGCCACAAGAATCTCTGGATAAAATGGCTGTGCAATTTTCAAAAACCGTCAAAGATGTATTTAACAGTGAACAACCTTTTGAATTAGTCTCTTCCAAAGGGCCAAATACCTTGATTGTAGAAACCGCTGTCAGCGATATCCGCTTAAGTGCACCAGTTGAAAATAGTCGTCGAAGTTATAACTCTATGGGCGCCACTTACACACAAAATTCTGGTTCTATGGTGTTATTGGCGGTACTCAAAGATGGTCAAACAGGTGATGTACTTGCAAAAGCCGCAGATCGTGCAATGGGGTTTGATCAATGGCGACAAAACACCAAAGTGTTTAACTGGGGCGATGTAAAAACAGTTTATCGACGCTGGGTGACTGACTTTAAAAATGCCTTAATGACAGCAGCGGCTGAAGGTACCCCTTAAAAGCGGCATTCAGTCTAATGTCCTAAATTGAACCCGGTATCCAATCAGTAAAGATGCATATCGGGTATATCCTATAAGCCTCGTTGCCACTCTTGACGTAACGGCACCATGCCCTTGATCGCCTGCTCAACATGCCCTAATAGTTGTACTTTGTCCTTACCTAGTACCCCTTTCAGCACTAAATAATTCGATGCATGATCCGATCTGAAAATGGTTTTCTCCAACTCAAGTCCTGTGAGTAACGCTTGGATTTCGCTGAGTAATCCTAACTGATCCGGTAACTCAAAATGTCCATCAAAAGCACTGTCCATTCTGTCTGTGCCCAATGGCAGTGTTACCACTAAAGTGGACAAATATTCTGGCTGGGCTGCATTCATTAGCTCAGCTGAGGCTTTAGCATGTTGCAATGACAGCTTTTTGCCACCTAGGCCCATTAAAATCATCACCGATGACTTTATTCCTGCTTGTTTTATTTTCTTCAGCGCCACTAAAGATGAGTCAAAGTCTTCGCCTTTTTCAATGCGTTTAAGTACTTCGTTGTCACCACTTTCACAACCAACATAAAGCAATGACAAGCCCATTTGGCGCAGATCTGCCAGTTGCTCTACCGTTTTATTGGTGAGATTACGTGGTAAGCAGTAGCTACTAATCCGAGTAACACTTGGAAGATGTGTATTAATTAATTGGCAGATTTCTTTTAGGCGTTTAAACGGCAACGTCATTGCATCCCCATCAGCCAAAAAAACACGGCTGATGGGGTGACCTGATGCCGCAGCAGCTAAGATATCTTGTTCAATTTTATCGACTTTATTGGCTCTGAACTTTTTTTGCTCTTGAGTATACATATCGCAAAAGCTGCAGTTGTTCCAACTACAGCCATTAGTCACTTGTAAAATAAGCGACTTCCACTCCGATGGCGGTCTAAAAACAGGCTCTATATAGCTAATCAAATCAGTTCCTTTGATGAAAAATCATCACTTTTTGTATAAAAACCATTCGTAACGTTTGTTTTTTAATCTTTTTTTTGATCCTAAACATTTGAAATGATCGTATACCTTGATATAGTCGTTTTGTTAATCGAATAATTATTCAGGTTTGTTGATTATGAATCAAGTTGCATACGCACTCAGTGAACGTAGAGTGGAAACTCTCGATCAGGAACAACATTGGGAACTCATGACAGCGGATCAAAAAATGGTGCTGTATGATTTAAACCGATTTGGATACCGGTTGCTTTTCGTTAGAATGATGCCAGAAGGCCCTCTGGCAGTTATTGCTCAACAAAAAGAACTCGCTGTAATTGATTTTGAAGGCGAATTAAACCTACGCCCCGACATCAAATTACGAGACGTTTCCCAATAAAGGTAAAAAGTAACGCAAAGCAGTTACGCAATGAGTAGCCTGGTATGTAACGCCGACTAAACAAGAGTGCTTTAGGCACTCTTTTTTATGGGCTAAATTTATGGTCGTATTACTCATTTTATTACCAAATCAATAATGCGATCTTTGATAGGTAAATTTAACCCCATGACAATCACTATTTGTCATTCTTCGGTAATCAACTTGGTTGCAAGGTAAGTAACATATCAATATGCGGGATGCCATCTTCAAGATACATCTCCGAATTATTGATAAAGCCTTGTTGTTGGTAAAATTGATTTAAGTGTTGCTGAGCACCGATTTGAATATTTTCCTGTGGCCACAAATCCTTTACCACATCAATTGACCGTTGCATTAATGCATGAGCAATTCCCTTGCCTCGGCCTGATTCAGCAATAATGACTCTACCGATACTCGCCTCTGGGTAGCTCACGCCTGCAGGTAAAATTCTTGTATATGCAATCAGTTCGCCTTGCGGATTTAGCCCTAATAGGTGCTTAGCACCAGGCAACCTGTCTTTATTATCCAGCTCTGGATAAGGGCAGTTTTGCTCAACCACAAACACGTCAACTCTAAGCTTTAATACTTCGTATAGCTCATCTAGGCTAAATTCATTAAAGCTGAGTAACTTCCATTGCATTGCATCTAATCGCGACATTCTGATTGATCACCACTTAATGATTTTATCGCAAGCTTACCATGAATAAACAGCATCACTAAATAGACAAATCAGGTTCAAAAACACAAAAAAATACCGAGCCTAAGCTCGGTATTTTTCAACAGGTTCTTGTTAGAACATGTATTTTACTCCAACCTTAATCTGCCATGCTGACTGATTAATATCGTAAGTATTGAAGTTGGAAGTATCTATGCCGTCTTGACCAAACGGAGTTGAGTAAGTGTAAACACCAGTTTCTGCATCATAGCTGTGATCAACAAGCACCTTGTTGCCATAACTTTGATATTGTACCTTACCCCAATCATCATTAAGCAAGTTCAATACGTTCTTAACATCGAAGTACAGCATGCCTTTATGTTTTTGAGTAAAGCCCGGTAATTCTTGGGTGAAACGGAAGTCTAATTGATGTACCCAAGGTTGATTGTGAGTGCCTTTATCAATGAGTCCGCCTGCGTATTTACCTAACCCAAGCTCATCAATGGCCTTTTTAAACTCTTCATAAGTTAAGCCACCAGCATATTCAACATTGGCATCATCAGCACCTGTTGGAATATACGGTAGATATGCATCAGAGTAGGCGTAATCACCTTGGTCACCAAATCCGCGGTCATTATACGAACCTAATACCCAGCTCATTGGGTTACCTTGGCGTGCTTCATAGAACATATTGAAGCTAGAGTTATAACCTGCAAATAACTCAGTGTCGTAACCTAAGCTAAGAGTGAAACGATGTGGCGTTTCATAATAGCCTGGCCCCATAGTGGTGCCGTTACGATCTGCGCCAACAATCGGGTATTGATAGTTTGAACCTGCTGTAGAAGATGAACCTTGGTTACCTTCATCCACTTGGTTATATGCATAACCAAAGCGCATGTTCAGACCCATGTCCCAATTCTTCGCCAAGCTAAAGCTTAACGTTTTGCTTGAGCCGTCAGTGTCTGCATTAGTGAGCATTAAATCTGAACGCTCTGTGTGCCCACCTTGTCCGTTATTCGCTAATGGATCCCAAGTTTCATAAATTACACGACCAGTATCATCAGTTCTGACTTTACGGCGAGATAAATCAACCCAAGTTACATCATTTTCTTTTTGGATGTAGAGGAATTCACCACCAAAGAACCAATCTTGACCTAAGGCTCCTAAGTCCCAAGTACTGTCAAAGCCAACACTGACTCGCCAATCTGATGGTAACTCAAAGTTCGGGTCAAGTGAGTTAGTATTACCGTCTCCACCCACAAGGCCATCTTGCGCTTCACCAGGAACATTACCAAAATCAGGTGTGCCCCACGCATCGTTCCAACCGCCGGTATAACTTAATAAGCTGTTGCCGTCATTTGAGAAACTATTCGACATCCAAACCGTTGGGTAACCACCACTGTAGCGACCGACACCACCGCGTAACGTCACATCATCCGTTAGTACGTAATTTAATCCTACCCGTGGCAGCCAAATATCTAGACCATCCATTGTGCTGTTATTAGCAAAGCCGTAACGATCAACAAAGTTGCTATTTAACTCTGGCGAGTCTGACATCATGATCCTTTCGTAGCGCACACCAAAGGTCATTTCTAAGTCATAGTTAATTTCCCAGGTATCCTCTAGGAATAATGCTAGCGTTTCCATGTTAAATTGAGCGGCAACATCATCTGGGTTACCTGATAAAGCATTTTGATAGCGGAAGCGATCAACAATGCCACGCTCGAAGTCTTCGATAGAATCAAAATCCCATGTACCCATAGTGTCTTGAGCGAACAAGTTAAAGACGTCAATGCTGTTGTACTGGAAACCAAAACCAATCTTATGCTCGTCTAGGTAATAATCACCCACAAAACGCACTTCCAAGTTTTGGTTATCTAGCTCATTTGATTGGCGCGAACGCTCAGTACCAAAAGTAACGGTACCACCATCAGTTTTTACAGCAACTTGTCCAATACCCAAATTATCAACAGGGTTAGAGCTACTTACAGTGTCTTTATAAGCAACTTTAAATTCAGTCGTGAAGTCATGGCTCCAGTCACTGTATACAATCGCAGCGTAAGATTCGAAATCTTCTTCTTTATCGTACCAATAGCTTGATAAGTTTAAGTAACCTTCGGTATCAGAAACACGGTTAGTCATATTACCGACCGTTTTTTGATAGGTTAAAGAAGCACGGTGATCATCGTTAATGTTCCAATCTAACTTAGCTAGAATCTTCTCATCTTTTTCTTGAGGTGTGGAGTTATAACTACCAATATTATCAAGGCCATATACGCTACTAGCAATGCTGTTGATTCGATTTAATTCGTCTAGCGTTACATTTGAATCATTAGGAAAACCCGCTCCTGCAGGTCCCCATTCAGCCGCTTGTGGTGCATCAAAATTCTCGTAAGAACCGAAGAAGAATAGCTTGTCTTTAATCAAAGGAAAGCCAATCGTGCCACCAAATGTGGTTTCTTCGAAATCCTGCTTTAAAGCTTCACCAGTGATTTGGTCTTTACCATCACCAGCCATGCTGTCATTGGTCGTTTCCCAAAACATCGTACCCGATAGCTCATTGGTACCCGACTTAGTTACCGCATTAACTTGTGCCCCAGAAAAACCACCACTACGCGCAGTAAATGGCGAAGTATTTAATGCAACACTCTCTACAGCATCAATAGATATTGGTGAACGCTGAGTTGGGTAACCATTTGAATTTAAGCCGAAATCATCATTTTGAGATACACCATCAACCACAAAGGTGTTAAAACGAGGGTTAATACCCGCAACACTCATAGAGATACCATCATTCCCCACAACCGCCATTGGGTTTTGACGTAATACATCTTTTAAGTCACGGTTTATACCAGGTGAATTAGCAATATCGTCAGCACCAAACTCACTGTTACTGCCAGCTGAACGGTAGTAGTTTGCGTTGCCGACTACCCCAATTCGCTCAATATCAGCAGCAGATTTTAATTCACGATTAAAACGCAGTGTTTCGCCTACATTTAAAAACAAACCTTGCTCAACATCATCGGCAAATTCATCAGAACCGACTTTAATAATGTATGGACCACCAACACGTAAACCGCGGGCAGCAAACTGACCGTCAGCGCCTACTGGCACTTCTGTTACTGTACCTGTTGGTTCATGAATAATAGTAATAGTTGCATCGGTTACTGCATTACCCATTGGGCCAACAATGTGACCTCGAATGTTAGATGCAGTCTGCGATGCGGTAGCTGGTAGAGATACGACACCTAAAGCAAAGCAAGTCGCCAGCGCTAAGCGACTAATTTTATGGTTAAACATTATCTGACCCCTGAAAAATTATAATATAGCTAGTTGGTCTAGCCTTATATGAAGCTGTAGAGTAAAACTTCAGGGGCGGATGCTATTGAGGATTTATTTCAGAACCATTGCACATTTGTAGCAAAACGCATCACGACTACAGATCGACTATTTACATCTGATCCATTCCCGTAACGAATTCATCCAAGTGAATATTTCGCGACCTTGCTATAAGACTGATAAAGCCTAGGTTAACGAAAGTTAACCTTATACTCTTGCCAGTACTTTAAGTGACTGCACACAAACTATGAGCTGAAGTGAGCTATAAAAAATAAAGAAGATACCTTTCAGCAAACACACTGAAGGAAAACATTTAAGAAACAACCCCCAAACAAACAACCTCAAGGTCAATAACAATTAATATTGGTAATCACTATTAGCAAACCCATCTACAAAATTCAGATAAAAAAATACCGAGCCTAAGCTCGGTATTTTCTAACTTAATATCGTTAAGTTTGTTTAAGACAAATTAGAATTTGTACTTAACACCCACTTTTAACTGCCAAGCAGACTTATTGATGTCATAAGTATTTTGGTTAGCTGTTTCGATACCATCTTGGCCATAAGGTACTGAGTAAGTGTATACACCCGTGTCAGCATTGTAGTTATGGTCTACTAAGATTTTGCTACCGAAAGATTGGTACTCAACAACACCCCAATCATCGTTCATTAAGTTAAGTACGTTTTTCACGTCAAAGTATAAGATACCTTTATGATCTTCTAGGAAGCCAGGTAACTCTTGAGTGAAACGGAAATCTAACTGATGTACCCAAGGTTGGTTGTCTGAACCCTTACCTGCGATACCACCAGCATATTTTCCTAATCCAATTTCATCAATTGCAGCTTTAAACTCTTCATATGTTAAACCACCAGAATACTCAACATTAGCATCGTCAGCACCTGTTGGAATATATGGAAGGTAAGAATCAGAGTAAGCAAATGCACCTTGATCACCAAAACCACGGTCATTATGCGAACCTAGTACCCAAGTCATTGGGCGACCTTCACGTGCTTCATAGAACATGTTAAAGCTAGAGTTATAACCTGCTATAAACTCAACATCATAACCTAAGCTTGCTGTGAAACGATGCGGAGTTTCATAGTAACCTGGACCTATAGTCGTGCCGTTACGATCCGCGCCTACTGAAGTATATTGGTAGTTAGATGTTGCTGTTGAAGATGAACCTTGGTTACCTTCATCCACTTGGTTATATGCATAACCAAGACGCATGTTCAGACCCATATCCCAGTTTTTAGCTAAGCTGAAACTTAATGTTTGGCTCTTACCATCTTCTTCAGCATTGGTTAGCATTAGATCATAACGTTCGGTGTTACCACCTGCGCCATTATTCGCTAATGGATCCCACGTTTCATAGATAACACGACCCGTTGCATCTGTACCAACTTCACGACGTGCTAAATCAACCCAAGCCACATCATTTTCTTTTTGGATATATAAGAACTCACCACCGAAGAACCAATCTTGACCTAGAGCGCCAAAGTCCCAAGTACTGTCAAAACCAATGCTTGCACGCCAATCTGAAGGTAGCTCAAAGTTAGGGTCTAATGAGTTAGTGTTACCATCGCCGCCCACTAAACCATCTTGTGCACCACTTGGTACATTACCAAAGTCAGGCGTGCCCCAAGCGTCATTCCAACCATCGTTAAAGCTTAATAAGCTATTACCATCGTTTGAGAAGCTGTTAGACATCCAAACTGTTGGGTAACCACCACTATAACGACCTACGCCACCACGAATAGTGACATCATCAGAAAGTACATACGTTAAGCCAACACGAGGTAAGAATATATCTTTGCCGTCCATTGTTTCATTGTTTGCAAAGCCATAACGGTCAACAAAGTTATTATTTAATGCAGGAGAGTCAGACATACTAATAGTTTCGTAACGAATACCGTATGTCATTTCTAAATCTGAATTGATTTCCCAAGTATCTTCAACAAATAATGCTAATGTTTCCATGTTAAATGATGCTGCAACATCATTTGCATTACCTGATTCAGCATTTTGATAGCGGAAACGGTCAACAACACCATTTTCGAAATCATCAATTGAGTCGAAATCCCATGACCCCATAGTGTCTTGAGCAAATAAGTTAAATACTTCAACATTATTAAACTGGAAGCCAAAGCCAATTGTATGTTCGTCTAAGTAGTAATCACCCACGAAACGCAATTCTAAGTTTTGGTTGTTTAATTCATTAGATTGACGTGAACGCTCAGTACCGAAATTAACATCACCAGCGTCAGTACGAACATTGACTTGACCAATACCGATATTTTCAACTGGGTTAGAGCTACTTGTTGTGTCTTTATAGGCAACTTTGATTTCAGTGGTGAAAGAGTCTGTCCAATCACTGTAAACCGTTGCTGCATATGATTCTAATTCTTCTTCTTTATCGTACCAGTAGCTTGATAAGTTAAGTGAAGATTCATCATCAGATACTTTATTCGTTCTGTTACCAATAGTGCTTTGGTAAGTGAAAGAAGCACGATGTTCGTTAGTAATGTTCCAATCTAATTTAGCTAAGATTTTTTCATCTTTCTCTTGTGGAGAAGCACTGTAACTACCAAGATTGTTTAAACCATATACATCGCTAGCAATAGAGTTAATACGATCCAACTCAGCAGAAGTTACGCGAGAATCATTAGCAAAACCTGCACCTGCTGGTCCCCACTCTGCCGCTTGTGGCGCATCGTAGTTTTCGTATGAACCGAAGAAGAATAAAGTGTCTTTAATCAGTGGGAAACCTACTGTGCCACCAAAGGTAGTTTCTTCAAAATCTTGCTTAAGCTTTTCGCCTGTTTCTTGATCTTTACCGTCGCCAGCCATGCTGTCGTTAGTCGTTTCCCAGAATACTGTACCTGATAACTCGTTAGTACCTGATTTAGTTACTGCGTTAACTTGAGCACCAGAGAAGCCACCTGTACGAGCAGAGAAAGGAGACGTATTTAATGCAACACTTTCTACCGCATCAATTGAGATAGGTGAACGCTGAGTCGGGTAACCATTTGAGTTAAGGCCGAAGTCATCGTTTTGAGAGACACCGTCAACTACGAAGGTGTTAAAGCGTGGGTTAATACCCGCAACACTCATTGATACGCCATCAGTACCAACTACTGCCATTGGGTTTTGACGTAATACATCTTTAAGGTCACGGTTGATACCTGGAGAGTTAGCAATATCTTTCGCGCCAAACTCACTGTTACCGCCAGCACTGCGGAAGTATGTAGCATTACCCACAACGCCGATACGTTCCATATCAGCTGCTGATTGCAGAGTACGGTTATAACGTAAGGTTTCACCAACGTTTAAATATAGGTCTTGCTCTAAATCATCGGCAAACTCTTCTGAATCAACTTTGATGATATATGGACCACCAACACGAAGGCCACGTGCTGAGAATAAGCCGTCAGCACCTACTGACACTTCAGTAACGGTACCTGTTGGTTCATGGATGATAGTAATTGTTGCATCTGTTACAGCATTTCCTTGAGGTCCAACAATCTGGCCTCGGATATTTGATGCTGTATCTGCTGCCATGGCTGGTAGAGAAACACCCATAGCAAAGCACGTCGCTAGCGCTAAGCGACTGATTTTATTGTTTAACATTTTTCAGACCCCTGAAATATTTTTATATTTTAATTTGTTTGCTAGTTAATCTAGCTTTTAATATGAAGTCGTAGAGTAAAAACTTCAGGGCGGATTTTATAACCAATTTGTTTCAAAATCATGTCATTCTTGAACTATTTTTCAACAATCTTTAAACTATTTGCGTCAACTCTGTTTCACACCTTTAACC
>NZ_BPEV01000044.1 GCF_019654955.1 Shewanella sp. KT0246 | reverse complement strand
TGTTGAAGGCATTAGAAATGATAAATAGCAAAAGTTTTAAGAAGAGTTTTATTTATAGCGCAATCAGTTTTGCTTCATTAATGACGTTAGGCTGTGCAACATCAACACCTCAAGGTAAATATGTTGATGGTGTTCATGATGTACAAGCTAAGGGCAAAAAGAGTCAAATTGTTCTAGAAGTACATGTTAGTAATGGCAATATTACAGATATAAAAACCAAATCTCATAACGAAACTGAGTCTCTTTTCTTAAATGCTGAACGCTTACTGACAAAGGTGGTTGCAAACAATGGCCATGAAGGTATTGATGCTGTTTCAGGTGCAACCTACTCATCAAACGGCATTCTTGAAGCAATCAATAAACTTCCTAGAGCTGATGGCTCGACGCCAGCATATGAATCTGTCGGTTCTAAAGATGAGTCTGCTAACGATGACTTTAAACTCAAGTGGTCGATTCAGCCTAAGCTGGGCTTAATCAGTGGTGACTATTACTACGAAGAAGCACGTTTCCGTCAAGGTCATATGGGGAGCATGACGATCGTAACCAGTTCAGCTGATAAGAATGATGTCATTCTAGCTGAGTTTCAGGAGAGCGGCCGTCCTAACTACTACACCCGTATGTACCAAGATGTACCAAAGCGTATGTCTGAGTACAACTTCTCAATGGGTAAGAAAAAAGGTACTGCTTGGGTTCAGTCTGCATTGACCATGGAAAAAATGATGGTTGAACAAGACAAGTTAACCTTCGAATTAAACCCAGATTACGACCCTAAATTAGCTAATAAACTTAAGCAACCTAACCGTTTAAAGTATCAGGGTATTGATATTGTTGCAGGTGCATCTAACAGTATTCAGCAATCTATGATCCCGCTTACAGCTAAGCTTTATGACCAAATTCAAGCGCAAAGTAGCCATTACAAGTTCTATCAGCATTCTGAAAAACTGTTGGATAAAAAAGGTCAATGGACTGGCGTAACAGCAATGCTTCGTTTAGTGGTAGATACCAATACTAAGCAAATTGTAAAAGGCCACTTTGATGAGATCTTTGCAGATGAAAAAGCACAAATTAAAGATGCATCATTGAAGAAGTTTTACCGCCAGTCTAAATACGATTCAATTAATTATGTAGAGCCTGCGCGTATTGGTTTTAACGTGATGATAGATGGATTGAATGCGCATTTACAGCAAGGCGGTTCGCTATTTGATATCAATGACCTTCCAGCAACCGGTGACTCAGGAAGCTATGCTTCAACTGGCTTTACTAAGCGTTCTAATTCTTGGGATATATATCTAAGTCAAGCTGACATTCTATACAAACAAATGCGTGCTGATGACGTGATTGTAGAACACAAAAAACCGTAATTTATTGAGATGACGGTTCTACAATCAATGGTCAGGATCGTCATGTCTTTTCAAAATCGATGAAGAGAGATGCAAGATGAAAAAATGTGTATTAACAGCAGTAGCAATGGGTGTTCTTAGTTCGCCTGTTATGGCAGCAGAAAGTTTCACTGATAGTTTAGATGTATATGGTCGTATTGACTATTCAATCACTAACTCAGACAGTGGTAGCGCCACTCATAACGGTAAAAGTGGCACAGTTTTAGAAAATAACTGGAGTCGTTTAGGGGTAAAAGGCAGTACCGCGCTTAATCAAGATTTTAGTGTTTTTTATCAAATAGAAGTGGGTGTTAATGGTGGTTCTCAAGATAAAGGCAGCAATCCTTTTTCTTCTCGACCAACATTTTTAGGGATTAAACATTCATCATTTGGCCAACTTTCAGCAGGTCGTATTGACCCTGTATTTAAAATGGCCAAAGGTACAGCAGATGCTATGGACATGTATTCAATGAAGCATGACCGCCTATTTGCTGGTGATAAGCGTTGGGGCGACTCGCTTTTATATAGGACAGCAAAATGGAATAACCTGCAGTTTGGTGCGAGTTACATCATGGAGGACAATTACTATGAAGAAGGCGATATTCGTCGTGATAATGGTAATTACCAAGCTGTAGTAACCTATGGTGACAAGCATTTTAAAAGCAGTAACTTGTATCTAGCTGCTGCATATACCGATGGTGTTGAAGATATCAAAGGCTTCCGTGGTGTTGTGCAATACAAAATTAATAACTTAATGTTGGGGTCGATTTACCAAACATCTGAATTAGTTAATCCAAATAAAGTTAACTGGGAACAACGTGATGGTGCGGGTTTTATTATCAGTGCTAAATACCAAATTGATAAGCTATTGCTTAAAGCGCAATACGGTACTGATGACTCTGGTACGGGTAAGATTGCAGGCCGAGTTTATGACTCATTAGGTGAAGCTGCTGATATTGTGCCAGAAGTAAGCCAATGGGCGATTGGCGCTGAATATCGCATTTCAAAATCGACGCGAGTTCATACAGAAATAGGTGAATTTGATGTGAAACAATACTCTGATTTTGATGACAGAATTGTCAGTATTGGTTTGCGTTACGATTTTTAAATCGCAATATATTCATTACTCCTCCCTTGTTCCACTCTCTTGCGCATAAGGATGTGTGCATTTACATTTTGACTCTTCTTTAAGCGCCTTATAAATTCATTATATTGCTGTGTGCTAGATAACGTTAAATTAATCAAAACACAGTATAATTATGGTGAATTAACAATAGGTGGACCTTAACGTGCTGACACAAATTTTAGTCACACTATTAGTAATAGTGGGTGCTTTTACGTATTTACGAAGTGGAAGAGGCAGTAAAGTAAGCCGCAGAGAAGCGCTTGCTGTTGAAAGCTCGCCATTTTTTAGTCGCGCAGTTATGTATGCGATGATCGCTGTGTCTATGCTCGCCTCTGCAGGCTTTTGGGGCTGGACTTGGTATGACGATAACACCATCGTTGAAGTCACGATTTCCTCTCCAGTTGAAGCCATGTCTGCTAGCTATCAAGTTCGCAAAAAAGACATTGAAGCCCAGCGCATCACCACAGTTGATGGCATTCAAATTCGATTATCAAACCAAGAACGCGTAACTGTGAAAGCTGTTGAAGGTCAGTAGTCTTGTTCGAGACTATGCTAAGATCTTGTTCGAGACTTTGCAGAAAAGCTAATCTAAGCAGACAACCTAAGAGGTTAGTTTAAGCAGTTAATCTAAAAACTTATTTTTGACTGCGGGTGTTGGGAGCATACAAGAATCCTTTTTGCCAAAAAGGCGGTAGCGGTTTTTAGCTATTATTCGATAAAAGTAATCCCTGAACCCAGCGGGGAGTATTTTAAAAATTCTACATAAATACCAATAACCGGAGAGGTCTTTGGTAACTTCTAAAGCAGCATCACTTCGCAGTAAATATTCATCATTTTTTATCAAAATAAACGAATCAAAACCAACATCTTCAAGCTGATGCTTGCTTATTAGTTTTTGCGCAGTTGTACTCTGCATTGGTGTAAATACAAACAAATCTTTATGGTCGCGTTTGATGATGAAGTTGACAGCGCCATTGCAAAGGTTACATACACCATCGAAGATAATAATATGCTTTGAAATAAGCGATTCCTTATGGCATTTGTTGTAAGGGTGTTTGCTGGGACTTGAATACCGATCATATCGGTACTGTTGTTTTTATTGGTTACTTTTAGCACACTTAACTTAAAACTCAACTCTTGGTGTTCTAACAATTGAGATTTACTAAGTCTTAATTCACACTTCATCCACTGCCGATGAAAGGGAGCAACCGCATTGCCCTTTTTACTGATTTACATAAAAGCAAGTCAGCCAAACTAGGTGCTCACTCCCTACTAAATACTCTAATTAACCTCATAGCCAATATAAAAACAATAGCTATTTCTCCTTTCCCCAATCCACACAAAACTCCATGAACGTCTTTAGCAAAGGGCTTTGGTATTTATCTTTGTGGATCAATATCCAGAATTCTCTTGGCATATCAACGTCCACATTCAGTTTACTAACTCGCTGACTCTCTAGTGCGTACTTTGCTGCAATATTGGATAAGCAGCCAAATCCTAATCCAGCTGCGACTGAGTTAATTAACGCTTCTGTGGTATTGAGCTCAACGCTTTGGTGCCAGTGCTGAATATGAGGTGATAAGTTTTTCATAAAGCAGTCTCGTGAGCCCGAGCCTTGTTCTCGAAGCACCCACTGGCTTTGTTCAAGTTCAATAAGTTTAACAGTGCTTTGCATTGCTAAAGGGTGAGAAGGGGCGCTAATCACACACATTTGATCATGGCTAAAAGGGATAGAAATAATATCTGGGTGATGGTGTATGCCTTCAATTAGGGCAATGTCTAACTCAAAATCTAATAGCTTTTGGCAGATATGGGCTGAATTAGATACAAACAAACTTTGGGATGAGTGCTGATATTGCTTTCTAAAAGCGCTGAGAATATTCGGCGTTAAATGATTACCTACTGTATCACTGCTGCCGATCCGTAGTTGTCCCGTTATTTCTTGGTTGTCATTAAATACGCTATTGATGTGTGATAAGCGGTTAATTAACTCATCTGCAAGCGGCAATAGTTTCTGTCCTTCTTGATTCAAGATTAAGCGGTTATTTACTCGGTCAAATAACGGGTGACCGAGTTGTTTTTCTAGTTCGGCTAACGACAAACTGACAGCCGCTTTTGAGACAAATAATGTTTCAGCAGCAGCGGTGAGCGTTTTGTGCTGAGTAATCGCATTGAAAACATTGAGCTGTTTGAACGAGATATGTGCTGACATAACGCGAGCCTTAGAGGTTTATTAACCTTATTACTATAAATGTTAAGTATTACTTAACCTAGGTTTTAAATTGTTAGATATAAATAAACGTTTGGCAAGCGTAAGATCAACTTAATTGAAAAAGGCAGCTTGTTTGCTCCAACGTTTATTGAGCAAACAGATCAACGACATTGAGGTGATTATGTTACAAACCGCCAAAGTTAAATTACTGGCAGCACCCACCCCCATGGCAGGGCTTGCATTAGGCATTGCTAGTTTAGGCTGGAGTTGGGAAAGCCTTGCAGATATAAATGGCTACGGCCAATGGGTTAGTGCGATCATTGCCAGCATATTATTACTCGTTTTAGCGGTTAAGTTTTTGATCCACACACATACATTACGTGACGATTTAGCACATCCTGTAGTGGGTAGCGTAGTACCAACATTTGCTATGGCGACAATGATAGTATCGAGCTCACTCTGGCATTTTTCAGCATTTGCTGGAGATGCTTTATGGTTAATCGGTTTAGGGCTTCATATTGTATTTTTAGTGAGCTTTTTATATCACCGAGCTAAAGCTTTTGAGCTGCATCATATGGTACCAAGTTGGTTTGTGCCGCCTGTTGGGATAATAGTTGCTGATGTGTCGTTTTCAGGTAATCCGCATTTAGCCTTCTTAGCCCATATGGCATTGGTGTTTGGCATGTTTGCCTACGCGATTATGCTGCCTATGATGATCTATCGATTGATGTTCACCCATGAAGTCCCTGATGCAGCTAAGCCGACATTGGCAATTTTAGCCGCGCCAGCTAGCTTATCGCTTGCGGGATACTTAACAGTGACTGCTGAGCCTTCACCTGTGATTATTGCCCTGTTGTTCGGCATTGCAGTGTTAATGACCACGATTATTTATCTGGCATTTTTTAAGTTACTCAGATTACCGTTTAGCCCAGGCTATGCCGCCTTTACTTTTCCGATGGTGATTGGTGCTACAGCGTTATTTAAAATGGTTACTTGGATGGAAAGCATAGGTATGGCAGATGAGTATATTCAACAGGTGCGCTTACTGGCAGGAATTGAATTGGCTGTTGCAACGGTCGTAGTGAGCTATGTTGCCATAAGATACCTAAACTTTTACCTGCAGAGTCAAAGGTTAAGCGTTTAATGATAAACGTTAAAGAATAAGCGCTTAAAAAGTCAGTGCTTAAATAATCTATGCTTTGTTGGTATTGGATTAATTGATATTCGTTTGACAGTAATTAAAGACATTAAGCAACGAGTGAGTAGCTCATTGCTTAATGATAGTGTGAACCTGTTTAATTTAAGGTGCTTTAACATAAGGTGCTTTAATTTAAGGTGCTTTCATTTAAGGTGCTTTCATTTCTGTGTGGGTTAGATTCACTTGATTATCCGTTAGCGGTTTTATCACTAATGTGTGTTCTATTTCAGTCGGTAATAACGGCGTGTGTTGCTGCTTTACGTACTGCTCAAAACCATTACGGTAATAAGGCGATAGTGGATGACCCGATTGTCCGCCAGGTATCGACATGATGGCGTCCTGTTCAGCCCCTGGCTGAACAATAAAGCGCTGCGATGCGCCAAAGGATTTACCTTGCACTGCTGGCATAAAGCTATCACCAAAGCCTTCGATTATTGGCATATCTAACCAGCGACTTAATTGTGGCAGCTGTTTTGAAAATGGATGTTGGATTTTTAACTGATTAACTTGGCCCCAGCGTAAATCAGCAAGCTTGCCTTTTGGGCTGTATTGCTCAAGTAAGCTTTGGGTTGAAGTTTGATAAGCCGCGATTGAAAATGCTTGCCAGTCAGCATGCTCTTTAGGTATCCAACTTGCCGGCTTTTGCTCAAGTAATTGCCACATAGGAGTTTCTAAATAACGTTTTACTACCGATAAGCTGCTGTCACGTTGTTTAAGTTCAGTTTCAATTGGTGCAAAGGTTTGGTCTATTATAGCGGTTCTGAAATGTCTGACTAAGGTGTAACCTACAGAGTCTGCACAGGCACAATTGCCCCAGTTAGCAATTAGCTTAATATCTTCTGCGAACTTTTCTGGCTGTTCACTCAATACCTCAAGCAAGTATTGCTGCCAAGGGACTAAAAAGCGCGCTTCGTTATCTAGCTGTAGCTGGTAAAAATCATCTTCATTAAAACTGTCTTTTGCCATTAAGCGGTCACGAATTTGAGCGGCTCTGGCGCCAAGAGCATAACCACCATCACCGAATCGTAATTGCTCCTGTGTGGATAGCACTCTTGAGTTAGCAGTCCAAATTCGTTGATTCTGAGGATTTATCACTGCAGGCATAACGGCTTGCTGTTGCTGCCAATCAGCCATTTGGTAACCAGTAGTTGATTGGGCTGTATCTGATGGATTGTTACGTGATGGTACTGCACCTGCGATTTTCCACCCCGCATTACCTTTATTGTCTGCTAACAACATATTTTGTGCAGGAATACCTATTCGAGTGGCAAGCGCTGCTGCTTGCTCTACGCTGTCGACGGTTTCCAATGATAATAGGGCCATGTTGACGGCGTAATCTGTATGACCCACCCATGATAATGCGTAGTTAATTCCTGCAACGGTTTTTACTGGGCCATATTTTGATACTTGAACCGTATAGTTAATTTGGTCTTCAGGTAAGTCGATAGGCTCGTATTCCAACTCTATTTCAGTGTCAGAGCTAATTTCTATCCAATCAGCGGTATCTATATAGCTGTTGGTAAAGCCCCAAGCGAGTTTACCGTTAGAGCCAACAACAATAGCTGGAGCACCGGGTAATGACACGCCAGTGATTTGCTGCATTGTGTTGTTTTTTAATGCATCAGGATAATTCAGTTGAGCCCGATACCAAATGATCGGCACAGCAAATGATAAGTGCATGTCATCAGATAACATGGCTCGGCCAGACTCAGTTAACTTGCCCGTGACCGCCCAGTTATTACTTCCAACTTCAAGCGGTTCTTCAATCTCTTGGATCTGGGCACTAATTAAAATCTGCTCTTCGAGTTCAGGGATACTGCCTTGATATAAGGTGATTTGACTGTCGTCTAATGCTGCTTGGTGATGACTTGGTTGGATTAAGAAGTCGACCATGTCGTTGCCAAAAGCTTGCTGTAATTGGGTTAATGCCATATCACGTTTTATGGTGTTGCCCTGTAAATCTAAGTACATGCTGTAAATAACCAATAAACTATCGGTTTCATGCCACTCGCGCGGTGAGGAGTTTGTCAGCAGGTACTCAAATGACAGCACTGTTTGATCTGCTAAAGCTTGGTTTACACCTTTAGCATATGCGCTTAAAGAAGCTCTATCTTGCTCTGGCAGTTGTTCAAAAATACGTTGGGCACGTTTACGAAGTTGATGAAAACGTCTGCTTTTATCAAGCTTTAATGCGGCTTTTCCGAAAATTTCAGATAATTCACCAGCTGAGTTTCGGCGCAGTAAATCCATTTGAAAAAAACGGTCTTGGCTGTGCGCATAGCCCATGGCGTAGGAGGCATCAATACGGTTACTGGCGCTAATAATGGCTGTGCCTAAGGTATCGCGCTCAATGGTCACTGGCGATGTAATAGCGTTAGTGGTTAATTTATCAGACAAGTTAGGCATACTGAGTCGTAAAACACAGTACACCGCCAATATAATTCCAGACGAAAATAAAAGTATGCTGGCAAGCGTGTACTTAGTGAGTTTAGATTGTAAAACCTTGGTAAGGCTGACAGACATGTTGAGTTACCCTATAAAATGACCTGTCTATCATAACCAAGGTTACTGAATTGTTAAAAGCTGTTTTTTTGAATAATGCATATGAAAGCAATGCAGAATGAATCAGTTAGTGCACTTAATGGTTTATTAGAAAGCGATTACCATAAACCATTACAAGAGTGCATTTACAAAAGTGCATTTACAAAAGTGCATTTACAAAAGTGCAGTCAACAGTATGCGGGTACTAATCACTAATCACTAGTCGCAGTGAGTCAGAATGATTGAGCGTATGTATGAGAATTTACTGCCAAGTCGGCTTAACCCAACACCAATAATGGTTAGTTTGGTGATGGGTTAGGGTAAGCAGTAATCAATTTAGGATAAGTAAAAGATTAAAGCTAAGGTTAATTAAAGCAGGGCTTATTGATTAATTTTAGCCTTAAATTTTGCTTTGGTGTCTTGGTTTGCTTTGTTATACCAGTAATCGAGCATTTCGCTGATTTCGGCTTGATCTTCCGCGATAGTTTTAGGTTTTACAACCACTGCTGGAATCGGAGCTACTTGAGTTTCAGTCACTAGTGTCGCTTGAGTTGTTGCTATTACAGGTGTGGCGGCTATTGGTGCCGTTACAACTGGTGCAAAAGCTGTCACAGACGCAGCGAGTTGGCTTTGGTTATAAATAGCCATTTCTTCAGGATAGTCTCGGCCTATTTGTAAGCCTTCTTTTACTAACACATCACTTTTAAAGCTAACTGATTTATCTTGGCTATTAGTTAGCGTCATGGCCGGTTGTTTATTGAATTTATTGGCTGCATTTTTATTGCGTATACTAGGTAATTCAAGTTCATATTGATCATTGTTAGCATCGAACGTTAGCACTACGGCGTTAGAATTAAATTGAGTTTGCATACCACTGTCGCGGTAATTCACCACATATCGAAATACGATTTGGTTAGTGCCTTCTGTCAGCGCGATATCGTCATCACCATCGTAAGTTTTACCATTGAGCATTTTTACTTCAACATTATTTGGAAGATCTAATATGCTGGCAGCAAATGACATTGGAGAAGTGATTAACAAGGCGAGGGCGATGAGCAAAGATTTTGAGTTCATTGTATTCTCATTTTGGCTAAACGTAGTGAGCGGGCATGACGGCTAATTGTTTGACTGCTAATTAGTAGTCTAAGTTAAGTAAGTTATAGCAAAATGCGTGCAAGTTACATAATGACAAATGATTAATTTAATCAGCCTTTAAACCTGTAAACCTAATTGTTGATAGTCAAAAAATTTGCGATGTTCAGGACCTGCTAAATTGGTATTCACCTTATTTGGGTGCTTATACTCGCCCCAACTAGCCACATGAGTCCCGACATTAAGTACAGGGAAATCCTTTGTACCATGCAGGTTAATTTTGTCGTCACTTACACCGATAAACTGCAATAAGGTTTGCAAGCTATTGGGTTCGTTTAGCTTAATCGTGAGTAAATCATCTCTGCCTGCAAAATAACTTAGTACTGCTTGTTGGTGGCTGAAATAACATTGCCTTAAACGAGCCTCATCCAATAAGTCATCAGCAGTTAAGTCGCCAAATGTCTGCTTAAAACAACGTTTTAGGATTGGGTGAAAGGTACCTGTTTTGTCAGCAAGGTTGGGTGCCATTTTTGTTAGAAGCATTTGTATTGAGCTGACCCAAGACTCGACAGGGCGGTCAATATAAACAAATTTAGCATCAGGAAATATCTTGTCTAATTGCGGGTAATCGCAAAAACACGGCACATCAGACACCACATCTGCCACTTCAAAAGCACGTTTAGTTAATCCGATATGCGCCACTTTAAATCCATGCTCAAGCAGTGCAACACTGACACTAGTTGTGCCAGTACGTGGCAAGCCAATAATAAATACTTTATTCATAGAAGCAGGATCAAGCCTTAAAGTGAGGAGAGTGCTTAGGTTTAGTACTTAAACTCAGTACTTAGGTTTAGTACTTAAACTAAGTGCTTAGATTAAGCGCTTAGATTAAGTGCAATAGAAAAATTAGGTACGGTATAAGACTTTAATTACATGCCAACCGAATTTGGTTTTTACAAGGTGTGGGATGATAAGCTCACCAGTAAAACAGACTTTATCAAACTGCGGCACCATTTGGCCTTTTTTGAATTCGCCAAGGTTACCACCATTTTTACCTGATGGGCATGAAGAGTGTTTTTTAGCGAGCACGTCAAATTTTGCACCTTTCTCAAGTTGTTTAATTAAATCTTCAGCTTGTTGTCTGTGTTTGACTAAAATGTGCAATGCTGCGGCTGTTCTGGCCATGTTGTTACTCTCCAATTATGTTGAGGTTAATTATAACGTGAATCCTTATTAGCAAGCTATAGCTAGCCATTAGTGAGCATGAGAGAGTGCGAATGATTTTTGTTTTAAAATGTTTTAGATAAGCTTAATGAGTTTTAACTTTGTAAAATGCGATAAGATAACTTAAGGCATATAAATCGATAAGCGTAAGTTTAGAGAGGGTTTTCTTAACGGGTAGGCTGTTAAAAAAATGAAAACAATAATAAAAATAATATTTTAAAGAGAGTAAGTTATGACTGATTCTGCACGGCTAATTTATGTTTACGATCCTATGTGTAGCTGGTGTTGGGGTTATCGACCTACATGGCTTGCTTTACAGCAGCAATTAACCGCGCAATTGCCTGAGTTAATTATCGAGTATCGTCTTGGTGGATTAGCGCCAGATTCTGATGTAGCTATGCCAAAAGACATGCAACAATTTTTGTCGCAAACATGGCATAAGATAGCGTCGCAGCTGGGCACTGAGTTTAACTATGATTTTTGGCAAGACTGTCAGCCTAGGCGCTCAACATATCCTGCGTGTCGTGCGTGTTTAATTGCTCGTGAATATGGGCTTGAACAAGCGATGATTTTAGCTATTCAGCAAGCCTATTACTTGCAAGCCAAGAACCCATCCGATAATGATACATTGATTAATGCAGCGGTAAGTATTGGTATTGAGCAAGCGGCGTTTACAGAACGGCTATTATCTGAAGAAGTTAATCTTGATTTGATATCAGAATTAGAGGTTGTGCATCAACTGCCTGTTCGAGGGTTTCCTTCACTTGTGCTTGAAGTGAATGGTGAAGCTTTAGGTATTCCACTTGATTACCTGAACCCGCAAACGAGTTTAGATGCCGTGGTGAGTGCTTTAGGTTAGCTTTGTCTATGGTGCATTTTGTAACTTAAAAAACAGATACAAAAAAACCAGCTGAGCGATCAACTGGTTTTTTATTCTCTTACAGAGAGGTTAACGCTTGATTTAGTGAACTAGCTTGGCCAAATCTGGTAATGGTCAATCTGCAAATGCAGCGCTTAAATCAAGGTTAAAGGACTAAAATACCTTAAGGTATTAGTCTACACCGTGACAATCAGCACATTCAGTGATTGTTAGATCTGGTGTATGTAGATCTGTATCTAATTCGTGAGCGTCAGCAAAGCTGTGACAATCATTACACGTTTCGATGTTTGCTTCCATTTCAGCATGTTCTTCAACATTGATTGCTTCGTGACAATCAACACAATCAACAGCAAAAGCAGAACTTGCAAACATAAGTGCAGCAATCATAGCTAAATATTTCATAGTAACTCCATCATCAGTTAAGGGGCTGTATCGCCCATGTTAGGTTGAACCCTAACAACTCGCGCTGACTCAATGATCACATCTCTTAATGCAAATAAATCCGTTACTTAATAACTAAGGACACTGAATATTGGTTAGCACATTTTAAATTTAGTATTTGTAATGCAATCTTAAGCATGTAAGAGCGAACTCTTTAAGATACTTTAGCAGCTTTACTTAGATACCATTTTATTGATTTAGGTTAATTGGAACTTAAATTAGCTTTTAAAGCCACCTTTTTGCATTTTCTAACATAGATAATTCTCAAGGTTGTGATCTGCTTAATAAAATTCTAATTTTTTTAAAATGGATTTGACCATCGAAAATACACTGCATCATTGATGACCACACTCAGTATAAATGTCATAAGATGAACATAAGATGAACGCAATTTATAAATCTTAAACTGCTGATACCTTGATCCATTTATCAGGCAAAGCTTGCATTAATGGACTGAGCTGCTGAGGCTTGTCATTAAGCCAACTATCAATGGCGCTCGAAGGAATAAACAGGGGCATGCGATGATGATATTCAGCGCATTTTTCATTGGGAACAATCGTTAGCGTAACCAATTTCTGCTGCTCTGGATATATGATGCCAGCCATAAACAGTGGTTTATCGACGGCATGTGAAAAGCGGTACTTTTGTTTTTTAGATTGACCTTCATCTCGCCATTCGAACCATGCACTACAAGGGATAATACAGCGGTGCTCACTAAAGGCGCTAGCAAATGTGGTTTTGTCGGCAACGGTTTCAGCTTGGGCGTTAATGATGAGTTTTTTAGACCATGTGGGTTGTATGCCCCAGCTTTGCTTAGTGGCCATAAGCTTGCCTTGTGAAGAGTTTAGGGTAGTAACTGGGTCAGAGGGTCTTAAATCAAGGTTTGTTTGAATACTTAAAGGTTCATCAAAGACTTGGTCAAGTAAGCCTTTCATTCCATCCAATAACACTTCCATTCTGCCGCACATATTAAGACCTTCTTCTTTATCAATTCTTTTATCAATTCTGGTTAGGTTTTTAAATCATGACAGATAAGCTTAGCTACAACAAAGTTAGCATTTTTAGTCGCCCCAATTGAATTCAAGTTAGTTGAAATTGGAACTGAAATTGATGATTTTTTATTAAAATTCAAACGAGCGTATAAATTTTTAAATTATTTTTTGCTTCAGCGTACACGTGTAAGTTCATGAATTGACGATAATTATTTTTAAACACTGCTTTGTTACTGTAAATATTAGCTTTATTTCTTAATTAGAATATTTGATCTAATTTGTTTTTTGTGACGTAATGCACACTATTATTCTGGTCTGATGAGTGTATAACTATGAGCATAAGAACAACATTTAAAAAAGTTTTGCCGAGTATTTCAACGACTGAACAAGAAGCGCTTGATGCGGGTGATGTTTGGTTAGAAGGCTCAATTTATCAAGGTATTCCAGACTTTGCTGCGCTGCGTGATATTCCTAATGCAACGTTATCACTTGATGAACAAGCTTTCTTAGATGGTCCTGTGCAAACATTGATTGAAATGGTCGATGATTTTGATATTCAAAATGGTAAGCACTTGCCAGATGATGTATTGACCTTCCTTAAAGAAAATAAATTCTTCTCGCTTATTATTCCTAAGTCATACGGTGGTTTAGAGTTTAGTCCTTATGCTAACTCTACTATTGTAGCGACCATTGCCGCTAAAAGTTCTGCTGTAGCTGTAACGGTTATGGTACCTAACTCACTAGGCCCTGGTGAGTTATTGATGCATTACGGTTTAGATAGCCAACGTGATTTTTGGTTACCACGTTTAGCCAATGGCTTAGAGATCCCATGTTTTGCCCTAACAAGCCCAGAAGCAGGTTCTGACGCTGGCGGTATTCCTGATATCGGTACAGTGACAATGGGTGAGTACGAAGGTAAAGAAGTACTAGGTTTATCGGTCACTTGGGATAAGCGTTACATTACTTTAGCGCCTATTGCGACCGTATTAGGTTTGGCATTTAAGGTTGAAGATCCACAAGGTTTACTGGGTGGTAAAGAGCAACTTGGTATCACTTGTGCGTTAATCCCTAAAGCTCACCCAGGTGTGCAATTGGGTAACCGTCATGATCCTATGGGCTGTCGTTTTTATAACGGTACGACTCGTGGCGAAAACGTGTTTATCCCAATGGACTTTATTATTGGTGGCCAAGAAAAAATTGGTCGTGGCTGGCAAATGCTAGTGAGCTGTCTTGGCGCAGGCCGTGGTATCTCACTTCCGGCATTAGGTGTGTCAGTGAGCCAATGCTCATTTAAATCTTCTGCTGAATATGCAGCGGTACGTGAGCAGTTTGGTTTATCGATTGGTAAGTTTGAAGGTATTCAAGAAAAGCTTGCTGATATTGCTGGTAAAACTTACCTGCAAGAAGCGATGCGTGTATTAACCACAGAAGGCTTAGGTCTTGGCTTAAAACCGTCGGTTGTCACTGCGATTGCAAAATATCATATGACTGAACTTGGTCGTGACATTTTAGATTCAGCAATGGATATCCAAGCGGGTAAAGCGATTCAACGCGGCCCACAAAATACCTTAGCGTCAGGTTATGTTGCTCAGCCAATTGCGATTACAGTTGAAGGCGCAAACATTCTTACCCGTAACTTGATGATTTTTGGTCAAGGAGTAATGCGTTGTCATCCACATTTACAAAGCATGGTTGAATCTATCCATAGCGACGCAAGTGATGCAGATAAAACCTTTAATCGCATCTTTAGACAAACCATTGGTTACAGTGTAGGTAACAGCTTACGTGCATTTAAATTAGGCCTTTTGCCATTTACTGCACCAGCTCAGTCTACATTGCCTGAAGTGGTCGGTTATGAGAAATCAGTTCATAAATTGGCTTCAAAACTGGCAGTTTATGCTGACTTCTCACTATTGGTACTAGGTGGCAAGCTTAAACAAGCTGAAATGCTGTCGGCACGTTTAGGTGATGTAATGAGTTACCTATACGCAGCCATGGCATCGATTCGTTTCTACGAGCAAAAAGTGTCAGCGGGTGAACGCAGCCAAGCTAAACCATACTTTGAATACGCAACACGTTGGTCTTTATGTAAAGCGGAAGAAGCTATATTGGCGTTTTTAGAGAACTTCCCATCTGCACCTACGCGTCAGTTCATGCGTTTAATCACCATGACTTACTCAGGTAAAATGGTCAAAGTAAATGACGACTTGGTACGTGAATTAGCCGAGCAAGCTCAGCTAGACACAGCATTTAAAAAGCAGTTAACTCACTTAATCAAGCCAGTTGCTGGTGATGGTAACTACATCAATGAGCAAGCTTATTTAGCTAAGATGGCGTGTTTACCACTGCTTTCTAAAGTCAAAAAAGCACTTAAACAGCGTGTATTTAAAGCGGGTGTTCGCTTCTCAATTACACTGGATAATGCACTAGAAGCAAAAGTTGTGAGTGCTGATGAGCACAAGTTGCTGCAAGACTATAACCTAAAGCGTGAACGTGCTATCCGCGTAGATGAGTTCGATTTTGATTTAAACTTAATTTCAGATAAAGCCGATTTAAAAATTGCTAATTAAACGACAGTGATGCTTTGAAACTGACTTAAGCACAAATGTTGCTCATATCGTATTGATGAAAAAGCCGCTTCGAGCGGCTTTTTTGTGCCTGTTTGACAAGGAATAAGGCGTGAAAGCTTTATTTAATGGAGGATTAAATTTTAAGCAGATCACAAATTCCGATCAATTTTACCTTTTGGGTATTTTATCAATTGGAATTTTGAGCTAAACGACATTTTTTTCACCTTACTTCGGTAAATAATAAAGTAGTTATTGCTAAAGCCGGAGGATAAATGGCTCGACTTAGCTTGCTCAAAAACGTAATCGTGATGTGCTTATTTCCCGGTATTTCCTATGCTGCTGACACCATTGTAGGCGGAACAGTGGGGTATCAACATCATGGTAATTCGTCTGCTTCAGAGTTATCTAGTAGTCAAGAACGCGGCATAAATTATCAAATTAAAAATGGCTTAAAAATTAGCGACACTAGCCGTTTGTATGGTACTTACTCGTTTAACTCTGATGATATGAACCACCATCAAGGAGTACTCGTATCGTATGACCGATTGTTTTCTTTGGATGAAGCTAAACACGTGAGTTGGTTTATTGGCGGCTCTGCAGGGTTAAGTGATCATGAATTTCAATTCAATGACATTGACCAAATTTATCGAGACTCTAGCAGTTGTTATGTGTTTGGCGGTCAAACGGGGTTAATGTTCGATTTTGGCAACGCATTGACATCAGAGTTAGGCTTTCGCTATTTAAAGCATAATTTTACTTCATCAGATAAAGGCATGAATGCGACTTCGTTATCAGTGAATGATGCTGAGCAAGTATATTGGGGAATTGATTTTACTTTTTAAGCGGTGAGTTTCAGTATTTATCTGAGTTTAAGATAAATAAAAGGCTGCCAATATCATTAAGCAGCCTCAATTCTTATGCGATTTGAACTGTCATTACGACGCTTTAATCGCGTTACCTTCAGAATCTTTAAAGCTACCAACTGCAATCATAATGAAGTCGATAAGTGTCCATATACCTAAGCCACCTAATGTCAGTAACATTAAGATGCCAGTACCAATTTTACCTGTGTAAAAACGATGAACACCTAATGAACCTAAAAAGAAACATAATAGTAAAGTTGGTACGAAACCTTTTTCGCTGATTTGTACTGGCGCTTCAGCAGTTTGAACTTCTGACATAAATAAATCCCTTAATTATATTTTTTGTCCCGGATAAGCAATTAATTTGCCTTTTCCATCTCTGTAGCTTCCAACGAGAAGCATAAATGTCACCACAACTGTGTGAATGACATCAATAAAAATAAGACCTGCACCGATCAGGGTGAGCGTAACGTCTTCAAACTGCAATAACGTAATGCCAACAATGGCTAGTGTTAAATCAAAAAAACCATGCAAAATTCGGCCACAATAGAAATGGTGAATTCCGAAAATCCCGAAAATTCCCGATAAAATAACTGCAATTGCATAATTTTTGTCAGATTTGACAGATTCAGTCACTTTCAACCTCCCTGATGAAAATCTTAAATGTTTTATATAGCAAAGGCTTAGGTTAATCAATTACAAATGTTAAATTTACTTATGTAATGTGCTCGAGATCTAGCAAGTTGGGTTTACTTGCTTTGCGGTTGAGTAAGGCTTAATCGATGTGTTGGTGGAGCGTTGATGTGAGGTCGTAGCTTGTTGCGAAGCTTGATGTTAAATAAAAATTTATTAGCAAGATTGTAAAGCGCCCTTAAGTTAGGCATGTTAATAACTTAGGACAATGAAACACATTCAGGGATTAATATGCCTCAAACAACGCGTAACGCTTCTATTTTAACGGGCTTGAAATCAACGCTTACGGCTTATAAAAAAGCAACTGGCAACGCAACTATTTTTTTATTGACCATTGGTATGTCTCCAGCAGCTTTTGCGGCGGACTATAAAGTGATTCATGCCGGTGAACTATTAACTGTAGCTGGTAAATCCACACTGAAAAATCATTCGGTTGTGGTTAAAGATGGCAAAATCTCTGCTGTCGAAAAAGGCTTTATACAAATAAACGACAATGAATTAACACCAGCTGACACGATTGAGTATGTCGATTTAAAACAGCAATTTGTAATGGCTGGCTTGATGGATATGCATGTGCACCTTCAAGGTGAACTTGGGCCCAATAATGACAGTGAATCTTTAAGAATGTCTGATGCCGACGTGGCGATGAGAAGTGCTTATTTTGCTAATAAAACCTTGATGGCTGGATTTACCACAGTACGAGATTTAGGTGCCAAACCTGAACAGATTTATGCCCTTAGAGATGCCATTAATAAAGGTTGGTTAGCTGGGCCTCGTATTGTTGCTTCTGGTGGTGTTTCGGTGACTGGCGGCCACGGTGATGTTGATGGGAAAAGCCCTGATTTGTTAGATATGCTGACATCAAAGACCATTTGCGATGGCCCTTATGATTGTCGCCGTGCGACTCGCCGCGCCATTAAATACGGTGCCGATGTCATTAAGATTACTTCTACAGGTGGTGTATTGTCTGATACCAATACTGGCACAGGCCAGCAAATGGCCAACGATGAATTAAAAGAAGTGATTGATGCTGCCCATGCTTTAGGTAGAAAAGTTGCCAGTCATGCCCATGCTGCAGAAGGGATTAATGCCGCTTTACGTGCTGGTGTAGACAGTATTGAGCACGGCAGTTATGCCAATAAAGAATCGATTAAGTTGTTTAAAAAATCAGGCGCCTATTTAGTACCGACATTACTTGCGGGTGACACTGTGGTACAAATGGCTAACTCAAAAGGTAATTTCATGTCTGATGCGATTAAAGCGAAAGCGATTCGTGTGGGCAATGACATGCAAAATAATTTTGGCAACGCTTACAAGCAAGGGGTCAAAATCGCATTTGGTACCGATAGCGGTGTTTCTCATCATGGTGATAATGCCAAAGAGGCTGTTTTGATGCATCAAGCAGGAATGTCGAATAAAGACATTTTAATTTCTGCTACCATAAATGGCGCTGATTTAATCGGCATGTCAGATAGTTTAGGTACGCTTGAGCAAGGTAAACAAGCTGATATTATTGCTATGAAGGTGAGTCCACTGACCCAAATCGATGCACTACTTGATGTACAGTTTGTGATGAAATCTGGCGCTATTCATAAACGATAAAGCTTGAGTTTATAGCGTTCATTCATTTTAAAAGGCTAATTCACTCATTAAGTTATGAGTGAATCAGCCTTTGTATCAGTTATGGTTGTAAGTATTAAAGGTATTTAGCTTAGTCAATTTATCTAGGTGCTTATTCTAGACTCTTATTTAAGTACCTAAGATAAGTACTTAATCTAATTATTTATCTTAGGTAAGCTGAGTGTAGCAATACAGCCTTTGGGCTGATTTTCCTCAAGGTTAAATAGCCAATTGTAGCGCTGACATAAGGTATCGATGATTACCAGTCCCAAACCATGACCTGCTAACTCAGTTCCTTGATGGCCTTTTTCTACTTCAGACAACCCTTGGCCATTATCTTCGATAACAATTCGATCGTCGAAAATACTAACCTTAATCCAACTTACTTCCTCTGCGGGCAAATTCTCGCTGCGGGCGTTAATGGCATTGTTAATTAGATTGGTTAACAGCATTTTTACCACCGCAGAATTAGGTTGTACTGTCGGTGTGCCATGCCAATTCATTATCACTTCAATGTCTTGTTGTTTAGCCTGATTAAGCGTTGTTTCAAGTGTTTGAGCTAATTCTAGCTCTGTTAATTGCCTCGGCGGGTTCGCATTAGCTGACTTTTCTTGTTTAACGATATTAAGTAACGCCTCGACCGTGTTTTGCATGTCTTGAGCTGCGCGGGTTATGCGCTCTCTTTGACGTAGCTGAAAATCTGCATCGGGCTTTTGGGCAAGCAGTTTTACAGAGCCTAAAACGATACTCAGTGGCGTACGCAATTCATGGCTGGCATACCTTGCAAATGCTTGCTCCTGTTTAATTAAAGTTTCAATTTGCTGGCGATAGTGGTTAAGACTATCAGTGAGAATACCAAATTCCTTAGTAGCGCTTTGGCTAACAGTAAACTCTGTTGGCGGTGAAGCTTGTCCAAGTTGCATACTTAATTGGTTAATTGGTGCGATTAAACGCCTAAAAAGTTTAAAAATAGCAAAACTAAATAACAGGATTAATCCGAACGTAAACACGATGATAAATCCACTTATTCCATTCCATTGTTCTTTGCTTAATTCAATATTTTCAGCTGGCATGGTGATAAACAGCTGAGTCATGCGGCCATTTAAAACAAATTCAGAACGATATAAAAATAACTCATCTGAGTCGTCATTAATCTCGCCATTAAAACCAAGTGGGTAATTTTGTAATTCACCGTAATTTGACGGAATAAAGTCAGTACTGTGAAATGCGGTTATGTTGGGCGGCAAGACTAATGGCTCGGGCGTACCATTTCGAAACTGTTTAATGACGTAAGGTGCGCTGTCTCGCAGATTATTTAAACTTACTTCATCTTCAACCCATTGCAACATGAAGATCATCATCAGGTAAATTAAGCCTGATGCCAGTACACCGATTAATACAAAGTACAGTGTCAGACGCCCTACAAAAGAGTGAGTTGAACTATTACTGGTTGTAGCATGGGATACTTGTGTTGCTAACCTTTCTGCAGCCAATGTTATTCTCCTTGGTCTAAACGTAAACCCACTTTAGGGATCGTTACTAACATAGGTTGCTCAAACGGTTTATCAAGCTGATTTCTCAATTGATAAACATGACTTCGAAGAATGTCTTGTCCGGGAGGATGTTGGCCCCAGATTTCTTCAATCAGTTGTTCGCGAGTGACCACGTTTGGCGCATTTTTGATTAACAATAATAAGATTTGGTAAGTCGTTGGCGTTAATGGGAGCTTCATGCCACGGCGTTTAACTTGATGGCGTGCGATGTCTAACTCAAGTTCACCAAAACGCAATGTCGCTTGTGCCACTTTCCCGCGATGCCTTTTTATTAAAGCTTTAATGCGGGCATCCAGTTCATCTAAATCGAAAGGTTTGCCTAGGTAGTCATCTGCGCCACTGTCAAAACCTGTCATTAAGTCGGCTTTATTATCTAATGCTGTCAGCATTAATACTGGAGTGGTGCAGCCTTGTTCTCGTAAAGTGCGGCATAAGCTTAAGCCATCCAATTTAGGTAGCATGAGATCTAAAATAATAGCGTCAAAGTCTTCGGTAAGTGCGAGGCTTAATCCAAGCTCACCATTAGTGGCGTAATCAAGGTCAGCATCTTGAGCCTCAAAAAAGTCTCCCAAAATACCTGCAACATCGTGGTTATCTTCGATGATTAGTAATTTCATGTGCTGCGATTAGTCCTTGTGTGTTGATGCCTATATTGTCGCAAGTTTTTTGTCGAAAAAATGTCAATGACATTTCTTACACCGCTTATCCTTCAGGATGTTGGCATATTTTATTCTGAAGGAATAGTTAATGCGTCATTCAAATAACCTTAACCAACGAACAGAAATTTGTCTTTCGATAATTATCCCAATGTTCAATGAATCACAAAGTATCGATGTGTTGATGTCGAGGCTTAACTCTGTTGTCTCAACAATCAATGATCATTGTGAACTGGTATTTGTTGATGATGGTAGCACTGACAATACATGGGATTTGCTGCAGAAATTGAGCTTAAGTCATTGCGAACACCAATGCATAAAACTAAGCCGAAATTTTGGTAAAGAAGCGGCTATGTCAGCAGGGCTTGCTCAAGCGCGCGGGTTAGCCGTTATATTGCTTGATGCAGACTTACAAGATCCGCCAGAACTTATCCCACAAATGCTGCAAGCATGGCGGTCAGGCTTTGAAGTAGTCAACATGCGTCGTAAAAAACGCCTTGGAGAAACTTGGTTTAAACGTTTTTCTGCTGCCAGTTTTTATCGCTTAATGAACTGGATGTCTGATTCACCTGTTCCCGAGAATGTCGGCGACTTTAGACTGTTAAGCAGACAAGTTGTCGATCACATTAATGCTATGCCTGAACGTAACCGATTTATGAAAGGCATTTTAAGTTGGCCTGGTTTTACGCAAACCACCATAGAGTTTGACCGCGACCCTCGCTGTGTCGGTGAAACAAAGTGGAATTACGGTAAGTTAGTGGGCTTAGCAATGGATGGGATTACTTCGTTTAGCTTTAAACCACTGCGCTTAGCAACATGGTTTGGTGTCAGCATTGGCATGAGTGCATTTACCTATGGCATTTGGGTTGTGATTAAAACCTTAGTTTATGGCGAAGCTGTTGCTGGATATGCATCAATGATGGTGGTGCAACTGTTTTTAGCGGGCATTCAATTACTGGCATTAGGTTTGATTGGCGAATACTTAGGGCGCGTTTTTATGGAGGTAAAACAGCGACCTGTATTTATCGTTGAAGATGTTTATCACCAGCAAAGTGTGCCGCATACCGTGGTGAAATTTAAGCAGACAGCTAATGCTAAAAAGTCATCCAATACTAAAGAGTCAGCGAAGACAGTCCAACAAGCTGTATATCAGCAGCAAAAAGCGGTTGTAGATCAAAGCATTTTATTTAGTCGAAAAAATCAATTTGTTCAACCAAAAAGCTTTAGTCAATATCAATTTAGCTTGGAAAACGTCAAATGAAGTCAAAGTTATTATCAGCGCAATATTATCCTCATATTTTAATGCTACTTGTAAGTGCATTAGTGATTCGCTTGGTTTCATTGGCTTTGTATCCACTGATGGATACCACCGAAGCTCGCTATGGTGAAATGGCGCGATTGATGTCAGAAACAGGTAATTGGCTCACTCCGCAATTTGATTACGGTATACCGTTTTGGGGCAAACCCCCGTTGCAAAATTGGTTAAGTGCAAGCTTCATAGAACTGTTTGCAAATAATGAATTCTTTTTAAGGTTGCCGCATTTTTTAGTGGGTCTGTTGGTTTTATGTTTAGTGGTGAAGCTGGCCAAGCAATTCGCTATTAATGGCTTAACGGTTGCTACAATTTTGACTACCACCACCGTTTTTTACGTTTGCATGGGCACAGTAATGACCGACATGGGGTTATTACTGGGGTTAACGCTAGCATTGGTAGGGTTTTACTTAGCTTGGCAAGGGCAATATTTGTGGGGTTATGCAGGTTTTGTTGGTCTCGCTATCGGGTTAATGGCCAAAGGGCCTGTAGCCGTCGCGATATTTGGTATTGCGACTTACTTGTGGATGGTTTGGGCTGTTGGCCCAGTCAAAATGTGGCGCCAATTGTGGCAGCGGGTGCCTTTGCTATCAGGGTTAATGCTATTACTGGCGCTGACTCTGCCTTGGTATGTTATGGCTGAACAAGCGACTCCAGGTTTTATCCAATACTTTATTGTAGGGGAGCATTGGTCTCGCTTTGTGGACAGTGGTTGGGAAGGGGACTTATATGGCACTGCACATGATGAAGTGCGCGGCACCATTTGGATTTATTTTGCAGTTGCGTGCGTACCTTGGTCAATATTCATCCCTCGCGGTTTGTATCGTATTTATCAAAATATTAATTCAACGAAAGTGGCTTATGCTAAAGCAGCATGCGCATCAGTGACCTTTGTTGAAGAAGAGCAAGAGGATGGTGAAAATAAAGGCTTTGATGACTTCACCAAGTTTTTACTATGTTGGATGGCTGCGCCGCTAATTTTATTTACTTTTGCTGGTAACATTTTACCTGCCTACGTATTACCAGCGTCGCCCGCACTGGCTTTATTAATTGCTTATGCTTGGCGAAATGCATCGATTAACCGCTTCATGATAATTGCGAACAGCATTCCTTTATTGTTGGTTATTGCGTTAGTAGTGCTAAATTCTGGGGTGAGTAAAGACAAAAGTGACAAATGGTTATTGAGCCAAAGAGTGTATGATTTGCCAGTATATTATTGGCTTAAACAGCCTTTCTCTTCAAGGTATTACAGCGAAGGTAAAGCGGTAATTGTCAACGATGAGCAGCAACTAGATCAGTTAAATCAGCAACCTTATTATATTGTTGTCAGCAAACATCAACTCACCGAACAAGGAAGCTTTGGTAGTTGTTATCTTGAGTCTGAAACTCGCAGTAAGGTGCTGATGCTGTGTGGTGAAAACTGATGCCGCAAGTGAGTTTGTTAAGGCGATCCAATAGGCTTCAATATCTGTTTACTCAGCATTTTCGTTTTAATACCTTTAGTTGCTTTTTATTGGTTGGAGGGGCGAGCTTTGTAGTGGATTTAACCGTTTATTTAATACTGTTAAATTGGGCTCAATGGGAGGCGATGATTGCACGGGGAGCGGCTTTTACTGTGGGATTGAGTTTAACTTGGTTAGGACATCGAAAGTTTACATTTCGCCATCGAAAGCAGCGCCAAACCCAAGAGCAAATATTATGGGTTATCTTGATAGCAGGTATTGCTGCTATAGCTAACTTAATTGGGTTTCAAATTGCTAGAGACTGGCTGCTTACTGTTACGCCTTTAGCAGCATTTTCTACACTAACTCAATCAGTCACTGCTGAAGTGTTAAGTCTATCGTTTGGAGTATTAATTGGGTTGGTTGTGAATTGGCTAGGCTCGAACTATCTTACTTTTAAAGCACAACCTCAGTGAGGATGAAATGGCATATATTCAATACCGTTGCTATTTACAGCAATTGATTTTTAACACGGCATTAGTTCATTACTATTCGTTAATAAAATAGCCGTACGTGTAGTGAGTTCTCACTCACTTGCTCATAGTCAATAAAAACAATGAGGTATAAAAAACCTTACTCACTGAGTAAGGTTTTTGGTTTCTAATTACTCACTTTACGAATATTACTCAATCCAGTGCAGTACATCTTTAGCCACTGACCAGCGCGGCTGTTTCGGTTGGGCGTTTTCGCCTAATATCCAATAACTATACAAAGTATCAATATAACCAGAGGATTGTTGAATCGATAACCAGCTGTTTAAAAAGACATGCAGAGAGTGATTACCTTTGGCTACAGCATAAGATGCCGGGAAGGATTTAATCTCTTCACGGTTATAAAGCGTGGTGTATTCGGGATATAAAATGGTCCACGTTTGTCCGGCTTCTAAACTGATCAGTAGCCCATCCCATGACTTACCATCATCTTCAAAGAAGATTTTATCTGAATCTATTGAGGTAAATTCGATATTATCAAACTTCTCCTCTAGGTGAGGGATAATTGAATAATCACCTACCGAAGCGACTCGAATTTTTTCAGCTTGATGGATTAACTCATCGTTTTGAAATTCGTCCGCTCGATAATCTTTTACTACAAATGAGTAATGTAGGTTCAATACTGGGTTGGTAAAGTCGACAAAGCCAATACGGGTGGTGGTCATCTGTAAACCAGAAACCGTAATATCAAATAATCCGCTGTTAATCGACGCTAATACATTCTCGCTGGTGTAGGGAATAAAGGCGATTTTAAGCCCTAGTTCGGCAGCGAGTTTTTTCATTAATTCAATATCAAAGCCGACTAATTGCTTTTGGGCATTAAAAAAGGAGAAGGGAACTTGCACTGTGTTGTAACCCACTCTTAGCATACCGCTTTGTTTAATTTGTTCTATAGTGCGCGGTCCATTAACTTCTAATTCTTCAGACCAATTAAAGGTGGTGACTTCTTCTGGCACTTCAGCAGCAGAACTCATGTGGGCGACCACTTTATCCATGTTGTATTCAGTGTCGACGATGTTATTTAGCAGCCAACTTGTGGCTAATAGCGTGACACCAAAAACCACAGGCGTGATAGCGCTGCATAAAATAAGACGTTTCATACTGACTTTGGCAATACCTGCCAACATAGCCGTGCCACCAATGGCTAAAATAAAGATATTCATTGCCGCTAGTAGTGAAGTAAATCGGCTGGTAAATAAGCTAGAAACCATATAAAGCTGAAATAAATCAGATGATAGCTCTAATGAGTCCAGTAACATTGGAATCGTTAAATAAACACTGCCGAACAAACTAATTAGCCCGTTTACAGACATCGGGAAGTAACTGAGGAAATCGAGCTCTTTACCTGAAAACCATGCGGCGAAAAGCACGAATACAATCGTGAGCAACTTACCTAAATTCGGGAAGCTAAAAACCACAGGTATGATGATGTTGGCGTAGTCATCAGTTTGCGAATCGCCAATTTTATATTTGTGGAACAGCTCCTTAGTGCGTTGAATAAGCAGCGGTAAAATAATGAAAATATTACCTGCAGCAAAGGCGGTAATCATCGCATCTTTGGCGATACCAGTAATATCTCGATAGGAGAATGGGGTAATAACCATGATGATCACGGGCAGCACCCAATAGGTTAGAATAATAGTCATCACCACATGGGCAACAAAGTAGACCTGTAGTTTTTGAAATTCATCAAAATCCATGGTGCCAGCTGTTGCAGCGGTCATTGCAAAAATCCCTATAGGCATCAGCATCACAATACTTTGTGTCACCTTATTAAAAGACTCCCCGAGTAATTGCAGTGGGCGCATCAGCGACTCTTTGTCTTTAATCGAAATAAGTGCAATACCTGTCGCGACACAAAATAAAACAATGGCTGGTATATAGCTATTTGATAGCGAAAAGAATGGGTTAGAAGGAATGTATAAGTCGAGTAAGTTAACTGAATTTGGATCTTGAAGTGCAGTTAAACTGAAAAACTCGCCAGCTTGCCAATCAGGAAAGGTGTATTTAATCAAATACATGCTAAGTAAGCCAAATAGCCAAATAACCAACATCAATTTACCAACTTTAACCCCTAATGATTTGGCTTGTTCTAAGGTTAAACTGCCTAAACTGGAAATTAACGATACGATAATATAAGGGATAATGGTCATCTGTAGTAGCTTGATAAAAGCGTCGCCTATTACAGACATCCAAGCCAGCATTTCACCGAAAAATAACCCAGCAATAATCCCGCCAGCAAAAGAGATTAATACCCAGCTCGACATACTGAGTTTTTTCTTTTTCGGCTCAGTTTGCGGCGGTTGTGTGTTCGCTTGCTCGTTTACGCCTTCCGATTTATCAGTCCCTGCATTGGCCGTTGCCATATGAATCCTTTTATATTTGTTTTTGAATTTTATCTAACAAGCGGTGGCGCTTTGTCCATGAATCGCCAGAGTTTGATGGTAACAATCAAGGTATTGATTAATTTTAACTTCAGCATTGAATTGGCTCATTGCTCGCGTTCTACCAGCTTGGCCTAATTGATGTTGATAATCGGAGTTGGCAAGAATATGACTGATAGCGACAGCCATACCGTTGGCATCTTCTGGTGGGAGCATAAAGCCTGTGACCGCTTCATCAACGACTTCAGGTATACCGTCAACATTGCTACTAACGGTTGGCACTCCGCAAGCCATCGCTTCTAGAATGACCATGCAAAACGATTCGCGGTAACTTGGCTGAATTAAACAATCTGCATTGGCAATAAAGCGTTCAACGTTTTTAACTGAGCCTGTAAAAGTGACTTTATCAAGTATATTTAGTTGCTGACATTGGGTTCTAATTTTATCAATATCAGGTCCGCTCCCGACCAAAACAAGCCTAACCTTTTCATCACAACTTAATTGGCTAAAAGCGTTAACCACCGTCTGGGTATTCTTTAATGCTCTGAAGTTTGAAACATGCATTAAGATCTTTTCGTCATCTGCTGCAAGGGATTGGCGGAGTGTTTTATCGATTAATGCAGGGGTGAAATCATCAGTATCAATAAAATTGTGTACGACATTGATGGGCTGATTAACCTCAAATTCTTGTTGAATATATTGGCGCTGAAAATTCGATACTGTGGTGATCAGGGTGCTTTGGTTCATGCTAAAGGTGTTAAGCCTTTTAATCGCGTCATCCTGTCCGACAATCGTGACATCAGTGCCGTGAATCGTGGTCACGATAGGGAAAGAGTATTTGCAGATATTACTGGCTAAAAAAGCACATAAAGAATGCGGAATGGAATAATGGGCGTGAACCAAGTCCAATTGGTATTGCTCAACAACTTCGACAATTTTAGCGGTTAAAGAATAGGTATGTAATGGCCCTTCAAATAGTGGATAGTTAACTTCATCGACTTCATGAAAGTAGATGTTCTCATGCTGGCTTATCAGCTTAAAAGGGCGTTTATGGGCAATAAAATGCACTTTGTGACCAAGGCTTGCCAGACCAATGCCTAACTGCGTTGCCACTAATCCTGAGCCACCAATGCTTGGATGGCAAACTATCCCGATACATAACTTATTCATCATTACTAACTAGTATCCTTACTAATTTGAGGGTAAAACATGAACTGATATTGATGAAAATTGAGTTTATAAAATATGAACTTAACTAATTATTTTTAGGCTAAGTTAATGAGTTTTGCAAACTTTTATCGTTATCAATTAGTCGTGTTCATGAAACAGAATGATAATAAATGTGCCATTTGAGCTGAAAGTCATAACTTTGTACTGTAAACAGGCAATATGACAATTTAACTTAATGGAAAAGGTCACAATGGTAGGGAGTTAGATAGGGATATAAAAAGCCTAATGAGATTAATTTCATTAGGCTTATAGGTGGTTTTTATAAGGACTTTTTATAAGGACTTTGTATAAGGCCCTTTATAAGGGCTGGGCCTAATCAACCCAATGTAAAACGTCTCGAATAATTGACCAGCGTGGTTGAGGCGTTGTTGCGCCTTTACCCAACATCCAATAATCATAAAACTCTTGCTGGTGACCATCGACTTTACGCAGTTTTTGCCAATTATTAATATAGTTCAGTAATGACTGGTTTGACTGAGCCACCGCATACGCCACAGGATAACGATTTTTACCTTCTAAAATGGCAATGCCGTATCCCGGGAAAAATAGCGTCCAAGCGGAGCCTGCTTCAGCGCTGATGACAACCGCATCATATTTATCTTTTTTCTGTCTGAAGAAGTCTTTATAGCCCTCAATTTTGACAAAAGTGAGGTGAGGCAACAGCTTTTTAGCCTCTTTAATTTTGTCGTCATGTTCTACATAAGCCACAGTGACATTTTCCATGGCCAATAAAGACTCATTGGTTTTAAAGCTATTGACGCGATGATCTTTCGTGGCAATCGCAATATTAAGCTCAAGCACTGGGTCGCTATAACTTAAGCGATCCATTTGCTTGATATCCATTGCTAGTCCCGACATTGCCACATCAAAAAAACCAGCTTGTAATGACACGGCCAGTTTATCTTTATGAAAAGGAATAAACTCAATATCAACTTTTAAGTCTTCTGCCAGTTTGGTCGCCATTGCTGAGTCGAATCCGACCAATTGACCTGAATTATTGTAATAGCTAAACGGCACGTTACTTGGAATATAGCCAACCCTTAGCACGCCACGTTTGCGAATACTTTGCACATCAGCAATAGGCTGCGAAGGTGTTTTACCTACTTCAGGAAATTGGCGATTCACTTTAGTGGGGACTTTATCTGCCACTTTCATATTGGCTATCACGCCACTGGTGATCTCTGGACTGGTAATAAATAACCCCATTCCAACTCGACATACCAATATCGTGACTACTGTACTGGCTAACAGGCCGCCAAACATTTTAATTAACTGCGGAGCTCGAATCTTAAGGCTGCCTTGGAATAGGCAAACGGTGAGTAATGTCAGTGCGAATAGGTTCATGACCGCTGCGATAGAATTAAACTTACCCGTAATGAAGCCTGACATAACAAACAGCTGGAATAAGTCAGAAGGTAAATGAACCAAATCGAGCATAAATGGAATAGCGACATAGACACTGCCAAACAGCGATAACAGGCCACTGACCGACAATGAAGGTATAGCGCTTAAATCGACAGGTGTGCCGTTAAACCAACCAGCAAAATAGACAAACAAAATAACGGTAAGTTTACCTATATTAGGGAAGGTAAATGCGATTGGCACAAGGATTTCAATCAGGGTTAAACCATCTTCGCTGAGATTATTATGCTCGCGCATAATCTGTTTACATTCTTCAATGATCACTGGGATCACAATAAAGATGTTACCTGTAGCAAATGCGGTAACTAAGCTGGCCTTGGTTATTCGCACAGTTTGGGCGTAGGTGATAGGTGTTAACGAACAAACAATCCAAGGTAATATGACAAAAGTGAGCAATAAACACAGTACAAAGTAACTGATTAAATACACTTGCATACTGGCAAATTCATCAACGCCCATAGTACCCGCTGCTGCGGCTGACATGGCAAAAATACCAATAGGTAAAACTTTTACTAAGCCTTGGGTAATACGAGAAAAAGTCTCGGTTATGGTATGCATAAACGATAATACTTGCGCTTTGTTATCGCCTTCCATCCCTATTAATGCAAGCCCCATTGCAATACTAAATACCACCATCGCAGGTACGTAACCTGCCGCCATTGACTCAAATGGGTTTGAGGGTATATAAAGCTTAAAGTAATTAATGGGCTCGACGGGCTCAATAATACTGGTGCTGAAAAATGAAGCAGACTCTACAAACGGAAATGATAAAGGCATTAACGCTGTTAGCACTAACCCAACTAGCCATAGCAGCAACATAATGAGTCCAGCACGGCTAAAAATTAATATAGCAGTACTTTTTTGCAGTTTACCGATACCGCCAATCAGCGATACTACAATGTAAGGCAACACGGTCATTTGCATTAACAAGATGACGCCATTACCTATCGTGCTTAGCCAGCCGACTGATTCACCAAAAAAAATGCCCACAGCAAAACCAACAAACATGGCTATTAGCATTTGAGTCGAACTGGTCATCGCAAGTAATTTCTTAAACACGTTTCGTATCCATTTTGTCTGTTTTTATGCTGTTATTGATAGTGGTATCTCAGTGAACCCCATCGCTCCAATCACGCTTTGAGTACCATTTATAATGGTTGTTATAGCTTTGAGGATAATGAACAATAAAGTGATGAAGCTGTTAATTTATTTCAATATTAACAGTCTTGTAATTGATTAGGCATATTTTGTGGAATAATTTTTTAGCCTCACTAAGTTAGCAAGTGCTAATCAATATAAGGTGCTAGAGCTAACTTGATAGTAGTGATAACTGTGATATAGCTTAGGAAGGAATTTAACGCTGGGTTAGCTGAAGTGATGGTGATTAAAAAATAAAGCCAGCACAAATGATGTGTAGGCTTTATCGATGTCATAATTTAACGCTATAGAGGCTTCAATTTACCTTTTGCAGCATTAATGGTTAAGTAACCTTTATTTTGCATGAAGTCAGCAAGCTCTGTTTCAATTCGCTCAAAACAGCTTTCACCTTCTTTTTCAAAACAGGTGGCTATTTGAACCGCATCTGCGCCAGCGAGTAAGTATTCAAACGCATCGATACCAGTTTTAATTCCGCCCACACCAATGATTTGCACATCATCATCGAGTAATTCACGAAAGGCACGGACATTGGCTAAACCAATAGGTTTAATGTAATCACCGCATAAACCACCAAAACCGCCCTTAGGTTTGATAATGGGTTGCTCTGTATAAGGGTCAATCACTAAAGTGTTACCGATAGAGTTAATGCAAGTGATGAATTTAACTGGGTACTTTTTAATGATATTGGCCGCAACAATAAAATGTGACATATCAAAGTAGGGGGCTAACTTAATCCCGATTGGCTTATTGCCTAGCGCTGTAATAGCTGCAAGGGCTTTATCCGTTTGCTCAAAATCATAGGCAACTTGTGCTTTACCTGGGATGTTCGGGCATGAGAAGTTTACTTCAATTAAATCAACATCGCTGTTTTGAAACGCACTGACCATTTCAATATTATCGTCAATACTGAAACCTGAAACGCTCACCACAACAGGTTTGCCTAAGGCTTTTAATTGCGGCACCATTTCTAAATAAGCTTTGTAACCTAAATTAGGCAATCCCATAGATTGGATAGAACCTAAAGGTAAGTTTTGATATCTAGGTTCAGGGTTTCCTTCGCGTGATTCAATCGTGCAAGACTTTGTTACCACAGCAGCTGATGCTGAATGAGCAATAGTGTGCAGTTCATCCCAAGTAGTACATTTAGGGCCAGAGGCATTCATCAAATAGCTGTCTAGCTGTATTCCAGCAATTTGAGTGGATAAATCGATTTTCATGAAGCGTCCTCTTGACTGAATTAGTATGGATAAAACAATACGACCGCTTTGTGGTGATAAGGGCTTATAGAAAGATTCACCGCCAAATTGCGCCATAGTTTATTCAGCAAGACAATAGAGACATTGATTAGAAACAAGAAAAAAGCAAAAGAGATAATAAAATTGTAATAGTGTTAACTAGAGCAAACAAACAAGATGGCCAGCATGGGCTAGGCCACCCTTTAATGTTGTTTAGGTGTGTTTATTAGCTATTTTAAACGATAAATAACCTCAACACGTTCTTGAACGCTGACCTCTCCGTATTGGTAGCTTTTAGCCATATCACTTTCCATAGCACTCATGCGCATCATGACAGGTTGGACTGGTCGTTGAGTTAAGTAACGGATTTCCCACACACCATCAAGTTCACGTTCAAAGCCTTGCGCTAAAGATTGCGCTTTTTGTTTGGCATCTTTAATTGCAGCTTGTCTTGCTTGCTCAACGGCTTTGGTTTCATCTGATGATTTTAGGGCAATATTTTGCACTCGATTAATCCCTTCTTCTAAGGCTGAATCAAGAATGTCATTTAACTTAGCTAAATCTTTAACGCTTACGGTGATGTGCCTACTCGCGTTATAACCTGTTAACTGTTTAGGTTGATTTGATGGGTAGTGATATTGTGGCTGAATGTTTAGGTTAGCACTTTGAATATCTTGCTTATTTACCCCAGCTTGCTCTAAGCGTTTAATAAACTTAACCACTGCTTGATCAACTGCGGTTTTGGCTTCTTTGGCATTATCTTTACTTAAGCTCACTTGTACAGAAACTTCTGCCATATCGGGTGCGATATTGATTTGGCTAGTGCCAACGGTTTCTAAGTGTGGGAAATCATAATTAGCTGCAATGGCAGAATGGGTCGTTAAACCAAAAAGAAGCCCTGATGCAAGCAAGGTAGTTAAGACAGTTTTTTTAAAAGAGTTGGCTTTAAATGAATAAGTCATAAATGCTCCAGCAATAATTGAAAATGATTCGGTGTTATTGCTATAAACGGGAACAAATTTGGAAAGGGTTATTTATTTCATTTTTTATTTTAGTTTTTAAATCATAGATTCATCTAAGGACAAACAAGAGAGGGATGAGCCGACATAAGACTTAGCCTGTCGACTCATATAGGTAACTGTGTTGCCATACCATCTTTTGAATAAGGAATGGTTAATGGATGATTTTTGACTGATTTATGGTAGTTAATGGTTAGCTTAATACACTCGTTGGCCATTCACCCAAGTTTCACTGACCTTGGTTTTCCAAATATCTTCAGCAGGCACCGAAAAAATATCAGACTCGACTAAGATAAAGTCTGCTTTCATTCCAGGTATAAGTTGGCCAATCTCTTTGTCTTGATGAGCTGCAAAAGCGGCATTACTAGTAAAGCTGGCTAAGGCCTCAGTTAATGTCATGCTTTCTTTTCGATACCAGCCATCAAGCGGCTGATTATCATGATCTTGTCTGGTCACCGATGCATGTAAGCCATAAAAAGGGTTTGGCGATTCAATAGGGAAATCAGAGCCCGCAGCAATTACAGCACCAGCATTAATGAGCTTTCTCCACGCATAAGCTCCTTCAATACGAGCGTTGCCAACTCTGTCTACCGCCATGTTTTTATCACTAGTAGCATGGGTTGCCTGCATTGAAGCAATAACATTAAGCTCTGAAAATCGTGAGATGTCACTGAGCTGCAACACTTGAGCATGTTCGATACGGTGACGTAAATGACGGCTTTTGCTGCTGGCAATTAAGGTTTGGTAATGGTCTAGTACAATCTGGTTTGCATGATCGCCAATGGCATGGGTATTAACTTGAAAACCCGCTTTCATGGCCTTATCAATGGTATCGCCAAGGGATTTTTTAGAATATAACAGCAATCCTTTATGGCCCTTTAAGTCGCTATAATCCTCAATTAATGCAGCGCCTCGGCTACCAAGTGCTCCATCGGCAGATATTTTTACACTGCTAATACGCAGTTTGTCAGTATTAATGCGATAAGGTCCAGCAGCCATCAATTCATCAAACTTTGCATCTTCGGCGTCTATCATGGCGTAAACTCGGATTGGTAATTTACTGCGTAAATCCAATGCTTGATACGCAGCTATCGTGTCAGATTGGACCCCTGCATCATGTACGCTGGTTAAGCCAAGTTTAGCTAACGAAATCAATGCCGTTTCTAATACGGTTTGTTGCTCTTCAATCGAAAGCTTTGGGATTTTATTTGTAATTAAACTCATCGCATTATCGATGAATACACCCGTTGGGTTACCATCTGCGCGACGCAGGATTTCACCACCTGCAGGGCTTACTGAATTGCTATTAATGCCTGCGATTTCCATTGCGGCTGTATTTGCCCAGCCTGCATGTCCATCAATTCGTACTAACCAAACTGGTGTATTCGGGAAAACTTTGTCTAACGCATCAGCTGTTGGAAATTGCTTATTTGGCCATAGTACTTGGTTCCAGCCGCGACCTTGCACCCAGTTTAGTGACGATTGTTGCTGTCTAAACTTGTCAACGATACTCACAGCATCTTGCTCTGATTCACTGTCACGAAGTTGGGCTCGCATTAAGCTCAACCCATAACTCAATACATGTCCATGAGCATCAATTAAACCTGGTAACAAAGTGCGCCCTTGGCCATCAATATGTTGAATGTTGGCTTCGGTTTTATAAGGCAGGTTATCTTGCTCGGTATAAATTTTTTCGATGGTATCGTCATTAAATTGCAGCGCTCTGAATTGAACTAAGTTGCCATCTTGAAGGGTATAACCGTGAATGTTACTGATTAATTGGCTTTGGCTAAATGCAGGGAAACTAGCTAAACAGAAACAAGTGATAAGCAGCTTTTTGTAGGTATTTATCATGTTTTTAATCGGTCCATGTTCTTATTGTTTTGTCTTTCTTGTGTCGAACAATATTTAATTTTTGTTGTTGATTTTATGTTAACTGGTTTTTCAAATAAAAACGAGGGGCTAATTAATCGTGAGTTGAACAACTTACGAGCTAGTAGAACGAAAGCAAATAGCTTT
>NZ_BPEV01000043.1 GCF_019654955.1 Shewanella sp. KT0246 | reverse complement strand
GCCAGTGAGCCAGTGAGCCAGTGAGCCAGTGAGCCAGTGAGCCAGTGAGCCAGTGAGCCAGGTTAGGAGAACAGAAAAGAACGAGCTTGCAAGTGTTTGTTTGTAGAATTGATAAATTATGATTGAGTCATATTTTAAATTTTAAGCATAAAAAAACCGAGCCTAAGCTCGGTTTTTAGGTGAGTAATTAATAATTACTCAGCAGCTTCAACTTCAACAGCTTCAGCAGCTTCAGGACGACCTACTAATTCGATGAAAGCCATTGGAGCTTTATCACCGGTACGTAGACCGCACTTTAGAATACGAGTGTAACCACCAGGACGTTCCTGGAAGCGTGGACCCAATTCTGTGAATAACTTACCTACAACTTCAGCGTCGCGGGTACGAGCGAAAGCTAAACGGCGATTTGCAACGCTGTCTACTTTAGCTAGTGTTATCAGAGGCTCAACTACGCGGCGCAGTTCTTTCGCTTTTGCTACAGTTGTCTTGATGATCTCATGACGAACTATTGAGCAAGCCATGTTACGAAACATAGCTTGGCGATGACTGCTGTTGCGGTTTAGTTGACGACCACTCTTACGATGGCGCATGACCTAATCCTTATAATCTTTAATCTGTACTAACCTGGGACTTATAGGTCGTCTGCTAAACTAGCTGGAGGCCAGTTCTCAAGACGCATACCTAAAGACAGTCCGCGAGACGCTAATACATCCTTAATTTCAGTAAGAGATTTCTTACCTAAATTAGGAGTCTTGAGCAACTCAACTTCAGTGCGCTGTACGAGATCTCCGATGTAATGAATCGCTTCAGCCTTCAAACAGTTGGCTGAACGTACAGTTAGCTCTAAATCGTCGACAGGACGCAACAGAATCGGATCAAATTCCGGTTTCTCTTCTACAACTGCTGTTTCGGTGACATCTCGTAATTCAACAAACGCATCTAGCTGTTCAGCTAAAATTGTTGCAGAACGACGAATTGCTTCCTCAGGATCGATAGTACCATTAGTGGTCATATCAATAACGAGTTTATCCAAATCAGTACGTTGTTCAACACGAGCAGCTTCTACATTGTATGCAATGCGAGCTACTGGTGAGAATGAAGCATCAACCAACAAACGACCGATTGGGCGATCATCGTCTTCAGTTTGTGCACGAGCCGAAGCTGGTACATAACCGCGACCACGCTCAACGCGGATACGCATGCTGATATCATTATTACCTGTCAAATGACAGATAACATGATCAGGATTCATAATGGTTACATCGCCATCATGAGTGATATCTGCTGCAGTAACAGGGCCTGTGCCTGACTTACTTAAAGTAAGTAAAGCTTCATCTTTACCCTCGATATTTACTGCTAAACCTTTAAGGTTAAGCAATATCTCTAGGATATCTTCTTGAACGCCTTCCTTACTGCTGTATTCATGCAATACACCGTCGATTTCGACTTCTGTAACTGCACAGCCAGGCATAGACGACAATAAGATTCGACGCAACGCGTTGCCTAATGTGTGACCAAAACCACGTTCAAGTGGCTCTAGCGTAACCTTGGCACGAGTTGGGTTAACCTGCTCTATGTCAACGAGACGCGGTTTAAGAAATTCTGTAACAGAACCCTGCATTGTGTCCTCTCTTGTTTGTTAGCTTTACTTAGAGTAAAGCTCGACGATCAGCTGTTCGTTAATATCCGCAGACAAATCGCTACGTTCTGGTAGACGCTTGAAAGCACCTTCCATCTTAGCATTGTCGACTTCTACCCATGTAGGCTTTTCGCGTTGGCCAGCAACTTCTAAAGACGCTTTGATACGTGCTTGAGTGCGTGACTTTTCACGGATGCTTACAACATCATTCGCAGACACTTTGAATGACGGAATGTTAACAACACGACCGTTAACCACGATTGATTTGTGGCTTACTAATTGACGTGATTCTGCACGAGTCGCACCAAAACCCATACGATAAACAACGTTATCTAAACGAGTTTCTAAAAGACCCAACAAGTTTTCACCTGTGTTGCCTTTCAGACGTGCGGCTTCTTTGTAGTAGTTACGGAATTGCTTTTCTAGCACACCGTACATACGACGAACTTTTTGTTTCTCGCGTAGCTGTAAACCGTACTCTGATAAACGTGGCTTACGAGCGCCATGTTGACCAGGTGCAGCTTCAAGCTTACACTTCGAATCGATTGCTCTCACACCGCTTTTTAGGAAAAGGTCTGTACCTTCTCTGCGGCTGAGCTTGAGCTTAGGACCCAAGTATCTTGCCATGATCTTTCTCCAACTATCCTATAAACGCTGTGTTATACACGACGCTTTTTAGGTGGGCGACAGCCATTATGAGGGATAGGTGTCACATCGGTAATGTTGGTAATTTTATAACCAACAGCATTCAGCGCACGGATGGCTGATTCACGACCTGGACCTGGACCCTTTACGAAAACTTCAAGGTTTTTAACGCCGTAGTCTTGAGCAGCAATACCTGCACGCTCAGCAGCAACCTGTGCAGCGAATGGTGTAGATTTACGTGAACCACGGAAACCTGAACCACCTGAGGTAGCCCATGACAACGCATTACCTTGACGATCTGTAATGGTGACAATAGTGTTGTTGAAAGAAGCATGGATATGAGCCATGCCATCTGCAACCTGTTTACGTACGCGCTTACGCGGAGAACGTGACGGAACTTTAGCCATTTGGTATACCTTCCGTTACTTTCTAATTGGTTTACGTGGACCTTTACGCGTACGCGCATTGGTCTTAGTACGTTGCCCACGAAGAGGCAGGCTACGACGATGACGGAGACCACGATAACAACCAAGATCCATAAGACGCTTGATGTTCATTGAAATCTCACGACGTAAGTCACCCTCTACTGAGTATTTGGCAACTTCTTCGCGTAGAATATCTATTTGAGCTTCGCTCAATTCCTTGATCTTAGCATCTTCAGCAATTGAAGTAGCTGCGCAGATTTCTCTAGCGCGTGTACGTCCAATACCAAAAATAGCAGTCAATGCGATGACTGTATGCTTTTGATCAGGAATGTTAATGCCAGCGATACGGGCCACTATGCACTCCTTAAAATGTTAAAGGTCAACTGCGAAAAGCCCGAAAGGATACTCGACAGCCGACAAATTTGCAAACATTATTTGCTCAGCCCATTAATGAGCTGAGCAAATATCTTTTTTTTAGCCTTGACGCTGTTTGTGTTTTGGTTCAACACAAATCACACGTACAACGCCACTACGCTTGACGATCTTGCAATTACGGCAGATCTTCTTCACGGAAGCTCGAACTTTCATTTCATCACTCCGTTAAAGCAACTAGCGACCAAAGCGATCTAAATTCGCTTTGTTAACTAAGTTAGCTTTCTTCATAACAGACTCATACTGATGAGACATCATATGGGTCTGAACCTGAGCCATGAAGTCCATGATTACGACTACAATAATTAGTAGTGAAGTACCGCCGAAATAGAACTGTACTTTCCACGCAATTAACATGAACTCCGGAATTAAGCAGATAAAGGTAATGTATATCGCGCCTGCTAATGTCAAGCGGGTCATTACTTTATCAATGTAACGCGAAGTCTGTTCTCCAGGACGAATCCCAGGAATGAACGCACCACTCTTCTTCAAGTTATCTGCTGTCTCGCGTGGGTTAAATACCAACGCAGTATAGAAGAAACAGAAGAATACGATAGCTGTCGCATACAATAATGAATACAGCGGTTGTCCTGGTGACACAGCTAAAGCGAAATCGCTTAACCATGACATAGACTCATTTTGTCCAAACCACTGAGCCAGTGTGCCTGGGAACAAAATAATGCTGGATGCAAAAATTGGTGGAATTACACCTGCCATATTAACTTTAAGTGGTAAATGAGTACTTTGCGCAGCAAACACCTTACGGCCTTGTTGACGCTTAGCGTAGTTAACGACGATACGACGTTGACCACGTTCTACAAATACAACCAAATAAGTTACAGCAAATACAATTACCGCTAATAACAACAGTACCAGTACATTCAAATCACCTTGACGAGCCTGTTCAGCCGTTTGGCCGATAGCAGAAGGTAGACCAGCAACAATACCTGCGAAAATTAATATCGAGATACCATTACCAATACCACGCTCGGTAATCTGTTCACCTAGCCACATAAGGAACATTGTTCCTGTCACTAAGCTGACAACTGCTACAAAGTAAAAACCAAAACCTACATTGGCAACAAGGCCAGGTACTAGGCTTGGTAAACCTGTCGCGATACCGATTGATTGGAGTGTACCCAACACAAGCGTTCCGTATCTTGTATATTGACTGATCTTCTTTCTTCCTGACTCGCCTTCTTTTTTCAATTCAGCAAGGGCAGGATGAACCACAGTCAACAACTGCATGATAATCGATGCCGAAATATACGGCATGATACCAAGAGCAAAGATAGAAGCACGCTCTAAAGCACCACCCGAGAACATGTTAAACATGCCTAGGATGGTATCTTTTTGTTGAGCAAACAACTCTGCTAACACAGCTGCGTCAATACCAGGAATTGGTACAAACGAACCGGCTCTAAAGACGATAATTGCACCAATCACGAACAGGAGACGAGTTTTCAATTCTGATAAACCGCCTTTCGCGCTTTTTAAATCAAGTCCTGGTTTTGCCATCGACGTATTATTCCTCGATCTTACCGCCGGCAGCTTCAATAGCTGCACGTGCACCTTTGGTTACCTTCAGACCTTTTACGGTCACTGGGCGTTCAATGGTACCTGAAAGAACGATTTTCGCAAACTGTATGTTGCGAGTAATTACGTTCGCATCTTTCAGAGCGTTAAGGTCGATAACATCACCGTTAACTTTTGCTAGTTCTAGTAAACGAACTTCAGCTGAAACCAAAGCTTTGCGTGAAGTGAAACCGAACTTAGGTAAACGAATTTTAAGAGGCATTTGACCACCCTCAAAACCGATACGCACACCGCCGCCAGAACGAGACTTTTGTCCCTTATGACCACGACCGGCAGTTTTACCTAAACCAGAACCAATACCACGACCTACACGCTTAGGAGCACGCTTAGAGCCTGCTGCTGGAGATAGAGTATTTAAACGCATTATTAATCCTCCACCTTAACCATGTAGTAAACTTTATTAACCATACCGCGAACAGAAGGAGTATCTTCTACTTCAACAGTGTGGCCAATACGTCTTAGGCCTAGACCTAATAAACAGGCACGGTGCTTTGGCAAACGACCAATCGCACTCTTTGTCTGTGTTACTTTAAACGTTTTAGTAGCCATGGTGCATTAACCTCGAATTTCATCAACATTCAGGCCACGCTTAGCTGCAATTTGTGATGGTGACTTCATGTGCACCAACGCATCTACAGTTGCGCGAACGATGTTGATCGGGTTAGTAGAACCGTATGCTTTAGACAGAACGTTATGAACGCCTGCAACTTCCAATACGGCACGCATTGCGCCACCGGCGATAATACCGGTACCTTCCGATGCTGGTTGCATGTAAACACGCGAACCAGTATGGCGACCTTTAACTGGATGATGCAGAGTACCTGCATTCAGCTCTACGGTTACCATGTTACGGCGGGCTTTTTCCATTGCTTTTTGAATAGCAGCTGGAACTTCGCGCGCTTTACCATAGCCATAGCCAATCTTACCGTTACCATCACCTACCACTGTTAGTGCGGTGAAGCTAAAGATACGACCACCTTTAACTACTTTAGAAACACGATTAACTGCAATTAATTTTTCTTGCAAATCGTCTTTCTGCTGAGCTTCTAATTTAGCCATTTTTATAACCCCTTAGAATTTCAGGCCAGCTTCACGAGCTGCGTCAGCTAGTGCTGCTACGCGTCCGTGATACTTGAAACCAGAACGGTCGAATGCAACCGAAGTTACACCTTTCTCGATCGCACGCTCAGCAACAGTTTTACCCACTGCTTTAGCCGCGTCTACGTTACCGGTACTCTTTAGTAGCTCTTTAACCGCTTTCTCAACGGTTGAAGCAACTGCCACTACCTGAGCTTCAGGATTAATAACCTGAGCATAAATGTGACGCGGTGTACGATGTACAACCAGACGATTCACGCCCAGCTCTTGGATCTTCTTACGAGCGCGAGTAGCGCGGCGTAAGCGAGATGTTTTCTTATCCATATCGCGTTACCTACTTCTTCTTAGCCTCTTTACGGCGTACTTGTTCGTCTGCATAGCGAACACCTTTGCCTTTATAAGGCTCTGGTGGACGGTATCCACGAATCTCAGCAGCGACCTGACCAACTAACTGCTTATCAACACCCGAAAGTACGATATCAGTTTGGCTAGGACACTCTGCAGTAACACCTGCGGGCAGTTTGTGAACCAAAGGGTGTGAGAAACCTAAAGTTAGGTCAATGTCTTTACCAGCAATTTTTGCACGGTAACCAACACCAATTAACTTTAATTTCTTAACGAATCCTTCAGATACACCAACAACCATGTTGTTTACTAGTGCACGAGCAGTACCTGCTTGAGCCCAAGCGTTAGAAACGCCTTCAACTGGACCAAACGTTAGTACGCCGTTTTCTAGTTCAACATTTACCGCTTTGTTGATTTCTCGAGTCAGACTACCTTTAGTACCTTTTACAGTAATAGTCTGTTCGTTTAAGGTCACCTCTACGCCGGTAGGAATAGACACTGGTGCTTTTGCGACACGTGACATACCTAGCTCCTTACGCTACGTAGCAGATAACCTCGCCACCCATGCCATTTAGGCGGGCAGCACGATCGGTCATCAAGCCTTTAGAAGTGGACACAATTGCGACACCTAGTCCGCCCATCACCTTTGGAAGTTCGTGTTTACCTTTGTAAATACGAAGACCTGGGCGAGAAACGCGCTGGATAGTCTCAACGACTGGGTTGCCTTGGAAATACTTTAAAGTGATTTCTAATTCAGGCTTGGCTTCTTCTGCTACGGCGTAGTCAGTAATATAACCTTCGTCTTTAAGTAATTTCGCAATTGCTACTTTTAACTTAGCTGAAGGCATCTTAACTGATACTTTGTTAGCAGCTTGGCCGTTACGAATACGTGTTAACATATCCGCAATAGGATCTTGCATGCTCATATTAGCTTACTCCGTGACAAGTGCTTACCAGCTGGCCTTACGCAGACCAGGAACTTCACCACGCATAGTTGCTTCACGTAGTTTAATACGGCTAAGGCCGAATTTACGTAGAACACCATGTGGGCGACCAGTTTGATTACAACGGTTGCGTTGACGCGCAGCGCTAGAATCACGAGGTAGAGCTTGTAACTTAAGCACAGCATCCCAACGATCTTCTTCAGAAGTATCAGGAGCGCTGATTAAAGCCTTAAGTGCTAAACGCTTTTCAGCATATTTAGCTACGAGCTGTGCACGCTTTGCTTCACGTGCTTTCATAGATGATTTTGCCATTATGCTACCCTTATTTCTTGAATGGGAAGTTAAATGCGTCTAACAAAGCACGACCTTCTTCATCATTCTTCGCAGTAGTAGTGATAACAATATCCATACCACGAATCTTATCGATTTTATCGTAATCGATTTCTGGGAAGATGATTTGCTCACGCACACCCATTGCGTAGTTACCACGACCGTCAAACGCTTTTGCGCTTAGGCCACGGAAGTCACGAATACGTGGGATTGCAATGTCAACTAAACGCTCTAAAAATTCCCACATACGCTCACCGCGTAGGGTAACTTTACAGCCAATAGGGTAGCCTTCACGGATTTTAAAACCAGCAACTGATTTACGTGCAACAGTTACAACTGGCTTTTGACCAGCGATTGCAGTCATATCACGGAGCGCATGCTCCATAACTTTCTTGTCTGCAACTGCTTCGCCTACACCCATATTAAGGGTGATTTTTTCAATCCGAGGGACTTGCATGACACTGGTATAACCGAACTTTTTAGAAAGTTCCGCGATAACAGTCTCTTGATATTTATCATGCAGTTTCGCCATCGTTTACTCCGTTTACTTAATGAGTTCACTATTCGATTTAAAGAAACGGACTTTTTTGCCGTCTTCGAATCGGAAACCAACACGATCTGCCTTGCCTGTGGCTTGGTTAAAGATCGCTACGTTTGATGCTTGTATCGGTGCTTCTTTCTCGATAACGCCACCAGTTACGCCCAATTGTGGGTTTGGCTTTTGGTGTTTTTTAACAAGATTGATGCCTTCAACAATCAACTTACCAGTAGGTAGGACTTGAGAAACTTTTGCGCGTTTACCCTTATCTTTACCTGCTAGTACAATTACTTCGTCTTCACGACGGATTTTAGCTGCCATTTTGAAGCTCCTTACAGTACTTCTGGTGCCAGAGAGACGATTTTCATAAACTGCTCTGTACGCAATTCACGTGTCACTGGTCCAAAAATACGAGTACCAATCGGTGCAAGGTTTGCGTTAAGCAAAACTGCTGCATTCCGATCGAAGCGAATGACAGAACCATCTGGACGACGTACGCCTTTCTTAGTACGGACTACCACCGCGTTATATACATCACCTTTCTTCGCTTTAGCGCGAGGAATAGCTTCTTTAACAGAAACCTTGATGACGTCGCCGATACCGGCATAACGACGATGAGAGCCACCCAAGACCTTAATACACTGAACTCTACGAGCGCCACTGTTACACGCGACGTCTAGAGTCGATTGCATTTGGATCATTTTAAGTGCTCCGCTATCGTTACTACACAAAATCCCAACATTGGGATCATCATTTCGACCATTTAATGAGCTAACCTGTTCTCGTTTGATGTAAAACCAATCAACAACAATTTAGTCAAAAATGGCGCGCAAGTATAACACCAATATTTTGGATTGCATAGCAGAAAAAAACAAACGGCCCCAAACTTTGGAGCCGTTTACTATAACCTAATGAAATATTAGGCCTTTGTTACTACTTCAACTAGTGTCCAAGACTTAGTCTTAGAAAGAGGACGACACTGACTAATAGTCACTACGTCACCTTCGTTACACTGATTTGTTTCGTCATGTGCATGGATCTTAGTTGTACGCTTAATGTACTTCCCATAAATAGGATGTTTCACTTGGCGTGCAATAGCAACAGTAATAGACTTATCCATTTTGTTGCTAAGAACTCGACCTTGCATAGTACGGGCTTTATCAGACATTACACACCTGCCTTAGAAGTAATAATGGTCTTAACACGTGCAATGTTACGACGCACTAATTTCAATTGATTCGTTTGAGTCAACTGACCAGTAGCGTGTTGCATACGCAGGTTAAACTGCTCACGCAGCAGACCAAGTAGTTCAGCGTTAAGTTCTTCAACGCTCTTTTCTCTTAGTTCGCTCGCTTTCATTACATCACCGTCTTAGTTACGAAGGTAGTCTTAATAGGAAGCTTGGCAGATGCTAAAGCAAACGCTTCACGCGCTAACTCTTCAGATACACCATTCATCTCATAAAGAACCTTACCAGGTTGAATCTGACATACCCAGTATTCAACGTTACCTTTACCTTTACCCATACGCACTTCAAGAGGCTTAGAGGTAATAGGCTTGTCAGGGAAAACTCGAATCCAAATTTGTCCTTGACGTTTAATGTGACGTGTCATGGCACGACGTGCAGATTCAATTTGACGTGCAGTTAAACGGCCACGGCCGACTGCTTTCAAACCGAAAGTACCAAAGCTAACTTCAGTACCGTTCGCTAGACCACGGTTGCGGCCCTTGAACATCTTGCGAAACTTCATACGTTTAGGTTGCAGCATAAAAGTTTCTCCTATTTACCACGAGGCTTGCGCTTCGGCTGTTGCTTCGGCTCTTCTAAAGCTGGGATGATACCGTCTAGAACTTCGCCTTTGAAGATCCAAACTTTAACACCAATCACACCATATTGAGTGTGACTTTCAGAAGTAGAATAGTCGATATCAGCACGTAAGGTATGTAGAGGTACACGACCTTCACGATACCATTCAGAACGTGCGATTTCAGCACCGCCTAAACGGCCGCTCACTTCAACTTTGATACCTTGAGCACCAATGCGCATTGCGTTTTGAACTGCACGCTTCATAGCGCGACGGAACATAACGCGACGCTCTAATTGCTGTGCAATACTGTCAGCAACAAGCTTTGCGTCTAACTCAGGCTTGCGGATCTCAGCGATGTTGATTTGAGCAGTAGTGCCTGTAATTTTAGATACATATGCACGTAATACTTCAACGTCTTCACCTTTCTTACCAATCACAACACCTGGACGGGCAGTGTGAATAGTAACGCGGATGCTCTTCGCAGGACGCTCGATAACGATTTTAGATACTGATGCAGCCTTCAATTTCTCAGTGAGATATTGACGAACTTCATAGTCGCTGTGCAAATTATTTGCATAATCTGCTTTATCGGCGTACCAAGTAGAGATCCAAGGCTTTGTGATACCCAGACGGATACCATTAGGATGTACTTTCTGTCCCATTGCTCTCTTCTCCTAGCGATCTGATACAACCACAGTAATGTGGCTGGTACGCTTCATGATACGATCAGCGCGGCCTTTGGCACGAGGCATGATGCGCTTCATAGTTGGTGCTTCGTCAACGAAGACTTGGCCAACTTTAAGCTCATCGATATCTGCACCTTCGTTGTGTTCGGCGTTTGCGATAGCTGAATCTAGTACTTTCTTAACCAGTACGGCGGCTTTCTTAGGGCTGAAGGTCAAAATTTCAAGAGCCTTAGAAACAGGCAAACCTCGAATTTGATCAGCAACTAGACGGGCCTTCTGCGCAGACGTACGGGCAAAACGATGTTTAGCTAAAACTTCCATCTTATGTCTCCCGTATTAACGCTTCTTCGCTTTCTTATCTGCAGCATGGCCGCGATAAGTGCGAGTTGGTGAAAATTCACCAAGCTTATGACCGATCATTTCGTCAGTTACGAACACAGGTACGTGCTGACGACCATTATGGACAGCGATGGTCAACCCAATCATATTTGGGATGATCATTGAGCGGCGAGACCAAGTCTTAATTGGTTTTTTATCTCCCGCTTCCATCGCTTTCTCTACCTTCTTCAGCAAGTGCAGGTCAATGAAAGGACCTTTCTTGAGAGAACGTGGCATGGGCGAATCCTCTTACTATTTATTACGACGACGTACGATGTACTTGTCGGTGAGCTTATTACTACGAGTTTTATAACCCTTAGTTGGCACACCCCATGGACTCACTGGGTGACGTCCACCAGAAGTACGGCCTTCACCACCACCATGTGGATGGTCAACCGGGTTCATTGCAACACCACGAACTGTAGGGCGTACGCCTCTCCAGCGTTTAGCACCTGCTTTACCTAACTGGCGTAGCATGTGCTCGGCATTACCAACTTCACCGAATGTTGCGCGACAATCAACTGGAACTTTGCGCATTTCGCCAGAGCGAAGACGTAAAGTTGCATATTGGTTATCACGAGCAACAACTTGAACATAAGCACCAGCTGAACGCGCGATTTGAGCACCTTTACCAGGTTTCATTTCTACTGCGTGCACAACACTACCCACTGGGATGTTGCGAAGCGGCATTGCGTTACCAGTTTTGATGTCTGCATCCAAACCAGATTGGATAGCGTCACCAGCTTGCATGCCTTTAGCAGCAAGAATGTAACGACGCTCACCGTCTGCGTATAGTACTAACGCGATGTTAGCTGTACGGTTCGGATCATACTCAAGACGTTCGATTTTTGCAGGGATACCATCTTTATTGCGTTTAAAGTCAATAATACGGTAATGCTGCTTGTGTCCACCACCTACGTGACGAACAGTGATACGACCAGTATTGTTACGGCCACCACTTTTAGATTTCTTAGCCAACAGGCCTGCAAAAGGTTTCCCTTTATGCAAGTCGCTGTTCACCACTTTAACAACGTGGCGACGACCTGGAGAGGTTGGCTTACACTTAATAACTGCCATGATAATTCTCCTTTGCTTACTCAGCGCCGCCAACGAAATCGATGTCAGCACCAGCAGCTAAAGTTACATAGGCTTTTTTCCAATCGCTACGACGACCAACACGGCCACCAGTGCGCTTAGTTTTGCCTTTGTTTACCAAAGTGCGGACACTATCAACTTCAACTTCGAATAGCTGAGCTACAGCAGCTTTAATCTCTGCTTTAGTCGCATCGATTGCTACGCGGAAAACTACAGTGTTGTTTTTCTCAGCTAGTACAGTACTCTTTTCAGAGATATGTGGAGCAAGAATAACTTTTAGCAAACGTTCTTCGGTGATCATGCTAGCATCTCCTCGATTTGCTTCACTGCATCAGCAGTAACAAGAACAGTGTTGAACGCGATTAGACTAACTGGGTCTAGACCCGCTACGTCACGTACGTCAACCTTGTATAAGTTGCGTGCTGCTAAGAATAAATTCTCATCAACATCTGCAGTAACAATTAGAACGTCTTCTAAGTTCATTTCTTTCAGTTTAGCTTTAAGCTCTTTAGTTTTAGGAGCTTCAACACCAAAAGATTCAACAACGACTAAACGCTCTTGACGTACCAATTCAGAAAGAATGCTCTTTAAAGCACCACGGTACATCTTTTTGTTAACTTTTTGGCTGTGATCTTGAGTTTTAGCAGCGAATGTTACGCCACCGCCACGCCAGATCGGGCCTTTAACACTACCGGCACGAGCTCGGCCTGTGCCTTTCTGGCGCCAAGGCTTTTTGCCTGAGCCAGTTACTTCCGCACGAGTCTGTTGAGCACGAGTGCCCTGACGCGCGTTTGCAGCGTAAGCTACAACTACCTGATGAACCAATGCCTCGTTAAAGTCACGGCCGAAGGTAGTTTCGGAAACTTCAAGAGCGCTTTGCGCGTCTTTCAATACCAATTCCATTACTATCTCCTCAGACCTATGCTTTAACGGCTGGCTTGATAATCAAGTCACCATTGGTAGCGCCAGGAACAGCACCTTTTACCAATAACAAGTTACGCTCTGCATCTACACGTACAACGTCTAGATTTTGAGTAGTTACTTGCTCGGCACCCATGTGGCCAGACATTTTCTTACCTTTGAAAACGCGACCAGGTGTCTGGTTTTGACCGATAGAACCATTAGATCTATGAGCCAAAGAGTTACCATGTGTCATATCTTGAGCGTGGAAATTCCAGCGTTTAATACCGCCTTGGAAGCCCTTACCTTTAGATTGACCAGTAACATCAACTTTTGCTGTATCTGCGAAGATATCAACATTAAGTTCAGCACCAACTTCAACGCCTTCACATTCACCATCAGCCAAACGCAATTCCCATAAACCTCGACCGGCTTCAACGCCGCTCTTAGCAAAATGACCTGCTTCTGGTTTGGTGATGCGATTGGCTTTTTTGGTACCAGTAGTTACTTGAAGAGCACGGTATCCGTCAGTTTCTAAAGTTTTCACTTGAGTAACACGGTTACCAGCAATTTCAATCACTGTTACAGGGATAGAAGCGCCATCTTCTGTGAAGATGCGAGTCATACCCACTTTACGACCAATAAGACCGATAGCCATCTTTCAAACCTCTTCTAAGGATCTCAATTAACCTAAGCTAATTTGAACGTCGACACCAGCGGCAAGATCTAAACGCATTAATGCGTCTACAGTCTTTTCAGTTGGCTCTACGATGTCAACTAAGCGCTTGTGAGTACGAATTTCGTATTGGTCACGAGCGTCTTTGTTGACGTGCGGAGAAGTCAAAATGGTATAACGTTCTTTACGCGTAGGCAGTGGAATTGGACCACGAACCTGAGCGCCTGTACGCTTAGCAGTTTCAACGATTTCCGCTGTTGATTGATCGATCAAACGATGATCAAATCCTTTCAAGCGGATACGGATTCTTTGGTTCTGCATTGACCAGAGCTCCTAAAATGCACACATAAAAAATCACCCTCTAGCTTCTTCCCAATGGAAAAGCAGAGCGAGATGATTTAACCGTAGACTCCCAATCGGAGTCAATTATGAAAATGAATAATCCTTATGATTAAACATTATATTACACTGTCTAGGACAGCGAAGGGGAATTATACAGATATCAGATGAGAGATCAACCCCTTCGAACAAAAACTCTTCAATCTAGTTCATTTGTTCAAGGCGGTGGATTTTACAGGGATAAAAACAAAAAGCAATAAAAACAAAAAAGGAAGCCGAAGCTTCCTTTTTAAAGTGTTTACTAAAGGTCGCTATTAAGCAACGATTTTAGCTACAACACCAGCACCAACAGTACGGCCACCTTCACGGATAGCGAAACGTAAACCGTCGTCCATCGCGATTGGGTAGATTAGTGTAACAACCATCTTGATGTTATCACCAGGCATTACCATTTCTACGCCTTCTGGAAGCTCGATAGTACCAGTTACGTCAGTTGTACGGAAGTAGAACTGTGGACGGTAGCCTTTGAAGAATGGAGTGTGACGTCCGCCTTCTTCTTTGCTTAACACGTATACTTCTGATTCGAATGTAGTGTGAGGAGTGATAGTGCCTGGCTGTGCCAATACTTGACCACGCTCAACATCTTCACGCTTAGTACCACGTAAAAGAACACCACAGTTTTCGCCAGCACGACCTTCGTCAAGAAGCTTGCGGAACATTTCAACACCAGTACAAGTAGTCTTAGTCGTGTCTTTAACACCAACGATTTCAACTTCTTCACCAACGCGGATGATACCACGCTCAACACGACCAGTAACAACTGTACCACGACCTGAAATTGAGAAAACATCTTCAATAGGAAGTAGGAACGGCTTATCAATGTCACGCTCTGGCTCTGGGATGTACGAATCTAAAGCTTCAGCTAGTTCGATGATCTTTGGTTCCCAAGCTTCGTCGCCTTCAAGAGCTTTAAGCGCAGAACCTTGGATAACTGGTAAGTCATCACCTGGGAAGTCATACTCAGAAAGAAGTTCACGAACTTCCATTTCTACTAATTCAAGTAGTTCTTCATCGTCAACCATGTCACATTTGTTCATGAATACGATGATGAAAGGTACACCAACCTGACGTGAAAGCAGGATGTGCTCACGTGTTTGTGGCATTGGACCATCTGTAGCAGCAACTACTAAGATAGCACCGTCCATTTGAGCAGCACCAGTAATCATGTTTTTAACATAATCGGCGTGACCAGGACAATCTACGTGTGCGTAGTGACGTGTAGGTGTGTCATATTCGATGTGAGAAGTATTAATTGTAATACCACGCTCGCGCTCTTCTGGAGCGTTATCGATTTGAGCGAAATCACGAACGTCACCGCCGTATGCTTTCGTTAATACAGCTGAAATAGCTGCAGTTAGAGTAGTTTTACCATGGTCGACGTGACCAATTGTACCCACGTTTACGTGTGGTTTACTACGTTCAAATTTTTCTTTAGCCACGATATATTCCTTTCTTTTCAGAAGTGCTCGAGTACGAGCTATATAACATTTAGTTAAGCACCTAAATAATTTTAGGTACGTGATTCAATAATCGCATTTGCAATGTTTGATGGTGCGTCAGCATACTTAGCAAACTCCATAGAGTAAGAAGCACGCCCCTGAGTTGCACTACGCAAATCAGTAGCATAACCAAACATTTCTGAAAGCGGTACGGTAGCATGGATAATTTTAACACCACCCAAGCCGTCGTCCATTCCATCAATCACACCTCGACGTCGGTTTAAATCACCTACTACGTCGCCCATGTTATTTTCAGGAGTGGTAATTTCCACTTTCATTGTTGGTTCTAGTAACACAGGGCTTGCTTCTAGCGCACCCTTTTTGAAGCCCATTGAACCAGCAATCTTGAAAGCCATCTCATTTGAATCGACATCATGGTATGAGCCATCAAATAAAGTTACTTTCACATCGAGCATAGGATAACCGGCTAAAACACCGTTTTTCATTTGCTCTTGAATACCTTTGTCTACTGAAGGGATGAATTCACGAGGAACTGCACCGCCAACAATTTCATTGACAAATTCATAGCCTGCACCATCTTCCAATGGTTCAATCTTCAACCAAACATGACCAAATTGACCACGTCCGCCAGATTGGCGTATGAATTTACCTTCCACTTCAACTGAAGAGCGAATTGTTTCACGATAGGCAACCTGAGGTTTACCAACGTTACATTCGACATTAAATTCGCGACGCATACGGTCTACGATAATATCTAAATGTAATTCACCCATGCCAGAAATCAATGTTTGAGCTGACTCTTCATCAGTTTCCACTCTAAAAGAGGGATCTTCAGCCGCTAACTTTTGTAGCGCAATCCCCATTTTATCTTGGTCTGCTTTAGAGCGAGGCTCAACGGCAATGGTAATTACAGGTTCTGGAAACTCCATACGCTCTAGAATCACTTTGTGATCGTTTGCGCAAAGAGTATCGCCTGTTGTCACTTCTTTTAAACCAATTGCCGCAGCAATATCACCAGCACGAACTTCTTTCAGCTCTGTACGGTCATTTGCATGCATTTGTACGATTCGACCTACTCGTTCACGTTTCTGTTTAACAGAATTGTAAACTGCAGCACCCGACTCTAGTACGCCTGAATATACACGGATAAAGGTTAAAGTTCCAACAAATGGATCAGTCGCAATTTTAAACGCTAACGCAGCAAATGGTGCGTTATCGTCTGATGGGCGTTCCACTTCATTCTCATTCTCATCGACACCCTTAATAGCAGGAACTTCGACAGGAGCAGGAAGATAGTCAACTACCGCATCCAACACCGCTTGAACACCTTTGTTCTTAAAAGCAGAACCGCAAGTTGCTAAAACGATTTCGTTGTTAATAGTGCGCTGACGTAGTGCAAGTTTTATCTCTGACTCAGATAAAGTGCCTTCTTCAAGATACTTTTCCATTAATTCATCAGAGGCTTCTGCTGCACTTTCCACTAGATACTCATGCATCTCTTCAGCCTTGGCTAAAAGATCTGCAGGAATTTCTTCATAAGAGAAAGTCGTTCCCTGATCTTCTTCAGACCAGTTAATCGCTTTCATCTTAATTAAATCAATAACCCCTTTGAAGTTCTCTTCTGCGCCAATATTCAATTGAATCGGAACACAAGTAGCACCTAAGCGATTACGGATTTGGTCAATGACACTATCGAAGTCAGCACCTGCACGGTCCATCTTATTGACGAACACCATACGAGGGACTTCATACTTGTTAGCTTGACGCCAAACAGTCTCTGATTGAGGCTCTACGCCTGATGAACCGCAGAATACAACTACAGCTCCATCAAGTACGCGTAATGAGCGCTCTACTTCAATAGTAAAATCAACGTGACCAGGGGTATCGATGATATTAATGCGATGTTCGGTGAATTGAGCATCCATACCACGCCAGAAGGTTGTTACAGCAGCTGAGGTGATAGTAATACCACGCTCTTGCTCTTGTACCATCCAGTCTGTAGTAGCGGCGCCGTCATGCACCTCACCGATTTTATGAGACAAACCGGTATAGAACAGAACACGTTCTGTTGTGGTAGTTTTACCTGCATCCACATGAGCAACAATACCGATATTACGATAACGCTCAATTGGGGTTGTACGAGCCACTATTTATACCCTCTCACCTAAAGCAAATGCTTTAGAAAATATCAACAATATGGAGTGGGCTAACGCCCACTCCATCAAATTACCAACGGTAATGAGCAAAGGCTTTGTTAGCTTCAGCCATGCGATGCACGTCTTCACGCTTCTTAACAGCAGTACCTTTGTTTTCAGATGCATCTAACATTTCACCTGCTAGACGTAGAGCCATAGATTTTTCACCACGCTTGCGAGCAGCTTCAACTAACCAGCGCATCGCTAGTGCGTTACGACGCACTGGACGAACTTCACATGGTACTTGATAAGTTGAACCACCAACACGACGAGATTTAACCTCGACTGAAGGGCGAACATTATCAAGAGCTGCTTCAAGGATACTTAAATGTTCTTCGCTTTTCTTTTCAGCGACAACATCAAGAGCCTTGTAGATAATTTTTTCAGCAGTTGACTTTTTACCGTCAACCATAATGACGTTGATGAACTTAGCCAACAACTCACTTTTAAACTTTGGATCTGGTAGGATTTTACGTTGTCCTACAACGCGACGTCTTGGCATAACAATTCTCCGTATGCTTCAGGTATTTCCAAAACTGGAATATTTTTAACTAGCTTGGCCTTACTTAAACGGACAAGTTATGACTTAGGACGCTTAGCACCGTACTTAGAACGGCCTTGGCGACGAGCACTAACGCCAGCACAATCTAATGCACCGCGAATAGTGTGGTAACGCACACCCGGTAGATCTTTAACACGACCGCCACGGATTAGAATTACACTATGTTCCTGCAAGTTGTGACCTTCACCACCGATGTACGAAGTAACTTCGAAACCGTTAGTTAAGCGAACACGTGCTACTTTACGTAGTGCAGAGTTAGGTTTTTTAGGTGTTGTAGTGTAAACACGAGTACAAACACCACGTTTTTGTGGACACGAATCCAACGCTGGCACATTAGTCTTTTCGACTTTTGGCGAGCGAGGCTTACGTACCAACTGGTTTACAGTTGCCATGAATAGCTCCGTTCAGTTGAATAATCTCAACAATTTTGTGTGAAAAATCTATATCCCACTATGATGGGACGCGAAAGTTTAGAAAGGTAATGGCCAACTGTCAAGAAATAGACAACTTTTCGTGCAATTTCCAATAAAAAAGGCGCCAAAGGCGCCTTTTTTTAACATAACGTTTACTTTAGTCAGCACTTCCGGCCAAGTTAAGTAAGTCGGCTAAGTTTTTCTCTGCTTCACTTGCAGTGATTACTGGTGCTTCTGCACCTTCATCTTTAACATTAGCACGCGCTTCGTTACGAGCGGTGTGATACGCATAACCTGTACCAGCTGGGATTAGACGACCAACAATTACGTTTTCTTTCAGACCACGCAATTGGTCACTCTTACCACCAACAGCAGCTTCAGTCAGTACACGCGTCGTTTCTTGGAACGATGCAGCTGAGATGAATGATTCAGTAGCCAAAGAAGCTTTGGTAATACCTAATAATTCACGCTCAAACTTCGCAGGTGCTTTACCTTGAGCTTCAAGCTCACGGTTAGCAATCTTCACGCGAGAAACTTCTGCTTGTTCGCCTTCTAAGAAGTTTGAATCACCAGCATCAGTGATTAAACACTTACGTAGCATTTGGCGAATGATAACTTCAATATGCTTATCATTGATTTTTACACCCTGTAGACGGTAAACGTCTTGGACTTCATCAACAATGTAGTTAGCAACATGATGGATACCACGTAAACGTAAGATGTCATGTGCAGCTTCAGGGCCATCAGCAATAACTTCACCACGTTCAACTTTTTCACCTTCGAACACATTAAGATTACGCCATTTAGGAATCATCTCTTCGTAGTGCTCGCTACCATCAGCTGGGCTGATGACTAGGCGTACTTTACCTTTTGTCTCTTTACCAAACGAGATGGTACCTGAGATTTCAGCAAGAATAGCGGGTTCTTTTGGCTTACGAGCTTCGAACAAGTCAGCAACTCGTGGCAGACCACCGGTAATATCGCGTGTTTTAGACGATTCTTGAGGAATACGTGCTAATGCGTCACCAACGTTGATTTGCGCGTTATCATCTTTAGCTACAATCGCGTTACCCGGTAAGAAGTATTGCGCTGGTACGTCAGTACCAGGGATCATAAGATCATTGCCAGCAGCGTCGATTAGACGGATAGCTGGACGCATTTCTTTACCTGCTGTAGGACGAGCACCTGGATCAATAACAACAACCGAAGAAAGACCAGTTAAGTCGTCTGTTTGACGCGTCATAGTAACGCCTTCAATCATGTCGACAAATTTAACCGTACCAGCAACTTCTGAAATGATAGGGTGAGTATGTGGATCCCAGTTCGCAATAATTGCGCCTGAAGTCACTTCCGTATCTTCTAGTTGCTCTAGCACCGTACCATAAGGTACACGGTAACGTTCTTTCTCACGACCAAGTTCATCAATAATCGCAACTTCAGAAGAGCGCGATACGATAACTAGTTTGTTCTCGATGCTAGTAACGTGTTTTGCGTTATGTAACTTCAGAGTACCACTGTTTTTAACTTGAACATTGTTATCAGCTGAGTCACGAGACGCTGCACCACCAATATGGAAGGTACGCATCGTAAGCTGTGTACCTGGCTCACCAATTGATTGAGCAGCTACAACACCGATTGCTTCACCGTGGTTAATGATATGACCACGTGCTAAATCACGACCGTAACAAGCAGCACATACACCAAAGTCGGTTTCACAAGAAATAACAGAACGAACGATAACTTCATCGACGCTATGCTCTTCTAATAGATCACACCAAGCTTCATCTAGCAATGTGTTACGTGGAGCAAGTACTTTTTCAGTACCAGGCTCAAGTACGTCAACAGACACTACGCGACCTAGAACACGTTCACGAAGCGGCTCTTTAACATCACCACCTTCGATCAACGGCTTCATAGTTAAGCCACCCACTGAACCACAATCATCTTCAATTACAACTAAATCTTGTGCAACATCAACAAGACGACGAGTTAGGTAACCCGAGTTAGCTGTTTTAAGTGCGGTATCGGCAAGACCTTTACGCGCCCCGTGAGTAGAGATGAAGTATTGTGATACGTTCAGACCTTCACGGAAGTTCGCAGTAATTGGGGTTTCGATGATTGAGCCATCCGGCTTAGCCATCAGACCACGCATACCCGCTAACTGACGAATCTGTGCAGCACTACCACGAGCCCCCGAGTCAGCCATCATATAGATGCTGTTAAACGAATCTTGCTCTTCTTCTTCGCCATCACGATTAATAACAACTTCTTTTTTCAAGTTGTCCATCATCGCTTTAGAGATTTTATCGTTGGTGCTTGCCCAAATATCGATAACTTTGTTGTAACGCTCACCAGCGGTAACTAGACCTGATTGGAACTGCTCTTGAATTTCAAGCACTTCACGTTCAGCTTCTTCAACTAAAGTATACTTCTCATCCGGAATAACCATATCGTTGATACCAACAGAGGCACCTGAGATAGTCGCATAACGGAAACCGGTATACATTAATTGGTCAGCGAAGATAACAGTATCTTTAAGGCCTAATGTACGGTAACAAGTATTCAGCAATTTCGAGATCTGCTTCTTACCCATGTTCTGGTTAACCAGTTCAAATGGTAAGCCTTCTGGCAGGATCTGCGATAACAACGCACGACCGACTGTAGTATCTACTACATTCAGAGTTTGTGTTTTCTCGCCGTTAGCATCAATTTTTGTTTCAGTTAAACGAACTTTAACGCGAGCATGCAATTCTGCAGCGCCGGTAGCGTAAGCCTTTTCAACTTCATCAACTGACATAAATGCCATACCTTCACCGCGACCGTTAACACATTCACGGCTCGTGTAGTAAAGACCTAATACAACGTCTTGTGACGGAGTAATTACAGGCTCACCATTTGCTGGAGAAAGAATGTTGTTAGTCGACATCATTAACGAGCGTGCTTCTAATTGAGCTTCAAGCGTTAACGGTACGTGCACAGCCATTTGGTCACCATCGAAGTCGGCGTTATATGCCGCACATACTAATGGATGCAATTGGATTGCTTTACCTTCAATAAGAACTGGCTCAAATGCTTGAATACCCAGTCTATGAAGTGTTGGTGCACGGTTTAGCATTACTGGATGTTCACGAATAACTTCGTCTAGTACATCCCATACTTCTGCTTGTTCACGTTCAACCATTTTCTTAGCAGCTTTAATAGTCGTAGCTAAACCGCGACCTTCTAATTTGCCATAGATGAATGGTTTGAATAGCTCAAGTGCCATCTTCTTAGGAAGACCACACTGATGCAGACGTAAAGTAGGACCTACGGTAATAACCGAACGACCAGAGTAATCTACACGCTTACCAAGTAAGTTCTGACGGAAACGACCTTGCTTACCTTTGATCATATCAGCCAAAGATTTAAGAGGACGCTTGTTAGAACCTGTAATAGCACGACCACGACGACCATTATCTAATAGCGCATCAACAGACTCTTGTAACATACGCTTTTCGTTACGTACGATAATGTCTGGTGCAGCTAGATCCAATAGTCGTTTTAGACGGTTGTTACGGTTGATTACACGACGGTAAAGGTCGTTCAAATCAGACGTAGCAAAACGTCCGCCATCTAGTGGAACTAGAGGACGTAAATCAGGTGGTAGAACTGGTAAAACTTTTAAGATCATCCACTCAGGCTTGTTGCCAGAAGTGAAGAATGCTTCCATCAGTTTAAGGCGCTTAGTGACCTTCTTACGACGGGTTTCAGAGTTAATTGACGGTAACTCTTCACGCATTTGATCAATTTGTTCTTCTAAATTGATAGCACGTAGCAAGTCTAAGACTGCTTCAGCACCCATTTTAGCTTCGAACTCGTCACCGTATTCTTCTAATGCATCAAGATATGTTTCTTCTGTCAGCATTTGGCCGCGTTCAAGGCTGGTCATGCCAGGCTCGATCACTACAAATGATTCAAAGTACAGTACGCGTTCAATATCACGTAATGTCATATCAAGCATCAAACCGATACGACTCGGAAGTGATTTCAAGAACCAAATATGGGCAACAGGGCTTGCAAGATCAATATGACCCATACGCTCACGACGTACTTTAGTCTGTGTAACTTCAACGCCACACTTCTCACAAATAACACCACGGTGCTTTAAACGTTTGTATTTACCACACAAACATTCGTAATCTTTTACAGGACCGAAAATACGCGCACAGAACAAACCTTCACGCTCAGGTTTGAAAGTACGGTAGTTAATGGTTTCTGGCTTTTTAACTTCACCAAAAGACCAAGAACGGATTAGGTCTGGCGAAGCCAAACCAATTTTAATACCGTTAAATTCTTCAGTCTTACTTTGCTGTTTAAGAAACTTTAATAAGTCTTTCACGTTTCTCTCCTGAAGGAGTTAAACCAGATGCTTTGCTAAGCAAAGCATCCTTGGTTACCAAACATTGCTTAAGAGCGATGCTTACTCTTGATCCAACTCGATATTAATACCAAGTGAACGAATTTCCTTCAACAATACGTTGAAAGACTCAGGCATGCCTGGGTGCATCTGATGGTTACCGTCGACGATGTTTTTATACATCTGAGTACGACCATTAACGTCATCTGATTTAACCGTTAGCATTTCCTGAAGAGTATATGCAGCACCGTATGCTTCTAGTGCCCATACTTCCATCTCACCGAAACGCTGACCACCGAATTGAGCTTTACCGCCCAATGGTTGTTGTGTAACTAAGCTGTACGAACCGGTAGAACGGGCGTGCATCTTGTCATCAACTAAGTGGTTCAATTTGAGCATGTACATGTAACCAACAGTTACTTTACGCTCAAATTCGTTACCGGTACGGCCGTCACATAATGTTAACTGGCCAGAATCAGGTAAGCCTGCAAGTTCAAGCATTTGCTTGATCTCTTTCTCTTTAGCACCATCGAAAGCTGGCGTAGCAACTGGTAAACCACCTTTAAGGTTTTTAGCCAGACGCAATACTTCATCGTCAGTGAATGAGTTGATGTCGACTTTCTGTAGAACTTCGTCACCTAATTCATATACTTGGCGGATGTAGTCGCGCAGTTCAGCAAGTTCACGTTGCTCTTCAAGCATAGCAGTAATACGATTACCGATACCCTTAGCTGCAGCACCTAAGTGAACTTCTAGTACCTGACCAATGTTCATACGCGATGGTACGCCCAATGGGTTTAGTACGATATCAACTGGATCACCAGTTTCATCGTATGGCATGTCTTCGATAGGGCAAATCTTAGAGATTACACCTTTGTTACCGTGACGACCCGCCATCTTATCACCAGGCTGGATAGTACGTTTAACTGCAAGGTAAACCTTAACAATCTTAAGTACGCCAGGTGCTAAGTCATCACCTTGGGTGATTTTGCGACGTTTAACTTCAAACTTCTTATCGAAGTCAGCTTTAAGCTCTTCATGTTGCTCGGCTAATTGCTCAAGCTCAGTTTGCTTAACTTCGTCATCGATAACTTGAATTAATACATCTTTACGTGGTAACTCAGCTAATTTAGCTTGAGAGAAACCAACAGATAGTAATAAATTACGTGCACGGCTCAAAACACCTTCTTCAAGGATTTCGAACTCTTCGCCTAAATCTTTACGCGCTTGGCTAACATGCATCTCTTCAATTTCAAGCGCACGTTTATCTTTTTCGATACCGTCACGAGTGAAAACTTGAACATCGATGATAGTCCCTTTAACTGAGTTAGGGACACGTAATGAGCTGTCCTTAACGTCAGAAGCTTTTTCACCGAAGATTGCACGCAAAAGCTTCTCTTCTGGAGTCAGCTGGGTTTCACCTTTAGGTGTCACTTTACCAACTAGAATGTCGCCGCCTTTAACTTCTGCACCGATGTAAACGATACCTGACTCATCTAGTTTAGACAGTGCAGATTCACCTACATTTGGAATATCAGCAGTAATTTCTTCGCTACCTAATTTCGTATCACGAGCAATACATGAAAGCTCTTGGATATGAATAGTAGTGAAACGATCCTCTTGCGCTACGCGCTCAGAGATTAAGATCGAATCTTCGAAGTTATAACCGTTCCAAGGCATGAATGCGATACGCATATTTTGACCAAGAGCCAAGTCACCTAAATCGGTAGACGGGCCATCGGCTAATACATCACCACGAACAATTGGATCACCAACAGAACAACAAGGACGTTGGTTAATACAAGTGTTTTGGTTAGAACGAGTGTATTTAGTCAAGTTGTAGATATCGATACCAGCTTCACCTGGAGTCAATTCTGCTTCGTTAACTTTCACTACGATACGGCTAGCATCAACATAGTCGATAACACCGCCACGCTTCGCAGCTACAACAACACCTGAGTCAACAGCAAGTGTACGCTCAATACCAGTACCAACAAGAGGCTTATCAGCTCTTAAAGTAGGTACGGCTTGACGTTGCATGTTTGCACCCATCAATGCACGGTTAGCATCATCGTGTTCTAAGAACGGAATAAGTGATGCCGCAACAGAAATGATCTGTTGTGGTGATACATCCATATATTGGATATCAGCAGCACGCATAAAGGTAGATTCACCTTTATGACGACATGCGATTTGCTCTTCAAGCATACGGTTTGAAGAATCAATTTCGATGTTTGCCTGCGCAATCACATAACGGCCTTCTTCGATTGCTGATAAGTATTCAACTTCATCAGTAACCACACAATCAACAACCTTACGATAAGGCGTTTCTAGGAAGCCATACGAGTTAGTACGAGCGAAACTTGCCAACGAGTTAATTAGACCAATGTTTGGTCCCTCTGGCGTTTCGATTGGACATAAACGACCGTAGTGAGTTGGATGCACGTCACGTACTTCGAAACCAGCACGTTCACGTGTTAAACCACCAGGACCAAGTGCCGAGATACGACGCTTATGCGTCACTTCTGACAACGGGTTGTTTTGGTCCATAAACTGTGACAATTGCGAAGAACCAAAGAATTCTTTCACAGCCGCAGAAATAGGCTTAGCATTGATTAGATCTTGTGGCATAAGCTCATTCAGATCGCCTAAAGATAGACGTTCACGAACAGCACGCTCAACACGAACTAGACCAACACGGAATTGGTTTTCAGCCATTTCACCAACGCTACGAATACGACGGTTACCTAGATGGTCAATATCGTCGACTTCATCGTAACCGTTACGGATTTCGATGATTTTCTTCATAACGTGTACGATGTCTTCTTTAGACAGTACGCCTGCACCTTCATCTTCAGAAATCTCAAGACGACGGTTGAACTTCATACGACCTACTTTAGATAAGTCATAACGTTCTTCACTGAAGAACAAGTTCTGGAATAAGCCTTCAGCTGCATCTTTGGTTGGTGGCTCACCAGGACGCATCATGCGGTAGATTTCAACTAATGCTTCTAAGCGGTTAGTTGTAGAATCAATACGTAATGTGTCTGAGATATATGCACCATGATCAAGATCGTTGATAAACAAAGTATCAACTTCTTTAATACCCGCTAAAGAAAGTTTAGCTAGGTCTTCAAGGGTGATTTCAGCATTTGCGCTAACAAGTACTTCACCAGTATCTTCATCAATGTAATCTTGAGCAGCATATTTACCAACAATGTAATCAACTGGTACTTCAAGTTCAGTTGTGTTGGATTTTTCAAGCTGTCTGATGTGACGAGCAGTAATACGACGACCAGTTTCAACTAATAAGTTGCCATCCGAGTCTTTGATGTCATAGCTTGCAGTCTCACCACGAAGGCGATCTGGCACAAGTGCCATAACAAGTGAATCTTGCTTAATCTTGAACTCAATACGTTCAAAGAATAAGTCTAAGATTTCTTGAGTTGAAAACTCTAATGCACGTAAGATGATAGTCGCTGGTAATTTACGGCGACGGTCAATACGTACAAATAAGGCATCTTTTGGATCAAATTCAAAGTCAAGCCATGAACCACGGTAAGGAATAATACGTGCGTTATAAAGCACCTTACCAGAAGAGTGGGTTTTACCACGGTCATGATCAAAGAATACACCTGGAGAACGGTGTAACTGAGACACGATAACACGCTCAGTACCATTGATAACAAAAGTACCATTATCAGTCATTAATGGGATATCACCCATATAGACTTCTTGTTCTTTAATATCTTTAACTGTGCCTGGTGCAGCTTCACGGTCATATAAAACCATACGCAGTTTAACGCGTAATGGAGCTGAATATGTAACACCGCGGATCTGACACTCTTTCACATCAAAAACTGGCTCGCCTAGCTTGTAACTGACATATTGCAGTTCAGAGTTGCCAGAAAAGCTCTTGATGGGAAAAACGCTACGGAATGCAGCTTCAAAGCCGCGTTCACCCGTAGGATCTTGATCGGTGAACTTCTTAAAAGAGTCTAATTGAATAGACAACAGGTACGGAATATCCAAAACTTTTGGACGTTTGCCAAAGTCTTTACGAATACGCTTCTTTTCAGAATAGGAGTAAACCATGGGTTTCCTCTACTTACGAGATGTGACCAAGACTGAAATAATACAAAGATTAAATCAGCACGTTTGCCCATCACCGTTGATGGCAAGAACCTAACCAGTAATCTCTGCTAGGAACTGCTAATAACTGGCGACAAACGGTGAATAAAAAATCGCCTGCGCATATAGCGCAAAAAAGGCCGACGGTTAAAAAACCGCCAGCCTCCGCCCGATTACTCGGGAGGTGGTAAGTTAGAGTATAACTTACTTAACTTCTACTTCAGCGCCAGCAGCTTCTAAATCGCCTTTAAGGGCTTCTGCTTCTTCTTTAGTGATAGCTTCTTTAACTGCAACTGGTGCAGACTCAGCCATTGCTTTAGCTTCTTTCAGGCCAAGACCTGTAGCGCCACGAAGTGCTTTAATTACAGCAACTTTGTTAGCACCGAATGAAGTCATAACAACGTCAAATTCGGTTTGCTCAGCAGCAGCACCGCCAGCGTCGCCGCCAACAGCAACAGCAGCAGCTGCAGCAGAAACGCCGAATTTTTCTTCCATTGCTTCGATTAGTTCAACAACTTCCATTACAGACATTTCTGCGAAAGCTTCTAAGATTTGGTCTTTTGTGATAGACATAACAAAAAATTCCTATTGTACTGAATTCAATTAATTTAAGCGGCTAATAAAATATTATGCTGCTTCTTTTTGATCGCGAAGAGCGGCCAATGTACGAACAAACTTGCCAGCAGATGCTTCTTTCATAGTCATCATCAACTGAGCTAGTGCTTCGTCGTAAGTTGGTAATTTCGCTAAACGATCAATATCTGCTGCAGGGATTACTTCCCCTTCAAAGGCTGCTGCTTTAATTTCAAACTTTTCTTGTGCAGTTGCGAAATCTTTTAGAAGACGCGCTGCAGCACCTGGGTGCTCAGTAGAAAATGCAATTAAAGTAGGACCAGTAAACGTGTCAGACAGGCACTCAAAATCAGTACCAGCTACAGCGCGTTTAACTAATGTATTACGTACTACGCGTACATAAACACCAGCTTCACGAGCTGCTTTACGCAGACCGGTCATCTCACCTACAGTTACACCGCGTGAATCGGCAACAACTGCAGATAAAGCACCTTTGGCTGCTTCGTTGACTTCAGCAACAATCGCTTTTTTGTCTTCGAGTCTTAATGCCATTGGCTTTACTCCTGGATTCTACCTAGGGATATCCCTAGTATTTACCATATTAAACACTTATGTGTTTAACGACTTACGGTGCAGATTTCCAGCAGAACAAAATCTATCTGGGGGGTCTGACACCGTCTACGTAGGAAATTAAGTTATCCTAAGAAAACACCTACGGTCTTGGACGGAAATCTGTTTTTAACGTTGTCAAAAACAGACCTCAACCCACAAAGTGCGCGGATTATACACTAACCCACTCACTTTGTATATTACTTAAGGTCTTCCAATGTAGCTTGGTCAACCACAACACCTGCACCCATAGTGGTAGAGATGCTGACTTTTTTCACGTATACACCTTTAGCAACTGCAGGCTTAGCCTTTTTCAGTGCTGCGACTAACGCTTCTAAGTTTTCTTTAAGCTGTGCTGGTTCAAAATCCACTTTACCGATAGTAGTGTGGATAATACCATTCTTGTCGTTACGGTAACGAACTTGACCGGCTTTGGCATTTTTAACTGCATCAGCAACGTTTGGCGTTACTGTACCAGTTTTAGGGTTAGGCATTAGACCACGTGGGCCTAAGATTTGACCTAACTGACCAACAACGCGCATTGCATCTGGAGATGCGATCACTACGTCGAAGTTCATTTCGCCAGCTTTAACTTGTGCAGCTAGCTCGTCCATACCAACTAACTCTGCACCAGCTTCTTTAGCTGCTTCAGCGTTTGCGCCCTGTGTGAACACAGCAACACGAACTTCACGGCCAGTACCATGTGGTAATACTGTAGCGCCACGAACGTTTTGGTCTGATTTACGAGGGTCAATACCTAGGTTAACAGCAACGTCAACACTTTCTACGAATTTAGCAGTAGCAAGTTCTTTTAATAAAGAAACAGCTTCATTGATATCGTAGCTTTTAGTTCCGTCGATTTTCTCGCGGATTACGCGCATGCGCTTAGTTAGCTTTGCCATTATATTAGTCCTCTACTACCAAACCCATTGAACGTGCAGTACCTTCAATTGAACGCATCATAGCTTCAACATCAGCACCAGTCATATCAGCCGCTTTAGTTTCAGCAATTTCCTGAACAGCGCTGCGCTTGATAGTTCCAACTTTCTCGGTATTTGGACGGCCAGAACCAGACTTTAGACCGGCAGCTTTCAACAATAAGAAAGATGCTGGAGGAGTCTTAGTTTCGAACGTGAAAGAACGATCGTTGTATACAGTGATAACTACAGGAATCGGCATACCTTTGTCGAACTTTTCAGTACGAGCGTTGAATGCTTTACAGAATTCCATGATGTTCACACCTTTTTGACCTAGAGCAGGACCAACTGGTGGAGACGGGTTTGCAGCACCGGCTGCTACTTGTAGCTTAATATAAGCTTCAATTTTCTTTGCCATGTCGACATTTCCTCAATTTGGGTTCAAACGCTATCGGCTACATGCCAATGAGCTCCCCTTGAAAACAACGGGTGCGGATTATACTAAAATCCGCACCCGCAAACAAACACTATTTGTATTTAATTTAATCAGTTCTTTTCAACTTGCTGGAAGTCTAACTCTACAGGAGTTGAACGACCGAAGATCATTACTGAAACCTTGACACGGTTTTTATCGTAATCAACTTCTTCGATAGTGCCATTAAAGTCAGCAAATGGACCATCGTTAACACGAACAACTTCACCAGGTTCAAACATAACGCGATGAGTTGGTGACTCGACGGTATCTTGTAAACGCTGAAGAATGGCATCCGCTTCTCTATCTGAAATAGGTGCTGGACGATCTGATGTTCCACCAATGAAGCCCATTACGCGAGGAATGCTTTTCACTAAGTGCCAGCTTTCGTCATTCATTTCCATCTGGACTAATACATAGCCAGGAAAGAATTTACGTTCGCTTTTGCGACGTTGACCATCACGCATTTCAACTACTTCTTCAGTCGGTACAAGAACCTCTGCGAAGTAATCTTCCATGTTGTGCATCTTAATATGTTCAAGCAAAGTTTTTACCACTCGGCCTTCATAGCCAGAGAATGCTTGAATGACATACCATCTTTTTTTAGCTTCTGTTGCTTCAGTCATGTAAATGCCTATACGCCAGTAATTAGGTTAACAACGCGCAATAGTACCCAGTCGAAACCCCAAAGGATAACGGCTACGACAGCTGTTGCAGCAAGAACAATGAATGTTGTGTTTAGCGCTTCTTGACGCGTAGGCCAAACCACTTTACGTACTTCAATGTGAGCTTCACGAGCGAAAGATAAAGCTTCTTTACCTTTCACAGTTTGCAGAGCAATAAAGCCTGCAATAACAAAGGCAACAATTACGCCTAATGCGCGTACTACAACACTGGCTTCGCCAAATGCTTGGTTGCCAATAACAGCGGCGGCAATCAATATAACTGCAATGCCCCACTTAACAATATCCAGAGGATTATTCTGGTTTTCAGTATTTGTCGTCATCGGTTGGTTCCGTTACTCACTAAGACCTGAGCTTAAATTTGATAAATATGTACCATTTTATCAAATAGTACTTCCGAGTTTAGCCACGAAAAGCATCAGCTCAGGGTCAAAAATCGGCCATAGATTGTATTCTTATTCTCGTCAGTTCGCAAGGTCGACACTAGAGAACATAAGCAAAACTTAAAAAAAATCTGTAAAACAAAAAAAGGAAGCCGAAGCTTCCTTTTTAAAGTGTTTACTAAAGGTCGCTATTAAGCAACGATTTTAGCTACAACACCAGCACCAACAGTACGGCCACCTTCACGGATAGCGAAACGTAAACCGTCGTCCATCGCGATTGGGTAGATTAGTGTAACAACCATCTTGATGTTATCACCAGGCATTACCATTTCTACGCCTTCTGGAAGCTCGATAGTACCAGTTACGTCAGTTGTACGGAAGTAGAACTGTGGACGGTAGCCTTTGAAGAATGGAGTGTGACGTCCGCCTTCTTCTTTGCTTAACACGTATACTTCTGATTCGAATGTAGTGTGAGGAGTGATAGTGCCTGGCTGTGCCAATACTTGACCACGCTCAACATCTTCACGCTTAGTACCACGTAAAAGAACACCACAGTTTTCGCCAGCACGACCTTCGTCAAGAAGCTTGCGGAACATTTCAACACCAGTACAAGTAGTCTTAGTCGTGTCTTTAACACCAACGATTTCAACTTCTTCACCAACGCGGATGATACCACGCTCAACACGACCAGTAACAACTGTACCACGACCTGAAATTGAGAAAACATCTTCAATAGGAAGTAGGAACGGCTTATCAATGTCACGCTCTGGCTCTGGGATGTACGAATCTAAAGCTTCAGCTAGTTCGATGATCTTTGGTTCCCAAGCTTCGTCGCCTTCAAGAGCTTTAAGCGCAGAACCTTGGATAACTGGTAAGTCATCACCTGGGAAGTCATACTCAGAAAGAAGTTCACGAACTTCCATTTCTACTAATTCAAGTAGTTCTTCATCGTCAACCATGTCACATTTGTTCATGAATACGATGATGAAAGGTACACCAACCTGACGTGAAAGCAGGATGTGCTCACGTGTTTGTGGCATTGGACCATCTGTAGCAGCAACTACTAAGATAGCACCGTCCATTTGAGCAGCACCAGTAATCATGTTTTTAACATAATCGGCGTGACCAGGACAATCTACGTGTGCGTAGTGACGTGTAGGTGTGTCATATTCGATGTGAGAAGTATTAATTGTAATACCACGCTCGCGCTCTTCTGGAGCGTTATCGATTTGAGCGAAATCACGAGCTTCACCACCGTAGACTTTGGTCAATACTGCTGAGATAGCAGCGGTTAGAGTAGTTTTACCATGGTCAACGTGACCAATTGTACCCACGTTTACGTGTGGTTTACTACGTTCAAATTTTTCTTTAGCCATGATATTGCCTCAATCCAGAGTCTTGGTAATGAAAACACATATAGAAAAAATCCGATGCATGAAATGACATCGAATCGATTAGTTTTTGGTGATTAAGTTTAGCATAAGACAGGGCGTGCTGATTTAAAGGATTTGATTGACTTAATAGTTCTTTTAAACGAACTATTAAGCAATCAAGTCGTTCAGCAATTTGGAGCGGATGGCGGGAATCGAACCCGCGTTATCAGCTTGGAAGGCTGGAGTAATACCATTATACGACATCCGCGCAACCTGAATAAGGCTACCTAACTACCTTTAAAAATGGTGGAGGGAGAAGGATTCGAACCTTCGAAGGCTGAGCCGTCAGATTTACAGTCTGATCCCTTTGGCCACTCGGGAACCCCTCCAGAAAAATGGTGCCGGCACCAAGAGTCGAACTCGGGACCTACTGATTACAAGTCAGTTGCTCTACCAACTGAGCTATGCCGGCTAATCATTTCGGAAACGGATATTAGGTAAATGTTGGCGCAAGTGCAATAGGAAATGCATAAAAAAGCTAAAAAAAGTCTTAAATGTCGCTTTTTTGGGCTTTATTTCTTAAAGAAGGATAAAAATAAAGCAATTTGTTCAAGTCTCTATAAGTAAGATGACTTTAGCTATTGTTCAAAATAAATTGGTGGTGTACTGTGCCTGACCTAAGGAAAGGAAGATATGACAGCCAACAATACATTACATCAAGCACTTTATTTTTCATTTCTTCGCCAACAATGGGCCGAATTACGAAATTCTGTGCCTTTGACACTCAGCGAAGAAGAGTTAGCTAACTTACGTGGCATGAACGAACAGCTCTCATTAGATGAAGTTACTGACATATATCTACCCCTTAGCCGATTACTAAACCTTATCATTGATTCAAAGCAACAGCGCGGCGTTGTCCTTGATCAATTCTTAGATCACAAGCCAACAAAATCACCCTATATCATCAGTATTTCTGGTAGCGTCGCTGTAGGTAAAAGTACCACAGCACGAATTTTACAAACACTTCTGCAACGCTGGCCAGAACATCCTAAAGTCGAACTGGTAACCACTGATGGTTTTTTATATCCATTAGCAGAGCTTACACATAACAATCTACTAAAACGCAAAGGTTTTCCTGAAAGTTATGACATGAAAATGCTCATCGACTTTATTTCAGCAGTTAAAGCAGGTGAACCTAATGTTAGTGCTCCTTTGTATTCTCATGTCACGTACGACCGGTTAACAGATCAAGTTCAGAATATAAACCAGCCAGACATTTTGATTATTGAAGGCCTAAACGTACTCCAAACCGCTTTAGACCCAAGCCCTGAAAGTCGAAGTAGCTTTCTGTCTGACTATGTAGACTTCTCAATATATGTGGATGCAGAAGAAACACTATTAAAAGAATGGTATCAACAACGCTTCTTAAAGTTCAGGCAGGGAGCATTCAGTGACCCTAATTCGTTCTTTCATCATTACTCACAGCTTTCTGATAACGAAGCCAATGCTACAGCTGCTCATATTTGGGATACCATCAATGGACCAAACTTACAGACCAACATCAAGCCTAGTAGAGAGCGAGCAAATTTAATCCTAAAAAAAGCGGCCAACCATCTGGTCGACCGCGTTTTATTACGTAAATAGCTGAGAATTATTGCCCTACTTTGCTCTTAGACTTATCTCACCGCCAATGTAAGGGCTTATCACACCATCCGTTTCAACAAGGACGGCTCCTTGTTTGTCTATGCCTTTACAAACTCCAGATACCGACTGCGGCGCCATCAATAAGCTAATTTCTTTATTATAAAACAAATCGTACTCTTGCCAATGCGGTATAAAAGGTTCCAAACCTTCTAATTCAAAACGAGACAAATCTACTTTTAGTTGCTTATGAATTGCGATCAACATAGCAGTCTTATCAGGCATTGAATTTAAGGACGTTAAGTCACTCCATGGTTGATCAATCAATTGAGCATGCAGATCTGACATGCTCATATTAATACCGAAACCTATCACCAGGTTACACTCATCAATTGAATGGCCAGAAAGCTCAATTAAAATACCAGCAAGCTTCTTATTGTCGCGATATATGTCATTCGGCCATTTAACGCCTAAGCCATCAACATCAAACTCTTTTAATGCGCTAACAATTGAACATGCTACAACAAGGCTCAACCCCATCGCGGCATTCATACCCTGGCTCAATCGCCAAAACATTGAGGCATAAACATGTTGCCCATATGGAGAAATCCATTGCCTCCCTCTTCTGCCTCTACCTGCTGATTGAAACTCAGCGATACAGATATCGCCATTTTTCAATTCATCGGTATGCTGAAGCATAAATGCATTGGTACTTTCTATTTCGTCGAAATAAAAGCAACGATTTTCGATGTTATCTATCAGCTTAGTTTTATCAAAAAGCGGCAGCTGTTTAGGTAATTTATATCCCTTTCCTTTTACACTAAATACATCAACGCCATAATCAGCTAATTGGGCAATATGATTATTAACAGCAGTTCTAGAAAGGCCGACTTTTTGTGCGATTACTTCACCTGAGATATATTCTTTATGGTCCAATAATTCGATGATCTGTGTCTTTTTATCCCAATGCTCATTCATTACAAAGTCACCTCTCCTGTTGAGCCAATAATTCTTGGTTCAGGCTCTAATTGAATTCCAAATTTTGTAAACACAATATCTATGATTGAATTAGCCAAGTTACAAATATCAGCACCTACTGCAGTATCTAAATTAACAAGCACTAACGCCTGCTTATCATGTACAGCAGCTCGCCCTTGCTTAAACCCTTTCAAACCTGCTTCATCTATCAACCAGCCAGCTGCAACCTTAATTTTTCCATCCGCCTGTGCATAACCAACTAAATCAGAATATGTTTTTAATAACTCCAAATACTCGGAGGCTTCTATAATAGGATTTTTAAAAAAACTACCAACGTTGCCAATTATTGATGGGTCAGGCAATTTACTCTTTCTTACTTCACAGACGGCATCAAATACTGCTTCAGGCGTTACTGTTTCAATATTTAAATGCTGCAGTGGCCCGTATGTTAAATTCGGTTGCCAAAGTTTAGGCAGTTTGAATTGAACTTCAGTTATTAGCGCTTTGCTTTTAAGTTCACTCTTGAAAATAGATTCACGGTAACCAAAGTGGCATTTATCCGAAGTTAACGTATAGCTGTCGAAACAATCTAAATCTAAATAGGCTACTTGCTCGCAAAATTGATTCATTTCTACACCATAAGCACCAATATTTTGAATTGGTGAGGCTCCTACAGAGCCTGGAATAAGTGCTAGATTCTCTAAACCGTGAAAACCATGTTTCAAACAAAAGTGAACAAAAGAATGCCAGTTTTCGCCAGCCTGTACTGTCAGATAAAAATATTGGTTATCTTCAGAAACCTCTATACCTTTAGTATCAACTTTAATCACCACGCCATCGAAGTCGCTGGTGAAGACAACATTGCTGCCTCCACCTAAAATCATCACAGGTGAATTTTGGCTAGTAGCATTCAGATATACTGCCTTAAATTCATCAATGCTAGTAACTTGAACTAGCTGCTGGCAATTTTGCGCTAAAGATAGAGTGTTAAAGGGTTTTAAGCTAACAGACATATACGAATACTTAGAAAAATGATGAGCTATTGTACCCTGCCATTTTTAATAACACTATTAGGCAAAGTAATGGAGGATAAATTTTAAATTTTTAATATTACCACATCTAAACATAACTAACTTTAGCCCCAAAAAACGTTACGTCAGTCACGGGTTATCTGCTCTCTTGAAAAGAGAAATTAGGCGCTTGGCGATGACCTACTTTCACATGGGCATATCAATCACACTGTCAGCTGTTGATATGTCTAAACTTGAGCTTTAGCTTCGTTTCTGAACATGTTTATCTTAAATGACAGACACAAAAAAGCCCGTTACGTGAGTAACGGGCTATCTGCTCTCTTAAAAAGAGAAATTAGGCG
>NZ_BPEV01000042.1 GCF_019654955.1 Shewanella sp. KT0246 | reverse complement strand
AAACAAATATGATTACAAGGAGAGCACTACTTGCTAATGGCGCTAAGGTCGCTGTCGGAACCGTTTATGGTGGAACATTAGTCGGTTTTTTAACTGGGTGTGGTAGCAGTGATGACGCAGAAACCCCGATAGTTGAAGTCATACCCGGTGGACTCATGGTCGTCAATCCTATCCTATGTGTAGGCTGCCGACGTTGCGAAATAGCCTGTAGCTGGAGCCACGGAAAATCAGCTGTCAGCCCAAGTACCTCAAGAATTAAAGTTGCCAAAAACCTCAACTTTGGCCCCCATGGCGTGCAGCCAAACTATCAAGACCAGCGTGGTGAGCAAGGTGATAGCACCATTGTGCCATCTACCTGTCGTCAGTGTGATGTCTGCATGACAGTTTGTCCCCAAGAAGCAATATCTGTTAACGAAGAAACCGGTGCAAGAGTTGTTAATGACGACTTATGTGTTGGTTGCGGTTACTGCGCAGATAAATGCCCGCAGCAGGTTATCACCATAGATAAAACCACTCGAAAATCTCTCAAATGCGATCTCTGTGAAGGCATTCCTAATTGTGCCCAAGTTTGCCCGACTGGGGCAATTAAGTTTTATACCTGGGAAGACGCCATTGCCGAGGTTGAACTTCATGAAAAGTATTTGGAATTAGTTTAAAAACTAAAAAGGAATAATTATGACTACTACATATGGTGGCTGGGCCGGTTATATTTTAAGAGTTAATTTAACAACAAAAGTTATTACTAAAGAAACAACAGAAACCTACCATGATTATATTGGCGGCATGGGAATAGGTTATAAAGTTTTATGGGATGACCATGTCGACGGAATTAAAGCCACTGATGAAGAAAACCAATTGGTTATTTCAGCGGGACCATTAAGTGGCTCTGGCGCAATTTGTTCTGCAAGAACCACAATTACTTCTCGTAACCCTGTTATTCGAAATCACTTAATCACTGATGGCCACTTTGGCGGTCATTTTTCACCAGAACTTAAATTTGCTGGTTACGATGCAATTATTATCGAAGGTAAATCTGAAACCCCTGTCTGGCTAAAAATTGTTGATGACACTGTCACCCTAGAACCCGCTGACTCTTTATGGGGAGTAGGCATATTCGATACCTTTGCCAACATCAGTAAATTAATGGGACAACAAGCTCAAGTTGCAGCGATTGGACCAAGTGGTGAACACCTTGTAGCTCAATCAACTATTCAAACTCAAGGTGGCCACTCAGCAGGCGGTCATGGCGCGGTTTTGGGCTCTAAAAAGCTAAAAGCCATTGGCATTATTGGGACCGGTACAGTAGACATTGCAGAATCGACAACCAATGAGCAATTACGTGCATTAGACGATCATATTCTTGGGATTATTGGTGCTAACAATAATGGCGTAGTACCAAACCAACCGCAATCTTGGGCTGAATACAGTTCTACAGGCAGTCGCTGGCGCGGTGGACCTGGCGTAACATGGGGAGCTGCAGATAACCCAGTCGATGTGGGTGAAACACCATGGGATGACCGTCAGAAAGTGGGCATGCGTACATCAATGGCCGAAATGTATTTTGGCCGTGATGAAGCCAATAAAATCTTTAAACGTCCAGGTGGCTGCCACTCGTGCCCTATTCGCTGTTTTTGCGAAGTTAAAAACCCAAAAATGAAAACCGAATACAATCTGCCAACTGAAAACATTACTAATGTATGTTTAGGTTTTCTCGATCCTTGGTACGCCATGGGTAAACCAAGCAGTGGTGAAAAACGAACCGACATTCAAACCGTTGGTGCCTATTATATGGATGATAATGGTATTTGGAGTGCTTACGGCCAACTATCCCATTTAATGCGCGAATTTACCTCTCGTGGTTTTTGGGAAATCATTCTACCTGCAGAAGAATTTGCAGCGATTAACTGGGCACAATACGCCGATCTCGATGCCCATTTTATGCAAGATTTCTATACTCGTATTGCCTACAGTGAAGACTATCCTGGCTCAAATATTCTAGGGCGCTGCCTAGGTCGAGGCCTACATGAATTCATTAATGAAAATGGTGAACTGTACAACGTTGAAGATATTCTTAATGAGGTCGACACCCCTCGTATGGCTGAACTCACTTTTGAGCTTGAGTCTGACGCTGATTACGACCTAGTGGGTAAAACCTACAGTGTATTTCTCGATAAAAACATGAAAGTGTTTAACCGTTCAATGGTCGGTGGCGTTCACCATGCCAGTGAATCTGCAGGTCAAGTGGGAGCGCTGCTGAACACGGTATTTAACCGCGATCCGCAATGTCACTCGCACATCAATTTAATTAACTGTGGCCTCCCCCATGCCAAAATCGCCGAAGTGGCCGCATCACTTTGGGGCGAAGGCGCATTTGACCCGGTTAAACACTACACAGCAATGAACACCTCAAAAGCTAAATTTGCTAAATGGTGCCTCGTGAAAAATGTATTACATGATTCACTCACTCTGTGTAACTGGATGTTCCCGCTTGTGGTGTCACCAGATGCGAATCGAGACTATATTGGTGACAGCTCAATCGAAGCGCAAATGTTCAGTCTCGTCACAGGCATTGAAACATCAGAAGCCGAACTGGACGCCATGGCAGAAAGTGTCTTGCAATTGCACCGCGCACTTACCGTGTTGCAAATGAATGAAATCGATCAGCGTAATAAACATGATGTCTTGTCTGAATGGGTTTACGACTTAGACCATGATATGAGCTTCGGTGACGAAGGTACGATTAAGATGGACAGAGACGATATTCAAATTGGCTTGGATATGTTTTATGCCGAAATGGGATGGGATAAAGAAACTGGTGTTCCTACTCGCGCCACACTTGAAAAGTTCAAGCTAGGCTATGTAGCAGATAAGCTTGAAAGCTTAGCATTGCTTCCAGCATAAGTGAGCCATTTATGATTGAACTGGTTGATTATATTCGCTTGTTAAGTAAGGACGGTCGTCTTGTGACGGCCGAACAAGTCATTGCCCTTGCAGGTCTAACGCTTGAAATAGAAGATGTTGAACTCGCTCATCAACAATTGATTGAAGATAGTCAGTACCAAGATATCGACATCATTAAAGGAGCAAGTGAACACTACTTTTATTCAAAAAGGTATATTGTTGCAGCTTACGCTAAGCAATGGATGGGTGTAAAAGATGGCAAGTTAATTGAAACTATGGCGGATTATATTCGCCGTTATTCTGCAATGGGTGAATTGGTCGCAGCAACTAACTTTACCCATCCACCTTATAAACTTGAGCGTACAGAGTTGATGTCATTAACTGAGAAGTTTAACGCTACTGCAGGGTGTGAAGATATTCAATTTCAGTTTGATGCCAAATCGGCTGAAACAGATAGCCAAGGCTATTACTTTTCAATCAATACCATGACGAATACATACGCGAAAGTATTGGCAGAACATGACCCATTTGAATGGTCTGCTTAAGCATGTTTTTTATTGATGTTACATAAAAAACTAACACCAATAAGAGCATCTAAAAGCAATGCCATTCTGCCAGTATAATACTAATTAGTGCCAATCTCGGTTGGCACTAATAATTTTCTCTAATCACGCCCGACTAGTTTGTTACTTCAAAATACGCGCTTAACCTAGCCATTAGAATAAACTTTTGAATGATTTCTCTAGTACTATTCGTGAGTTAACACTTCAATGGTATAAGTCATACAAAACCGTGATTAAGGTACGAGTTTTATAATATTTCACTCCCAACCCACCTCTAAATTGGTACATTGGCTACAAGGTTAAACAATAATAAGCATGAACCATGATCCCTACAACAACACAGGAAAGGCTACTCAATCTCGACTACATGACCTTATTAGTGTTCTTAAGGTTGTACGAGTTTCAAAGTGGTAAATTAACAGCAGAATCATTTAACGTCCCCCAATCAAAAATCAGTCGCTGTTTATCCCGACTCAGAGAGGCATTCGACGACCCTCTGTTTATCAAAAAAGTATCAGGGCTCGAAATTACCGATAAATCTCAGCGTTTATACCCAATACTAAAAAGAATCGAAATTAATCATATCGATCTTGCCCAAGAAATTGATAAAAGCATTGAAAGCTTGAATAACGATATCACTATTCATGCACCTTCAGGCTTCACAAATGGCGTATTAAGAAAACTATACAACTGCCAGTGTGACAACATCTGCGGTAATACCTGCGTCAAATCTGCAGTGCTGCAAGACAATGGTCCAAACGATGAAGAAATGCTGCTCAATAATCAGTGTGATATGGTCATTACTTGTAACCCATCAATACACGTTGGCATTCAGAGCCAGAAAATATGCGAAGTCACAGACACCTTTGTGGTAGCAAAACATGATCACCCAATCTGGGATGAAATCTATAAACCCATTCTAGATAGAGTACTGAACTACCCTGTGATCCTCACTGAGGTTTTACACTTTAACAGCGAGCTTGAAGCTACACCGTTAAAACAATTTGCCGATGGCAGAGATCGCGAACTAAAAGTGGCGGCTAAAACCAATAATCTCAATGAAATTTACGACTTTCTCACTGGCACTGACGCCATAACATTAGTGGTTTCTCAAGGTGCGGTAGATTACTTAACGAATGATGACTCACTGCGAGCGCAAATCGTCCCACAAACAGAGCGTGTAGAGTTAATGCGCAATAAGCCAAATATGACGCTGTATATGCAAACCCGTAAAACCGAACGTAAATTATCAAACTGCGTTAAAAATAAAATTGCAGATCTCATTTGCTCAGGCGCTAATGGTTGTATCAAAGCCTGCCAATTAGAACGTTAGTCACTGTATTAGTCACAGTACTAGCCACAATATGCCTTTCAAAACTAACTCCAACTAGCCTGCTAGTTGGAGTTTTTATATCCGTAACCAGCCTCTCCAAAAATGACTGATTTGACACACAGACATGAAGCACGCAAGATAATCCATTAGAATAAAAGCACCAATAATGAAATAAATCAGAATTTTATAAAACACCAATAATAATATTGCGGCCATAACGCCAAGGCTAATGAGTCACAAAATTTGCGAAGAATGGAATCCTCATGTTCAGACAAAACATTATCATTACAGGTGCCAGCTCAGGGCTTGGACAAGGCATGGCACTTGAATTTGCTAAGCAAGGTGCCAACTTAGGTTTATGTGCAAGACGTACCGATCGTTTAGAAGAATTAAAATCACAAATTAACCAAACCTACCCCAATGTGACAGTGTGGATATTGGCATTAGATGTCAACGACCACCCACAAGTCTTTGATGTATTCGAGCAGTTCAATTCTCTGATGGGCACTATTGACCGAGTTGTGGTTAACGCAGGCATGGGCAAAGGCGGTTCAATTGGTACTGGGTTATTTGAAGCTAACAAACAAACTGCCCAAACCAATTTTGTTGCGGCATTAGCGCAATGTGAAGCCGCAATGAAAATATTCAGACAACAAAATACTGGTCATTTAGTGACAGTTTCATCCATTAGTGCTCTACGAGGTTTTAGACGTGCAATGACCGTTTATGCCGCTACAAAAGCGGGGTTAACGTCACTCACTGAAGGGATCCGATTAGATGTAATGAACACCCCAATCGCAGTAACTTGTGTCCATCCAGGTTATATTAAAACTGAAATAAACGATCACGCAGATGGCGCACCATTTATGGTGGATGCTGAAACAGGTTGCCGCGCTATGGTCAAAGCCATTAACAAAGAACCCGCTAATTGCTACGTTCCTAGTTACCCATGGGCATTTATCCAACTTATCCTGCGAATATTACCTGATAAGCTTTTGCGAAAGATGAGTTAAAAACCAACAAACTGCAGATTTATCAAACCAAAACAAGGTCAAACTGCTCAATAAATAATTTGATACCGGTTCATCTAAAATAATTTTTCATATAAAAAAGAGAAGCTATTGGCTTCTCTTTTTTATTCAATCAATACTGTATATGTTTATTTCGAGGAGTATTAGCTACTTTAGCTCTGTAATATTAATCGAACCTTTACCATAAGTCGGGTGGCCTTTTTGTTGTTCTTCAGGCAATTGATTGATGCAGTAGTTAATATAGAAAATATTCAGTACCACAGTGAAGAACTTATTCATTTTTAAGTCGATACCGAAATTCACATGGGCATAATCTTGTAATGCAGCTCGCGCTCTAAAAGACCAAAATACATATAAAAAGAACGCCCCCATTAATAACAAGCTACCTATTCCACCCAGTAACCCTATTTCGCTATGTGACAATACACCACCAAAACCAAAGCAAACGGCAATGGATAATATGAACGAATCATCAGCGGTTCGAATAGAAGTAATTTCATCCATTTTCGGGTATTTGGCGAATAGCCAAATAATCGGATATATTCCACCTGTAAAAACAGTTAACCAAAACAGTCGGCTGGTTTTAGTATTAATTTTTTCAGGTAACTCTTTAATGTTGTTCATAAACGTTGTTCAAGCCTTTGTCTGCTTTAGGGTTAATTCTGACTGTTGGATAAAATACTCAAGCGATTATAGGGTAAAAAACAAATTAGTTTGATTAAATAACACTATAAATCAGCACTTAACTCCCATTTTAGACCAAATAACACTGTTATCCAGCTCTAAGATGTCCATTTCCAAGCCGTTAATAACATCCTAATTTTTATCATTTGATTTTTGCTGGTAATAAAAAGCGAGCCAATTGGCTCGCTGTTAGTTAACGCTTTAAGCATCCTTAATCTACACAGTTAACTCTTTAGTTAGCGAATCTGCATAGCCCATTTTCGTTAATGCACTGCGAACAATATCTAATGTCATTGGATCTTCAATTGTCGCAGGTACTGTGTACTCATTGTTATCAGCAATCTTACGCATAGTGGCGCGTAAGATTTTACCAGAGCGAGTCTTAGGTAACTTTTGCACTGCACTGACTAATCTAAACGAAGCGACAGGGCCTATTTCATGACGCACTAACGCCAGCAACTCTTTATAAAGTTGTTCATCAGATAAGTTAACGCCATTTTTAAGCACCACTAATCCTAATGGCACTTGGCCTTTAAGCTTATCTTGCACTCCAATGACAGCGGCTTCTGCAACAGCATCATGCTGACATAAGACTTCTTCAAAGCGCCCTGTAGATAATCTATGCCCAGCAACATTAATGATGTCATCAATGCGGCTCATAATATAAAGGTAACCATCCTCATCGATATAGCCCGCATCTCCCGTTAAGTAATATCCGTCATACATCGACAAATAACTGTCCACATAACGAGCGTCATTATTCCAAAGCGTGGTGAGATTACCCGGTGGCAACGGCAGTTTAATCACCACATTACCGCTTTCATTGGCAGAAACTTGCTCACCCATCGCATCGAGTACTTCAACCTGATAACCAGGAACGGGTCTTGCGGGCGATCCTGCCTTAATCGCAATCGGATCAACGCCCATTAAGTTAGCTGCCACAGGCCAGCCTGTTTCAGTTTGCCACCAATGATCGATAACAGGTTTGCTGAGTTTATCTTGAGCCCAATAAAGCGTATCAGGATCGCAGCGCTCACCTGCAAGAAAGACTTGTCCTAAACAAGATAAATTAACGCCTTTAAGGAGTTCGCCATTTGGATCTTCACGTTTAATAGCTCTGATAGCTGTTGGGGCAGTAAAAAAGCTTTTTACCTGATAGTTTTCAATAATACGCCAAAATGCGCCTGCATCTGGGGTGCCAACGGGCTTACCTTCATACATTAGTGTTGTGGCACCAGCCATTAACGGCCCATAAACAATGTAAGAATGACCAACCACCCAGCCCACATCAGATGCAGCCCAAAATACATCACCCGCTTCGATATTATAAATATGCTTCATTGACCAAGTCATCGCCACCGCGTGGCCACCATTATCACGCACAACCCCCTTTGGCTGCCCAGTGGTACCCGAGGTATACAGCACATACAAAGGATGAGTTGATTCAACAGGCACACAATCAACAAATGGTGCATCTGCTATCGAAGTCTGCCAATCAGCATCTCTCACTGGTTGCATCTCAGCACTATATTGGGGGCGATTTAAAATAACGCAGTGATTAACTTTATGAGTGGCTTGATTTAATGCTTCATCTAAAAGCGGTTTGTATTTCACCACCCCAGAAGGCTCGATACCACATGAAGCCGAGAGAATTAATTTCGGTTTAGCATCGTTAATCCGTGTGGCTAATTCATTTGCTGCAAAGCCGCCAAACACCACCGAATGAATAGCACCAATTCGGGCACACGCTAACATCGCATAAGCAGTTTCAGGCACCATAGGCATATAAATCACAACTCTATCGCCTTTTTCAATGCCAATTGATTGCATGTAACCCGCTAAGCGGCCGACTTGAGAAAGTAATTCTTGATAGCTAATACTGTATTGGTTTTGAGTCACAGGGCTCACGTATTCGATAGCAATTCTATCCCCATGCCCTGCCTCAACGTGCCTGTCGACAGCATTAAAACAAGTGTTCATTTTACCATCAGCGAACCATTGATAAAAAGGCGCCTTAGACTCATCTAACACTTGTTCAAATGGTGTAAACCAGGTCACAGCTTTTGCAGCCTCTTGCCAAAAACCTTGTTTATCAGCTAAAGACTGCTGATGCATCTTCATCCCTAATCCAGCCATCTTTTACTCCCCAGTCATATGCTATATCAGTTAATTTTTAATCACGGTGATTATTTTTATGTCATTATGGCGTGGTTAAAAAATAAACCCCATTAGACCAAGGGATATAACATTTAATCAGCAAAAAGTGTGTTAAATGGCACTAAAATAATTAGCTAAGACATTGAAATTCAAACACTCGTATAATTATTCATGACTATTAATTTATAAAACTTGGTATAGTGCTACGCCGCCAATACATGCATGTTTTGTAAAACTCCTCCGCATTTGGCAAGCACGATTTACAATAATTCCAACCCAAATTGCTTTTACAAACTGGCAGCAAACTTTACCTTTACGTAAACTTCATATATCTTGCATCAAAAGACGTACTTTTGGTGAAACGATGAGCGCAAATTTAAACCCACAATCTACATATTCAATCAGTGATTTATCAAAAGAATTTGATATCACAACAAGAAGTATTCGTTTCTACGAAGACCAAGGGCTAATAAAGCCAAAACGCCGTGGGCAAACTCGTATTTACAGTCTAAAAGACCGTGTACGTTTAAAACTAATTCTACGCGGCAAGCGCTTAGGGTTTTCGCTAGCGGAAACACGTCGTTTGTTTGAACTTTATGATGCAGATAAAAGCAGTACATCGCAGTTGCATACCATGCTTGATTTAGTAGAAGAAAAGAAAGCATCACTGCAACAGCAAATGGATGATATTAAAGTCGTATTGATGGAACTAAATTCAGCAGAGCAGCAATGCCGTGCAGCGCTTGAACAGGACAAATAAACTCAATAAGACCAAGGATACGTGGCGCAAAAAGTATTAGAGATTAAAGCATTAATAAAAAAGTATTAAAGAAATACCAATAAAAATAGCCAAACTCATCGACGCTATTGATGCAACAAATTTATATCCAAAAAAGAAAGCATTGAGTCAAAAAGAATTCAAGCTTTCCGATGTTAGCAATAACAGCTAGACCATAAAAATTATAAGCCAAAGAAACAACATAGTTTCACGGCAGCAGTAACCTATATTCAACAGGACACAAGACAATGACATCACTCTACACAAGCCTTAATTTCGGCCTGGGCGAAGACGTGGACATGCTTCGCGACGCCATCAATGACTTTGCAACAAACGAAATTGCTCCAATCGCAGCGCAAGTTGATCAAGACAATGCATTTCCTAATCACATGTGGCCAGTTTTAGGCGAAATGGGATTACTTGGTGTCACTGTGCCTGAAGAATTTGGCGGCGCAAACATGGGCTACCTTGCCCATGTGGTAGCAATGGAAGAAATCTCCCGCGCATCAGCCTCAATCGGCTTAAGTTACGGCGCACATTCAAACTTATGTGTTAACCAAATCAACCGTAACGGTAACGAAGCGCAAAAAGCCAAATATCTACCTAAATTAGTTAGCGGTGAGCACATTGGTGCACTTGCTATGAGCGAGCCTAATGCTGGTTCAGATGTTGTTTCAATGAAGCTTAATGCCCGTAAAGAAGGCGACCGCTACATTTTAAACGGTAATAAAATGTGGATCACTAACGGCCCAGATGCTGACACCCTAGTGATTTACGCTAAAACCGATATCGATAAAGGCCCTCATGGAATTACCGCTTTTATCATTGAAAAAACCTTCAAGGGTTTCAGTACAGCGCAAAAACTCGACAAATTGGGCATGCGTGGTTCAAATACCTGTGAGTTGGTATTTGAAGATTGTGAAGTCCCAGAAGAAAACATTCTTGGCGGCCTAAACAACGGCGTAAAAGTACTAATGAGTGGCTTAGATTACGAACGAGTCGTACTGTCGGGTGGCCCACTAGGCATCATGAATGCATGCATGGATATTGTTGTGCCGTACATTCATGAACGTGAACAGTTCGGTAAATCAATCGGAGAGTTCCAGCTAATTCAAGGCAAAATTGCCGATATGTATACAGGCATGAACGCCGCAAAATCATACGTGTATAACGTGGCTAAATCATGCGATCGCGGTGAAACCACCCGTAAAGATGCTGCTGGCGCTATCTTATACAGTGCAGAACTTGCCACAAAAATGGCATTAGATGCGATTCAGCTACTGGGTGGTAATGGTTACATTAATGAATATGCCACAGGACGATTATTACGTGATGCCAAACTTTACGAAATCGGTGCTGGCACCTCAGAAATTCGCCGCATGCTGATTGGCCGAGAGTTGTTTAACGAAACGAAGTAGTTAGCCTAAATGAGCTAACCTTCAAACGACATAACCTAGACTGATGTTGGAAATAACCAACCATCGGAAATTAGAAAGTGTTTTGCGAAGTATGGTTGGGAGTTTCCCCCATTGTCTCGACCATGCTATCGCTCCCCTTGATTCAATAAGGATATGCATTGTGACGCAATTGAGCAGCCGTATTAACTCCCGTAGCGATGAATTTAAAGCCAAACATAATGACATGGCCGCCATCGTAGACGATTTGAAACTCAAACTCGCTAAGATTGAACAAGGCGGCGGTCCCGTTGCCCTTGAACGTCATCTTTCGAGAGGTAAATTGCTCCCTCGTCAGCGTGTCGAAAAACTCCTCGACCCAGGCTCGCCATTTTTAGAAATCTCCCAATTCGCAGCCTATGAAGTCTATGACGAAGCAGTACCTGCAGCAGGCGTAATTGCTGGTATCGGTCGCGTCAGCGGCGTTGAATGTATGATTATCGCTAACGATGCTACCGTCAAAGGCGGTACTTATTATCCGATTACTGTGAAAAAGCATTTACGTGCCCAAGACATCGCCAATCGCTGTCATTTGCCTTGTATTTACCTTGTCGATTCAGGCGGGGCGAACTTACCCCGCCAAGATGAAGTATTCCCCGATCGCGATCATTTCGGACGTATCTTTTACAATCAAGCACAAATGTCAGCCAAAGGCATTCCGCAAGTAGCAGTTGTAATGGGCTTATGTACCGCTGGCGGCGCATACGTACCAGCCATGGCAGATGAATCGATTATCGTAAAAGAACAAGGCACCATCTTTTTAGCAGGTCCACCGCTAGTTAAAGCAGCTACTGGTGAGGAAGTCTCCGCCGAAGAGCTTGGCGGCGCTGAAGTGCATACGAAAATTTCAGGTGTTGCAGATCACTTAGCTCAAAACGATGACCACGCACTTGAGCTGGCTCGTAAATCTATTGGCCGCCTAAATCATCAAAAAGAAATCGCTGCACAGCTAAGTCCAGTGAAACCACCTAAGTTTGATATTGGCGAATTATACGGCATTGTCGGCACAGATCTTAAAAAGCCGTTTGATGTAAAAGAAGTCATTGCCCGCGTAGTTGATGACTCTGACTTTGATGAGTTCAAAGCTAATTACGGTAACACCTTAGTGTGTGGTTTTGCCCGCATACATGGCTATCCTGTAGGCATTGTGGCAAACAACGGCATTTTATTTTCTGAGTCCGCCCAAAAAGGCGCGCACTTTATTGAATTGTGTTGCCAACGCAAAATCCCATTACTGTTCTTACAAAACATCACTGGTTTTATGGTGGGTAAGAAGTACGAACATGAGGGTATTGCTAAGCACGGCGCTAAAATGGTGACCGCAGTATCTTGTGCCAATGTGCCAAAATTTACCGTCATCATTGGCGGCAGTTATGGCGCGGGTAACTACGGCATGTGTGGCCGTGCATTCGAGCCAACCATGATGTGGATGTGGCCAAACGCCCGAATTTCGGTTATGGGCGGCGAGCAAGCTGCTGGCGTTTTAGCTACCGTTCGTCGTGACGGATTAGCCCGTAAGGGACAAGAATGGTCTGATGAAGACGAACAAGCCTTTAGAAAGCCCATTGTTGAGCAATACGATAAAGAAGGGCATCCATATCATGCAAGTGCAAGATTATGGGATGACGGCATTATCGACCCAGCGCAAACACGTGATGTTGTCGGGTTAGCGTTATCGGCGGCGTTAAATGCGCCTATTGAAGATACCAAGTTTGGTGTGTTCCGCATGTAATTGCGGTTATTCATTCAATATCAATAGGAGCATGCAAACATGGCAATAGCCAACCCATATCAATACATTCAATGCCAGCTTAACCAAGGTGTTGGTGAATTAATTCTAGACCGCGTTGAAAAACATAATGCCTTTGATGAAGTGATGATTAATGAAATGATCACCGCCATCGAAGCCTTTGCAGTAAACGATGACTGTCAGCAATTAATATTACGCGCCAACGGTAAAAACTTCAGTGCAGGCGCCGACCTTAACTGGATGCGCAAGCAAGCCCAAATGGACTTTGAGCAAAACCTCAATGACGCCCATGAGCTGGCTAAATTAATGCACGTGTTAGATAAATTTCCTAAGCCAACTATCGCCTTAGTCAATGGTGCAGCATTTGGCGGCGCACTCGGACTAATTTGTTGCTGCGATATCGCCATTGCCAATGAGCGTGCCAGCTTTTGTTTAAGCGAAGTCAAACTCGGCCTTATTCCTGCTGTGATTAGTCCTTATGTGGTCCGCGCTATGGGTAACCGCCAAGCAAGACGTTACATGCTCACAGCTGAGCGTTTTAGTGCCGACGTTGCGTTAACTCATCAAGTTATTCACGAAATTAATGATGATTTAGACGCTGCAGCACAACCCTTTATCGATGCTTTTAACGCGAATAGCCCACAAGGCATGTCATGGGTTAAAACCTTAGTATCTCACCTTGAAGATGGCGTTATTAACGACGACACCCTTGCCTACACCAGTGAGCAAATTGCCCGCATTCGTGTGTCAGATGAAGGCCAAGAAGGCCTCAATGCATTTTTTGAAAAACGCTCACCAGCTTGGAATGCTTCACTTTCCCAAAGCACTAAGCCTGATGCACAAGGAGCTCAATAATGTTTACCAAATTATTAATTGCTAACCGCGGTGAAATTGCTTGTCGCATTATTAATACCGCCCGCGCCATGGGTGTCCGCACCGTTGCGCTATATTCTGATGCCGACGCTAATGCCCGTCATGTTGCCATGGCAGATGAGTCGTTTCATATCGGCGGCAGTGCGCCTGCTGAGTCATACCTTAAAGGCGATTTAATTATCGATATCGCTAAAATGGCAGGTGCTGAAGCTATACATCCAGGTTATGGGTTTTTATCTGAAAACGCAGACTTTGCTCGCAACTGTGAGCAAAACGGCATTGCCTTTGTGGGACCTGGCAGTGATGCCATTGACTCAATGGGAAGCAAAAGCGCGGCTAAAATCATTATGGGCTCAGCAAATGTGCCGTTAGTGCCCGGTTACCATGGTGATGACCAAAGCGATGAAACCTTACTCACTGAAGCTGAAAATGTTGGCTACCCAATGTTGATTAAAGCGGCATTTGGCGGCGGTGGTAAAGGCATGCGTATCGTTGAAAGCCAAGCAGAAGTGCTGGATGCCATTAACTCAGCACGTCGTGAAGCAGCATCATCATTTGGCAATGACAAACTATTAATGGAGCGCTACCTGCGCCAGCCTCGCCACGTCGAAGTGCAAGTATTTGCCGACACCTTTGGCAATACCATTTACTTATCAGACCGTGATTGTTCAATTCAACGTCGTCACCAAAAAGTGGTCGAAGAAGCGCCAGCGCCGGGTCTTTCAGATGCACTACGTAAGCAGATGGGTGAAGCCGCCGTTGCCGCAGCTAAAGCCATTGATTATGTTGGTGCGGGTACAGTTGAGTTCTTATTAGATACCGACGACAGCTTTTACTTCATGGAAATGAATACTCGCTTGCAAGTTGAGCATCCAGTGACTGAAATGGTCACAGGCCAAGATTTAGTGAAATGGCAGTTAATGGTAGCCAGTGGCAGCGAATTACCACTAAAACAAGATGAAGTCAGTATTCATGGCCATTCATTTGAAGTGCGCATTTACGCTGAAGACCCTCGTAATGAGTTTTTACCAGCAGCGGGCAAACTCAACTTCCTACGCGAGCCAGATCAAAACCGCTATGTCCGTATTGATTCAGGTATTCGTGAAAACGATGTCATCAGTAACTTTTACGACCCAATGATTTCGAAATTGATTGTATGGGATGAATCTCGCCCTCGTGCATTGCAGCGTTTAACCCATGCATTAAGCTCATACCAAATCAGCGGTCTGAAACACAATATCGAATTTTTAGCTAATATCGCTGAACATCAAGCCTTTGCAGAAGCCGATTTTTGTACCGACTTTATCGAGCGCTACTCAAGCAGCTTAATTGGCGATGTCACCAATGACTCAGATAATGCTTTAGCCCTCGCGGGGCTTTATCAAGTCCTTGCGCGTCAAAAGGCAGCAAAAGTCAACGCCACTAATAGTGACGACCCTTATTCGCCTTGGGGACAAGTCAGCGGCTTCAGACTCAATAGTGCAAGCGTTCATCATGTTGCACTATTAACTGACTCAGTGGCTAGTGACAGCAGCTCGGTTACCAACGTTGAGCAACCTGCCCTGCAAAACTTAGTGATTACTGATTTGGGCAATGCATTGCACCTAGGTCTTAACGGTCAAGCACTCAAGCTTGCAGGTTCAATTCAAGATGATGTGTTGCTGGCAGAAATTAACGGGCATAAAAGTAAAGTCCCAGTGAGCCATGAAGGTGATGACTTTACCCTCTTCTTACCTAGCGGCAGTTACCACTTTAAAGCAGTACTGGCTCAAGTAGCAGAAGACACGGTAGATAGCGCCGATAAACTCAAAGCGCCGATGAATGGCACTGTGGTCACCCATCTTGTTGAGGTTGGCGACAATGTTACCGAAGGCCAAGGTTTATTAGTCATGGAAGCCATGAAAATGGAATACACCATTGAAGCGCCGTTTGATGGTGTCGTCAGTGAGTTTTACTTCCAAAGCGGCGAGCTCGTTACCGATGGTGCCCAGCTTTTGAATGTTGAAGCTCTAAATGTAGAAGCTGCAGATAAGGAAGCCTAATGATGAATGCATCTAGTCTTCCTAAAAAGGTTAGCATTTTTGAAGTTGGCGCTCGTGATGGCCTGCAAAACGAAAAGCCTGTCACGACTCAAGATAAGCTTAAATTGATTGAGCAACTTGCCGATGCGGGCGTCAAGCGTATCGAAGCTGGCAGTTTTGTGTCACCTAAATGGGTGCCACAAATGGCTGACTCAAAAGATGTGTTTAACGCATTGAATAATCAAAGTGGCATTCGAAAAGCTGGTGTCGTTTATTCAGCGCTAACCCCAAATCTAAAAGGACTGGAACTTGCGCTTGACGCTGGCGCCGATGAAGTAGCCATCTTTGGCGCAGCATCTGAAACCTTCAGTCAGCGTAATATTAACTGCTCAATTGAAGAATCGATTGTACGGTTCGAGCCAGTCATGGCGCTGGCTAAAGCCCGTAACATTCCAGTACGTGGTTATGTCTCATGTGTACTAGGTTGCCCATACGAAGGCGATATTGATATTAATGAAGTCGCCCGCGTGTCTGAAATACTTTACAAAATGGGCTGTTACGAGATTTCACTTGGTGACACCATTGGTGTTGGCACGCCTATTAAAGCCCGTAAGATGGTTGAAGCGGTGGCTAAATTAGTGCCTGTTGAAAAACTCGCTTTGCACTTTCACGACACCTACGGTCAAGCACTTGCCAATATTGAGGCGTGTTTAAGTACAGGTATTAGCGTGGTCGACTCATCAGTTGCAGGCCTTGGCGGTTGCCCTTATGCCAAAGGTGCATCAGGAAATTTAGCCACTGAAGATCTGGTGTATATGCTTCACGGCATGGGTATTGAAACTGGCATAGACTTAACTAAGCTTGCCAAAGCAGGCAACCAAATTAGCCTAGCATTAGGTCGTCCAAACGGCTCAAAAGTGGCACAAGCAATTAGCGCATAATGATTAAGTAAATTAATAGTTTCTAGTTTTAGTTGCTAGTTTTAGTTGCTAGGTTTAGTTACTCATTTTAGTTACTAGGTATAGAAGCAAGCGTTAGCGCATCAGTATTGATAAATCATTTATTACAGCAAGACTGAAAAGGACAAGATGATGGCAGGACTCAATAAAGTCGTTCATAGCTACGAAGAAGCCTTAAATGGATTAACCAATGACATGACTATCATGGTCGGTGGTTTTGGCCTTTGTGGCATTCCAGAAGGGCTAATTAACCACATGGTAAAAATGGGCGTGTCTGGTTTAACTGCCATTTCAAACAACGCAGGTGTTGACGATTTCGGTTTAGGTTTACTGCTTAAACAGCGCCAAATCGCCACCATGATTGCTTCGTACGTAGGTGAAAACGCCACCTTCGAGCAGCAAATGTTATCGGGTGAGCTTAACGTTATCTTGACACCTCAAGGTACATTGGCTGAAAAAATTCGTGCTGGCGGCGCAGGTATCCCTGCATTTTTCACCGCAACAGGTTACGGCACCCCGATTGCTGACGGTAAAGAAACCCGTGAAATCAAAGGTCGTCACTACGTTCTAGAAGAGTCGCTAACTGCAGACTTTGCCTTAGTAAGAGCATGGAAAGCCGACACTATGGGTAATCTGATTTTCCGCAAAACAGCAGCAAACTTTAACCCAATGATGGCCACAGCCGGCAAAATTACCGTGGTTGAAGCAGAAGAAATCGTTCAACCGGGCGAATTAGACCCTAACCACATTCATACCCCAGGTATTTATGTTGATCGCGTAATTCAAGCAAGCTTTGAAAAACGCATTGAACAGCGCACGGTAAAAGCGTCAGACACTTCAGCAGCTAAAGCATAAGGAGCAAGAACATGGCTTTATCAAGAGAACAACTTGCTCAGCGTGTAGCACAAGAAATGCAAGACGGCTTTTACGTTAACTTAGGTATTGGTATTCCAACCTTAGTGGCTAACTATATTCCCGAAGGCATGAGCGTCATGCTGCAATCTGAAAATGGTTTATTAGGCATGGGTGAATTCCCAACCGAAGACACCATTGATGCAGATTTAATTAATGCAGGTAAGCAAACAGTCACCGCTGTTGATGGTGCATCGTTTTTCTCATCAGCAGAAAGCTTTGCCATGATCCGTGGCGGCCATGTGGATTTAACCGTATTAGGCGCTTTTGAAGTTGATGTAAACGGCTCAATCGCATCATGGATGATCCCAGGCAAACTAATTAAAGGTATGGGCGGCGCCATGGATTTAGTGGCTGGCGCTGACAACATCATCGTCACCATGATGCACGCTGATAAAAAAGGTAACTCTAAGCTACTGCCTTTATGTGAGCTGCCATTAACGGGTTACGGCTGCATCAAACGTGTCATGACAGATTTGGCCTTTATGGAAATCAAAGACGGCGCATTTCACCTCTTAGAGCGTGCACCTGGGGTATCGGTTGAAGAGATCCAATCAAAGACTGCGGGTAAGTTAGTCGTGCCAGAGCATGTACCAGAAATGGTGTTTTAACTTTTAGCCAAAAGTTAATTAGTTGGCCTTATTAAGATCAAAAGCGGACTCGTTGAAGTTCGCTTTTTTGTTTTTATCTTAGTGGGAATATTGGGATAATTTGGGTTTATTTGAAATAGATCAAAGTCGTGGCGCTTCGCCCACACCAGACGAAAGGGAAACAACAGCATTTCCCTTCTCGACATCCCTTGCCGCTCCAAAGAAGTTATTCTGAAAAACGAATAAGCTGCGGCCTTATTCGAAAATATCTAACGCTTCCGATGGGGCGTCCCTTCCCCTCGAAAGCTAGCCAGACATCCATGTCTGGACTTACGATATTTTCTTCAACGACCACAGCAACTTCGAATGGAGTTAATTGACCCTGCTACTGGATTTGTAATTTCAGCTTTATAAAAATACTTCTGTAAATGGTATTTACAGAAGTAAGTTTTTTCCTGAATATAGTGCTCTATAAAATAATCTCTACCATTCTCTTTTTCTTTAAACTTTAAACTTTAAAATGAGTTTTTACAGCGTGATAAAAATACCAACTAAAAAAGATACCTCAAACTTACATTCCCAAACCATTTAACTGACTTTTAGAGTATATGGAATTCCTTGATGAATAATGAAATTTTCATGGTTGAACACCCAAGAGATACCTTCGCAAGAGCAAATACCTTGGGTTCTGTATATTTTGAAATAGCACAATCTGAGTATTGTGAGTTTATCCGAATACAGCATATAGATACCAAAAAATTGAACGATGAAAGTAAGTCAAAATGGGAAAATTTAGCAAGCCAAGCGGCTATTAAATCTGTCGTATTTTCTGCTATGTGTGTTGAAGCTTCGATTAATAACTATGCAGGCGGACAACTCGGTGATAAATACTTTGAACAACACTTAGGTAGTTTAGATGTTGTTTCAAAGTGGGTTGTTATACCTCGTTTGATATGCGGAAAATCAATTGATAAATCGGGCCCAGCATTTTCTGCACTAAAAATATTAATCTCATCAAGAAATAGTCTTATACATAATAAATCTTATGAAATGAATTTGTCTAACCCTGAGTCCATGATCCAAAAAATGGAAAAACGAAATAAGGATTTTTATGCCGGTTTTCATAACGCACTGAAAGCACTATATTTGTTAAGTATGGAAATGGATTATGTTATAGGTCAAATGCATAATCCTTTAAGGACTTTGAACAATAAATTTAGCCCTAATACAGAAATACCACCTGAAGCTAAAGAGTTATTCGAAACATGTAAAAATATTGTGTCAAAACAATATTCAAAGAACTCTAATTGAACCTGCTGATTCAATGTTCTCCGTTGGAAGTGTCCGAATGCGTTAAGCTAATTTACGTGATGGAGGCAGGACGCCGACATAGCCTCAGTTGAGCCATGGATGGCGAATCTGAGGCGGTAGCAAATTCGCTTATTTAGCATGAAGATCAACACTTCGTCGGAGCGGCAAGGGATGTCGAGAAGGGAAATGCTGTTGTTTCCCTTTCGTCTGGTGTGGGCGAAGCACCACGACTTTAATTCTTGGTGACCGTAGGTCATTAGCAAGCATCCGGCCTATCGTCGCCGACATAGCCTCAGTTGAGCCATGGTCACTTTTTGACATCCTTGTCATCATGACATTCGTATATCCATATACATCAGATGCGAATCTGAGACGGTAGCAAATTCGCTTATTTAGCATGAAGCTTATCTACTGCGAAAAGTCACTTCGTCGGAGCTGCATGGGATGGCTCTTAGAAAAAGTAAGAGGGGGATTGCTGTTGTTTCCCCTCTTGGTCGGGTGTGGGTGGAAAACCCACGACTTTAATTCTTAGTGACCTACAGGTCATAAGCAAGCATTTCATCGTGACATTCGTATATCCATATACATCAGATGCGAATCTGAGGCGGTAGCAAATTGGCTTAACTAGCATGAAGCTTATCTGCTACAAAAAATCACTTCGTCGGAGCGGCAATATTCTTATGAAAATCAGCGAGAAGGGAAATGCTGTGGTTTCCCTTTCGTCACTCTTAATAAAGATTAGGGGGCGAAGCGCCACGATTTTAAATCTATGTGACCGATAGGTCATTAGAGTAAATCACATCAGAGAAATCATATCCGAAAACTCCAATGAACCAACCCTAATTCAGAAATAAAACACTAATCAAAAACATCACCCAAAGTACAACACGAATTACGATAGCTTTTTTAGGTTTTTTAACGCCCTCGCCGTATTCATTATTGCCAAACATCTCAAAGTCACTTTTATAGTCCAGTGACCACAAAATTAACGCACAAAAATAGATACCAGCAGCGTAACTAATTTCAAGAAAATAACTAAAGGTTACACCCAAAATCGTACAAAATAACATCGATATAAAAACGGGTAATACAATGTTTTTCATTTTAATAAACTCATAATCCTAACCATGAAAATAGCCATTAATTCATTTGATAAATCTAAGTGTAAAGGTATTCAGATAAGAAAATATTTGCAGAAGGCTGGATATTAATTCCTATAGTAAAGTCTAATATTATAAGACAGTTACCATTCGACACAAGCTAAAAACCACGATTAAATTGCAGCGTTTTTCTCCCTACTTTAAGTTAAAATAAGGATCTGGCTTAGGGTAAACTTACGAGAAAATTGCCAGTTTCATCTACTGGTTCATTTGGATATAAATTATATAGCGCTAGTCTTTTTAAGGAAAAATGCGTGACCAAATCAACAAGCGTCAGTTAACACACGAACAGAAGGGCCTTCCCCTTGAGGGTTTTGATAACGTACCTGACAACCGTACTCAGTGCGATTTCCAGTTGTTGGGGCACCACTAAAGAAAATGTAAATTTGGTTGTCACCAGACGCCTTATCGATGAAGAAGGGAGCTGCACTAGGGTTGTTCTCGATAACGTTTTTTCCAACAGAATCGATATTGAACCAAACTTGTACTTGGGTGTTAATTTGTTCGAATGAGTCTCCACCATCAACCGATGGATAACCTGCTAGAAGTGGTACTTGCACTCCGCTGATGGTGATTTCGTCTTCGCCGTTATCTTTGCCTTCAATAACCGCTTTACTATTCAAAAGCGCTAACGCTGACTCCATGCCAGCCCCTACACTTAACATGGTATTGGCTTTGGCATCTTGACTAAGATTGATAAATCGCGGCGCAACAATCACTGCTATCACGCCAAGTATGATGATCACAACAACAAGCTCTATCAATGAGAACCCTTGATTCTGTCGCATGGTGTGCCTTACTCCTGTCCATCACTACTAAGTTCCTTATAACACATTGTAATTGAGGAGGCTGTAACATAGTGTCAAAAAGTTAAATAAATGGGATCAATCAGGGTAAAATGAGACAGAGTTTACTTCTTCAAAACTCCAGCTTAATCAGCATACTCACCGTTTTCAATTGGAAGTGTCGAAATACGATAGTTGACTGAGTCGTAATAGTTAATTGGCTCGTAATAGTTAATTGGCTCGTAAAAGGTAGTCATTTTCGTGCATCCATGCACGCCATGACATACAGGGTCAGCCTATCGATGCAGGCATAAGCTTATATTGAATTATGATGAGTCTTTGGCATCCTGCCATCAGATATTAAAGGAGCATTAAGCTTCTATAACAAAGCTGCCTTGCATAATTGCCCAATGTCCAGGGAATGAACAAAAGAATCGATAAGCCGCTTTGCTATCTAACCCCTCAATACTAAAAGTAATTGACGTAGAACCACCACCGCCAATCACGTCAGTATGTGCTAGCACTCTTTCATCGCCCGCTTTGATATAGCTATTGTCAGCACCAGCAGGCATGCCATCATTTGCTATTGCCTGAACATGATCAGCTTTACTTAACACCCAGTTATGACCCATTGCTGATTTAGGTAAACTGCCAGAATGATGTAAGTTTAAGGTCACCTCTTTGCAGGTCGCTGGCACTGATAAGCTTTTCTTATCAAATTGCATCGCATCATTGGCCGTAATTGTTAGTTCGCACTCACTCGCGTTAACGTTTAAGCTCATTAACATTATGCCTAGTGCAGCAGTAGCTTTGATCATGTTAGTCATATCATTTCCTTGTGACTGTATAGATTGCAGTGTTATTAAAAACGAAGGCATACTAAAACAATTCACACTAAATGAGAACGATTATCAATTGTAAATAAGTTAAATATTGATTAGCACTTAGACAATAAACCCTTTGTAAATATCAAAAGAGTTAGCGCTTCATATTCTTTTAAGGTTCTTGCTTTATACATCTGTGTAAATAAAAAATCGATTACGTGACGTAAGAGCACTGTAATTTAATCTTTAATTACCGCTTTACATGTAATATAAGGTTTTTATCTTCCCAAATAGGTTCATCCCTATTGCCATTGTTAGGCTAATTTCATGACGTTTGATATTTTATTACTGTTACTTGCTGGTTTTTTGGGTGGAGTATTGAACTCATTAGCCGGTGGTGGCAGCTTTATCACCTTCCCTGCATTACTGTTTGTTGGCGTGCCGCCAATAATGGCGAATGCGACCAATACGTTTTCTTCCCTTGCTGGATATCTTAGTGGTGCCTTTGCCTTCAGGCATGAACTGAAAGCGCACAAAAAAGAGTTAATTATTATCATAGGTGCCAGTTTACTCGGTGGGAGTTTAGGTGCTTGGTTATTACTCATTGCCCCAGAAGCATTATTTCAAGAAGCCATTCCTTGGTTATTACTATTTGCCACTGTCCTGTTTATATTCGGTTCTAAAATTAATAAATGGGTCAGTAGCTTGTCAGGCAAGCATAAATACGCTTCTCAATTTGGCGCAGTGCTGCTGTTTTTAGTGCTGCTATTGGTTTGCACCTATGGCGGTTTTTTTAATGCTGGTTTAGGGATTATCGGGTTGAGTTATCTCGCTTTAGCAGGTCACAGTAATATTAATGCGATGAATGGCCTTAAGTTAGTCATTTCATCTTCAGTGTCACTCATTGCCATCATTTTGTTTATTTATAATGATGCCATTGCTTGGTTCGAAGGTTTTGTTGTTTTAGTTGGCACTCTGATTGGCGGGTATATGTCGGCACATATATCCAAGCAAATATCAGCAAAACACATGAGAACATTTGTGATTGCAATCAGCTGTGCTATTACAGGTTACTTCTTTATCTCAACATATCTTTAAAAATTAGATACATGTCGTTAGTTACTCATATTCTGGTTTCATTCTTAACAACAAAGCGGTGTTGATTGCAGATATAAGGTTATCGTTTCTGGCAGGTCACCGCTTTGTTACTGAAGTAACAATTCAGGGTTTAAGCAAAGTAAAACTCACTTCTATGCTTCAACCAAAAGTGCCATACCGAAGAGGCTTAAACTAAAATAAAATGAAATAATCCTGTAACAAGCAATAAACCCAATGAAAACCCAGACAGAAATAGTAAATGGAATTTACGATACTGAAAAAATGTACCTTACGATTGGTCAAGATTCAGTAGAGAAGCACTTTAAACCTTACCGTAAATACATTAGTCGGTATAACATCGAAAAAGAATCATTATTTAGACTTCAAAATATTAATGGAATCCCCAATTTAATCGACAGTGATGACAGAAAAACAACACTGGTGATGTCAAAGATTTCGGGTAAAACGCCAGTTCATCTAACCCGTGATAACTTGAAAGATTTGATTGAATTAGTCAATAAAATGCTCGATGCAGGTGTTGCCCGTCACGCATTACCCATAAGAGATATCATTGTTGATAATCAGAATAAATTAGGCTTAGTAGACTTCGAACGCTCTACTTTGCGTGGTTCAATCATTCGTCTTGATTGGTTTGTGGCTAAAAAAGTCACTCATTATCATTTGTACCGCTTAATCGCAGAGTTTCAGCCTGATCTACTTTCAAATAAGCAAAGCAAAAAACTTAATGCTGTGACTCGAATTCGACACTTCTTCAAACGCTAGTACAGCGTGCTTTTACTAAAAACAGCCGGCGATTATCATGCTTTAACTGCTTTCAGTGCAAATCAGTCTATTGGTTGATAGCGGTTGATTTTAATCAAGATTAATCAGCCTAGTAAACTCACAATGTATCGTTAAATCAGTAAATTAGATTAAATTCGTTATTATATTCAACGTTAAATATCGCCTATTAATTCTGTTGGTTAAATCGTGCAATTTTTGCATTTTATATTAGGCTTAAAGATTGTCATCTATTGACATAAAGCAGTGATTTGACACACTTCTAAGGAGAGAAAAATGTCTAAGAAATTAATAGCGCTACTTATCTCAGGTCTATTGCTGGGTTGTGGTAGTAGTGATGATTCAGAAAATCCAGCTCCAGAGCCTGAAATACCACAACCAGAGGTTGAAGATCCCGCTCCAACACCGTCCCAAGGTATCTTTATTGATAGTGCCGTCATTGGTATTGGATATCGAACAGAAACTCAATCTGGAGTCACTGATGAAGAAGGTAATTATAGTTACCTTGAAGGTGAAACTGTCACCTTCTTTATCGGCGATCTTACCTTTCCTGCGACACCTGCTTCCGGAATTGTCACCCCTTTCAATATTGCTGCATCTGAAAGTATTGATGACAATCAAGTGGTGAACATCGCAAGGTTACTACAAACACTTGACCAAGATGGCGATACTACCAATGGGATTACCATTACCGATACTGCTATCGCAACAGCTGAACCCGTTGATTTTAATTTAAGCACAGATGAATTTGCCGACGACCCAGCAGTTAAAACCACTATTGAAAATGGCGGTCAAGATACAGCAGTAACAGGCTTGGTTGATGCAGACGATGCTGTCGAACACTTAACCGAACAAGTTGCGGCTAATGGCGTTCAGGTCGGTATCACTGGTACTTGGCATTATCCTGATGATGATAATGATTTACTCACGTTAGTTTTCTTTAACGACGGCACCTATGCACATTTTGAAGTTGACTCAGAGGATGAAGAGGAAGAGTCAGGAATGGAATGGGGAACGTACAGCCGTGACAGCGAAACCAACCGTGTTATTGCCAGTCAAACATTTGATGAAAATGGCGATACAGGCTTAACTGATTTTACTGACATAGATGGTGCACCTTTATTATTCGCCGAAGTCATTGAAGAAAACCTAGTGCTCTCCATTGATGAAGACGCCAATGACTCAATTGATGAAACACTTAATTTTGATAAGCAAGGCAGTGATGGAGTTGTCGGCACTTGGTTAATTAAAGCAATTGACGACCAATTAGTTGATGAAAATGATTTGCTAATATTGTTATTTAACGCCGATGGTACTTATATTCATGCAGAAGTAGACCAAGATGATGCAACAGAAGACTCAGGCATGGAATGGGGAACCTACAGTATCGATAGTGAAAGTATTATGGTCACAGTAACCCAAACGTTTGATAGTAATGGCGATACAGGCTTATCTGGTTTTGCAGGCGAAGGCGGTTCAACCTTTTCAATGTCTGCACAAGGCAATACTTTACTGTTACGTATTGATGAAGATGGTGATGGCAACCTCGATACCCAAATGTCTTTTCAACGAAATTAAACAGATCAAATTAACAATATAGATTAAGACATAGGTATAAATCTGATTCAGCTCGCTATTAACTTGTTAATAACGAGCTGAATTTATTTTTAAGATAGCTAACTTATATTTCATTAACTGAAGCTACAACACCAGCCAATGACATTAAACATCCTTTAAAAATGATACCTAACGCCACCAATAGCCTCTAATTCTACTTTGACATCATCAATTAGGTACAAAGTAGGCTGCGCTTCGATGAAAAAAGTAAACCGCTCTACTTTAGTGTGAGCACCAAATACCGCTCTTGCGCCCAATTTAATATCATCATTTTTTTTATCAGCAATCTTGCCACCCACGCCCCAATAAAAATGAGGGTGGTCCTTAAAATTAAATGTTTTATCTAAGGTAAATGAAAAGTCATCAAAACCCACCCCAAACTTATACTCATTCATTTTTACATTAATGCCTGAGTCGCTACCTACCATTAAACCTACTTCAGGCGCAGCATTGGCCTTAGGTGTAAAAATGATAACCAGAGAAAGCATGATTGAAACAAAGACGGTGACAAACTTCATGATGGACCTTGTTAGATAATAAAAGGCGACATCCTAGCGAGTTTGCTTTTAAGAGTAAATTTGACTAGTAACATTGGGACATTTTTAAACAAATAACGCGAGTAAAGCGCCAGTATATAACGATTTCATAGCGATTTTGCATCAAGTGTTTCAATGCTGGGCAAAAATAACGCACAATAAAATTAAGGCATATATGAAGCATGGATGCCAAAGTAGCATCCGGGTCGGAACCTATTCAAACTCGTCAGTAAATCATGAACAAGTCCCGATTATCTTACTTCAAGATAATTTCTCGCATTCTATATTCCCCTGTTAAGGTTCTCACTTCGGGGTATTTGGCAGAGATTTCGTTAGACTTTTTTTCATCCGAATCACTCCATTTCTGCATAAATTGTTTGTATTTCTCCTTATTGGGTTCAATATCAGCTGCATTGTCAAAAGTCACCACCAGCAACATATTAAAGTCACCACTGGTTGCCAGATCGCTGCCGTATATTTTCCAATCTTTAATAAAGCCAAGCTCCTTTTGAATATTAACTGCTTTAACCCAGCTACTACGTAAACCGGCTAAGTATATATCTCCCATATTGGGATCCACTTTTACCGTGGTCATCATCATGATTTCACTGCCTAGATCGTAATCTTCATATACTTCTAATCTATCCTTTGAAAATACAGAACTACTAAATAAAACACATAATGCAATTATTAAGGTCTTGTTCATGTCGTTCACTCCTAATTGTTTACTTAATTGACTGGTCACTTTTTAACCAAATTAAGCTTTAAGAGTATAGTCGAAAGGGTTATAAAAGCAGGAAAAATATAAACCTGAAAGTTATCAGTTCATTAGCGGTGAATATAAGAAAACGTGAAAAACAAGTCAGTCTAAAGTAATACAAACAATTGAGATTAAAGGATAAAAGTCGCACATGAAAAAAGAAATATAAATGGTTCTCGAAGTACGTTTAACGTATATAAAGTAAAACACCGCCCGAAGAGCGGGTTTTCACCACTCAAAAACGTATCACTTTAGACTTACATAAAAAGAGTTGTTAATTAAGCATCTTTAGCGGGGGCTGCAGTAAATAATCCCTGAATTTTCGGTGTGATGCTAATAAGTTGATTGGTCAATAAACTCATGCTGTAACCCAGCATGGCGCCCAATAATAATGGCGGTAGAATAGCTGCTAAATCAGCGCCTAATGCAAATGTAATACAACAGCCAATAAACGCACCTGGGATAAACGCCAGTTTTTGATAACTCGCCTGTAAACACATCGCCGCAGTAGCAACGCCAGTAAAGGCATACCCCACGATAGGCGAAATAAAGAAGCCACTACCCGAAATAATCAACCAGCCCCAAAATACACCAGATAAATTGGTACTCATGGCCATGAACATGCCTTTAAGACCAGTTTCAGTTTGAGCAAAGAAGGTACTGCAACTTAAAAAACCTACCCAAGTGACTAACTGAAATACATCCGCAACCCCAGCCCATAAAGCTGCCAGTAATCCTGCTGATATGGCTATTTGCCAACGATGTTCCATTGTTAACCCCTTGATAATAATTCCCAAATAAAAACTTAGCGTTCTTTAAATTGCACAATCAAGGGTAATTTACGCTATTTAACCGATAAAAAAAAGCGATCTAGAGCTAGTTTTGTAGAATAAAGCAGCAAGCAATGAATTAAACCACCACAAGCATTCAGTATTACTAATTCAAAATATACCCACATTTAAATCTTAGAGTCGCATTTTGTTTAGTTCATAAAACTTAAGCCTAAACATTAATTTAAATTAACCATTGAGTTTGTATTCAAACAAGTGATAGGAGTCAAATTTTTACTATTCAGTGACACCATATTTGTAGATATTTGTATTTTCATGCTTTGTGCAACAGTTTGGAATATTTAGCTAATTTAGGCTGATATCAATCTACTGAATTAGCATTAAACCAATGACTTCTGTTTCTATATGAATACATCCCATTGGTAAACTTAAAGTCTAAGGGCAGCTCATGAAAAAATTCTTATCTACATCAAGGTTGAACCTCGCCACTAGCAGTCTTGACTGGGCAATGGGCATGACGATTAAACAGTCGTTAAGTTTGAAAGATGCCGTGGCATTAAATGATGTGACTAAATTGGCTGTGCCTGACAAGCCAATCGAAACTTTATATATCCATATTCCTTTTTGTCACACCCTTTGCCGTTTTTGTTCATTCCATAAAATTAAATTCAATGAAGGCGTCGCTAAAGCCTACTTCAAAGCATTAAGACAAGAAATCCGCATGGTTATCGCTCAAGGTTATCGCTTTAACCGAGTTTATATTGGTGGCGGCACCACAACGATTCTAGAAGATGAGCTAATTGAAACCATCGAGATGATTAAGTCGATTACTAACGTCCGCGAAGTCTCTTGTGAAAGTGACCCTATCTACTTTAAGGAAGGTAATCCGCATTTACTGAAAGGCTTAGTTGATCGCATGTCGATTGGCGTACAAAGTTTTGATGACAAGATTTTAAAAGCCAGTGGTCGCTTTGAAAAGTTCGGTAGCGGCTTGCAACAAGCTGAATATGTTAGCCGAGCGATTGAGGTAATCCCAACAGTTAATTTGGATATGATGTACGGCTTTAAAATGCAAACACCTGAAACGGTAGCCAGCGATTTAGCCCAAACCATTCGTTTGAGCCCTGACCAAATAACGACTTACCCATTAACCGTTGGCATTGGCCAAAACCGTAAAAAAGCGGGTTGTTTAGCTGGCAATCCTGAAGATTTATGGCCACAGTTTTTAGCGGTAAAAGAAGCGATGGGCGAACGTTATATCATGGAGTTCCCTTGGACATTCAGTCGTAACTTTGGTCAGCCAGTAGAAAACAAATATGTATTAGACGGCGAAGACTGCTTCGGGGTTGGTTCTGGCGCATTTGGGCGTTTTGGCGAGCAGTTTAGAATTTCAAGCTTTGATATTCCTGACTATATCAACCGTATTAACGCTGGCCATACTGGCACGTGTTACACCAAACCATTAGAAGCAAAAGCGCTATTGCAGCATCATTTAATGATGATGATGGGTCACGGCCTGCTAGATAACCAACAATTTAAGGCCCATACGGGTAAATCTTTGTGGCAAGCCTTCCCACTTGAAATGAGCTATTTAATTTCTGCCGGAGCCCTGAATAAACAAGGCAATAACTACAAAACCACTGTTGAAGGACAGTTTATCGCATTGAAAATGTTTTCAGGCTTCCTTGCGGGAATGGACTACTTGCGTGAACAAGCAAGAGAATTACCGCTGACTATGTCTGTCGGAGAAACTGAAGATGACAACCAATCGTCTGCTATCATCACTTCATAATTTTCAAATGCCATAACTATCGAAAGTTATAACTAACAAAACGGCATAAGGGCATATCGATAATTTATCCCCCGTAATAACGACTATTATGGGGAATAACAACTATTGCGCTAAAGTCGGGGCGGTGTTTATTACTCTGATAATAGAAAGTCTATGGCTTGAGCTAATTTAGGCGAATCAGGATCTGAAATCCGTGTTAACCATACTAATTGTCCTGATCGGTTAATAAACACTGTCGTTGGTGTACCTGTTACGCCATAAAGCTCAGCAACACTGTCACCTTCAACCAAGGTTTTCATGCCAATACCCCGCTCTGCTAATGCAGCTGCTGGCATTGCACCTTTATCTTCATTGAAGCTGATAGCAATCATTTCAAGGTCGCTATCTAGGTGCGTTAATCGCAACCTTTCAAGACCAGGTTGCAGCTTTTTACAATAAGGACACCAAGTTGCCCAAAAATGAATGACAATGGGTTTACCTGCATGCTCCGCAAATGACCACTTGTTACCTTCCGCATCGTTAAGAGTAAATGCCTTAGCTTGAGGAAAGTCATAATCTGGAGTGGATTGCGAATCATCAGCGCGCACACCTGCCGAGAAAAACACCAATAACAAGGTTAGAACTGAAAAAGTCACTATCACGCCCAGTAATTCACGATACAACTCGTTAATAGGCTGCGCAGGTTTATCCTTTAATAATGGGCTTGATATCGATTGACTAGTCTTCATATGTTTAATCCTAATAATAAAGTCGCTAATGACTGCTTATGTATACGCGCTCCAATATTAAGACCGACTAAAGTGCACTTTATATTCAAGGTTTATTTCATTAAAGCTGCAAAAATGAATAGCACTTTATTATGAAGAGCTAATTTCTGAGGCGTTTTACAAACTGGTCTAATCAGGTTAACTTTAAATAAAAAATAATGGATTATGTATGCAGAAATTGACTCAATGGCTGAATCAAGGCTACTTTCATAAGCACTGTTTTGCGAAACACTTTGAGAATAATGTCTTTGTAAAACAGACTGGTAATAAAGGTCTGCCTGCATTACTACTAATCCATGGTTTTCCTACCAGCAGTTACGACTGGCAACCTATTTGGGATGAGTTAACTCAGCACTTTCACTTAATTACGTTAGATATGGTGGGTTTTGGTTATTCCGATAAACCTACAGACTTCCCCTACTCTTTTGATGCTCAAGCTAATTTAATTGAAGATGTTGTCGCATCGATAGGTATCGAAAAGGTCCATATTTTATCCCATGATTACGGTAATACCGTCACTCAAGAGTTACTTGCACGGCAACATGATGCTCAACAAAACCAAACCCCTTTAACTTTCGAAATTTTGAGTAGTGTATTGCTTAATGGTGGAATATTCCCTGAGGTGATTCATCCAATCCTAATTCAAAAACTGTTACTTAGTCCTATTGGCTTTATTGTCGCTAAAGGTATGGGCTACAACGCTTTTAAACGTAACTTCGATAATATTTGTAGCATCAATATTGAAGAAAACGAGCTGCGAAAATACTGGCAATTAATCCAACACAATCAAGGTAATCGTATCTTTCATAAGCTTATTCAGTACATGAAGGAAAGAGTTAAGTATCGCGACCGTTGGGTGGGCGCACTACAACAAAATACGTCACCAATGCGATTTATTAACGGTTTAGAAGATCCGATTTCTGGTCGAGATATGTTAAAGCGCTATCAAGAGTTAATCACTAACCCAGACACCATCAGTCTTGCAGGAGTCGGCCATTACCCTCAAGTGGAAGCACCAGAGCAAGTACTTGAACATGCATTCTTTTTTTGGAAAAAACACAATATTATCAACGAATAATCGACCTAATTACTTACACAATAAATTACCCAATAAATAAAGCTGAGTTTTTACTCGAAATTGGTTAAGGTAGTTTTAACGCTTAAGGAATAAGCTAAAAATCACAATAAAAGACACTAAAACAGTGAAGAAATAAACAGTCATGGATTCTGTTAGCCTTGCTTAGCTCGTATCAGCAGATTAACAGATAGCAAACAACAAAGGATCGTAATATGCCGATTTATCAAGCTCCCCTTCGCGACTATCAGTTCATATTATCTGAGTTACTGAATATTTATCAGCAAACAGATCTGCACGGTTTTAACGAAATCGACCCTGAATTGACCGATGCGATTTTACAAGGCGTGGCAGATTTCACCACCGACATCATGTTGCCATTAAACGCCTCAGGCGATCTTGAAGGTTGTCAGCTTGAAAACGGCAAAGTGATCACCCCAAAAGGATTTAAAGCTGCATACCAGAAATACATTGATGATGGCTGGGCAACGCTTACCTGCGATCCTGAATACGGCGGTCAAGGCTTACCCGAAGTGATTGGCACCTTTGCAACAGAAATGAAAACCGCCACCAATATGGCCTTTGCTATGTACCCGGGTTTAACCCATGGCGCCTATTCTGCCATTCATGTACATGGCAGCGATGCGCTGAAACAAAAGTATTTAGAAAAGCTCGTCAGCGGTGAATGGACTGGCACCATGAACCTCACTGAATCTCATGCAGGTACTGATCTAGCACTATTGCGCACTAAAGCTAAGCCCCTTGGCGATGACACGTTTGCTATTAGCGGCGAAAAGATATTTATCTCATCTGGCGATCACGACTTAGCTGAAAATATAATTCATCTTGTGTTAGCGAAATTACCAGATGCCCCTGATGGCGTTAAAGGTATCTCATTATTCGCGGTGCCTAAGTTTATGGTCAATGCAGACGGCTCATTGGGTAAAGCCAATAGTTTAAGCGCTACTGCCCTTGAACATAAGATGGGTATTCACGGTAACTCAACTTGCGTGATGCTATTTGATGGCGCTATAGGCGAATTAGTCGGTGCGCCTCATCAAGGCCTAAAAGCCATGTTTACCATGATGAACCAAGCCAGACTAGGCGTTGGTATTCAAGGATTAGGTGTATCTGACATTGCCTACCAAAATGCATTAGTTTACGCCAAAGATCGAATTCAAGGCCGCGCATTATCAGGTGTTAAACAGGCTGACCAAGCTGCTGATCCAATTTTGGTTCATGGCGATATCCGTCGAATGTTGCTGTCACAGAAATCATTCAATGAAGGCACTCGTGCATTAATGGGTCAGCAGGCGTTATGGCTCGACCAAGCAGAGCGTCATAGCGATCCTGCTAAAGCAAAACAATCATCAGCTCTTGCCGCTCTATTTACCCCTATCGTTAAAGGTTTTGTTACCGACCAAGGATTTAAAGCTTGTGTTGATGCACAGCAAGTTTATGGCGGCCACGGCTATATTAACGAATGGGGCATGGAGCAGTTTGTCCGTGATATTCGTATCGCTATGCTTTACGAAGGAACTAACGGTGTGCAAGCCTTAGATCTTGTCGGACGAAAATTACTCTCAGATAAAGGCGCTACCCTGAGTCTGTGGTCTGATATGGTCAAACAGTTTATTGGCGAACACAGCACTAATGATGCCATGAAACCTTATATTGAAGGGCTAATGGATGCTGCAGGTGATTTAGAAAAAGCCACCGGCTTTATTGCCAAATCAGCAGCAACTAACCCCGATATGATTGGCGCGGCATCAATGCCTTATATGCAGTTATTTGGCATTAGCGCCCTTGCGTGGATGTGGGCGCGTATTGCAGCAACATCTCTTGCTGCGATTGAATCTGGCACCGATGAACTAGCCTTCTATCAAGCTAAATTGAATACCGCTTCTTTTTACATGAGTTATTGGGGGTGCCAAACTCGCAGCTTACGCAAGCAAGTTGAAATGAGTAGTGTCCAGATTACAGGTTTTGACGAAGCTGACTTTTAATCACGCATTTATTTAGCGACATTAATATCAAATTTAATAATGCGAAACCGCTAATGAGCAAAATGAAAGTGGATAATTAAATGAAGATCTGAGTCAGTAACAAAACAAAAACAGCGCCAATAGGCGCTGTTTTTTTAATTCAAATTGCCATGTTACTTGTTGGCTAGTAACTTATTAGCAAGTTACTTGGTTTATTAATCCCAGATAAATTCACGAAAATGCTTACGACACACAGACTCGTAGCTTTCATTACCACCAATAGCCACCTGCTCACCTTCGCGCATTGGTTTGCCATTACCATCAAGACGAACCACCATGTTAGCTTTACGGCCACAATGACAAATGGTTTTTAACTCCACCAATTTATCAGCCCATGCTAATAGGTACTGACTGCCACTAAACAGTTCACCTTGGAAATCAGTTTTAAGGCCATAACACAGTACTGGGATATCTAAATTATCCACCACATGAGTTAACTGCTTCACTTGCTCTTTACTCAAAAACTGTGACTCATCAATTAAAATGCAATGTAACTTTTGGGTTTCAAGCTCAGTTTCAATCATTTTTGATAAGTTATCTTCAGCGCCAAAAACTTGCGCTTCAGTTTCAATGCCTATTCTGGATGCAACTTTTCCCACACCATATCGATCATCGATTGACGCTGTCATTACAAGCGTGTTCATGCCGCGTTCACGGTAGTTATAAGATGATTGTAAAAGTGATGTAGATTTGCCAGCATTCATTGCCGAATAATAGAAATAAAGTTGTGCCAAAACAGGAGTTCCTTATTGTTATAATCGCACTTAGTCTAACATTGAATCGATTTATAGATAAGTCACGCTGGGATTAAATAGCGTGAGGCAGCTAGCAGTATTTCTTGTAAAATTATTCATCTTCTTCCCCCTCAAACCTCTAAACAGCTCGCTAATACATCCAATTATCCCTTTATTTAAAACATCAAAACCTTAACAATATTTACATTTTGCAATGAATTAGATCACACTTTTTAAGCCGTGATACTTCACAACAGCTACAGGCATCACGAAAGTGCAAAATCTTCATATACGATTAAGAAACAATTGATAAATTGCGTAAACAACTATAATTAAGGAAGTAAAAAGTAAATGCATAAAACAATTGTCGCAGTAGCCATTGCTACCACACTCGCATTAAGCGGTTGCAGTAACACCCATTCAGACAGTGCCGAACAAGGAGCTCAAGTGCAGCTTCAAAACCCGTTACTGCAAGCCAGTAGCTTGCAATATCAAGCGCCTGATTTTAGTAAGTTGAAAAATGAGCATTACCAACCAGCGTTAGAGCTTGGTATGGATCAGCATCATCAGCAAATTTTAGATATCGCCAATAACTCAGCGGCACCAACATTTGAAAACACCATTGTCGCAATGGAGAAAAGCGGTACATTACTCACTCGTACTTCTAGCATTTTTTATAATCTAACAGGTTCAAACAGCAATCCAGAACTACGAAAAGTACAAGGCATTATGGCGCCCAAAATGGCGGCGCACTCAGATAACATTAACCTCAACCCTGAGTTATTCAGCCGTATTCAAGCGATTTACGATAGCCGTACTACCAGTTCATTAACCGCTGAAGAAATCCGCTTAGTGGAAGTTTATCATCAGCGTTTTGTCCTTGCTGGAGCTAAACTTACAGAAGCTGAAAAACAAAAAATTCGTGACTTAAACGAAGAGCAATCAACATTAACCAACGAGTTTGCTCAGAGACTACTTAGACTCAGTAAAGAGATTGCAGTCAAAGTCGATGATGAAACTAAACTTGCAGGCTTATCACAATCGGCCATTGCAGCAGCAAAAGCTGACGCTGAAGCAGCGGGACTTGAAGGGCAATACCTTCTCAACATCACCAATACGACACGCCAGCCAGTATTAGCACAACTAGACAACCGTGAACTACGTCAGCAGGTTTGGGAAGCATCAGCTAATCGCGGATTAGCAGGTGATAACGAAACAGCGTCTTTAGTCGCGCGATTAGCACAGCTTCGTGCTAAAAAAGCTAATTTACTAGGTTTTGACACTTGGTCTGATTACCGCTTAGCCCCGCAAATGGCTAAAACACCAGAAGCGGTATATGACATGTTTGGCTCAATGGTGCCAGCAGTGGTTGAAAACACCCAAAAAGAAGCCGCTGACATTCAAGCGATGATCAATAAAACAGGTGGTGATTTTACTTTAGCACCATGGGATTGGGCTTATTACGCAGAGCTAGTACGTAAAGAAAAGTTCGACCTTGATGCAGCATCAATCAAGCCTTACTTTGAGTTTAACCGTGTATTAGAAGACGGCGTGTTCTTTACCCTTCAAGAGCTATACGGCGTAACACTTAAACCTCGTCCAGATTTACCTGTATATCATCCTGATGTAAAAGCTTACGAGATGTTTGATGAAGATGGCAGTAGCATGGCAATCTTCTACGCTGATTACTTTGCCCGTGAAGGCAAACGTGGTGGTGCTTGGATGAGCTCGTTTGTGGGTCAATCTCAGTTACTAAACCAGAAGCCTGTTGTTGTTAACGTGATGAACATTAAAAAGGCGCCTGAAGGCCAACCTACGTTTGTCAGCTACGATGAAGCAACTACCATGTTCCATGAAATGGGGCACGGTACTCACGGCATGTTCTCAAAAGTGAAATACCCATCACTTGCAGGCACTTCTGTATCACGTGACTTTGTTGAATTCCCATCCACTTTCGAAGAAGACTGGGCCGCGCACCCTAAAGTGTTAGCCAATTACGCCAAACACTATGATACGGGTAAGCCAATCCCTGATGATTTACTGCAAAAGTTATTAGCATCAAGAAGCTTTAACCAAGGTTTTGATACCTTAGAGTACATGTCTGCTGCACTGCTTGATTTAGAATGGCACGCATTAGATGCTAATGCCCCGCTGCAAGATGTGGAAACGTTTGAAGCTAATGCGCTTAAGAAACATGGAGTTGATTTACCAGCAGTGCCGCCTCGTTACCGCTCAACTTACTTTGCTCACGCGTTCCCAGGTGGTTACTCAGCAAGTTACTATGCTTACATGTGGAGTGAAATCCTAGCCGCTGATGCTTTTGCTTATGTGCAAACTCAAGGCGGTTTAAATCGTGAAATCGGAATGAAGTTTAGAAAAACTATCCGTGAAGTTGGCAACAGTGTACCGCCAATGGAAGCTTACCAAAACTTCAGAGGCCAAGCGCCGACGACAGATGGTCTACTAGAACGTCGTGGATTAAAGTAAATCTAAGATTTAATTAACTCTCGTACAAAAATGCCACTCAGTTGAGTGGCATTTTTTATGGCTTGATTTATAAAGTTTAAAGCAATTA
>NZ_BPEV01000041.1 GCF_019654955.1 Shewanella sp. KT0246 | reverse complement strand
AAATTATCTAATCCAATAGGAATTATAGAGCAACAATTCAATCCCCAAATTCAGCTGGGTAACAAATACAACTTGAGTACCGTTACATTTGCCACTTTAGTCTTTAGATCGAAGGTATTGAGTAATAGTGCAAATTATTCATGTAAATCAGGTAACTCATTAACAACGCGAGACCGAGTAAAAAAATCACCGATCATTACTTCTGCATCTGGGGCATCACCGCATGCCACCAATGACAATAAGCCTTGGTTAACATAATAAATGGCATGCTGTTTAAATTCTCGACCTAACTCCAGCGCTTGTTGCTTATCAATAAACACAGCCCAACTTTTTTCCATATGGGATAAATCAGGAGCAGCGCCAATTAAAGAGCGATAAGGGCTGTTGTATTGTTCAATCTTTCGCTGTAATCGGTGATCTAATAAGCGGTTTTGGCAGGGAGTCAGAACATTTCCTAGAGGGTTGTGAGCAGTGACAATCGCGAAGGGGATATCATTAGATAGGCCTTGTGTCAGTAGAAATTGTGTTCCTTGATACTTATGCCAAAGGCTATCGATTAAATTATCCATCATTTAATTTTCTCTATTGAACCCAGTTAAGTGTAGTAAACCCTATGTGGCGACAATACCCATGTGACGTAAGTCACAAGAACAATAATTATATTAACCAATACAATCAAAAGCTTACCTAAAAAACCATTTTTGTAACAATTATGGAGAGTAAATTTGTTAACATTTCATTTGTTAACAAATGCCTAAAACGAGTACAATAATCACCACTAGCTAGATTTTGCTACATAACTATAAGTTGTGATACAAGCTGTTACATTAATCGGTACACTATTTAGCCATTAATTATTCAAGCTTGAACATTTTGTTCTACATTTTAGATAATACAAATATAGAACAATATTAAATTGCCGAGGAACTTTTATGAGCAATTTAATCTCATAGTGTAATGAATCTTTGTTTTAATAGATCTTTCGACTGATTGTGAGTGAGTTAACTCTCATCATACAATCGGAATATTGATTTTTTATGATCACATTTATGTCACGAATGTCTCTTTTAATAATGTATTAAGCTGAGTGTATATAATGTAGCTAGTCATGAAGCGTGTTTTGTTCAGGGCAGACATAGATAAACACCTATCGTGAAATATATAAATTATCGGCGTTTTCATTAATAAGCAGCGCCACCGCCCTAGTGCAACATGACTAGAATCGAATTGTTTTTAATTTAGGTAAATAACATGCAAAACCCACACATTCTTATTGTTGAAGATGAAGCTGTAACCCGTAATACACTGCGCAGTATTTTTGAAGCAGAAGGGTATGTAGTAACTGAAGCAAACGATGGCGCTGAAATGCACAAAGCCATGCAGGATAATAAGATTAATCTTGTAGTTATGGATATCAATCTTCCTGGTAAAAACGGTTTATTGTTAGCTCGTGAACTTCGCGAAATTAACAACATCGGCCTTATCTTTCTTACTGGCCGTGATAACGAAGTTGACAAAATTCTTGGTCTTGAAATTGGCGCTGATGACTACATCACCAAGCCATTCAATCCACGTGAATTAACTATCCGTGCTCGCAACCTATTAACTCGCGTTAATAGTGCAGGTGCAGAAATTGAAGAAAAAGGCTCTGTAGAGTTCTACCGTTTTAACGGTTGGAGCTTAGAGATCAACAGCCGTTCTTTAGTAAGCCCACAAGGTGAGTCTTACAAGCTTCCACGCAGTGAATTCCGTGCGATGCTTCACTTTGTTGAGAACCCTGGCAAAATCTTAACTCGTGCAGACCTATTAATGAAGATGACAGGCCGTGAGCTTAAGCCACATGACCGTACTGTTGACGTAACGATTCGTCGCATACGTAAGCATTTCGAAAGCTTACCTGATACGCCTGAAATCATCGCTACTATTCACGGTGAAGGCTATCGTTTTTGCGGTAACTTAGAAGACTAATTTCACATTAAGTGAAATCCAAAAAGCCAAGTCGATGACTTGGCTTTTTTATTATCTATCTTTTTCCAAAGCTAATATCAGCCACGACTAAACATCTAAATAACCTCTCAATAATTTTTAAATCGAATAAAAGAGATTCTCTTCCCTAAGTAAAAAGTGTTCAGCAATTTAATTTTCACAATTGACTAATGAGCCTAATAATCGTACAAATATCAATTCACTTAAAGCATGGACGAATGGCAGAATGGATACCCAAGCTTCTAAAATTGAAGCGTTAACAGCACAAGTTGCAAAACTAGAACGTGAAAACGAAGCTTTAAAATTGCAACAAAACCAGATACAACAGCAGCTCTCTGCCACGCTAGATGGCACAGGCCTGTGTTTGTGGGAGCAACATGTGCCAACGGGTGATTTACGGATATATAATCAAGAATGGGGATCATTGCTGGGTTATACCCGTGAAGAATATGCCGCAAATATGGAGAGCTGGAAAGGCAGTCTGCACCCTGAAGATAAAGATTGGGTAATTAAAGCCTTTGACGACCATATACAAGGAAAAGAAGAAGTGTACCAAGCTGTACACCGCATGATCCATAAAGATGGCAGCGAACGCTGGGTATCAGACCGAGGAAGAATCGTTGAGTACGCTGCTGATGGTAGCCCGCTTAAAATTCTCGGCACTCATATCGACATAACTCAAGAGAAACGCTATCAACTGGACTTAGCTCGCCTAGCCCATCGCGACCCACTCACTGATTTACTCAACCGTGTCGCAGCAGAGAAAGCCTATAAAAGCATTCAAGCAGAAAGAGAGTTTATCTCTGGTACTCTATTGTTTATCGATGTTGATAACTTTAAACAGATAAATGATCGCCATGGCCATCGCTTTGGCGATTTAACCTTGGTAGAAATCGGCGCGACTCTGAAACATTATTGCGAGAAATTATTACCTAAAGCTAAAGCAAAAATTGCCAGAATTGGCGGCGATGAATTTGTCATCATTACCTCAATTTCAGAATATCAATTAATCAGTATCCTTGCTGGCGCTCTAGTGTGCCACTTTAAGCAGAATCAAACTATCAGTAATAAACCTGTGTCTTTAGGCTTAAGTATTGGCATAAGTTGTTTTAGAAGAGATGATAAATTTACCCAAGTCTGTGAGCAAGCTGATAATGCCATGTACGGGATCAAACAAGCAGGAAAACATAACTACTCTTTTTGGCAACAACCTAAAACCATTTCACAAGTCATTGGCTAAGCTAATTCTTTTTTCGTTTAAAAAGTTAACAATTTGCTATAAAAAACACCGCATTTAGCTGTTTTGAAAATCCACCATGCTATAATCTTTTCAAAGTTACTGTAAACCCTAGTAGTTTTAGGTTTTAATTTGCCCTCTAATTGTTAATTTTTTATTCAAGTTGATTACTGGTAGCTAAGACTATGCCCCGTTATTTGCCTTTTATCCCTCTATTTTTGTGCATCTGTCCGTTTACGGTTTTTGCCAGTGAGAATATTGAAGTTGAACCATTAACTACAACTAAATCGAAATCAGAACCACAATCAACACCTGAATCACAAAGTAGTAAAAATGTTGAGTACTTCCCAAACAAATGGGGGGTGGGAATTGGTGCACGCCGTGCAGACATTCCTTATGCAACAGAAGATGATGTGGTTTCCGATGTCATGCCGCTTATTGAGTTTGAAAATGATTACTTCTTTTTAGATGGATTAGAAGGTGGTGTTCACTTATGGAAAAATGATGAGCATCAAGTGAATATTTATAGTCGTTTTCGATTTGTGGATATTCCCAAAGAGTATCAAAATGAAACTCAGTCTGATGCGTTTGATTTTGGTTTCCAATATCGATTTCAAAAAGATGGTTTAGAAGCTGACGTCGCCTTCATGAGTGATGGCGACAAACGTTACTATGGTTATACTCGCACCCAATATCATTGGACGGGTGGCGATTGGCAACTGAACCCTTACGCTGAATTCCAATGGAAAAGCGACTCCTTTAACGAGCATTATTATGGCTTAGATCAAATAGACCCTGGAGCGGGTTTAGCTTTTTCAGCGGGGGTTAATACTAAATACCATTTGGCGAGTAACTTATATTTACTCGCCAATTTTGGGGTGACTCGTCTTGAAGATGACATTTATGAATTACCGACAATAGAAAATCAATATCAATTTGAATCCTTCTTTGGTTTTGGCTTTTATCCTGATGCTAAGCGCCCAAATAATAATCCTGTACCAAAAGAAAGCGGCGAATTTTTACGAGTAGCTCATGGCTGGGCAACGCCTTCAAATCTCAATGACATTCTAACGGGGAATGCAAAAGGCGATCGCTACAATAACCAACTAACATCATTGTTTTATGGTATCCCACTCTCCGACAGCCTGTTTACTTTACCAATTGATCTGTATTTTACAGCAGGTGGTGTATGGCATCATGACTCTGAAGTACAAGATAACTTGGCCGAAGGTGTTATCGGCGTTAAAGCTTTTTACACCCTTGATTTAGGCTGGCGTTTTCGTATTGGTGTAGCTGAAGGGCTTTCCTATGTTTCAGAAGTAACCTACATAGAAGGCAGTGAGCTCGATGAAAAAGATTATCGACCATCTAAGCTACTCAACTATCTTGATTTCTCATTCGATGTGAATATCGGAGATGTCTTTAATCATGCTCCGCTTAGCAATGCATGGCTCGGCTATAGCATCCATCATCGTTCAGGTATCTTTGAGACTAGCTCAGCTTTTGGACGCATTAAAGGTGGCAGTAATTACAACACTGTATACGTCCAATGGCATTTTTAAATGACGAGCCTGAAGCATTGATCATTTGAAGTATTAGTAAATTATCACTAATTCATACAAAGCAAAGCCTGCTCTTTAGTAAAGTTGCAGGTATTTTTTATTCCGCATTAATCAATTTTGGCGCTTCAGAAAACTGCTCAATCAACCATTGCTCAGCCGATGAGCTTCCCATCAACATCACAAGCGTAGGTTGTAACACCTCAATTAAACGAGCTTGACGCCAAAACATATACCTAGGTAAAGGTTGTGAAGTGCCAGAAGTAAAAGTACGCTGAATTAAGCTAGATATCTCCATTATTTCGGTGTTTTCAATTGACAAAAATTGCGGATATACCTCAGTGATAAAATCGCTATATTCATCATACTGAATAATATCTTCTTGTTGATAATGAGTCAGTAGCCACAATAATTGCGGAGAACTCCAATGGCTCATATTGTCATTATTATTGATAACAGCCATATTGCGACGATGAAACTGCTGCCATGCAAGAGTTAGATTATTGGTTTGATGCGCTACACGCCATGTCAGATAAATATCTGCTAGCCACTCATGCTCATAATGACTTAATCGAATTGGAAGCCCCTTGCCTTGCTGAGCAATATTTTCCAAATGACCAATCTCATGCCACAAAGTTAATTGGCTTTGTTTTGCTAAGTCTAATTGGTATATATCCCCATCTACCACCACACTTTGAGACAATACCGGCAACGAATTATTCAGCACGATAATGCCTGCGATACCATTGTCATCAACAGGCATTACCACAGCGCTTCTTAAACCCAAACTGAAGGTAATTGAATCATGACTCGGTAACTGACGAACCACAGTATTTGGAAGTTGCCAAAGGCATTGTTCGTATTCGTCGATAGGACATAACAGTGCTGTTTTGCCTGCTACTGATTCACTTTTAACATCATGTAATTTAGTAGGCTTAAATGGTTCAACAAGAGTTTTTGATGAGACTTGGGGATAACTGTCTTTATCGACTAAATCAAGTTCTGGCTTCAGTTCTAGCTCAAGTTCTGACTGAAATGCATAATTAGTGCTAGGTTCTAAATGAGGAAGAAACTCAGTATCTAGGCTGACAACTAACTTTGGACTGTTAGCTGTCGAAGTAATTGGTAAACTTGAGTCAAAGTTAGCGTTAGCCATTTCTATAGGGCTAACGCTAACGGCACTGATTAGAAAATACAGTGCCGGTAACTGCACTACTTTTTCGCCATAATATTTTCTATTATCGCAGTTGTTGAAACGCCGTCTTCAAAGCCAAGAATTTCAACTTTACCACCAGCAGCCATTACCTCGGCACCACCGGCGACCTCTTCAACTTTGTAATCGCCACCTTTTACTAGCGAGTCAGGTAACAAACGACTGATAACACGCTGTGGAGTATCCTCACTGAACGGGATAACCCAATCTACCGATGCTAAACCAGCAAGAACTGCCATACGGCGATCTTCTTGGTTAACTGGTCGACCTTCGCCTTTTAAGCGTTTCACTGATGCATCATCATTTACCGCAACAATAAGGCGATCACCTAATGCTTTAGCTTGTTGTAAATAACTCACATGACCTGCATGTAGAATATCAAAACAACCATTAGTCATTACCACTTTTTCGCCGCGCAAACGTGCTTGTTCAAGTGCGTAAGCAAGTTGATCTTCACTCACAACACCAAATCCAGACTCACCTTGATTCAAGGCTAATGCTTCAATTAACTCAATGCGGCTTACTGTGGCCGTACCTAGTTTCGCAACAACCACACCAGCAGCAATGTTTGCAATAGAACATGCTTGCGCCATAGTGCTACCCGCAGCAAGTGATGTGGCTAAAGCTGAAATAACCGTATCGCCAGCACCCGTTACGTCGTAAACCTCACGCGCAACGGTAGGAATATGCAATTCTGCCTCATCTTGGCTAATTAGCGTCATGCCCTTTTCAGAGCGAGTCACTAGCATGGCTTCAAAATCATATTCTTTAATAAGCTGCTTCGCTTTTTCAATTAAGTCAGCTTCATCAATCACTGTGCCAACAACTGCTTCAAACTCACTCATATTCGGAGTCAATAATGATGCGCCGCGGTATCTTCCAAAATCAGTACCTTTAGGATCAACTAGCACAGTCACACCTTTGGCACGTGCTTTTGCAATAAACTCAACCGGTGAATCAATTGCACCTTTGGCATAATCTGACAGCACTAATACATCTACGTCATCTAATAGCGCTTCACTGCTGGCAAACAAGTTTTCACTGTCTGCTTTAGCATATTTCTCTTCAAAATCTAAACGAATTAACTGCTGGTTACGAGAAAATACACGTAACTTAGTAATAGTTGGTTTTTCAGCAACAGTTAACCAACGAGGCTCAACACCTTGCGCTTGAACGCCTACGGTTAATGCTTGCGCAGTTTCATCAGCGCCTACAATACCTGCTAGTTGGATTTGCCCACCTAACGCTGCAATGTTTAATGCAACGTTTGCTGCGCCGCCTGGACGGTCTTCAATTTCTTTAATATTTACTACAGGTACGGGGGCTTCTGGTGAAATTCGGCCTGTGGGACCAACCCAATAGCGGTCGAGCATGACATCACCGACGACTAAAACTCGTGCTTTTTCGAATGCTGGGAGAGATACCTTCATAGTAAACTTTTTCTTTTTGCTGACTTAAACCGTGATTGTACCTAATTTTGCTATAAAATTAAGTTAGAATAGAAACTAATTTCGAAATTTGGATGAGTTATTCGTGGTAGAAAAAGCACAATTTGGTTCTCATTTATTACATCCTAAACACTGGCCCTTATGGTTAGGTGTTGGTTTTATGAGACTTACTCAACTATTACCGTTACGTTGGCAAATGACCATGGGGGCAGGTTTAGGTAGATTAGTCCTTAAGTTTGCCAAGAGTCGCAAGCATACTGCTGAGCGAAACTTACAGCTTTGTTTTCCTGATATGCCTGAGCAAGAAAGAGAACAACTACTTAAACGAAACTTTGAAGAAACCGGCAAAGCCATTTTTGATACTATCAATGCTTGGTGGTGGTCAAACGATAAAATACAGCGTCACATGACAATGAAAGGCGATCAACATGTCACCGATACACTCGATAGTGGTCACGGCGTTATTTTGTTTGCCGTACATTGTTTGCCGTTAGAAATGGGCGCAAGAATGTTCGGTCAATTCCAGCCAGGGATTGGTGTTTATCGCCCACACGATAATCCTGTTATGGAATACCTGCAAGTTAGCGGTCGCCTGCGTTCAAATAAAGGCCTAGTGCCAAAGCGTGATCTTCGCAATATGGTCAGAAGCCTTCGTAATCCAGATGTTATTTGGTATACAGCAGATCAGGACTTTGGACGTTCAAGTGCAGTATTTATTCCTTTGTACGCCGTGCCTGATGCAGCCACAATTACTGGGGCTACAACCTTAGCAAAACTTGGCCGTGCTAAAGTGTTGCCGTTTTTTGTTGAGCGCAATAGTGACGATAAAGGTTATCACATGGAAATCATGCCTCCACTTGATAACTTCCCTGGCGAAGATGAATTAGCAGATGCGATTCGTGGTAATAAAATTATTGAAAACATTATTGATAAGAATCGTAATCAATATATGTGGCTTCATAGACGGTTTAAGACTCGTCCAACTAAAGAAACACCTTCGTTATACAAATAGCCGTAAGCGAATATTAATAGCCCTAAGCGAAATAATAGCCTTAAGCTAAATATTAATAGCCTTAAGCTAAATATGAATAGCCTTTGCTATATATGAATAGCCCTTAGCGTAATTCAATTAAGCTTTAAAAAAGGCTGGCAAAGTAGATTAAACAATTAGCAGTAACAAAAGGTGACTAGATACGGTCACCTTTTACATGACTCAAATGAGAAAATGCTAATAAAGTTTCTTGCCAGCTTGAAATCAGTTAAGAAATGATCAACGATGCCATGCTTGCTAGCCTTAGAGTAATGATTAAGTATTATCTTTATGCACTTCTATAAGGATGTGGGATTCGAGTACTAATCATTTTTACTAATACTTTATACCAAAACTTTGGTGGGACTTTGAAACTGGTAGCCCCATAATTAGGAACACGTCGCTCTTATGTTAAAGTCGTTTTGCGCTTCATTGATTGCTATTTCTACTCTTTTTACCAGCTTAAATGTTGCTGCGATAGAGTATCGTTTACCAGCTAAAGACAGCCGACTAATTGGTGAAAACCAATATTATGTTGTTCCTGAAGGTAAGCTCACTTTAGAGGCAATAGCCGCTGAATTTCAATTAGGCTTGAGCAACATGATGGAAGCAAATCCTGGTGTTGACCCTTATCTTCCTAAACCAGGTAGTACCTTAGTTATTCCACATCAACTTATTTTGCCTGACACTCCACGTAAAGGAATCGTAATTAACAGCGCCGAAATGCGTTTATATTATTACCCAAAAGGTAAAAATACAGTTGAAGTACTACCAATCGGTATTGGACAAGTTGGTCGTGACACCCCTGAAAACTGGGTGACTCAAGTCTACCGTAAACGTGCAAATCCGACTTGGACACCGACACAAAATACGCGAAAAATTTATGCAGCCAAAGGCGTCGAGCTACCTGATGTATGGCCTGCTGGCCCCGATAATCCAATGGGATTATTTGCACTTTATGTCGGTAATTATTTTGCTGTACACGGCACCAATGCCTCTTTCGGGATCGGCCTACGTGTTAGCCAAGGCTGTGTAAGATTACGTGATGAAGACATTGAGCACTTATTCAGTTCGGTTCCTGTCGGTACTCGCGTTGAGTTTATTAATCAACCGATAAAAGCAACCGTAGAGCCAGACGGAAATCGCTATTTAGAAGTCCATCAACCTTTATCTGAAACGATTGAACAGTTTGAGTCTACAGAGCAGTTACCACTAACATTAGATAATAAAATCACTTCTGTTGTTGCCCATGCTGAAACAGACTCTTTCACGTTAAAGCGTTTGTTAGAGCAGCGCACCGGTATACCTACACGGATTAATAGCATACAACACGCTCAATTAGATGAAGAGATGACACCTTTCGAGTCTGAGTAACAGCTCTTATTTTCAAGTTACTTACTTAATTTAAAACGCTAAATAGTTTAATCACTATTTAGCGTTTTTGTTTTTCAGGTAGGACGTTAACACTTGAGTCGCATTCGTTAAGCCAGTAGTCTAAATCTCAATACAGGTCTTATTAATGGGGAAGTTTGAAAACGGTTATGGATAAAAGCATCGCTTGCCTAAACACCAATTTTCAGAAAAGCAGCCTAGTCTCAGTTTTGTTTTTAAACTGTATATTCGTATTAGCAGTGAGTTTACTTCCATTTAACTCACATGCATTTCAATGCAATCTAAAGCCTCAATTTGAGCAACTCCGACAGATTGAACAACAAATAAGCCTCAATGAGCTCGATAACGGCATGATTGTTAGGCAAGTTAATCGACCGCTACAATCTACAGTAGCAATTGCCAGTCAATTTAATGTGGGTTCTCGCAATGAAACTGAGGGGCAAACAGGTTATGCCCATTTATTTGAGCACCTCTTGTTCAAAGGCAGCGAGAATGCGCCCAAAGATAGCTACCCTCAACAAATGAGTGCCATTGGTGCTCGCTTTAATGCCAGCACTCACTTCGACTATACCAATTATTATTTAACCATCCCTGCGCAGGCATTGGAGTTAAGCTTATTTCTTGAGTCAGACCGATTTATTCGCCCAGTTTTATCTCAAACTACTGTTAAAAACCAGCAAGGAGCAGTACTTGAGGAAATGGCCACTACCATAGATAACCAGCCCTACCTTCGCCCTGCGATGGAGTTTTTATTATCCCAAGTAGCTGAGAGCCCTTATGCCCATGCCATTATTGGCAGTAAGGCAGATGTCATCAGTGCAACCCCCATTAAACTTGAGCAATTTCATCAGCGCTACTACCGCCCCGATGCAATGCAATTGTCATTAGTGGGTAAACTAGAAAGTGATTCACTTCAAACCGTTAAGCAGTATTTTGCCGACTGGCAAGCCCCTAATCATTCTCAAGATACGTTCACATCTATTGCAGTAACCCCAATGGCAATTAAAACTGAAATAGTGGATGGGCGTGGCCCTTGGCCTGCATTACTCATGGCTTGGCACACTGTAGGCAGGAACCATCCCGACTATGAGGCCATTAACCTGTTACAAAATCACTTATTTCAGAATCTCAAAAGTGCACTCGCATCCAACACATTAGAAAACCCACCGCAAATGCTCAGCTACTCCATTCCCTTGACCATGGAAAATCATGGTGTGACCAACCTTGTATTGGTGCCCAGAGCAAATACTTCCTTAAATGAATTACAAGAGTTGGTAGCATCCTTGTTTAATGAAGTACTGCAGGCAGGTATTGATGAACAGGCTTTGTGCGGTTTAAAAGCTGCCGCCATTAATAAAGCTCAGCAGCACTATACCAATAGTCAGTCCTTAGCTAAATTTCTCTCAAACACCTCAGTTCGAGATAAGTACCATCCTATAACACAGCCTTGGCAACGAACCGAAGCCGTCTCATCTGCTGATATTCAGCGAGTCACAAAGCAATACTTCATCGATAAAGCCGTTAGAGTAGATCTGCTTCCGTCTTGGTACATCCGTTGGGGGAAAGCCTTGTTAGAAATCATGCCACAAGGATTTGCAGACTCATTAGAAAGGTGGGCGCTATAGTGGTCATTGCGATAAAGAAATATCAGATCAGCATATTGTTGAGCTTTAGTTTTGTAATACTAGGCTGTCAGCACTCGCCAATTAACTTTACTGATGCGCAGCCTCCTAACTTACCTGAGTTTACAGTCCTTGAGCAGGCCCCTAGTTTACAGCCGTTAACAGCATCAATTTCAGCACAACATAGTATTGAACCCACAAGCGTTAAACTCAGTGAGATTTTCACCACTCACACATGGCCTATAAAAAATGCGGCGACAAATAGCCACAGCCTTAACCGTATTTATTTTATCGGACTCTCGGCTACTGCTTCTCTTGAAAACCCTGACGTGCTTATTGAGGCTTTTTCCCAGCGCCTTAGTGAACTTGCTAATCAACAGCACTTACCGGAGATCTCAGCTTGCTATAATAGCATTCGATTTAGAGCAAGCCTTCACAGTATTACCACCACGATGCAGTGCTCACAACCAATTGAAAATATGTTGCCACTCATCTTGGGCTTCTGGGATATTGAATCACTTAGTCATATCAATATCGAAACAGTTCAACGAAATTTAAATCTCAATAAGCATATTGGTGCATTTACAGGCTCTGAAATAGATAAAGCATTCCGCAACCAATTACTCGGAAAGCAGCACCCATATAACCTTAATATTGCTAATCAAGAGTTAGTAAAAGCATTAGATGAGCCTGAACGTTTATCGCAATTACATCGCTCAACACGTGACAAAATGCAGTGGCATTTATTTAGTGCCACTGCTGATAATAGTGACACTCATAACCTTAGTAGCTCTCATAACCTTAGTAGCACTATGGCCAGAGAAATAACATGGCCTAGTTGGTTGATGCAAAATAACAGTCACCACAGTGCCCATAATGGCCAAAGGGGATCGGGGAATGATTCAACACTACACGAAAGCCCTAACGCAGACCCAGACTCACGCTCCAAACTTAATCAAAAGCAAACCATCTATCTAATCGATGCTCCAGATACGGTGCAAACTCAAGTACGATTAGGCTTCATAACAGATAATAAAAAGCAATCACACTCCCTTCTGTCACCACCCCAAGCCACACTTGATAGCAGCTTAGGCTGTAAAACTATTGCGCCTTTACTTGGTAGAAGTTACACCGGAAGACTGTTCTATGATTTACGAGAAACCCGTGGATTAACCTATGGCATTTACGGTCGTTGTATTGATGCACCATTAAGCCAATACCTGTACTTTTATGGCAACACATCATTAGAAAACTCAGGGGCATTTATAAAAGGGATAGTGGATCACACTCAATTAATAACTCAACAAACTGTTAGTCAGACCGAAATTGATGCCGTTGCTACATATTTAATGGGTCAACGTCAGCTTTCAATGGATAACACCTTTGGCAGAGAAAGTGATTACATACGTAACTTGTTATCTGGCAAATCAGCCATGCAAGCACAGCAGCAAGTCAATGCGATAAACTCATTAACCCCTGAACAATTAAGGCAACTCTCTATCGAAACGTTATCGAGCGTTCCAACGATTGTGCTTCGTGGTGATGCTGATAAAATCTCCCAGGACATTAATGAAAAACTACCGAATTGGAAAATAGAACGCATTTCAGCAAACTAGCTATATCATATCCTTGTACTCAGTTTTCCATATTTCTGAGCTTATCTACGTCTTCTATACTTGGCTGCAAACTCAGCTATAAGTTTGGTTGCAAGTTAGGTATCAAAAACTAAGTGATTCTTTCTTGCTCATAGCGATTGCAGTCATCAGTAATCGTTAACCACGATACTTGGTTTGCGGTATAAATATGGTAGTTAGGTTTAATTAAGCTAGGGTTATCTAAAGAGCCAATCGTGAGGGTAAAGTAGTCTGGGTATCGGGTATCTCGAAAACTTAAATTACAGCCACATTGCTTGCAAAATCCACGTCTAACATAGTCAGATGACTTGTATTCAGTCACCTCGCCTTTTACCCAGATAACTTGCTCAATTTTAAAGTCCATCCAAGCTTGAAATACGGCACCAGATGACTTTTGACACTGTTTGCAATGACAGTAATCGGCATCAAATGGTTCAGCAGTTAGTTGGTATCTCACCGCACCACATAAACAACCACCTTCAAGTAATAATGAGTCATGTGTATTGGCCGCTTGTTTGCCCATGTCAATTCCTTCGCTATTTTAATCAAAGTGATATTATTCTATATAAATGAGAGGCAAAAAAAAGCCCTCAACAGAGGGCTTTTACGTGGAGTGCTCTTATCAAAGTAACAATCTTGATTAGTAAGTTGCTTCGCGCTTTTCAGCTTCAGCATCCCACTTAGGAGCAAGTTCTTTTAAGAATCTTTGCTTATCAGCATTCATCTTATCCATGTCCATACCTAGTGCTTCCTGAGCTTTCTCTTTAGTAGAGATATCAGGGATAGCGACTGGCATTTTCACACCTTTAGCTGCAAGAAGTTGAGCAAGTTTGATACGTGCATCAGCAGCTTTATCAACCGCGCCACCTAAAATACGTAATGCTTCAGCAGGAGCATGTGCAGCAACACCGTGAGATGCAGTTGCAAAGTCCCAACGCCACTGGCTGTGACGGATATCCATTAGGATAGGTTCCATTTCAGCTTCAGTTGCACCCGCTTCCCAAGCTGCGCCAGCTTCGAAGTGAGCGTGTACAAGTTGAGTCTCAGCTCTTAGCTTTATTTCTGTAACACTTTTTTGATTCGCATGTGTTACTTCCATCATGAACTCTTTCGTTTTGCCTTCATGACAAGTTGCACAAGTTTCGTCGAAACGATCAAATGGGTTACCCACTTTATGGTCTGTGAACTTACCTTTACCATTTGCTTTAGCAACGCGTGGCATGTGACAGTCAGTACAACTTACGTTGTTCTTACCGTGCATACCTTGCATCCAAGTTTCATAACCAGGATGTTGAGCTTTTAGCATTGGTGTTTTAGAAATCGCGTGAGTCCAATCGGCAAACTTAATTGCATCGTAGTAAACTTCCATATCTTCAACAGTAGTACCGTTGTCCCATGGGAATTTCACGTAACCTTTACGATCAGCAGTTTTCTCGAAGTAGTATTCAACGTGACATTGACCACAAACCATAGATTGCTTGTCTTTACGAGATGCTTTATCAAATGGCTTATCAATTGCTTCTAGAGCGCGGTCAACATATGGACGAGAAATACGTAATTTTGGTGAACCTTTTTCATGACAATCGCCACAACCTAAAGAGTTCACGATTTCAGCTCCGCCTTTAGACCATTTACCTTTGAAGTAACCGTCTTCGCCTTGCTCTTCAATCATACGAGGTACATCAGGGCTTTTACAGCTCCAACATGCCATAGGCATTGGGCCATCATCTGGTCCAGTTGGTGCACCAGTACGTAATGTATTACGTAAGTCAGTCACTGTATAATGGTGACCACGTGCCTTGTTATAATCTTTAGCAAAGCCGTAACCTGCCCATAACACAACAAGGTTTGGATCTTCGGCTAACACATCAACAATTTCATCACTTTCTGATGTAGCGTGCCAAGTTTCGTATTGCAGTTTATACTTATCTTTGTAAACTTCATTACGTGGTTCAGTTTTATCGCTAGCCATCGCACTAGACATCATAAAGCTGGTTGCCATCAATGCGCTAAGCGCAACAACTTTTCCTTTCATTTTCATCACCGTTCATCTCCGTGTTACATTTTATTTTAAATATTCACGACATCTCCATGAACAAACTTATCCATTTAAGGTTTAATTAAGAATACCCCTTTATGAGTATTGAACAATAAGCTTGCGCTAGATCAACATGTTAACATGTTGTACATCACGTTTTTGATTATCTGTTAACATAATACAGCAATCACTAATGTAAAATGTGGCAATTATGACCATTAAAAAACAGACTAAAGTTGGAATTAATATGACCAAAAGAGGCAGCCTTACCTCCACTATTCTAAGACTAATGTTAGTCCTAATTTTCATTTCTTCCAGCTTAGCTGTGTATTCAATTATCAATCTGACATTTAGTATCGGTGATGCTAGAGCGATCAATGCCTCTGGCTCACTCCGAATGCAGAGTTATCGTTTAAAATTATATTTAGAACGTGATGAGCAGCTGCTGAATGAGAAAATAAATCAGTTTGAAACAACCCTTCACTCTGAAGCATTAGAGCGCTCGTTAACTTGGTATAGCCCACAAGATTTGAGCCAGCAATATTTATTGGTAGTAGAAAAATGGGGCCAAATGCGAACCTTCATCGAAACTGAACGAGGACCAGCGTATTCAGCCTCTTTAAAAGACTTTGTCGATACCATCGATTTATTAGTATTAGAAATGGAACGTTTTGCAGCCCTAAAGCTTAGGGTATTAGTGATAGGTCAAATCATCGGTTTATTTTTAATGTTAATAGTTGCAACAGCAGCAACTCGTTACACCCGAAGAAGAATGGTAGAGCCTATACTCCAATTGATGGATGTGGCTAACTCCATTTCTAAGGGCAAATTCAAGGTTGACGTACCACAAACAGAATATATTGAGCTGCATGCATTAGGTGAAGCCTTTAAAAAAACCGCTTCTGAGCTTGATACCCTTTATCAAGACCTAGAAGGCCAAGTGAATGAAAAAACCATTGCACTCACTCGCGCTAATAATGAGCTGAGCTTTTTATATGAAAACCTGATTCGATTACATGCTGATACTTTAGACTATAAAGCTCTGAGCGCAGCATTAACCCAAATTCAGCAATTTGAAGACTTAGATTATGTCCGCTTGGTAATCGAACACGATGACGAGACTATAGATAGTATTGAAGCCGATAACGGCTGGTTAGATTCAAATGCTGTCAACTCTGAACAAGCAGCAGTCACTCCAGTTAAGTTTAACTTACAACTTGAAGACAAAAACTTAGGCTATCTTGAGGTCATTTCACTTAAACCGTTAAACAACATGTTGTTTGTTAACTTCGCCATGATGTTGACTCGCTCTATTGTTATTCACAACGCTACAGAAGAGAGACAGCAGCTTGCATTAATGGAAGAACGCGCTGTGATTGCCAGAGAATTGCATGACTCATTAGGGCAATTGCTATCTTATTTAAAAATCCAAGTTAGCTTGCTGCGTAAAAAAATCGAACCTAGCTGCATGACCCAAGATGTAGAAACGCAATTAATTGATATTAATGATGGCGTAAGCACAGCTTACGGTCAGTTACGCGAACTACTTTCCACTTTCAGGTTAACCATTAAAGATCCCAATTTAGGCCAAGCAATTGAAGTAATGTTAACTCAATTGCGTAAACAGTCAGGGATAACGATTGAGCTTAATTATCAATTATCACCTCACTTACTCGCAGCGAAGCAACATATTCATGTTTTACAGCTCACTCGTGAGGCCACTATTAACGCTATTAAACATGCAAAACCTTCACGAATAGAAATTGATTGTTTTTTGGCAGATTCTGATATGATACATATTAATATCAAGGATGATGGTATTGGCGTGTCGCATTTAAAAGAGCGAGATCAGCATTTCGGTATCGGGATCATGTACGAGCGTGCAACTAAACTGCATGGCACAGTCAAATTTGATAATAATCCGCAGGGCGGCACAACTGTCTCTCTCGTATTTCCACCCCAGCAGGAGCCTCTAAATGGGTAAACCTTATTCAGTATTAGTAGTAGATGACCACCCGCTTCTTAGACGTGGTATTTGTCAGTTAATAACCTCAGATGGTGACTTTAGACTATTTGGTGAAGCAGGAACGGGTTTAGACGCACTGACTGCAATTGGCGAAGATGAGCCTGATATTATCTTGCTAGATTTAAACATGAAAGGCATGTCGGGATTAGACACCTTAAATGCCATGCGCCAAGAAGGTGTTACAGCACGAATCGTTATTTTAACGGTATCTGATGCTAAGCAAGACGTGATCCGTCTATTACGCGCTGGCGCAGATGGATACCTTTTGAAAGACACTGAGCCAGATTTATTACTAGAACAACTTAAAAAGGCCATGCTTGGCCATCGAGTGATTAGTGATGAAGTTGAAGAGTACATCTATGAGCTTAAAAATGCTGATAATGATGAAACTTGGATTGCGTCATTAACGCCGCGCGAGTTACAGATTTTGAAAGAGTTAGCAGAAGGTAAGAGTAATCGTGTTGTCGCTGAAGCGCTGCATATCAGTGAAGGAACCGTAAAAGTTCATGTGAAAAACTTACTTCGTAAAGCCAACGCAAAATCACGAACTGAAATGGCTGTAAGGTATTTAAACCACTAGTCAGTATCAAAACAAAATACTCAGTGCAAAAAAGGCGACTCATTATGAGGCGCCTTTTTAGTTTATAAACTGATACAGTGCTATTTATAAGCTTCACACTTCAGCTTTTAAGCCTGAGACTTGAAGCCTGATTTTTAACGCTAGACGCTTAACGTTTACCGATAAACTCCATCCAGCTTTTAAGTGCTGTTTCAAAATCTTCTAAACCGCAAAATGCTTCAGACTCTGCATCATACATACTCATTGACTCTTCTAAGTCAAAGTCTTCATCAAAATCGATCGCAATGGCAAATACCCTAACCTGCTCACTGTCTATCGCTAACGCTAAATCATGGCTTTGCATTAACCAATCATTTTGTTTGTTAGCTCTGATTATCTCAATTTGCTGCAAAATATTATTACATTGCTCAATATCATTACCCAATCGCTCGGCAAAAAAGCGGCCTAAAATAGCATGTTCCATACTAAACTCAGCAAATAAGGTGCCGTCTAAGCTGTTACGGCGAAACTCGTATTCCATGATAAAACTCAAAAATAGGCTTTATCTTATTTTAACCGAAGTTAGCTCAAACTGCGCAGTTACAGTGAGTAAATAATGAAAATGTTGCACAAGAACAAAATAACCGTCAATAATATCTTTAATGCTGCTATTGCTAAGCTTGATAGTCAGGATGACTGAATTTATAACTAGGGCCTGTTGCTCTAAAAACACAAAACCAATCACGCACATCTCATAGAACAGTATGTTAAGTGTGCCCCATCAATTGCAAGTCAGGACTTATATGGATACAGGTTTTATTTATTGCTTACTCTTGTCAGGCCCTAATGCAGGCCAAAGCATTCCACACTCTGAGCTAGAACAGTGGCAAGCTGAAGATGGATTATTATGGGTTCATCTGCGCTACAGCAATCAAGAAGCGAGAAAGTGGGTTATTGATGCCCAATTACCACCAACTGAAACCGATACCCTACTGGCAGAGCATACTCGACCACGCACATTAAGCTCGCAAAACGGGGTATTAATGGCCCTGCGCGGGATTAATCTGAACCCTAACTCAGCTCCAGAAGACATGGTTTCGATGCGTATTTTTGCTCAGCAGCATCGAATCATTTCGACCTGTGAGCGCCAGCTACAGTCCGTCAAAGACATTGCCGAACAAATTATGTCTAAGCCAAACAGTATTGATTCAAGTGCCGACTTTTTGGTGTCACTGTGCGAACGCTTAACCCATAGAAAAATGGAGTTAATCCACAATCTCGAAGATCAACTAGACGATTTGGACGATCAAATTACTGCGCCAATCAGTTCCTCTCTTCGCTTGGATATTGCTGAACTCAGAAAACAAACTGTCACCTTAAGGCGTTATTTTTCGCCACAAAGAGATGCGTTATCACGGTTATTAAATGACGGGCATGTGCTATTTAACACTGAGCATAAATTACGGATCCGCGAAATAAACGAGACCTTAATCAGAGTCATTGAAGATTTAGATGCAGTGCGAGATAGAGCCAGCGTAACTCAAGAGCAACTTCAATCACAGCAATCAGAACAACTCAACAAGCGCTTATATTTCCTGTCGCTTATTTCAGCTATTTTCTTACCGTTGGGGTTTTTAACCGGTTTACTCGGGGTCAACATCGGCGGCATTCCTGGCACAGAAAGCAGCTGGGCTTTTGCCATATTCAGCGGGGGATTAACCCTACTCGTTGGAATTCAAATGTGGTTATTTTATCGCTTAAAGTGGCTATAAACTGGTGTTTTGATTTAACCTCTCAAAAAAATTTTATTAAATTTTATTTACATTTTATCTTCAGCCACAAAAAAGGACGCTTTCGCGTCCTTTTTAATCGATTATCCCTTGAAGGGATTACTCAACACATTACTGAGCAGCAGGTGCTTCTTCAACTTGTGCTTTCTCAATAGACAGTAATTCAACTTCAAATACTAAGGTTGAATTAGCTGGAATAGTACCAGTATCACGTTCACCGTATGCAAGCTCAGAAGGGATAACGAACTTGTACTTAGCACCGATAGGCATTAATTGAACACCTTCAGTCCAACCAGGAATAACACGGTTTAATGGGAACTTAGCTGGCTCACCACGACTGTATGAGCTATCAAACTCAGTACCGTCGATTAGTGTACCTTTGTAGTGTACTTCAACAGTATCTTCAGCAACTGGCATATCGCCTGCACCAGCTTCTAATACTTCATACTGTAAACCAGACTCAGTTGTTACAACGCCTTCTTTAGCTTTGTTGGTTTCAAGGAATTTCTTACCTTCTTCAACAGCTTGGCTTGCTAATAACTCAGCTTGCTCTGCACGTTTTTCACTTAATTTAACGTCTAAACCTTGAAGAACAGTTTGCATTTCTTCTTCTGTTAAATCTAAAGTATCAGCTAAACCATCGCTGAATCCTTGGATAACTAAAGTACGGTCAACAGCAAAACCTAAGTCTTCTTGTTCGGTAATATGACCAGCCATATAACGGCCAATAGAGCCACCAACACTGTAAGCTTCTTTTTGCGCGTCAGTTGTTAGCTCAACTTTCTTTGCCACGACTTCTTGTTCTTGGTTACATGCAGTAAGACCAACAACAGCCAATGCAACTAACGATAATTTGTAAATAGATTTCATTAAAGCTTCCTCAGCGTCCTATAGCGGTTACAATAACCTGTAGGTAAAAAAATTGTATATATTTGGCCACTTTATACTAATTAAAGTGTTTCTTGCAATGGCCTGAATAATAACACTGGCTTTCAGACAACTTTTATTGGAGCAAGTTCATGTTTCGACTAATTACGCTGATATTGTGTATTTGCACCCTTACTGCTTGCCAACCAGCGGCCAAAAAAGTGTTTCGTGTCACTAATGACTCAAGCTACAGCGCGAGCTTGTCTGAAGACGCTCAACTGGCTTTGGTTAGCACTGCAAGTAACGGCGTTCAACTGTGGGATCTCAGCCAAGCAGCTTTAAAATACCGCTGGCAACATAGCGCTGATTCAAATGCCACTGACAATAATGTGTTCGATACAGCGCTCTCTGCAAATGCACAATACGCCGCAACATTAACGACGGATTCTTTAGCTATTTGGGATGTCGCCACAGGTAAATCTGTCGGTTGGTGGTCACTCCCAGCATCTGCGCAATCTGTCGCCATTGCCAATAATGCCCAAACTTTAGTGGGGTTAGTCGACGGGTCTGTTATGTCATTTTCACCAGAAAAAAGCTTAATTAAGTTTTTAGGCCACCAAGAGCGGGTTTCTAGCGTGTCTATCTCGGCAAATGGTCAACTCGCATTAAGCGGCTCCAATGATGGTTCCGTAATCCTGTGGCAAGCTCAAACAGGCCAACCTGTTCACCAATGGCAACTAGAGTCGCGCATTGGTAAAGTCAATTTAAGCCAAAACGGTAAACTCTGTTTTGCTAGTGATATCACTGGTAATGGTGCAATTTATCACAGCGATACTGGTGACACATTATCAACATTAGCCATAAATCGTCGCCAAATGACCTTCAGCAGTGCTCGCTTTATTGAGCAAGATAAAATCCTCATAACAGGCTCGCCATCAAAAGAAATCATCTTATGGCAAACCCAAACAGGTAAAAAGCTGGCTAATAGACAAATTCAGTTAACTAAAAACAGTCAAAATAGAGGTGCCGTTGTATACTCTATTGCAAGTGATGCCCAGCAACAGATTGTAAGCATCAGTAATCAAGGTTTAGTAGAGTCATGGGGCCGATTACCTTAGGTGTAATCGATGATTCCATGACTGTGAGAGGAAATAATGCAAGACATGCAACAAAAGATTGATGATTTAGAAATGAAAGTGGCGTTTCAAGAAAGTACCCTTGAAGACCTTAACCAAGAAGTGATTAAATTAAATGACTTAGTGGCTTTTCAGCAACATCAAATGTCATTAATCGTCAATAAACTACAAGCTATCGAACCAAGTAACATGGCGACACAGTCCGAAGAAACACCACCGCCACATTATTAAATGTTCGATGAAGTAATATTTGCTACATTATTCAATAATAAATAGTCTTATAGATAGATTATTAGCCGTTAAGCATTAAGGAACCCTATGCCTGCAAGTGACATAATGACAATCGCCCAATCTGGTGAAGCGATTTTAAATCGCCAAACACAGACAGTCATTACATTTGATCAAGCTCTGGTTCAGCTTAGCGACAATATGATAGCAACTATGACAGCTGCAAATGGTGTGGGGATCGCTGCTCCACAAGTTTTCAGTGATTTATCCATATTTATTATGCATTCAAGGCCTAATGAACGTTATCCAAATGCTCCTGAGACATCAGCTACAGTGGTCATAAATCCACAAATTATTGCTTGTTCTGAAGAAATGGAACTTGGCATGGAAGGCTGTTTATCTATCGCAGGTAGACGTGTTGAAGTACTCAGACACAAAACGGTTAATGTGCAATATCAAAACATTCATGGTGACGTAATCCAGCAACAACTGACCGACTTTGTTGCTCGTATTTTTCAGCATGAATTTGATCACTTACAGGGAATAACTTTGCTCGAAAGGATACACATGGCAAATCAATCGCCATCTGCCGATCAAATAGTCACTTCGCAAGGCTTTATACCCAACGACAGCCAACACTTCAAGGTATTGGCTGATGAATAAACTGCTTAGTATCGGGTTACTCTGTTTCAGCCTAACAGGCTGTGCTTATAACAGCGTTTTAATTAATTACCCGTCGCAAATTGCACCGATTAAACAGCAATTAGCGAGCCCAACACCAACAGCCAAACTTTCTGAACTAGCAGGTCAAATCGATACTAATGACGGTCTACTCTACGCTCAAGAAGCAGGCCGAGTAGCACAAGTATCAGGTGATTTTGAAACCAGTAAAACCTATTATCAACAAGCTATACGTGCCTATAAAGACTTTGATGATAGAGCCACTATTAGTGCTTCAGATTTAACGGCAACTGCCAGCAGTTTAGTATTAAATGACAATGCTATCCCTTATCGCGGTCCAGGCTACGAACGTATCATGGTGCATCAGTACCAAGCCTTTAACTATTTATTTTCTGGTGATGCACAAGGCGCATTAGTTGAGGTTCGCCGTAGTAATCAACTACAAAGCAGCGAACAAGCCCGCTACCAGAAGTCTCAAAAATCAGTTCGAGCTATGGCCAACGGCACAATAGATGCTGAGGTAAATAAACTCGGTCAAGCAACGGGTACTGTCACCAGCTCATTTTTAAACGCTTATAGTTATTACACAACAGGATTACTGCATGAGCTTTTAGGCGAACCCAATGATGCTTATATTGATTACCGTAAAGCGGCGCAGATAACACCAAATAATAAATACTTGCAACAAGACTTAGTCCGCCTTGCTAAACAATTATCAATGCCGCAATACGATGAGTTTAAACGTCGTTGGGGCGATGCTGTATTACCTAAAAAGGGCCAAGGCCAAGTGGTGATGGTGGTCGAGAAAGGATTTGTTCCTGAGAAACAAAGTTTAACTGTACCTTTTACCATTGATGGCAATTGGCAGACTGTTTCACTAGCAACATATCAGCCACACCGCCAAGTTATCCAACCTTCAAGTATTCAAGGTCTGGGAACAGTGTTAAAAGCGGAACCAATCGCTAATATTGATGCCTTAGCTATTAATGCATTAAAAGAAGATTTACCCGCAGCCTTGGTGCGCCAAGCAGCACGAGTCTATACTAAGTCAGAAATGACTCGCAGTGTAGAAAGTGGAAGTAAGCGTCGAAATAACGAAACTGATGCTGCTGCTATTTTGATGCAAATTTTTAATGTAGTGACAGAGCAAGCAGATAGACGTAGCTGGCTTACATTACCAAGACAGGCACAGATTGCCCGCCAATATATTGAACCTGGCGAGTATCAAATCCGTTTAGGCAACAGTCCTGCTGCCAAGATTGATGTAAAACCTAATCGTGCAACATTAATTTGGGTAATAGAGACTGGCAATCAAACCCGTTTTTATTCAATAATTATTTAACTCGACTATTTATAAGTCATATTCAACATGGAACTTACTATGAAACATTTTAAACTGATTTTTGTTTTAGCCGCTGTTATCGGGCTATCAGCTTGTCAATCTAAGGTTGAGTATGGCGATGCAACTGAAGTAGAAACCGTTAACGAAAACTTTGGTTCAACTGATTTACAAGCCATCGCTGCTAAAATGGTCGACAGCATGCTGACCTTCCCACCTGTTATCGTAATGACACAGAACGATCGCCCTATTATCTTTGTTGATAAAATCAAAAACAAAACCTCAGAACATATTGATACAGAATCAGTCACTGACTCTATTAGCAACAAGTTACTACGTTCAGGTAAATTCCGCTTTATCGACATGACTAAAGTTGACTCAGTACGTAAGCAACTAGACTACCAAAACAATGCTGGTATGGTTGACCCATCAACAGCTATCAAGTTTGGTCGCCAAGTCGGTGCTCAGTACATGCTTTACGGCAACTTATCGAGTATCGTGAAACAAGATGGCAGTACTAAAGACGTTTACTACAAAATGACTATGCGTCTTATGGATTTAGAAACAGGCCTAATCGAATGGTCTGACGAAAAAGAAATCCGCAAAGTTAAATCTAAGTCTTTCTTAGGCCTATAAGCCTCTGATAAAATTGAATTAGCCGACCTCGAGTCGGCTTTTTTATAACTGTAAACAATCGTCATTGAATGAAATATCTGTACCAAAAACAATAATAAATTTTTAGGGAAGTAATTGTGAATCTGTTTAAGTCGTCTTTAGTTGCCCTCGCTTGCACAGGCTTATTAGCTTGTAACAGCACACCGAGTCAATCACCAACACAACGTGACGGAAGCGCTAACATTAGCGAATACCAAGCAATGGCACGTTCAAACGTTGTCTCAGAGGTTGGCTACCAACTGAGTTTTGACCTCACCGGCGATAGTCGCTTTAATGCAACCACCAAAGTTGAATTTAATCTAAGCAACACTAAAGAGCCCCTGACTCTCGACTTAAACAAGGCCCTGATCAGCAAATTTGCTATTAACGGCAAACGCATTTATCCCAACTATAACGATGCCTATATCACAGTTAACCCGCAACTACTGAGCAGCGGAAAAAATACCATAGAAATTGAATATAGCCGTGAACACAGCACTAATGGGGAAGGCTTACATCGATTTGTCGATCCTGTTGATGATAAAGTGTATTTATACTCTCATTTTGAGCCTGCTGCAGCGCAGCAAATGTTTGCCGTATTTGATCAACCAGATTTAAAAGCCACTTATGAAATCACCGTTTCTGCGCCTAAAAGCTGGAGCGTCATCAGTACCATGCGCGAAACCAGCATTGATGAACAAGCTAATCAAAATATTTGGACCTTCCCTGTTACCCCTAAGTTAAGCCCATATAACTTTTCAATGCATGCTGGTCCTTATCATGTTTGGGAAGATAACAGTGGCAAATACCCAATGCGATTATTTGCCCGCCAATCCGTTGCAGAACAAGTCACAGCTGAAGACTGGTTCACTTATACCAAGCAAGGTCTAACATTCTTCGATGACTATTTTGGTATTGACTACCCATTTAAAAAATACGACCAACTATTAGTGCCTGACTTCTTATATGGTGCGATGGAAAATGCAGGTGCCGTTACTTTTGCTGAAAATCGCTTTATGTATAAAGACACCATGACTGCAGCGCAAAGACAGCGCTTAGCCAGTGTGATCATGCATGAAATGGCGCACCAGTGGTTTGGTGATTTAGTCACAATGAAATGGTGGAACGGTTTATGGCTTAATGAAAGCTTCGCCTCGTTTATGGGCACACTCGCCACCAGCGAAGCCACGGAGTTCAAGCATGCATGGCGCACGTTTTATGCCACAGGTAAACAAAGCGCTTACCGCCAAGACAGCCTTGTGACAACGCACCCCATTGAAGTGCCTGTGCCCACCAGCATGAACGCCTTTGATAATATTGATGCCATCACCTACTCGAAAGGTGCATCAACCTTAAAACAACTCAGACACTTATTAGGTGAAGAGACCTTCCAATTAGGGGTGCAACAATACCTAGCAAAGTACAGTTACCAGAATGCCACCTTAGATGACTTTATTGGTAGTCTAGCCCAAGCAAGTAATCGCGATTTATCTCAATGGACACAAGATTGGCTTTACCAAGCAGGTGTTAATACCTTAAAAGCGGATTTCCATTGTGAAAACGGCAGAATAAGTCAGTTTTCATTACTTCAAACCGCTCCAAGTAGTGAACTGCCGACCTTACGTGAACAACGTGTGCAAGTGGCACTATTCAGTGCTTCAAAGTACTCAATTCATAACGGCCCTATAGTCGCAGTTACCTACAAAGGCGAGAAAACTGAGGTACCAGAACTCATAGGAGAGCATTGCCCTAACTTAGTTTACCCAAACTTCGAAGATTGGGGGTACGTTAAAGTTCAGCTAGATGAGCAGTCATTTATCACAGCAAAAGAACAGCTCAGCAAGGTCAGCGATCCGCTACTGCGTTCGATGCTATGGCAAAGTATGTGGGACAGTGTCAGTGACGGTAAAATTTCACTTGTTCAATACATTAACGTTGCACTCGTCAACGCTCCAACGGAGCAAGACTACACCATTTTAGGCCAAGTGATTGGTAACCTAAAACAGGCTCAACAGTATTTGAATAGCATGGCACCAAATCATAAAGCTTATGCCACTAAAGTCAGCAAAGGGTTGACTCAAATGAGCTTGCGCATGGCAATGCAGCATTATGACAATGCCGATTTTCAGCGTCGCTGGTTTGATGCCTATGTCAGCATGGCAAGTAGTAAGGATGCCCTTAATCATTTAGCTGAGCTTTTGGCTGGCACCAGTAATATTCGAGGCTTGAATATCAGTCAAGATTTACGCTGGAAAATTATTATTCAACTGAATCGCCATGACTACCCAAATAGCGCAAAATTATTAACCACTGAAAAGCAGTTAGATGTAAGCGATAGTGGCCAAAAATCTGCTATTGCAGCTGAAGTTATCCGCCCACAAGCACAACTCAAGCGCCAATGGCTGCATACTATTGAGCACAACACTAGCATGCCTTTTTCTAAATTAAGAGTAGCAATGAACTACTTATACCCAAGCGAGCAGAAGTTACTTAGCGCCGCCACTGCCGAGCAACGCTTAGCCAATATCGCGGAAATAGATAAGAAAGGGCCAGTATTTATGCGCGCATATAATCGGAGATTGATCCCAACAGCTTGCAGTAATGCCAGTGTTGAGGCGATAAATGAAGTATTAAATACTGAAACAGGCTTATCACAAATGACCCGCCGCGCTTTATTAGAGACACGCCAGAAAGAACAGCGCTGCGTCAATATCAGTGAAATGCTGAATCACTAGTGCTTCAACAAACAAGTTAAAAAACTGATAAATAAGCTTAAAGAAGCTATAAAAATCAAAAACCTATTAAAAGCCACTTGTTAAAGTGGCTTTTTTTCATCTTTTTATCGTGTTTTGTCGTCTTTTAAAAAAACCTCTCGTCTTATCTACACTTAAACCTGTTTTAGCAAGTTAGTTAACGTATCGGAGAGTCCATGAACCATTTTAATAGCCAATCAAATTACGGCACCAATTTATTTATCAAGAGTAAGCCGGAGATGCTGAACAATTTTTATGGCACCACTGATGTGTTTCCATACTGGGTTGCTGACATGGATTTTAAAGTCGCCGCCCCCATCACCCAAGAAATTAATCGCTTATCTGAGCGCGGGGTTTACTCATACGAATTTAATGAACAAGCCGTATTTAGCGCTATTTCAAATTGGCATGCCAAACGACATGATATATCACTCAATCCTGAAAACTTTGTCCAAGTCCCTGGGGTACTATCGGGAATTGCATTACTGCTTCGAGAACTAACCAATGAAGGGGATGCGGTATTAATTCATACACCTGCTTACCATCAGTTTGCTAACTTGATAACTAAAGCTGACCGCAAAGTGGTCAAAAATGAACTCATGATTGCTGATGATAAATATCAAATCGATTTTGATGCCTTTGAAGCGCAAATTAAGCAGCAAAATGTCAAAGCGATGATTTTCTGTAACCCCCATAACCCAACAGGCCGAGTATGGACACAGGCTGAATTAACTAAAGTCATTGAAATAGCCAAACGACATAATGTCACGGTGATCAGTGATGAAATACATTCTGATATTATATTTTCAGGTCACCAATTCACTAGCTTAACCAGCTTTGATTATGACAATGTCGTCACTTTGATTGGCTCTCCTGCTAAAACCTTTGGTATGCACAGTATCTCCAATGGTTATATCTATACAAATAATGCCACCATGCTGACTGACATTAAACAACTCATTGGTGCACTTTACCTTGACCACGGCAATGCACTCACCACTTTTGCCACCATAGCTGCTTATGAAAAAGGCGCTGAATGGGTTGATGAGATGCTGGCATATTTGGAGCAAACAGTCTCTTGGATTACAGAGTTTGCCGCGCAACATATTCCGCAATTGAAGGTTTATAAGCCAGAAGGAACCTATCAGATTTGGTTTGATTTTTCAGCACTTGGCTTATCGGAACAGCGCTTAAAAGAAGTGGTTTTTAAGCAAGCTAAAATGGGCTTAACTCCGGGGAATTGGTTTGGTGCTCAAAGTCCACAATTTATGCGGATGAATATTGCAACTTCAAGAGAAAACATCTGCGCTTCGTTCGAGCTACTAAAAGCGGCACTTGAGCAAGTTGATAGCAGTCCAGCTGCGTGCTGCAGCAGTTCAAGTAGTAATTGCTCAAGCCCCAACAGCGAAAATAACAGTTCAGGTAACTCTAGTTGCTGCTAACACCCTTACAAACTAAAACTATAAGCTAATTGGTTCCTGAGTAATGCCGCTCTATTTAAAAGGCGGCATTGTTATTTTTCGCTTAATTAACTGCGCAAAGTAAACGTCATCATCACTGGCGCATGATCAGTACTGTCACTGTCTCGTTCATATTCAGGTCTAACAAGGTGCCTGTCATGGGTTTGATAGTCACTGACTTCAGCTAAGTTTCTTGGGTGGGATGCGTCAAACTCACACGACGCCAAAATATAATCTAGCACTGAACCTGTATTGCCAAAATAATGAGTCGCTTGGCGAGCATATTTGAGCGGATCAACTGGCGGCAGTACATCTTCAGCAATATCAGAATCTTCATCATGCAAGCCTGACTCATATTCATCTTGAGCCAATGTCGCATTGAGCTTTTGCCCTGTTTGATATAACTCATAAGTATCGAATAAGCTAAACTGAGCAAACTCATCCGCTAAGGTTTTATCGTTCATCACTTTAAGTTTAGGATCGATAATATCGTTTCTAAAAACCCGTTTACCATTAGCTCTAAATGCTTCTAACGCAGTACTTTGCAAGGTGTCATTAAAATCACCCATTAACAAAACTGGTAACTGTGTTTTAGTACGTTGCTTTGCTATTTCATTAAACAATAACGCCGCTTCACTTCCTCGTTGCATGTTTGATGCCCAGCTACCTAACGCTTGTCTTGCCATAATATCCGCGCCACCTTTCATGCCAGAATCAGCTAAGGTATCCAAGCCCATACCGCTGCGTTTTGACTTCAAATGCACAACGTAACACTCACATTCACCAAATTCAGCTAAAGCAATCTTTACTCTAAGTGGTTGCCGACTAAAACTAAAATCATTGGCAATACCCATCAGTGGGAACAAGTTCTCATCAGGAGTCACTAAAACAGATTCTGTGATAGGAAATTTAGATGCGATAGCAACTACAGGGCTTTGATAAACATAATCACTGATCAAACTTGGCTCATCTAATGCGGCAAAATATGGGTATCCCAATGGTCCTAATAGTGCTTTTAACGCATCAGGACTAAACACTTCTTGAAAGCCAATAATGTCAGGTTGGTGCTCATCAACATACTGCGTTAACCAAGTACATTTTTTTTGCCATTGCTGGCGAGAATAAATATTTTCGAAGTCATAATAAGCCGCTGGCGGTTCGATAAAATTAAATAAATTAAACGAAACCACTTTAAAAACCTGTTGCTTTTTTTGCTCATTTTTACTGCTAATCTGAGTCACTAAAACTGCCTTGAAAGCTCTATTCTAGCTACAGATTAAATCCAAATGGATCCGCTGTCGATGTTAATTACACTCTATCGAAAAACGATCCTTGGGATCTTTTCTGTCATAAATCACCAATAAAAAAATGATCCTAAATTAGCAAGTGCCGTATTACCTCACGAAATCAGCGCCTGAAATCACAACATCAAATGGATTTATATCCGTTTTAAACTAGAAATGAATTCGAGGAAAGAACGATGAAAAGGATCTACTCCCTAGCTCTGTGTTTTTCAATAGTTGGTTTAACGGCTTGTTCAGATGACGATGATGATAACACTGCTGCAGTCGCCGAAGTTGAAACACCAGTAATCACATATGCCGACGTTCGTGTCATCCATGCAGGTAGCGATGCACCTATGGTTAATGTCACTGCAGACGGTGTAGAATTATTAACCGATGTTGATTACGCCATGTCTAGCGGTTTACTTGAGGTCGCAACTGCCACCTATGCAATCGGTGTGGATGCAAAACTCCCTGACGGTACTACGCTAACCGTATTAGAGGCAGACTTAGCTGTCGCTGAAGATATGGAATATACCGCCGTTGCACTCGGTAATGTTAGCGATGAGACCTTAATGCTAAAACTCATTGCCAATGAAGAAAGCGACATCACCGCAGATAACGCTCGTGTGCAAGTGCTGCACGCAACACCAAATGTTGGTTTAGTCGATATATATGTCACTGCGCCGATGGCTGACATCAGTATGATGGAGCCAACGTTATCAGCAAACTACATGGACAACAGCGACCAGCTAGAAGTCCCAACAAGCGATTACCAAATTAGAATTACGCCAACGGACGATAAAACCGTGGTTTTTGATTCAGGCACTGTGAATTTAGCAGCCGGAATGGATTACTTTATCTCAGCGATTCCAAACGAGTGGTCAGGTGAATCACCTGTAGCTCTACTAGTTGCCCTACCAGAAGGACAAGTACTGTTAAATGATGTGAGCAGCGGTAGTGACATTCGTGTTGTTCATGCTGTAGCTGATGCACCAGCAGTTGATGTATTTTTGGATGGCAGCACCACACCTGCAATCGATATGTTGTCATTTGGGAACTTCGCAGGTTATGTCAATATTCCAGAAGGCATGCACACAGTAACAGTTGCAGCAGATGCTGATAACTCAGTAGAAGTGATTAAAGATGCGCCTGTAGACTTAATGCTAGGTTACAGCTACTCAGTACTTGCTGTCGGCTCATTAGCTGACGATGACATCTCACCATGGGCATTTTCTGAGCACACTCGCAGAATAGCAACGGAAGCAAGATTAAACGTTATCCACGCATCTTATTCTGCGGGTAATGTTGATGTGTACTTAACCCCAACAGCCGATATCAGTGATGCAGCACCTGCATTATCAGACGTACCATTTAAAGCAGCATCAGGCAGTTTAAGTATCGCACCAGGTGATTACACCGTTAGCGTAACTGTCACTGGCACTAAAACAGTCGCGATTGGCCCACTAGCAGTATCACTAGCCGCTAATGGTATCTATAGCGTAGCCGCAGTCGATGCTGAAAATGACACCTCAATGTTCTCAGTGATTTTGATGGATGACTTTGTCGCTGAGGAGTAACTCACTCAGTACTAGTTATATCTAAACAGTTTAAAGTTTATCTCCGTCCGACCCTTTTGCGGCTTATCTTCCACCCGAGATAAGTCGCTTTTTTATATTCTTGTAATCTGTGCGGTTAAGTTTGAGCAATACAGCACAGGTAACTACAAGTAATGAGGTAAAAATGATAAGCCCACTTATTCTCATCAAACAGTTATGCCGCAGGTATACTTCAGCAGTAATCGGCGTACTATTAAAAGGTCTGTTTTTATCCACCAGCTTGTTAGCGACTATGCTATTTCAAACTTCAGTGAGTGCTATGGAAATTCAATTCAGCTCCCAGCAGCAATTAAGCGCAGCCAAAATCAGTAATGACACTGTCATGGGCGGTATTTCATCCAGTGAAATAGAAAATGATGCAGCGCTAGACCAACCTATTTTTAGCGGTAATGTCTCATTAGCCAATAATGGTGGATTTGCCTCGATGGAGTATCGAATTAATACATCTATTCCTACATCAAGCTCGGTAAAGCTCACCGTCATGGGCGATGGGAAACGATACCAATTACGTTTTAAAACTCCTGAATTGTCTTTTGGTGAGGCATATGTCGCCAACTTTGATACAACAGCTGGCGAGCAAACTGAACATACTTTTATTCCTGCTGATTTTAAGTCACAGTTTCGCGGTAGAAGCGTCAATGCGCCAGCGTTAGTATTTGCAAATGTGGATAGAGTCGGACTGCTTATTGCCGATAAACAAGCGGGCAATTTTTCACTGACACTCGGCAGTATTGATTTTCAGCAGTAAACTTGCGATATGTTAACTCTTCAACGGGTTAGCTCTTCTATGAGTAAAACAGGCGATGAGCAAACTCTGCCATCAGTAGCTTGAATATAATGGATTAGAAATGGAAAAACTGGCAAATATTAAAGGTGTTATCTTTGATTTAGACGGCACCTTAGTTGAATCAGAATTGGACTTTCGAAAAATAAAGCAGCAATTAAACTGCCCCATCGATACAGACATTCTCAACTACATTGATGCAATGACATCCATTGATGATCAGCAATGCGCCCAGCAAATTATTATCGAGCACGAAACTTTTGATGCGAAAAATGCCAAAGCACTACCCCACATGCATTCGCTGCTTACAAGCTTGCAAGAATTAGCTTTACCTGCTGCCATCGTCACTCGCAATAGCAAAGCGGCTACCGCAACCAAGCTTAGCCAAAACGACATCAATATCGCACTGGTGTTAACCCGTGAATGTTACCCAGCAAAACCTGCACCCGATGCGTTACTCGCTATCGCTGACCAATGGCAAATATCGGCTGCAGAACTAATTTATGTAGGTGATTACCTTTACGATATTCAAGCGGCCAAGAATGCTGGCATGATGTCGGTGTTTATCAATCATCACAAGCAGCCAGAATATCAACTTCAAGCAGACATCATTGTCAGGGATTTAAAAGAACTGCAAACCGCGATAGAAGCAAGTCGTCAGGGGTAAAAAAACATTAGTGAAGGTCATCTGCACTCAACATAAGTGGGACTCAACATCAGTGGGGCTTAGGATTAGTGGAGTTCTGAATTAGTCGAGCTTTGCAGCCTTATCAGCATTACAAAAGCAGTTATTAAACCCAGACATTCATTGAACAGATTGAACTTATCCGTTTAGCGCTTCGTATCCTTTATTTCACAAGACGATGTTATTTACTCGCCAGAAATAAGGTTAATTAGGATAAAGGGGTTTATGAATCCATTACACCCAAAGAAGTTATTACACAGTAAATGGACCAAAGTGCATGTGTTCCAAAAACTGAAACATTTTTCGGTAGTCAAAGTCATTTACGATGAAGACAGTAATGTCATTGAATGTATTATTCGTGCAGAAATGAACGCCGAAGAATTTGCGATTAATTGGCGCGATTTAAAAGACTCTCAACAATGGCTTCAAGGTTGGAAGTAACGCCTAAACAGCCTTTTACTATTCATCATTAGGCGGCCAAATTAGATACTATAAATAACCCTAATAGAATCAAGCTGCCTTTCGCTGTCGCTTTTTTAGCTAAATGTCGATGATCACGATCTTCTTTCGAGACCAAGCGGTGAATCACTTCTTTTCTATCACATGAATCACTGACATTTTGAACATCGTTGCTGTTATTAGCATGGATATTATTATCTTTTAGCTGAGTCACTGTGTTGTTATTAGAGCTTAAACTGCTATTAACACCGTCTTGGTTATTATCAATAGGGATTTGAGCGTTAACTTCAATGCCCTGAGTATCAAATAACTCATCGACAGTAACTAAATCTGAGGGGCTGTGAGTTGTTAGCAACCCTTTAGCTAACGGCTTAATATTTTGATCTTCACCAAAAAATCGCTGTATATACTGAGCACACATGATGTAGGCCAAACGTTCACTTTCTTCGAAGCGTTGGCTTTCTAAAATATAGGCTTTGAAAGAGAAAGCGAGCACATTAGATAAACAAGCTAGGTTGTCATATAGCACAACTAATTGCGGATACTGCTCAACGGTTTCATTCCATTGCTCTTTAATCTCAGAATCAACCTCAAACTCATAGCTCATGTCAGGCACATCAACTAAGGCATCTAATGATTTTTCCGCCTGATGATGCAGCCACATTTCGTCATAAGATTTACGCTTAGTCGCACACTTCAAAATGTTATAGGACACTGCGATATTAGCCAGTTTGATATCAATATCAGAATAAACGCTTTGGTACTCGGCTGAATGATAAAAGAGATACAAATCTTCATAAGCCATCATCACAGCTTCATCATCTGCATCTTGGCTTATCCCAAGAGTAAGGTATAAATTTTCCATGAGCGTCCTGTTAATGACTGAGACTGTTTTGACCGAGTATGAGATTTGGAATACTCATCATTTCAACTGAACACTCCGAGAAGGGATAATAGCGACAAATGAAAATAATAACGTTAAGCCAGATCTAAAAAAAATATAAAAACAGCAGGGTAACCAAGTAACAGAGCTAAAGAATACGAGACTGAAACACGAGAATAATCGAGTCGAATAAACAGTATCTCTACTCTGTTTGATGTAATCCAATCACGGTCGAGCTGGTAACAGATGCATTAAAATGGCGCTGCTTTACCGATAAATATGCCTCATCATTGAAAAAGGCATTCATCACTTCTTCCGACGGGAAATCGATAGTAAACACCCGATTAATCTCAGTGCTTGTTTTAGACTTTAGCACTTCAGATACCGCAAAATCATAGCCAAAATCACCACCATAAAAATGCAGAATGGGTAGCATGGCATCTCGATAAGCTTGATACTCAGCTTCATCATGAACATGCAAAGCCATTATTCGTTGAAAGCCCATTACTACTCCCTTGTTATCACACTAAACGAGCCACTGCCTTCAGTAACTCATTCAATATCTTGATGTATCTCAATCAGTATCTGGCTAGATAAAGTCACTGATTTCAGCTAATGACTTTTTCTGTAGTGCATGCTCAGGTACTGTTGCCCCCTCATCAGGGTAACCAGCAATAATCAACATGTAAGGTCGTTCATTATCACTATCACGGCCACAAACTTTACTTAAAAACGACATCGGTTTTGGCGTGTGGGTCAAGGTGCCAAGCCCAGCATTATGCAGCGCTTGCAATAAAAAACCTGTCGCAATACCTACAGACTCATGCACATAGTAATTCTGCTTTTGCTCGCCATTATCATCACTGCGCTTTTTAGTGAATACTGCAATTAACCAAGGCGCTGTTTCAAGGTAAGGCTTGCTGGCATTGGTACCAAGTGGCTTTAAGTTATCTAACCATTCTTCGCCGCCACGACCTGCATAAAAAGCTTGTTCTATCGCTTCAGCTTGCTCACGGATTTGCGCTTTTACACCCGCATCACTGATTGCGACAAAGTGCCAAGGCTGGTGATTAGCACCATTTGGCGCGGTACCTGCAGCAAGAATACATTGCTCAATAATTGCTTGCGGTACGGCTCTATCTGAAAACTTACGAATCGAGTGACGTCTTTTCACATGCTGATAATTTTGCTTAGCACGTTCAAGCATTTCAGCTTGAGGATATTCAATAAAATCAGTTAATGGCAAGTGAGCTTCGGTCATGTCTTTTCCTTTTTTTTATTAGCTTTGGCTAATCCGTTTTATGCAGCTTTTTTTTAAAATCATCTAAGGTGATTTGCAATGCTTCAATAGCGGTATCTGTATCGATGTTATTTTCTTCAAGCAACTGGATTAAATCGACCGCTAGTTGGACAGATTTAGGTGCATCACTTAATGATTGAGGCTGGTTTTCTTTGCTCATCTACGACGTAATCCAATAATGTTCTTTAAAAAAGAATGTAATAAAATCTGCCTAATCAACATACAAAGTATTTTATATCAATAAGCTAGCGCTTATTCGTAGCGATTAAAGCGAGAAGTTAGCAATCGCTTTTTGAATACCGACCACATCGGTACCTTTCTTCAACTCTTTGACGATAGGTTGATCAGTTCCTGAGATATAGATTTTAAGCTCTGCATCCATATCAAAAGTGCCAGCTGTTTCAACCACAAAATGAGTCATCGATTTATACGCTATTGAATGATAACTGACTTTTTTACCCGTCATGCCTTGCTTATCAATCAGAATAAGGCGTTTATCAGTAAAAACGAACATGTCACGAATAAGTTTATAACCCATTTGAACTGACTCATTGTCAGCCATAATAGGCGATAACTCTTGCTGTAACTCCCCTAAATCCATTTCAGAAGAATTACCTAAAATCGCATCAAAAAATCCCATTATTTTCTCCTTGAATATGGTCTTTGCATTCTTCAATAAACAGTGAATAAAATAGTGCGGTATCTACTGGCAATTAACAAGCAAAAAGCTGTTAAAGTATTCCTCCTACACTGTAAACCTCACTAAAGGCCACTATGAACGCAGCAATCATTGGAGCAACAGGTTTAATTGGTCAATGTTTGTTATTAAACATATTGGCAGATAATCGCTATCAGCAAGTTGTGGTCATTGGTCGAAGGTCGCCTAAACTTGAAGCTTCGACACCTGGAATTGAAAAGCTTATCTTTGTCGAAACTCAGTTAAATCAGCTAACCGAGTTAAGCTTACCTGCGAGCATCGACCAAGCATTTTGTTGCCTTGGCACCACCATCAAACAAGCGGGAAATCAGGAGAACTTTATCAAAGTCGACCACACCGCAGTCATCGACTTTGCCAAACTGGTCATAAAGTATCAAGCACAAACTGGGGTTGAGTTTTTGGTCGTTACAGCCTTAGATGCCAATGAAAAATCGAGTGTGTTTTACAATCGAGTCAAAGGTGAAGTGCAGCGAGATTTAAGCCAACTCCCCTTGTCTAAACTCTACATATTTCAACCAAGTTTGTTATTAGGGGAGCGTGCACATCAACGCACCTTAGAAGATATAGGCCAGAAGTTTTTTGCTATTGCTTCAGGAATATTTATTGGGCCATTAGCCAAGTACAAACCCATTACTGGGAAGCTTGTAGCAGACAATATGTTGGCTGTTGCTGTTAAAGCAAATACTGAGTTGGTAAGTGAGCTATCGTTAGAGAAAAAAGCAGTAAAGATTATTGATAACAAGCAGATGCATCGACTGGTGAACTGAGTCCGTTATGCTCAATAGGCTGAGTTTTGCCTCTAGGTTTATTGTGCTATTTTTGAAATAAAATCAACGTCGTGGCGCTTCGCCCACACCCGAGCAAGAAGGGTGAAACTGCTCACCCCTCTTGCATCTCCCCAGCAGCCCCGGCGAAATTTTCTGGAAAGCGAAAGATTTCCAACGGGGAATTATTCAGCTTTGAACTTCGTTTTTAGCCTTCTTCGGCAAGCTAAAAAATTACTAAGGCTTACGATGGGGTGTCCCTTCCCCCTCGAAAGCTAGCCAGAATCTTAAGTGCAGGATGCACTAAATGCCTTGAAACACATGGATTTGCGAGAAAGGCCATGTCTGGACTCACGCGATTTTCTTGCTTGCCTCTATTCAGATTGAACATTCAAAGAAGAGAAAAAGCTTCATAAAAACAAATAAAATTAACTTCAAAAAAATTAGGAACTACAAGCGAACTTGCAGGCTCAATGTTCCCCATTGAAATTGCTGAAATGCGTTGAAGAAAATAGCGTAAGCCTGACAGGACGTCAGGCTAGCTTTCGTTTGGCCATGGATGGCCAATCTAAAGCGTTAGCTATTTTCGAATAAGCATGATGCTTGCTCGCTTTTTAGAGCAATTTCGTTGGGGCGGCAAGGGATATCGAAAAGGGAAATGCTGTTGTTTCCCTTTCGTCGGGTGTGGGCGAAGCGCCACGACGTTGACCTTAATCCAAACGAAGTTTGGAAATGAATTAGGGAAAACGCTCATAATCCAAAGCAAATTTATGCAATAAAAGAAGCTCTTTGCTTCGCTCAAGCTGAAGACTATAATTGATTTTTTTGTGACATAACTCATTCTTGAGGTTTCAGTTTACAGTTACCCCTCAGCAATTAAAGCCTAGTTTCCGTTCTTATTAGGCCGTTACGATTCATAAATTTTACTCTGACACAACTAATTTGACCCAGCTAATTTGGAGTAAGCTTTATTGTATTCTGTATAATCCTTAATCTAACGAACCACCTTTATACTCTTCACACTTACCCATTCCTTTTCAAAAACGATTTAGATATTTAAATAGTTGTTAGTTATTTAAATACCTATTAGTTACTTAAATGGTTGTTCGTTATTTAAAGATTAATAAATCCACACGCT
>NZ_BPEV01000040.1 GCF_019654955.1 Shewanella sp. KT0246 | reverse complement strand
GTAATAACTCAATCTGATTAGAAGGTAATTGCAACAATTGAATTTTTAGCAAATAAAAAAGGAATACTTATTCACATATATGAAAATAAGAAAGTCTCGGTTTCGATTGGAAACACAAAGAAAAATCAATCGATAAAACGGCTATAAGTTCCGAGCAGGGGTTGGAATAGAAGCAAGAAGAGCTATCAGCAATTTTAGGCACAAAAAAAGGAGCCATTAGGCTCCTTTTTTGCGTAATTCAGTAAGAATTAAGAATTAACGAGTGCGAGCACATAACTCTTCAGCACTGAAGAAGTATGCAACTTCACGTTCTGCAGATGCTACAGAATCAGAACCATGAGCAGCATTTTCGTCGATGCTTTCAGCAAAATCTGCACGGATTGTACCTTCAGCTGCTTCAGCTGGGTTAGTAGCACCTAAGATTTCACGGTGAGCTAGAACAGCGTTTTCGCCTTCAAGCGTTTGAACCATGATAGGACCAGAAGTCATGAATGCAACTAAAGCACCAAAGAAAGGACGTTCGCTGTGCTCAGCGTAGAAGCCTTCAGCTTGTTCTTTACTTAGGTGAACCATTTTAGAAGCGATGATTTTCAGGCCAGCAGTTTCAAAACGGTTGTAGATAGCGCCAATGTGGTTTTTTGCAACAGCATCAGGCTTAATGATAGAAAAAGTACGTTCGATAGCCATGAAAAGCTTCCTTCTTGATATAGGGTTTTTAAATTCGCGCGGATTATACGAAATTTACGTCAACATGCATAGGCCTAATGGCATCACATAATCAAAATGTAACCATGTGACTTAGGTTCTACTCAATTTGTGATAAACCTCAAGCTACTCAGCAATAAAGAACTCACATTTAAACGACTCTATTTAGCCATCGTTCAAACCAATAAAGCACTGTACATTACTGGTTCGCAAAACTCGGCAGTAAGTAGTTAAGCAGCATTTGGGGGAGTTCTGTTACGAAGGTTTCTTGATCCATTGAGCATGCTATTGCAGGCGTTAAACTAGGGTATAGAATCTTATCAAGTAAACTGTTAATCAACATATATATCGCCATGTCGGCAGCTTGCTGCTTTTTAAGGTCAACTTGAACCGAATCATTGTTGTCGGGAGAAAACTTTAATAACAAATTTGATAAACGGCTATAGGCTTCATTTCTATCTAGAGTGGGGTTAGCAAACATAGTATCTGAATGAAGCCGTGCATTTAAATGAATAGTCCTAAAAACGCTTTTTCTAGCATCAAGAAAATCGTTGGTTGAACGACACAACAAAGTCACTTGCTGCTCAAGCGTATGACATTCTGCGGACTCCATTTGATCAATCCATTGTCCTAGTTCCTTCCCAAACGCATCGTAAAGCAGCGGCAATAACGCTTCTTTGTTTTCAAAACGACGGTAAAAAGTACCTACAGACACCCCAGCACCTTCAGCTAACTCTTTAATGCTGATGTGCTCAAAATATTTAACTTTAAGGGCGTTTTGTAATGACACTAGAAACTTATCATGGGTTTCTTGACTGCGTTTTTGTTTCGGACGTAAATCAGGTGCTGACATTGACTATTCCATTCAAAATCAATAAGTGCGAATAACTCATCGCATCATACAATTTATTGTAGGCAAACTCTAACTCAAGGTTAATTCAAAGCCTAAAAGTGATAATTCACTGTGCGGCCATTATTTATATCGCAATTTGACGCTATAAAATCAAGTGACGAAATAAAAAAGCAACGGCTGAGTGCCGTTGCTTTTCACGTAGACTCAATCAACTCAACGTCAATTGCTTGGTGTTTGCTAAACAGAGCTAGCCCCAATTGGCCTACCAGCAGCAGTTAATTAAAGCTGCTAACTAACTATAGCTGTTCACCATTTTTATCTTCACCAATGAGGATCCAACTTGGGTTGCTGTTGTAGTCAGGGTGTAGCTGCCAATTACTAGCATCATAAATCCATGGTTGTATGCACGTTCTATCGGTCACACAAGGATCAGTTAGCGCATCCATGAACTCAACAACGGTATTAGATTGATCGATGTTAATATCGATTTCTGGCGCAGGCGAATTAGATGTTGTTTCATCAAAACTCTGCCTAAATAAAAAGCGGGTATTGTCGAACGCATAAGGATTCATGTTGTTATAAACCTGCTCACAACTTTCACCATATTTACTCATGATATCCACTACCGAAGTTAGCTCACAGTACTCAGCATTACCTATTTCATTGAATGAAGCATTAGCATTAAGAATTGTACTGATGCCGAGTAAGTTATTCATCGCACCGCCAGGATTGCCATACACATCCATCACTTGAGTTAATGTCGATAATGCGCCGTTGTGCATATAAGGCCCTGTCACGGCAATGTTAAGCAAAGGCGAAGTGCGAAAATGATATGCATCTCCTATATCACCCGTCACATTCTGACGCCCAAAATCACTACCAGTGACAAACTGGTTGTCATCACCATTACCTGGGCCAACCTGGCCTAAACCAATGGCATGAAATTCACCATCGGTAAAGTTGTCACCTGAATGACACTGGCTACAGGCTGCGCCGCCTTCATCACCCGCGGTCATAAATAACACCGCTCCGACTTTTTGATTAAAACTCAATGTATCAATGTCTTTATTAGATTCACCACGCAAAGCTGCGAGGTATTCTTTCCATGGATTATCAGCAAAAATCATCGACTCCTCAAAAGCGGCTAGTGCTTCGGCAATTAAATCAAACGTAATAGTGTTATTGCCATAGGCATCAATAAATAATGCCTCCCATTCAGCATCTCCTTCAAAACGTTCAGCGAGCATATCGCGATACGCTTGATTGCTTGTGCCTAAAGGCTCATCACCGCGCATTTCATTGTGAGTAATGGTTGGAAAACGCGACTGAGCATTGGCAAGCGATGCCCCCGAAGGAATGTTGTTATCAGCAGTGGTAGAACTAGTTGAATCTGGGGTAATAATACCGCCATCAGTGCCGCGAGCTCCTGGCGTATTATTAACACTTTCTATTCTGGAGTCCCAAAATAAGCCCCTATCTAACAACCCCAGATTAAATATGGTTGGCGCATTACGACCAATAACAGGATAGCCTTCTAGCTCACCTGCATCACTGCCATTAAAATAACGGCCTGATCCAAGCAAGTTAGGGTTAAAATCATGAAAAACATCTACCGCATCATATCCCACTGGCCAAGATAGATTATCACCACCACCAAGCACCGGGTGGTGACAAGATGCACATGCAGTATCGTATTCGCCACTTAAGCGTTTAGAGTAAAATAATGCTTTACCTAATTGGGCTTTGGCATCATTGATGTTAGGTAAATCGCGGCCTACAGTTGGGTCGCCCGTTAAGCCTTGTTCATTAATTAGCACTTGAGCGTGAATATCAACAGGTTCCATGCTGCCAGATACCGTACCTAAACCATCATCACTTATGATGGCCTCTCCTTCTTGAACATCAACTTCTGCAAGCTGTAAATCGTCAATGCCAGAACGTACGACTCTCACTAACATTGCATCGCTGCGGCCCTTAAACCAATTTAACCCTGTTTTGAAATTAATAAACCAAGAGTCCTGTGAAAACTCAATCATAGGTGATGAGCTCCAAGTGTATTCTTGGGTTGTGGCGGGAAATACATTTAAATTAATCGCAGGTGAAACGGTTGTGAAATCAACCAGCGAAAATAACTCTTTATTGTTCGGTAAACGCCAATCACTGTAGCCAGCCAAATCATGATTCTGCGCAAACGCTAACGCATCCCCCCAATCCATCGCATCAGCAGTTCCGTTATCACACTGCAGCCCATCAAGACCGGCAACACATTGAGCCCACATTAATCCTGTAGCCGAATCTGTTACGGTGCCATCATCATGTACCACATAACGCTCATCTGGCGTTTCTTGTATATTGGCTTCAGTTGAAACGGGATCAATCACTCTAACTAAACGTATTGCAGCAGATTGATAACGTTGAATATTTTTATTATTCCCAAATACATATTGAAAAGCCCAAGCATAGAACTCACCATGTTCGCCACTGTAGGGTAACGCACTCCAATAGAATTCACTTACAGTATTCGGAAAGTAATCGGTATCTATTTTTGTCGCACGACTTGAGGCACCAAAGTGCGCAATTGACATTAAATGGCTGTTACTCGGTACTCGCCAGTCACTGTAACCACAAAGGTTTTCTTCATTGGTTGTGATGATTAACCCATTCCAGTCATCATAGTAATCACCTTTTCGTTCAATCCCTTCCCTTTCTCGTGCAGTTAACCCGCCCCAGCGATAAGTATTGCTCGCATCACGAATACCACCGTCTCGAGTTTTAACTTCCCACATTAATCCTGTACGATTATCTCGAACGCAGGCCCAAGGGGAAGATGTATAGTTGCCACTGCCAGTATATTCAGAGCCATCTGCATTTATACGAGTGAAATCAAACCCATTAGCACCATTTTGCCCTGAATCAGTAACAGCACTTCGTCCTTGACTGCAGTCTTGCGCTAAATTCGTTACATTATCACTTGCCGTAATACTCACACTGCAATCAGTGCCGTTTCTGTCATAGTCCGACCCAAAACCAATCCCGGTGTCATTGAGCGCAGCCATGCCAAGATTGAAATTTTGCACTGGCGCCTCACCAGAACCACCGTCATTCCCACCTTCACCACCATCGCCACCATCGCCACCACCATCTTCATTATCTTCTCCACCTGAACCGTCTTCCCCCGAATCTTCATCACCCGTATTTCCTTCACCAGGGTCGCCTCCTATTTCAGTTTCATCACTACTGGAATTGGAGTCATCGCTACCACCACAGCTTGCTAAGAAAAAAATGAATATCAAAGAACAGAGAATACGAAGTGTGCTTTTAATTTTTAGTTTGGTTATCACAATACCGCTCCAATATGTTGTTAACTTTTTTGTATCATAAACTGACAAAGATGAGCGGAAGATGAGCAAATAAAATTGATTTAAGGTTTATAACGCAAAGAGATGTTTATCATTAAATAACTGAAGGTTAAGTTAAATTTTACTAATAACTTTATAACAATATTCTGTTTACTTAGCTTCTATAGGATATTTGAGATTCATATATAACTGTTGTCCATGTAGTTCAGCAATGAGTTCAAGTGACAATGCTTGTGTTGCACTTTGTGCTATTGAAAGCCCTAACCCTACATGCTTAGTTCCTGTTCGAGACAGATCTTTACGCCACAATCTATCAAACATAGTATTCAAATCATCTCGGTTGAGATTAGGTGCATCATTCACGACTCGTATAACGGAATATCTACTTTCACTGTCGATTGTGATTTCACTATTCTCTGGGGCATATTCCACCGCATTACTGATTAAGTTCGAAATAATCATCCTTAAAAGCCGAGGATCGCTCTGGACACAATAACCATCATCAATAAGCTGATTAATTGTCATGTTGCGTTGGTTAATTTGGTTAGTGTGTAACGAGATACATTCTCCAACAAGGCTCGCTAAGTTCACTTGTTCTAACAAAACTTCAGCACGTGAGTTTTCAACTCTGGCTAATGAAAGTAAACCATCGATGGTCTGTTGCAATTGCGCTGAAGATTCAGCAATATAATGGAAATCTTCTGTTGAGGATTGCTCAGGCCACTTTAGCGCTACTTCACTTGTGGTGCGCATCGCCGCTAGTGGTGTGCGTAACTCATGGGCTAAGTCGTTATTAAACTGACGTTCTCTTGCAAAACTTTGCTCTAACCTAGCAAGTAATTGATTTAATCTTGCCACCAGCGGCGTAATTTCAGCAGGCACATCAACTTCAACTAATCGATTGTGTAATGACCCCGCTTCGACATTAGCCACTTGCTCTGACAAGTCATGAATAGGAATTAATGCTCTTTTAATTACAACAATAAGAATCGCTGATAATAAACTGCAGAAAAACAGCCCGCCTAACAATAATTGAAAAGCAAACGCAGATAATCTCTGATTAATATCTTCTCGGTTAATCGCCACAGAAACATTGATAGCAGGTCGTCTTGGTCCACCTTTTAGCGTAAATGAGTGAACACGGATATCAGCACCGGAGCTTAATTGGCTATTGAACTGAATCCCATCAACATTGTTCGTTGCAACTAGCTCTTCGGAGAGATGAAGTTGTTCACTACCTAAGCTAATTGATTTACTCAGAGTTTGACCGCTGAGGCCCCAAGTTTGCAGATAGTAACCACTTTCCACATCGTTGAGTTTTAATTTGGTGCTTGAAGCAAAGCCTTGTTCTATTCCTACAGCGCCGAAACGAGGTGTTGGTCTCATCAACGTTAACTTCATGATCCGAGAAAATTCATTTAGCTCATTATTAAGGCTGGCATTTAATCTGCGCTGTTCAGAAAAATACAATAATGAACCCGCTAATATGGCAATAATCACAAAGCTTGGTACTAGCCATATTAAAAGTTTACTGCGAATACTCTTCATGGTTTTTTCTGGCTAATCATATAACCCATACCTCTTCGAGTATGAATAAGCGGTGCACTTGATGTAGATACGCTAATGGCTTTTCTTAATGCACATATTGCAGTATCGACAACATTACTCGTTGGGGATACTTGTTCATCATAAATATGTTGTTCTATTTGAGTACGGGAAATAACGCTATCAGTGTGCAACATCAACAACTCTAGTAATGCATACAACTGAGAAGGTAAAGCAATGGCTTGTTCTGCACGTTTTACCGTTTTAGCAGACCTATCCAATACAAGATCCGCAACCACAAGTTTCGGCGAACGGTGTTGATATTTACGTCGAGCTAATGCTTCGACGCGAGCAATCAATTCTTCAATTGCAAAAGATTTAACTAAATAGTCGTCCGCACCTAAACGCAGTCCAGCTACCCTATCTTCAATAGAATCTTTTGCAGTTAAGAACAACACTGGGGTTTCATTGTTTGCCTCGCGTAGTTTTTTAAGCACTTCACGGCCATCCAAGCCTGGCAACATTATATCAAGAATGATGACATCATAATCATGCTCTAATGCCATCCATAAACCTTCTTGTCCATCACCTGTGGCATCAACTGCAAATCCAGATGCTTTTAAGGCTTTAACCACCGGTCGACGTAATGCTTCAGAATCTTCGACCAACAATAATCTCATATAACCCCACTTTAAAAATTAAATGCTTGGACAATAAACTCAGTAAAATCTATATGGCGAACTCTATGACATAATCATACTAAAGATAACATGAGCAGAAGATTAACATTCAAATTAATCTTGTTACTTGTCAATACTTTTGGATGTCAATTCAATAAAGCCAATCTCTTGCTCAAAACTGCTAATTTTGGATAAATGGCTTTATGACGAACGGCTAAAACACACATGCCCCTTTGCTATTAAGAAGCAGAACTACACAAATATGAATAAACCAAAAAGGGCAATAACATTGCTGTTATTGCCCTTTCATATTCTAAGTTAGAATCTAGCCTAGTGTCCTTCAGACACCATGTTGACAGTGTACTTGGGAATATCAATCACTAAGTCACAATCAACCACTTTAGCTTGGCAAGATAGACGACTCTCAGGCTCTAAACCCCATGCTTTATCAAGCATATCATCTTCTAACTCATCGCTTTCTTCTAGTTGGTCAAAGCCTTCACGAACAATACAATGGCATGTAGTACATGCATTCGACTTTTCACAGGCGTGTTCAATGTGGATGCCATTTTTTAATGCAACATCTAAAATGGTTTCGCCAACTTCGGCTTCAACAACTGCTCCATCTGGACACAGCTCTTCATGTGGTAAAAAAACTAACTGTGGCATTTCATCACCTATATATTATCGACAGACTGACCTTTCAGCGCTGCTCGAATTGAATTGTCCATACGACGATTAGCAAACTCTTGAGTTTGTGCATCTAATGCTTCAATCGCTTTTTCAATAGCGTCGGTATCTTCACCCTGAGCAGTTAATTGTAACTGTTCAATGGCGGTATTAATCTCAGCTTGCTCTTGAGGATTAAGTAAATCGGCATCTTTGGCTAATGCTGCGCTCAAGGTTTCTACCACTCTTGAAGCTTCAACTTGTTGCTCAGCTAACATTCGACGAGTGATATCATCTTTCGCATGTTTCATTGAGTCTTTTAGCATAGTCGCGATTTCGGTATCAGATAAACCAAATGAAGGCTTAACTTGAATCGTGGTTTTAACTTCAGTTGATTTTTCCATCGCTGTAACACTCAACAAGCCATCAGCATCCACTTGGAAAGTCACCCGAATATGCGCTGCGCCTGCAGCTAATGCAGGAATACCATTTAAGGTAAAACGCGCTAATGAGCGACAATCATCTACTAGCTCACGTTCACCTTGTACAACATGAAAAGCCATAGCCGTTTGGCCGTCTTTAAATGTGGTGAACTCTTGTGCTCTGGCAACAGGAATGGTGGTATTACGCGTAACGACTTTTTCAATTAACCCCCCCATGGTTTCGATACCAAGGGAAAGCGGGATCACATCCAGTAATAATAAATCTGATTCTGGCTTATTGCCCACTAAAATATCGGCTTGAATCGCAGCGCCAATGGCAACAACGCGATCTGGGTCAATAGACGTCAGTGGTGTTTTTTTGAAAAAGCTCTCAACTTGCTCACGTACTAACGGTACACGAGTAGAGCCGCCAACCATGACAGTTTCAATAATTTCATCAGCAGTGACATCTGCATCACGTAAAGTGCGGCGACAACTTGCAATGGTCTTTTTAACCAGTGAGCCGATTAATGACTCAAACTCAGCTTTTGAAACTTCAGTATTTACCGTATCGCCATTATCTAGAGTGACAGACGCAACACAAGTATCAGTATTGGTTAATTGCTCTTTGACTCGACGCGACTCAATTAATAACTGACGCGATAAAGAGGCAGAAAGGTCATTAAGCCCTAAAGCTTGTTGTAAATGCGCTTGTAAAAGGTGGTCAAAATCATCGCCGCCTAGCGCAGAGTCGCCGCCAGTTGCTAAGACTTCAAATACGCCACGATTAAGACGAAGGATTGAGATATCAAAAGTCCCGCCACCTAAATCATAAATAGCAATAACACCTTCTTGCTTAGTATCTAAACCATATGCAATAGCTGCAGCAGTAGGTTCGTTTAATAAACGTAATACTTTAACGCCCAATAACTCAGCAGCATCTTTAGTGCCTTGACGCTGTGCGTCATCAAAGTAAGCAGGTACAGTAATTACCACACCTTCTAAATCACCACCTAAGGTTTTTTCAGCACGGCTAATAAGCGGTTTAAGAATTTCTGCAGATACTTGAACAGGATTAACAGCACCATTAGCCGTATTAAAAATAGGAAGACCATTGTCACTGGCTGTTAAATCGTATGGCAGTTGATGCTCACCAGCTTGAATATCGGCAAGGCTTCGCCCCATAAAACGTTTCACTGAAACTATGGTATTTTTAGGATCTTTGGCAGAGTGAATTTGAGCTGCTACGCCAGTTTCGATAATGCCGTCCCCGTAATGCACAACCGAAGGTAGCGAATGCTGGTTGTCACTATCAGGTAAAGTCAGTGCTTCACCACTTCTCACAGCCGCAACTAATGAATTTGTTGTACCTAGGTCGATGCCCACAGCTAGGCGGTGCTGATGTGGCGCAGCGCTTTGACCGGGCTCAGCGATTTGAAAAAGGGCCATAGTATTCCAATTGTTTAGTAATCAAGAATCATTCAAAAGATAATAAAAAGCCCTGTTACAGTAACAGAGCAAATTGTTAATCTAGTAGTGAATCTTCAATTCTTGCGAGTTCATCCTGCAATTTTGCCATAAATTTTAGCTTTCTTATTTGATCCGCTGCAGATAAATTATCTTCATCTGTGTTGGTTACTAATAATTGGGCAAGTAATTGCGAAAGTGTCTTTTCAAAGTCAGCAAACGATTGGTACAAATCATCAATTGATTCATCAGCTTGTTGACTATCTTTGATATCTTCTAGGGATTCACGCCATTCCATTTGCTGCATCAAAAAAGCGGTATCTTTGACTGTAGTGGTTTCATGGCTTATATCAATGCCACGTAAACTCAGCATGTGCTCTGCACGTCTTAATGGATTTTTTAGCGTTTGATAACCGTCATTAACCTGCGCTGTACGTTGCACAGACAGCAATTTTTGCTGTTCAGACTCGTTAGCAAATTTATCGGGATGAACCGCCCTTTGCAGTTCGCGATAGCGCTCTGCAAGGTTAGCGGTGTCGATATCAAAGGAAGGTGTTATTTGAAATAATTCAAAGTAATTCATTGGCAGATATCATGCTCTATGTTGGTAAATTAGAGTGAGGCTCTACTGCTACACAGTAAAGCTTTCACCACAACCACATTCACCTTTGGCATTAGGATTGTTAAATTGGAAACCTTCGTTTAGGCCTTCTTTAACAAAATCTAATTCAATGCCTTGAAGATAGATAAAACTTTTAGCATCGATAATGATGTTAACGCCTTCAATCTCAAAAACATCATCATCATCGTTAGCTTCATCAACAAACTCAAGCACGTAAGCCATACCAGAACAGCCAGATGTTCTTAACCCTAGGCGTAAACCCAAGCCTTTTCCTCGATTAACTAGGAAAGATTTCACTCGTTCAGCCGCAGCTGGGGTCATTGTTATTGCCATCTTAACTCCGGTATTACTTGTCTTGCTTTGATTTGTACTCATCTAATGCTGCTTTAATAGCGTCTTCGGCTAGAATAGAGCAATGGATTTTAACAGGCGGTAATGCAAGTTCTTCAGCAATGTCAGCATTCTTAATCGTTGCTGCTTCATCAACACTTTTGCCTTTAACCCACTCTGTTACCAGCGAGCTAGAAGCGATTGCGCTACCACAACCGTAAGTTTTGAATTTAGCATCTTCAATGATACCGTCTTCGCCGATTTTTAGTTGAAGCTTCATCACGTCACCACATGCTGGTGCGCCAACCATACCTGTTACCACTGAAGGATCATTCTTATCAAATGAACCCACGTTGCGTGGATTTTCATAATGTTCGATTACTTTTTCGCTGTAAGCCATAACAATTCTGCTCCGTTTATCGCTATCGATAATAATGTATTAGTGATGTGCCCACTGAACTTGGTCCAGATCGATACCATCTTTAAACATCTCCCAAAGTGGAGACATTTCACGTAACTTACCGATAGAGTCATCAATTACTTTAATTGCATGCTCGATATCTTCATCAGTGGTAAAACGACCAATTGAGAAGCGGATTGAGCTGTGTGCCATTTCATCATTCAAGCCTAATGCACGTAGTACATAGCTAGGTTCTAAACTTGCAGAGGTACAAGCTGAACCAGAAGATACGGCTAAATCTTTTAGCGCCATCATTAATGACTCACCTTCAACAAAGTTGAAGCTCACATTAAAGATACCGCAGTAGCGTTGTTCCATATCGCCATTGATATAAGTTTCTTCGATATGCTTAATGCCAGCCCATAGCTTGTCACGTAGACGAAGTATGCGCGCATTATCTTCAATCATATCTTGCTTAGCGATAGCTGCTGCTTCACCTAAGCCAACGATTTGGTGGGTAGCTAATGTGCCACTACGCATTCCACGCTCATGACCGCCACCATGCATTTGAGACTCTAAACGAATGCGTGGTTTACGACGCACGTATAATGCACCAATCCCTTTTGGTCCATACATTTTATGGCCAGAGATTGAAATCAAATCTACTTTAGTCGTTTTCACATCAATTGGTAATTTACCTGCACTTTGTGCAGCATCCATGTGGAAGAAAATACCTTTTGAGCGACATAACTCACCAATTGCATTGATGTCTTGAATAACACCAATTTCATTATTCACATGCATGATGCTCACTAAAATTGTGTCATCACGCATTGCACCTTCAATCACTGATAATGGGATAAGTCCATTGTCACCTGGTTCAAGGTAAGTCACTTCAAAGCCTTCGCGCTCTAACTGGCGACAAGCATCAAGTGTTGCTTTATGTTCTGTCTTACTGGTGATGACATGCTTGCCTTTCTTGTTATAGAAATGCGCAATACCTTTAATAGCAAGGTTACTTGATTCAGTCGCACCAGATGTGAAAACAATTTCACGGTGATCGGCATTGATTAAATCAGCCACTTGGTTACGAGCAATATCAACTGCTTCTTCGGCTTGCCAACCGTAGCGGTGAGAACGTGATGCAGGGTTACCAAACACACCGTCCATTGTCATAAATTGGACCATTTTGTCGGCAACACGTTTGTCGACAGGGGTTGTTGCGGCATAATCTAAATAGATAGGAAGCTTCATCATACACTCCGTACTGAGCAGTCATCTGTGTGACCACTTACAACGTACATATATTGTTATCGATACATCAACACAAAACTACAAAGTAACTCTGTGCTCATTCTGCATTTCATCTTGCTTTAAAGAGATAAATTGAACATCTCGTTTATGCATTAATCCAGCAAGCGTAATGCCATCTAAAAATTCTGAAATCTGTTTACTTAAATCTCCCCATAAAGAATGGGTGAGACAACGGGAGCCACTTTGGCAATTCCCTTTTCCCTGACAACGAGTCGCATCAACTGACTCATCTACAGCATGCACGACCATGCCAACAGAGATATCGTTCGCTTCTTGCCCAAGACGATAACCGCCTCCAGGACCACGAACACTAGATACAAGACCATGTTTACGAAGCTTAGCGAAGAGTTGCTCAAGATAGGAAAGCGATATTCCCTGTCTTTCAGAGATATCCGCTAAGGGAACTGGCCCGGTGGCTGAGTGAATAGCAACGTCCAGCATAGCTGTCACTGCGTAGCGACCTTTTGATGTCAGTTTCATAACGTTATTTGCTCCCATATACTATAGGGCAATTTCACCATACCCGAGTAAATTAGTCAAGTATTTAACCTACTAAATCACTCAAGTATTATATCTCGTTCGCGTCTAACAATTTAGGTCTTAAAAATTGCAGGGGTATTTAACCTTTTTATACCGCAAGATTCAATGCTAGAGAGCTAATAATTGACCGAATATGTGATAAAACTGCAGTATGTCAAAAAAAATTGATTACTATGAAAACCCGACTACTTAGAAATAAAAAAGTCGATACCTTTAAATGGGTATCGACTAAGTCATTTTCAAGGCTAATGCTTAAATAATTGGATCGAACTTATCAATTTCTTGAATTCGCTTCTCAGCAGCTGCCTGCTCTGCTTCTGTAAAGTTATCAACATTGAGTTCAGGTAACTTTTCAGTGCAGACTTCGCCGCCCATGGTTTGTACTGCTTGGCAAATCTCTTGTACTTTTGAGTCCATTAAGTGCATGTGATCCAACATCTGACCAATGGCACTTGCTACAGGATCAGGATTATCTGGCGATACTGCATATGCATCAAAGCCGTACTTCTTAGCCATAGCACTGCGGCGCTCAGTTTGCTCTTTCGATTGCTCGGAAGGTTTTGCCACAACGCGAGCAGGAATACCCACAACCGTTGTTTCTTTTGCAACATCTTTAACCACAACCGAATTAGAACCCACTCTTGCCCCGTCATGCATTGTAATTGGTCCAAGAATTTGAGCGCCTGCGCCAACAACAACATTGTTCTCAAGCGTTGGGTGACGTTTGCCTGCTTGCCAAGTGGTGCCACCTAATGTAACGCCATGATAAAGCGTACAGTCATCGCCTATCTCGGCAGTTTCACCAATAACAACCCCCATACCATGGTCGATAAAAAATCGACGTCCAATGGTTGCGCCAGGGTGGATTTCAATACCAGTGAACCAACGTGAGAAGGTAGATAAACATCGTGCTAGCAAATGCCATTTAGCATTCCAAAGCTTATTGCTAATGCGGTGAATCCAAATCGCATGCATGCCTGGATAGTTTACTAAAATCTCGAAACTACTATTTGCCGCTGGGTCGCGGTGATAAATAGATTCAATATCTTCCTTCAATCGCGCTATCACGCCCATGTCACAGTCCTTCTTTTACAACTTCGAATGTCTTACTTACTTCGTTATACAAATGACACTAACAACAGTTTATGACTCTTTGTCTTTGCTGCTATCTTCTTGCGGCATTTTTTTATCTATCGAGGTTAAAATACCGCGCAGAATATTCATTTCAGCCGTCTCAACTCTGGCACGACTGAATAAACGTTTCAGCTTAGTCATAATCTGACCTGGATGATTTTTAATAATGAAATTGGTTTTAGTCAATGTCGACTCAAGATGAACATAAAAGCGTTGTAAGTCTTCTGATAGTGGGTATTCCTCTTCAAAAGTTACTTTTTCATCCAACGCTAAATGTGCCATGCGGGTTTCATAACAAATGATTTGCACTGCCTGAGCTAAATTAAGTGAGCTATATTCAGGATTGGCTGGGATAGCAACATGATAAGTACACTCTTGCAGCTCTTCATTACTTAAACCGTGGTTTTCACGACCAAATACAATAGCAACAGGCCCTTTTAGACTCTCAAGTGCTAATTTTTCGCCCGCCTCTTTTGGAACAAGCATTGGCCAATCTAAGGTTCTGCTACGTGCACTTGTTGCAATAACTAGGCTGCAACCTTCAATGGCCTCAGATAATGAATCAACAATGGTGACGTCTCTAATCAAGTCGGCGGCACCTGCTGCAAGTGCGATTGATTGACCATCAGGCTCAACTCTTGGTTCTGCAAGGTACAGATTTGATAAGCCCATGGTTTTCATGGCTCTAGCAGTAGAGCCGATATTTCCGGGATGAGATGTCCCAACTAAAACAACGCGTATATTACTCAGCATGAAACTACTTTAATTGTCTAAAAAACTATTTGCGGATAGTAACACAAGCAGCAATTAAATCCTTATATGAAAATCTGCATTTGATAAACCTGTCAAAATGCGTATAATTACGCGGCTGATTTATTCGTTCTTTAACATCCAGGGGATTGCTATGCATCCGATGCTGACTATTGCCACGCGCGCTGCACGCGCTGCGGGCCAAACTATTATGCGCGCCTATACTGAACTCGACAAAGTTGAAGTTGATTCAAAAGGTCTAAATGACTTTGTAACAAGTGTAGACAAGGAAGCAGAAGCTACCATCACATACCAAATTCGCAAGTCTTACCCAGACCACACGATTGTCGGCGAAGAAGACGGTGAAAACCGTGGTTCTAATAAAGATTATGTATGGATAGTTGATCCTTTGGATGGTACCAACAACTTCGTTCGTGGTATCCCTCATTTCGCAGTATCTATCGCAGTTCAATATAAAGGCAAAATTGAAGTTGCCGTTATTTACGATCCTGTTCGCGAAGAATTATTCTCTGCAGTACGTGGCCAAGGCGCTAAAGTTAACGACTTCCGCCTACGTGTAACAGGTGTAAATGAACTAGCTAATACCATGATAGGTACTGGTTTCCCGTTCAAGTCTCGTCAACACACTGAAACCTACATGAACATTCTTGGTGAAGTATTCCCAGTATGTGCTGATATTCGACGTGCAGGTTCTGCCGCGTTAGATTTAGCTTATGTAGCAGCTGGTCGTTTAGACGGTTTCTTCGAAATTGGTCTTAAGCCATGGGACATTGCAGCAGGTGATTTAATCTGTCGTGAAGCTGGCGGTACCGTGACTGACTTCACTGGTAACCATAATTACCTAGCATCTGGTAACGTTGTTGCTGGTTCGCCTAAGGTGACTTCAGAGCTTGTTAAGATTATGCGTCCTTTATTGAATGAAGGCTTAAAACGCTAATCACTTTTCTAACAACATACCGTTAGAACATAAAACCGCCAGACTTAATTGTTATTGGCGGTTTTTTTATGTCTGCGATTTATCAATGGCTTATTGTATAAATCATATAAATTTATCTTTTTTGATCTGGATCACTCAGCAAACTGGCTCCTAGCAGAATATACTGAATTATCAATTAGATTTATAACAAGAGATAACATCATTATGCCGCTCCCTATCCTTCGTCAAATAGGCATCAAGAGCCTAAAAAGCGTTGAACACGTCGTTTTATTTATTATTTCCGTTGCGACCGTGTTTGCTATCGGCGAAGAAATCCTCCACATGTTCGAAATTAGAACAGTCGAGCTGGCAGATTTACTCTTACTATTCATTTATCTCGAAGTATTAGCTATGGTGGTTAACTATCTAGAGTCAGGTAAATTACCAATCCGCATGCCGATTTATATCGCCATTGTGGCCCTAGCCCGTTATTTAATTCTGGATATGAAAGGTATGGATGACTGGCGTATTTTGGCTATTTCGATTTCCACCATTGTACTTGCCTGCACCGTTATTGTTATACGCTGGGGTCAACTCAAACTGCCATACCCGAAGAATAAAGATTTAGATCATTAATCAGTAACCTCTCAGCACCAATCAAATATTGATAATTAAAGCGATAAGTAACTAACTTATCGCTTTTTTTATGGATGTTGATTAGTATTAATTAAGTGCATAAACAATGTACATAAACAATGTGCATTAACAAAAGCCAACACGGAGTGACGCGGCAATGTCTAATGAACCCACAGGATTTGAAGAAAAACGAAACTCATTAAGAGTGGATATGGAAGCTGAGCGCATTCTATTACATTGGATTGATAGTGCCGGCGAGCCTAATGAAGATTACGGTGTTTGTATTGACTTAGCACGCAAAGGGATACTCATTGATTACAAAAGCGCTTTCGAACTTGGAGATTTAATCGCTATCACCTTTAATCAAAATACTGAAAAACAAAATACTATTAAAGGTCAAGTATGCCGCTGCACACAAGCAAATCCGCAAAGCTTTCACATTGCATTGCAATTACTTTGATAAATCACCGGTAATGCCTGAGATAACCAATTACAAATTGGATTATTAATATAAAAATTTTTATTGCCGCTGATTTCAATACTTCTGATTTAATGAGTTATTTTCTACTATGATTAATTTAGGGCGATAGATATCTCATCAAATAAGGTAGCGCTATGATAATACTGGTAGGTGGAGAAAAAGGCGGCAGCGGCAAGAGTTGTTTAGCTCAAAACCTTGCTGTATATGTTACCGATACTTTTAAAGCTAATGTATTAATGGTTGATTGTGACCCTCAGCGCACAACATCAGATTGGATCCAAGCCCGCAACACCCAAACTGACTTAAAGCCAATTAATTGTATTCAGCTTTACGGTAAAATCCGTAATGATTTATTAAGCTTGGGCGAACGCTTTGACTACGTCATTGTCGATTGTGGTGGTCAAGATAATCTAGCAATGCGTGCAGCCATGTCAGTGGCGACTTATGTCGTCATACCGCTAAGGCCAAAACGTCGAGACTTAAAAACCTTACCTCACATGGAAGACATGCTCAGTACCTGTAAAATGGTTAACCCTAAAATGGTGGCAACTGTCGTCATCAGTCAGTGCCCTGCACTTCCCTCTCAGTTCAAGCGTATTCTAGAAGCTAAAGATGTTGTTAAATCATTTGGACTTACAGCACTAAATGCGGTGACCTTTAACCGCAATATTTACGATGACAGCGAAGAAAGTGGCTCGTCTGTGTTAGAGATCGATCCTGAAGGCAAAGCCGCACAAGAAATTAGCGCCATTGCAGAAGAATTATTTGCCATCCCACCTGATAACAACTTTGAGTTTTAATCTTGTAATTCAATTTGGGGTTAAAGATTATATTAATGCTTAATTTGACGCATAAGCAATTATTAATTACCAATTACCAATTACCACCAGACCCTGTTTCATCAGGGTTGATTATCTAAAAACAAATGTCAGTGTATTGCTAGTGCAGATACAAAATGTGATCTTTGCTAACTTATCACACAAAAACCGTTGCTCATTTAAGTTTGCTGCGCCAAGATCGTTTAAGCACTTTATATTGCACTAATTTACTTTCTGCTGACATAACTTAAGTTTGAATCAATAGGCTACCTCTATGGCACTTATTCTCCTCCTGACCCAACAGATGTGCCTGTACCTTGTTATCGTATACCTGTTCAGTAAAACCCCCTTGTTCAAAATGTTTGCTGAAACATCAACTCGCTTACCCCATAAGATTTTTATCTATGTGGTGTTTTCAAGCTTTTGTATTATGGCAACTTATTTTGGTGAGCAAACCACAGGTGCCATTGCTAATACACGGGCAATGGGGGCTGTGCTCGGCGGATTGTTAGGAGGGCCAGTTACAGGGTTCTTCATTGGGTTAACTGGTGGGTTACACCGCTACAGTTTAGGTGGGTTTACCGACCTCGCCTGCGCCATTTCAACCACTTTAGAAGGCCTTTCAGCAGGAATGGTCAGCTATTACCTCAAACGTAGCGGTAATTTAGAGCTGATTTACAATCCACTATTAGTTTTCTTAGTCACTTTTTGTGCTGAATTAATGCAAATGAGCATTATTTTATTAGTCGCTAAACCTTTTGATCATTCCTTAGAGTTGGTAAGAGCAATCGCGCCGCCTATGCTACTGGTTAACTCTTTAGGTGCAGCTTTGTTTATGAGTATGATCCTCGATCAAAAAACTATGTTTGATAAACTGTCCTCTGCTTTCTCAACTAAAGCATTAAAAATTGCTGAGCGCAGCGTAGGCTTGCTGTCTAAAGGCTTCAATCAGCAATCCACCAGCAAAGTCGCACAAATTATCATTGAAGAAACTCAAGTGGGTGCTGTCGCTATTACCGATAGAGAAAAGCTGTTAGCTTTTATTGGCATAGGGGATGACCATCATATTCCAGGCACTCCTATTTCTTCCCAAATTACCTTAGATGCCATAGCGAATAACACGGTAATGTTTGCCGATGGCGTCGATACAAGCTATTGCTGCTCTATTGCTGATAAAAGCTGCCGGTTAGGCTCAAGCCTTGTTATTCCGCTTCGCTGTGAAAATGAAGTGATTGGCACCATCAAACTTTACGAACCTAAAAATAAGTTATTTTTAAATATCAACAAAACCTTAGGTGAAGGGATAGCAAAACTGATGTCGAATCAGATCTTGTTTGGCCGCTATGAGCAGCAGCAAAATTTATTGACTCAATCTGAGTTGAAATTATTACAGGCTCAAGTGAATCCTCACTTTTTGTTCAATGCTTTGAATACTATCAGCGCCATTATTAAACGTGATCCACAAATGGCAAAGCAACTGCTACAGCAACTTTCACAGTTTTTACGGATCAATTTAAAACGAACCACAGGTCTTGTTAGTCTCAGTGATGAACTTGAGCACATTGAGGCTTATCTCTCTATTGAGCGAGCAAGGTTTATCGATAAACTACAACTAGATATTAATATTCCTACAAGGTTACATTATTTGCGCCTGCCCGCTTTTACCTTGCAACCCATTATTGAAAATGCGGTAAAACATGGTACTTCGCATTTAATTGAACAAGGGGTCATCACTGTCACTGCAGAAACAATAAATGAAGAGTTGATATTAAAAGTCACTGATAACGCAGGTTTATACAACCCTCCTGAACATTCAGAAGGGCTTGGAATGAACATTGTTCATAAACGTATTCAAAACCAATTTGGTGATCAATATGGGGTAAAAGTAGATTGTCAGAAGGATAAATTTACCTGTATTTCAATCCACCTTCCTTATTCAGGAGATGTATCATGATTAGCTGTTTAATCATTGATGATGAACCATTTGCCCGCCAGCAATTAGCTGATCTTTTAGTATCAGAAGCTGACTTTAAAATTATCGAACAATGCAGTAATGCCATTGACGGCTTACATGCCATTAATAAACATCAACCTCAGGTAATATTCCTTGATATTCAAATGCCAAGAATTACCGGCTTAGAACTTATCAGTATGCTATCGCCAGACAACATGCCACGAGTGGTATTTGTCACCGCTTTTGATGAGTATGCCGTTAAGGCCTTCGATAATAATGCATTTGATTACTTGCTTAAGCCCATTGAAGATAATCGCTTTAAGCAAACCATCGCCAAAGTCAGAAATGATTTAACTCCACAAGCGATTCAATCGATTGCGCCTGAATATATCGAACACTTACCTTGTTATTGCGGCAATAAATTAAAAGTTGTTGCCACTGAAGAAGTTGAATTCATTTATAGTGATGTTGGCGGCATTCATGTAAATGCCAGTAACAACTATTGCCATACTCAATTAACGTTAAAGGTGTTAGAAGAAAAAACCCCATTAGTGAGATGCCACAAACAGTACTTACTCGCACCGAGAGCGATTTCAGAAATTGAGTTGCTCGATACAGGAGCGGAAGTCACCACCCACAGTGGTAAAAAAGTCCCAGTTTCTCGACGTTATTTAAAGCCGCTTAAACAAGTGCTCGGTTTCCAGTAATATCGCTAATGAATAAGTACAAGTCCAAAAAACGCTAATTGACGACTTAAGGTGAATCAGAATTCAAAGGCGACAGTCTAATTCTATTTTCACCTTGACTGCTTAACTGATCGTAATACCGCGGAGTTCATAGCACTCTCTCTCATTTCTTAGTTTAACCGCTTAATCTGCCATAGTACCGCTTAGCCTCTCAAATCGACCCATTACCCAGTTTGTCCTTTTTTCTTGCCTTAACCTCGTTAAAGTGGCGCCATTGAAAATGGGAGATGTTTAAAATGACTTGGTTTTTACTTTGTGTAGGCTTGCTAATTGGCGGCTACTTTATTTATGGTGCGTTTGTTGAAAAGGTATTTGGGATCAATACTCAAAGACAAACCCCCGCATTCACAAAAACTGACGGCGTGGATTACGTTCCAATGTCGAAAGGAAAAGTGTACTTAATTCAACTATTGAATATTGCAGGTGTAGGTCCTATTTTTGGTCCAATCCTTGGTGCACTTTATGGACCTGCAGCCATGTTATGGATTGTGTTCGGTTGTATTTTTGCCGGTGCGGTGCATGATTACTTCTCTGGTATGTTATCAGTTAGAAATAACGGCCAATCGGTACCAAACCTTGCGGGTAAATACTTAGGTAAACCAGCAAAACATTTCATGAATGTGTTTGCCATAGTTTTATTGTTACTTGTGGGTGTGGTATTTATTTCAGCCCCTGCAGGCTTATTAAGTAAGCTAACTGGCTACGACATGGCTATCTTTGTTGGTATTATTTTCAGCTACTACTTAATTGCTACTTTAGTGCCTGTAGATAAAATCATTGGCCGCCTCTACCCATTCTTTGGCGCATTGTTAATGTTCATGTCTGTCGGCCTGACCTTAGCCATTATTGTTTCAAGCGAGCACTCATTGCTACCTGGTTTTGAAGCAAAAGATTTTTTAACTAATTTAAACCCGAATGATATGCCACTATGGCCTGCATTGTTTATTACCATTGCCTGTGGCGCCGTATCTGGTTTCCATGCCACACAATCACCATTAATGGCACGTTGTGTTGAAAATGAATCTAATGGTCGTTTTGTATTCTTCGGTGCAATGATTGGTGAAGGTGTTATCGCGTTAATTTGGTGTGCTATCGCATTATCATTCTTTGGCGGTATTGAAGGTCTTAACGCAGGTATGGACGGTAATCCAGCTAATGTGGTTTATGCTGCTTCAAACGGTTTACTAGGCGCTGTAGGTGGTTTCTTAGCTATCTTAGGTGTAATTGTATTACCGATTACGTCTGGTGACACCGCATTTCGTTCTGCACGTTTGATCTTGTCAGAATTTTTCAAGATGCCACAAACTCAAATCTCTAAACGTTTATTACTGGCTATTCCATTATTTGTGATTGGGGCAATTTTGACCCAAGTTGATTTTGGTATTATTTGGCGCTACTTCGGTGTTGCTAACCAAACAACGGCAGTATTGATGCTTTGGACTGCTTCAGCATATTTACTACGTCACAACAAACTACACTGGATTTGTACCGTACCAGCAATGTTCATGACCTGTGTTGTGATTAGCTTCTTATTAAGCTCACCGACATTAGGCGCTGGCTTGAACATGACGGTATCGACTATTGCAGGAGTAATTTCTACTTTAGTGATTACCGCTTTGATTATGGTAAAAACCAAAGGTAAAGGCGAAGTTGAAGATGATGAAGATTTAAAGCAAACCTTATCAGGTAAAGCCTCAACTGAAGCTTAACGATTCACCATTCATTAAACGTTTATAAAAACGATTAATTAAAGGCCGGTAACTTTGTTATCGGCCTTTTCATTGTTATCAATTAACCTGCGATTGTACTCATTGGTTTTAAGTATTTTTTTTGTCATTTGTTATAATGACCACAAATTAGTTTATTAAGCCTGAGTAATGACACAAGCAAACAACCCACTGCACGGTATAAAACTTGAAACCATCGTTAATGATTTAGTCGATAATTACGGCTGGGAAGAATTAGGAAGCCGTATTAACATTCGCTGCTTTAACGACAATCCAAGTGTTAAATCAAGTTTAAAATTTTTACGTAAAACCGAATGGGCTAGAGACAAGGTCGAATACTTATGGCTTAAAATGAATAAACTTCCTTTGCCTGCACCAAAGCCTTATGTGGACAGAAAGGACGCTCCTGCAGCAAAAGACTCAAAGTCTATTCATACTGATAAAAGTACTGAAGGTGTTAATGCCAACATTTGGGGCAAGTAGTCACTTTATCGTTTTAGCTGACTCACAGTATTAATAAGCATAAAAAAGGCATGAAATTCATGCCTTTTTTATTGAGTAATCTTAAAGCTAAACTTGCCTACATCGGGAATTCAAAGATTAAACGCCACACCTGTAACTCACCATCAGTTTGATAACTGATACCAAATCGGTCGGTGCTAAACCAACCCCAGCCAAGTGGTTTTGATAACGCCAAGGTCGCACCTACTTCATAAGTGCTTGATGTGTGAATGTCATCTTCTAACGGCGTAATAAACTTAAGCTTATTAAAATACCAGCGCCCAGCAACGAATAGTCTAGGTTCAATAGTATAATCCCCCCAATCCCAATGCTGGCCAATGCCGAAGTCTATTCCCGACTGCAATACTGAATAACTCTCAGAACTGTCATTAATACTACTTTTATAGCCCGCATAATAAACTCGATTCACCCATACCGGAGTATATTTAGCTTGCTCCAACTCATATAAGGCTGACACACCTGTTGAGAAAATACCCACATTGCTTGAATTGGAAAAGTTGTGCCCATAGCCTAAATCTAAATAGCTTTCCAATGTCAGCTGCTCATCATAAAGCCATTTGTATTCAATTCCTGGCGTGATGGTCATTGTGCCAACATTGTCAGGCAATTCACCTTCGGGTAAGTCACTGAAAGAGTAATTAAAAAAACCTAATGAGATAGGTAATCTTAATGTCAAAATATGATCTTCAGACTCTTCAATATCAAACGCAAACGGAATATTCACTACGGCAGCATTTTGTCCAGAAGCGCGGTAAATACCACTACCAATGTAATTGGCAAAAGCGTAGTGAGATAGATCGGGATTATTTGCCTCATCAGCATGACTGCTAGGCATCATAAAAAAACTAATAAAAAGCGCTGCAAATAACATTGCAACGCTCTTAGAATTGATAAAGCTAAACGCTTTCAATTGCGGTAACCCATTTTAATAAGCTGTTTTAATTACAAGTTAATGTATTCAAAATGAATCAAGGTTATTTTTCGTTATCGACAAAATGATGCTCAGTCATTAAATGACCTAGTTCTGTTGATTTCGTTTTTAAATAATCTTCATTGTAGCGATTTTTACCCACTTGCAAAGGCACTCTTTCAGCAACTTCAATACCTACAGATTGCATCGCTTTTACTTTACGTGGATTATTAGTCATGAGTTTAACTTTACTCACACCAATTTGCTTAAGCATAGGCTCAATCATATCGTACTTACGCATATCAGCTTCAAAGCCCAAACGCTCATTTGCTTCTACGGTATTAGCACCTTGATCTTGTAATTCATAGGCACGGATTTTATTTAATAAACCAATGCCACGCCCTTCTTGGCGCAAGTAAAGAATAAAACCTTGACCTTGCTCAGCAATGTTTTGCATTGCAGTTTGCAGCTGAAAACCGCAATCGCAACGTAAACTAAATAAAGCATCGCCAGTTAGGCATTCTGAATGAATACGGCCTAACATCGGCTCGGTGGCATTGAGCTCACCATAAGTTAACGCCACATGCTCTTTGCCGGTTTCTGTATCTTCGAAACCATGCATTGCAAATACGCCCCAAGGCGTAGGTAACTTAGAAGTGGCGATATATTTAATCGACATGGATAAACCTTTAAGACAACGCTCAATCCTTGAGACTATTCATCCTTGAACTGACATATATGTCATGACTATTTCGTATATTGGACTAGAATTTTGCAGGAGCAAAACCGGTGACAACAGTGATATTCATTTCACGGCCCATAGCTGTCATTGGATGAACAACTACAAGTCCTTTAACTGACTTTTTAAGTTTGCCCATATCAGCTTGTTCAGCTTTAGTCAGCGCACGATTGAACTTTAAGCCTTTAACTTCTTGACCTTGTTTGTTCAGTTGACGTGATTGCTGGTTTTTCAAACTAGCAATTCGCTTAGTGACTGTGGCAATTTCTTTCTTAAACTGCATGATAATCGCTTTATCTTCACGAGCTTCAGCGGCAGCAAGTTTACGACGAAACTTCTCTGCTTTATCGTTTAATGCTTGCAGTTCTTGTTTTAAATTCATTTCTTTACCTTAAATTCTTTCATGTTATCGATAGCAATGAGTTGTTTTGATATCGAACAACACTTTTTCGAACGCAAATTATATACCTAAAGAGGTTGAATTAGCTAACTTCAAAGCCCGTTACAACGCATAAATTTACTATTTCATCACTGGTATGGGTACTTCATCGTCTAATGGGTATAAATTGGACTTTGATTACTATAGTTTTTTATAACGTTTAAGTTAAACTCGATACTGTAATAACGTCATTATCGATGAAAACAAGCTCTGATTGTTCATGTCCCAGTTATTAATAGTTGTAAAACAAATCCATCAAAAGTGAGCTTCAAAAAGCTCTTTCATGACAATCAGCAAGCTACAACTAAAAGTTTACTAACAGCAACAGTTAACCAACAGTAATTAACTCACTTATGTCATGAATAACTTGATTTGAACTGCCACGCCATTTTAGGCTTGGGTCGGCTAAGTCTTGTTCAAACTTGCCATCAACTAATACATCCACATACGATAACACTTGCTGTTGTTTCAGCGACATTTCATCAAGTTTATAACCACTCCACAGCCAAATGTCTTTATCAGGGCATTCCGCTTTTACACGTTTTACTAAAGATAATATAGCGGTGAGATTGGCTGGAAATAACGGATCGCCGCCTGACAAAGATAATCCACGGCGTTTGATTCGAGTATCATTTAAATCAGCAATGATTTGATCTTCCATTTGCTTATCCACTTCATGACCTGAGCGAGGATCCCAAGTCGACTGGTTATAACAACCGCGACATTGATGTTCGCAACCTGATACAAACAAAGTACAGCGCGTACCGGGGCCGTTAATCACATCGACAGGATAATACTGATGAAAATTCATAACACTTACCTTTCAAATAAATAAGGCGCTATTCAGCGCCTTATTTGATTCTACCTTAACTCAATGACACAACTAGATATGCTTAACGCGGCGCTTCACTTCTTCTTGCTTACCGTGGTTAAACGGACGCGCATCTGGGCTACCTAAATAACCACATACACGGCGTGTTACCGATACTCTGCTTGGTTCATGGTTACCACATTTAGGGCAAACAAAACCTTTACTAGTACAGTTAAATTCGCCTACAAAGCCACAGTCATAACACTCATCAATTGGCGTGTTGGTGCCGTAATAAGGCACTCGGCTATAACTGTAATCCCATACGTTTTCTAATGCTTCAATGTTGTGTTGCATATTAGGAAACTCACCATAACAAATGAAACCACCGTTTGTGATTTCTGGATACGGTAATTCAAAATCAATTTTGTCGTATGGATTAACTTTCTTTTCAACATCTAAGTGGAAGCTATTGGTGTAGTAACCTTTATCAGTCACACCTTCAACTACGCCAAACTGTTTTGCATCTAACTGACAGAAACGGCTACACAAGTTCTCACTTGGGGTGCTGTATAAGCTAAAGCCATAACCAGTTTCTGCTTTCCAAGACTCTGTTGCACGCTTCATCACATTGATAATTTCAATGGCTTTGGTACGAAGTAACTCACTATCGAATACATGCTCTTCTGTACCGTATAACGCATTGATGGTTTCATGCAGACCGATATAGCCTAATGAAATCGACGCGCGACCATTTTTGAAAATTTCAGAAATATCATCATCAGCTTTTAAGCGAACACCACATGCGCCTTCCATATACAGAATTGGTGCTACTCGGGCTTTAACGCCGACAAGACGAGCAATACGAGTATCTAAAGCTTTACGAGCCAATGTCATTCTTTCATCAAGTAATGCGAAGAATGCTTTTTCGTCGCCTTTTGCTTCAATCGCAATTCTTGGCAAGTTAAGGCTAACCACACCTAAGTTGTTACGACCTTCGTGAACAAGCTCGCCATTTTCTTCGTAAGTACCTAAGAAAGAACGGCAACCCATTGGGGTTTTAAATGAACCAGTGACACGTTCAACTTGTTCATAGTTAAGAATATCTGGATACATGCGCATAGTGGCACACTCTAATGCCAGCTTTTTAACATCATAATTGCTATCAGAAGCTTTATGATTTACCCCATCACGAATAGCAAATACAAGTTTTGGGAACACCGCGGTTTTACGGTTTTTACCAAGGCCTGCCATACGTACTGTTAGTATCGACTTTTGAATTAATCGAGATTCCCAGCTGGTGCCCAAACCAAAACCGAAGGTCACAAATGGTGTTTGGCCATTTGCTGTATGCAGTGTGTTCACTTCATACTCTAAAGACTGGAATGCGTCATGACATTCTTTTTCTGTCTGCGCCATAGCAAAGGCTTCAACGTCGCTAACGCCCCACTCTTTACCAATCACTAATTGCTTTTGGTAACTCTTTTGTACAAATTCCGCTAACACTTCATCGATACGGTTAATGGTAGTACCGCCGTATATGTGGCTAGCAACCTGCGCGATAATTTGTGCAGTAACTGCTGTCGCTGTTGAAATTGATTTTGGCGTATCAATTTCTGCGTTACCCATTTTAAATCCATGGGTCATCATGCCCGCTAAATCAATTAGCATGCAGTTAAACATTGGGAAGAAAGGTGCATAATCAAGGTCATGATAATGCAGTTGACCTGACTCATGAGCTGCAACAATGTCTTTAGGTAATAAGTGCGATTTAGCGTAATGCTTAGCCACAATACCCGCTAATAAATCACGCTGAGTAGGAATAACTTTTGCGTCTTTATTGGCATTTTCATTAAGAATAGAGCTGTCGCTTTGTTCAACTAGACCACGAATTTCACAGTTAAGTTTACTTTTTGCTTCACGACAAATATCGCGGTCATGGCGATACTCGATATAATGGCGAGCCACTTCTTTATGAGGCCCTTCCATTAGTAAGTTTTCAACCAAATCTTGAAGATGATGAATCTCTACTTCTTGTTTGTGTGATAGCTGCTCTTTAATCACACAAGCTACAGTAGCTGCGTAATCTACATCGGCATGACCTGTAGCCGTCGCCATTGCAGCAACAATGGCATCCCTTATTCTAGACTCATCAAATACAGTCCGACAACCGTCCCTTTTTATTACTACAGGCATTACTTTTACTCCATTTATGCACAGGATATAAACACTATATATCCACAGCAAAGAACTAACAAACACAAGATATGGTGCATTAAGCAATAATGAAGACTAGAAATCCATGATCTGGATCATAGTTTAATGAAGGCATATAAAATGAAAAAAATTACTGCCAAGCTCTGCACTAAATAGCAATACAGAGCTTGACCAGAATTATGAAAACCGTTATCGGCCTAGCGAAGAGTTGATTAAATGAGCGGTTTGACGTACTGCTTGTCGACCTGCTTCTATGGCTTCTGCAGCGCGATGAAATTCCATGGTGCCAATATCTGCAAGCTGTGGCACCAAACAAACATCAGGTGGGTCACCCATCAAACGTGCACGCTTATGTCGCTGCTCTAAAATATCCATTGATTGAGACATCACTGCGATCATTCCGGGGTGAGATTTAGTCGACATCGAAAACTTTTCAGTCAGACCAGAAATGTACTCTTTACCTTTACCCAGAATATCCATAAACGCTGACTCAGATTCTTTTGCTTCTTGCTGTTGTTTTTCAAGTGCTGTCGGCGCACGGCTTTTCATTTGTTGTGGCAACATATGCATACTATTGCGACGGTGACCATTCAAATCAACCGCAATAACCACATCCACATCCATTGCACGGCACATTGATACTGGAACTGGATTGACTACTGCGCCATCCACCAACCAGCGATCTTCGAGTTGCACTGGCGGTAAAAACCCGGGCATTGAACAAGATGCTCTAACGGCATGACGTAAATCACCTTCTTTAAACCAAATTTCTTGCCCTGAGTATAAATCTGTCGCAACGGCAGAAAATGGTTTGTTCAATTGTTCAATTTTAAGTTCACCAATTCGGCCTGCTAAGACATCAAACACTTTCTCGCCACTGATTAAGCCCCCCTTGCGCCAGCTTAAATCCATCAAACCTAAAACATCCCAGCTAGAAAACCCGCGTACCCAGCTCTCTAACTCATCGAGATGATCATTGGCGTAAGCCGCGCCAACTAATGCTCCCACTGAACATCCAGCAATTTTATCTGGATAAACCCCCATTTCAGCAAGTTCTTTTAACACACCAATATGCGCCCAACCTTTTGCCGCACCACTACCTAAGGCAACACCTATTCGTAATTGTTTGGTGTTAGTTGCTTCTTTGGGGACATCCGACATGTTTTTATACATCCTTTAACGAAAAATACGACAAAATTAAAATGGTAAAACTCAGCATAACTGAGGCTTAAGCTGTTGGCTATCTCAGGCTTACACGTTATAATATCTGGCTATCATTTTTTAGGGGATTTACCTTTGTTATTTACCGATTTTTCTTTAGACAAACGCTTACTTGAAAGTCTAAAGCATATGGGCATTTCTGAGCCAACTGAAATTCAGCAGCAAGCCCTGCCGATTGCCCTAGCGGGTAAAGATTTAATGGCATCTTCAAAAACCGGTTCAGGTAAAACCCTGGCATTTTTATTACCAGCACTGCAGCGCGTAATATCAACAAAGGCCTTATCTAAAAAAGATCCGCGTGTACTTATTTTATTACCAACCCGAGAGCTTGCTCAGCAGGTTTATGGCCAGCTTCGTTTATTGGTGGCAAACACTCAATATAAAGCGGTGAGCATTTTAGGTGGTGAGAACTTTAACGATCAAGCAAAATCGTTATCCCGTGATCCTCACTTCATTGTGGCTACACCGGGGCGCATTGCCGATCATCTTCAGCAGCGTCATCTTTACCTTAATGGCCTAGAACTGCTTATTCTAGATGAAGCAGATCGCATGCTTGATTTAGGGTTTGCACCACAACTAAAAGCCATTAATGACGCAGCGGATCACAAGCGCAGACAAACCTTGATGTTCTCAGCCACACTCGATCATGACCATGTTAATGATATTGCTGCGACATTACTGAAAACCCCAAGCCACGTGGCTATTGGTGCATCACACAACGAACATAAAGATATTACACAGCGTGTATATTTAGTTGATCACTTAGATCACAAACAAGCACTATTGCAGCACATACTTAAAACTGAACAGCACAAGCAAGTAATTATTTTCACAGCAACTCGTGCGGACACGGACAGGTTAGCAAAACTTCTCGCTGAACAAGGCTTAGAAACTGCAGCGTTAAGTGGTGACTTAAATCAATCTGCCCGTAATCAGATTATGGATAAGTTCAGCCGCGGTCAGCAAAAAATATTGGTGACAACGGATGTTGCATCTCGTGGACTCGATTTATTAAACGTGTCATTAGTGATTAACTTTGACATGCCAAAATTTGCTGAAGAATACGTACACCGTATTGGCCGTACTGGCCGTGCCGGTGCCAAAGGAGATGCAATTTCATTAGTTGGCCCTAAAGACTGGGACAGTTTTAAGAAAATCCAAGTATTCTTACGTAAGAATTTCGACTTTTCGACTATTGAAGGTCTCCAAGGCAAGTTCAATGGCCTGAAAGATAAGCCTAAAGCGGCCAACAAAAATGCGAAAGCAAACGACGCCAAAACATCGAACAAAAAGCGTAGTACAAGCAATAAGCCTAAAACAGCACCTAAGCGTGATAAACGCTTTATTACTGGTGTTGATATTGGTGATGCGCCAATGCGCCGTAAAGCCAAACCAGTAAAGATTACTGAAAACGATAACTCGATTGTTCAAGATGATGAACAAGAGCTTAGCGAAGATTAAACCCAATTTAAGCCTAATGCAGCTTTCGCAGCGTTAGGCAAAATCAAACTAGTACCAAAGTAAGGTGAAACATGAAAATTTGTGGCGTGGAATTAAAAGGTGGCGAAGCCATCATTAGCTTATTAACTTATGAAGTAGAAACATTCAATGTACCTGAATGTCGTCAAATCTCATTCAGCATTTCTAAATCAGCTGAAACAGAATCAATTCGTGAGTTTCATTTTGCTTTCCACAAATTAATGGAAGATTACAAAGTTGACGAAATCGTCATCATTGAACGTGAACAAAAAGGAAAGTTTGCGGGCTCTGCAACTAGCTTCAAAGCAGAAGCGGCAATTCAAATTACTGAATTACCTGTTAGCATCATTAGCCCTGTTATTATTAAAGAAGAACTAAAGCGTAACCCGCCACAAGCGGATCTAGAGACGCTTGGCCTAAAGCGCGTACAATTACCTGCTTTTGAAGCTGCTTACGCACAGCAAAACCGTCGCATGTACGGCAAAGTTTAAGACAAAAATCAGCTTAAGCTAAAGTAAACAATAAGCCTATCGATTCCCTTAGTCATCAGTTTGATGAAAACATTAAGATGAATTGGTAGGCTTAGTTTTATCCGCTAATTAATCATATTCCATTGGGCAAACTAACAAGCTATGAGCTCCAAAAAAGCATCCAGCAAACTAGCAGACAAACCAGCTCGTAAAGCGCCGCCTAAAATGGCAGTTAAAACCAGCTCAGCTAAAGTTGCAGCGGCAAAAGATACCTTAGCAGGTCTTGTGACCAGTAAAGATGTGCAAGCAAAGCAAAAACAGCAAGCCCAGTTAAAATACCTTAATGGCTATTCAGCCAGCACCATAGAACAAGTTAAACATCATATTGAAAATGACACCCTCGAAAACTTGCTATTAAGTCGTTATCCAACCATACATGACATACGCACCGATAAGGCCTTATATGACTATGCTATGGAATTTAAGCAGCAATATTTAAAGCAGTCAGACCCTATATCAAAAGTCATTTTTGATGAAAAAATCAGTTTAAGTCATCAAGCTTTAGGGCTTCACACCTATGCTAATCGTGTTCAAGGCAATAAGGTCAAAGCCAAAAATGAGATTAGAATATCTTCAAGACTGCGCCATGTTCCTGAACCATTATTAAGAATGGTTGTTGTACATGAACTGGCTCATCTTAGAGAAAAAGACCATAACAAAGCTTTTTATCAACTGTGCAAATACATGACCGCTGATTATCACCAACTGGAATTAGATTTACGCTTATTACTAACCTGTATTGAGCTAGGAAAGTCACCGTATTAAACTGCATGTACTAGTGTTGATATAAGTAATTTACAGGGGAAATAGTTATGTTTGTAGCAACATTCAGAGGTGATAATCGCCGTACCCGTAAATACAAATCAGAAAAAGCCGCTATGAAAGCCATAAGACATTGGCTTATGGGTAATCAACTAAAAGGGTTTTCTGTTGGTTTAATGGGGCCAGGAATTGAACCTAACGAATTTTACAACTGGGAAGAAATTCCATTTGAAGAACCTAAGCCAATAGATTTTTATTCATCTCAAAAATGGAAAGCTCTTCGAAAAGAAGCATTAAATAAATATATCGGCACCTGCATTTGCTGCGGAAGAAGTGCAAAAGATGGTGCCGTCATGCACGTTGACCATATAAAACCACGGTCAAAATATCCTCAACTTGCTTTAGACATCGACAACCTACAAATACTCTGTGACCTTTGTAATTTAGGCAAGTCTGACAATGACGAAGCTTAAAATTAGTCCATAAAAAAACCACTTTCAATAATATCGAAAGTGGTTTTAATCTACAAAAAATGATTGTGATGGTGTTAACCTAAATCCATCATCATTTGTTTGCTGCTCACCAACTCTTTAAATTTAGCCATTTGGTTTTTAGGTAACACTGACGCTTCAACAATACTGACTTTCATCGGATTCGCAGGGCGGCCGTTGACATGAAATTCGTAATGCAGATGCGGCCCAGTAACACGGCCTGTATTCCCAGTTAAACCGATAACTTGACCTCGCTTAACACGCTGCCCTTTACGTACTAAGAATTTTGATAAGTGCAAATAGCGGGTTCTGATATTGTTATCATGTTCAATCACGATATATTTACCAGCAAAGCGATGGTTAGTGACCATTGATACTACACCATCACCTGGTGCAACCACACGGGTGCCAATAGGTGTCGCAAAGTCAGTACCGTTATGAGGCGATACTCGCCCAGTTACTGGATGTTTGCGATTAGGGTTGAAATGCGATGATAAGCGATATTGACGCTCTAACGGTATCCGCTGGAATGCACTTGCAAGCCCTTGACCGCGCTCATCGTAATAATTGCCATCAACATTTTGAAAAGCATTAACGTTATTTCTACGGGTATTAATCCTAACGGCTTGTAGCTGCGAGATCCCAGTTGACTCCCCTTCAATATATTGATCGTTCATCAATACATTAAATGTATCACCAGCACGTAAATCACGTGAGAAGTCGAGTTTACTTGAAAGCAAAGTTTCAATAGTTTGAATGTTAGCCGCGCTCAAACCCGCTCTTTGAGCGGATAGATAGAAAGATCCATTTATCTCACCGCTAATGATGCGATTTTGCCAAATACCTTCAATATTGATTTCTTCGACGCCATAGCTACCATCATCAAACCGAGTGAATATTACTTGATAAGCAGGATTAAAATACAACTCAAGTTTAGTGAGGTTTTGCTGCTCATCTTGAAAGAATTGAATTCGGTTCCCCAAAGACAATGTATCTAACGCTAAAACATTTAAATCAGCTTCGAGCACTTTGTACATGGTTTGCTGGCCAATGCCTGCAAGCTCAAACAAGTGGCCTAATGTATCGCCATTTTGGATCACACGTTCAAAATCAGGCTTTACTGGCTCGATAACTTCAAACGTTGAAGATGTATGTGTCACTATAGATTCAATATCTAAAGCTACTGGAATACGTTGAGAAGAGAATTCTTGCGGAGTCGGCCACAGCAAGGCAGCCGCTACTACAAATACGCTGGCAAGCAATAATTTTCTATGTAATACAGGCAGGTTCGGCACTTTTCTCAATCGTGCTTGCATCTCGCCTCTTTTAACTGAAAGCAATCTAAATCCGCCATAAATATATAAAAAGTAATACCTTTTAGCTAAGTCGATTAGACAATGCGGCCACCTATAAGGTGCATACTTAAGCACTAGAAGATATATTAGCGAACTGTTATACCAAATAAATAGCCTAATAAAAATATAATCTAGCGTTTGAACTGCATAAATTTGAAGTCAGCAGAGGCCACCTGCCCACTATTGCGGCAATCGATAACTGTAAGTGACGCACTTGGGTAAAGTCTGTTATCAGGATTTAGCGATAAGCGTATTAGGTTTAAATTAATCTGAAGTTAGCGCTGATAACTTAATCTTGCGAAGAGACTGTTAACCCCAAACATGACGAGTAATTCAATCAAAAAAGGGCGATAAAGCTGTCGCTTATCGCCCTTTTATCTTCAAGTAACATTTGAATTAAAGCTTGAATTTGCGCTCATTTATTACCAAAACTTATACAGCGGGTGTATCGAATTTATATTCAGCTTGTAATCGACTAACGCCCAGGCCATTCATCTTATTCACTTTGATTTGCACACTAATACGTTCTTTCATTGCCTCAATGTGACTGATAACCCCAATCATTTTTCCTGACGCGTTTAAATTATCTAATGCATCTAATGCAGTATCTAATGTTTGGCTATCAAGAGTTCCAAAGCCTTCATCAAGGAATAAAGAGTCAATGCTAGTTTTATGACTCACTAAATCAGACAGCGCTAACGCTAAAGCCAGACTCACTAAAAAGCTTTCACCACCGGACAAAGTTCGAGTGTCACGTACAGCATCACCTTGCCAAGTATCCAAGACTTGTAACTCCAGCGCTTCAGATTGTTTTCTTTCCAGTAAATAGCGACCTTGTAACCTATCCAATTGGCGATTGGCCAAAGTCACCAAATGATCAAGAGTCAATCCTTGGGCAAATTTACGGAACTTATCGCCTTTTTGAGAGCCAATAAGCGAATGTAAATAAGCCACATCATCATAGTCTTGCCTTGCTTTAGCCAGTTGCTGCATTAATTGCTGCTGATTAGTGCGTTTATCTTCATCTTCCGCTAATTGATGGGTGATGTGCCAAAGCTGTTGCTTGACCTCTGCAAGATGAGTTTCAGCTTGTTGATTTAATTCACTGACTTGTTCGATATCAACTTGATCATAGCCTAACTGCTCACCTTGATTTGTTAACTCAGCAAGCTGACTTTTTGCCTGCTCAACTAAAGTGCTAGCTTTAACCATCCCTTGCTCTAATCGTTGCTTAAGTCGTTGCAAAGCCTCTCGCTGCTCAGTGGGCATCACGGCTTGTTCAAATTCAGCTTGAGTTTCAAACGGGCTTTGCAAAAGTGCACTATCAAATGCACTTTTTGCTTGGGTTAATTCATGACTTAAACGATCAATTTGTTGCTGATTAGCTTGAAGCTCTGCCGCCACTTTGTCTAACTTTTGCTGCTGTGTCATTCGACTATCACTGGCTTGACTCAAAATTTGCTCAGCTTGCTGAACTGACTGTTGGCTGACTTGCTTCTCGTTGACACATTGTTTATCGGCAAATAAATCAAAACGCTGCTGAGTTAGACTTTGCAACTCTGTTGTCGTTTGCTTAATTTGACTATCTATCTGCTTTACTTGCTCAGTCAAGTCTGTAATTTGCGTTACAAGGCTCGCACTTTTTTGCTCACACAACTTATGTTGTTGCTCTAATTGACCTTGTGCTTCAATCGCTGTTTGCCATTGAACAATTTGCGTGTCTAATTGGATTAACCAAGTCTCAAATTGACTCATTTCCGGCATGATTAAGCCTGCTTGTGAGATGCTCGTTTGGCTATCGGCTAATAAGTCTGCAAGCTGTTGATGTATATCCTGCCGCTGCTGTTTATGCTCTTGAGACTTTTGTTGTTGGGTTAGATATTGCTGCTCAAGTAAGTTCAGCTGATGCTGCTGTTGTTCAGCTTTTGATTTTGCAGTTTGATATTGTTCGATATTTTGTTGGTGCGCATGGGAAAGCTTACGGATATCTGCCAATTGTTGATGCCGTTGCTGTTGTAACTCGTTTGCTTGCTCAATAAATTGCACCACTGACTGACCATCTATCACATTGTTAACAGGCGCTAGATACTCCACAGCTAAATGTTCAGTAAGTTGCGTAAACTCTACTAAATACTGCGCAAGCTGGCTCTGACGTTTTGAATGCTGGGTTGTTAATAGCTCAAGCTGATGTTGGCGCTGCTTTTTATCAAGACTAAGCTTTTCACCTTGTGCCTTAATCTCATTTAATGCATCTGATTGAGCTTGAAAACGTAATTCAGTATCACTGACATCAATTGCTTGATAGTGCTCGACTAACGGGTGTTCAGTTGCGCCGCATAATGCACAAGGCTCACCTTGAATCAATTTAGCCCGCTCGGCGGTTAAATTAACAATGTGTTGTTCTTGCTTGAGCACGGTTTGTAAATCTTTAACTTGCTGATTTTTTTCACTCCACTCACTACGCACCTGATTAAGCTGCTGGTCAATTTGCGTAATTAGGCTAGTTAACTGCTGTGACTCATTAAGCTCAATTGTTTGTTCTTGTTGCAGTTCATTATGCAAATGTTGAAGCTGCTGCAGTCGACTACGAGAAACTTGTTGGTCAATTAAGGTTTGATATTGCCCTTGCAAGATAGCCTCTGAGCTTTCACCTAGCAATTGCGATAACGCTTGCTCACTTGCTGTTACCAACGCTAATTTGTCTTTGGCTTCATTATGTATCAAAACAAGGTTCTGCTGATGCAGATTTAGCTGTTGCTGATTCTCTCCATCTTGCTGGTTATTTGTCTCAATTAATTGAGCTAATTGTGATTCTTTCTGACTTAATCCAAGATAATGAGTTGCCTGTTGCTTCCAAACTGCAATATGGCTTTGGATAAATTGTCCTTGAGGGAAACGTTCAATTAACTGAGCATTAGTTGCCTGAGCTTGGTTTACCCCAGAGAGTTGGGTTATATTTTGTTCTTGCTCACTCGTTAAGTTTTGTTGCTGAATTTGCAACTGTCCCTGAGCCTGTTGCTGCTGCGAATGCCGAAAATTAAGCTGTTCAATTTTATTGTCTAAAGGCTGAACCTGCTGCTCTATTAACTCAAGTAATACTTGGTGGCTTTGTTTGAGCTGTTGGCATACTTGCAGGTTATCCTCATGTTGAGCGGCAGCGGTATCAAAATCCACTTTAGCTTGCTGCAGGCTTAAGTTCAGTGTTCGTTGCTTAGCAGAAAGCTGAGATTGGTGCTCATTCAACTTATTGAGCGCAGTAAATAAAGGGGCGATAACTTGAGCTGGCTCACTAGCACTCAACTTATTTAATGATGATGTCTCAGCTTCACTCTCTGCTTCAGCTTTAGCAAGATCACTTTGACTTTGTTTAAGCAGAGATTGGGTTTTACTATGCTGCTGTGCCCAAGATAATTGCTGCTGATACAATTTAACTTGTGTGTGTAATTCACTGGATTGTTGTTCTAATTGCGCAGACTGTTGTCGTTTATCTTTTATGTCAGCATCACTTAACAACTCAACACTATCAGTTTTCGCCTCGAGCAGTTTAAGCCCTTGCTTGGCTTCACTGAAGTTTACGTGAACTTGTTCTGAAATGAGGCCATAGATTTCAGTGCCAGTAAGCTCTTCTAATAACTCTGCGCGATCATTGGCATCGGCATTTAAAAATGCGGCAAACTGCCCTTGAGACAACATCATTGATTTAGTAAATCTGGCAAAATCTAAACCTGTAACTGCCTCAGTTAGCTCAGTTTTTTGTTTAACTTGGCTTGCTAAAATTTTACCCGAATCAAGTTCTGCAAGTTCAACTTGTGCATCTTGCAGGTTACCATCAATTTGACCACGGGAGCGACGCTGGCTCCAAAAGGCGCGATAACCTTTACCTTTTACTTCAAACTCAACTTCAGCCAAGCAGTCACTGGTGCCACGGGTCATAAGCTCGTTAGTGGTTTTTGAGATAACTTTTAGTCTTGGTGTGCGGTGATAAAGCGCTAAACAAATTGCATCTAAAATGGTGGTTTTACCTGAACCCGTCGGCCCTGTGATAGCGAACAAGCCATTTTCTTTAAAGGGTGACTGGGTAAAATCAATTTTCCACTCATTTTTTAATGAGTTAATGTTTTTAAATCTCAAGCTAAGGATTTTCATTATTTGTCTTCCTCAGCACTTTGCGCTTCAACCTGAGCCACCACTTGGCTAAATTGTTGCTTTACCCTTGCAAGTCTTTGCAGCTGATCTGTCTCTGTAAAATCTTCTTGCGCAAGGCGGCGCTCAAATACATCATTGACTGATAACTCTGACAAGGTTTCATTATCCAGTTGCTCTATTTGCTGCTGACGCTGATTACGGGCACGCTTGAGTTGTAAGACCTCAACCGCTAAAGGCTCTGTTATATCGGCAATACGAGTCTGTAAGTCACTTAAAAAGTCTTGTTGTGCCACTTCAATACTGAGCCAAGTTAACTCAGCAGTCATATCGCCTTTCTCAGTCGGTTTAAGCGCAAATTCCGATAACTGTTGTTCAATATCAGTAAGGCTACCTTTTATGTTCGCCATTGCTTGAAAACGTGGCACTTCAATCGGTGTTACTTCGGCTAGTTTGTCTTGCTCGAACTCGACAAGAAACACACTTTTTTGCCCTGATAATTCATCAAAGCTCAGTGAGATCGGTGACCCGCTGTAGCGAATATGTTCGGTCTTAGCAATTTTTTGTGGTCTGTGAATATGACCTAAGGCAATGTAATCGGCAGCGGGGAAAAGTGATGCATTAAAAGCATCAAGACTACCGATATAAATATCTCTTACGGACTCACTGGTGCTTGCGCCCACTGTGGTTAAATGGCCAGTAGCAATAATCGGTAAAGCCTGAGCTTGCTTCGCATTCAAACGCTCGGCTTCAGTAAAGCATTGCTCGTACAAAGAGGCTATTTCATTACCCAATTTACGCTGTTTATCAGCACTTGATTCACCCGACTGACTGAGCACCAAATCACGGGGCCGCAGATACGGAAGAGCGCACACAATAGCACAAGGCTTTTGATGCTTGTCATTAACGAGAATGACATGCTGATTGGGATCATCTAATGCCCCAGGTATAACCGTTGCATTTAAACAAGCAAGTAACTGCTTAGACTCGCCTAATGTAGCAACCGAGTCATGGTTACCACCCAACACGATTAGTTTGCACCCTGTCTTTTGAATATCAACAATAAACTGATTGTATAAGCTTCTAGCATAACTTGGCGGCGTGCCCGTATCAAAAATGTCACCTGCAACAATCAGTACATCAACGTCATGCTGTTGTATTTGCGCTAATAACCATTGCATGAATAAGTGGTGCTCTTGAGCGCGACTTTTTCCGTAAAAATTTTGACCTAAATGCCAGTCCGATGTGTGAATAATGCGCATGAGAACCTATATATTGCTAAAAGTTGTACGTAAATTAATGGCAAGCATTTGTTAGAAAAGACGCAGCAAAGCTTATGCGTACTGAGCCCATAACAATTTGAAACTCATTAGGAATGACATTGTCACCACTAGTGGCTTGATGATTTTAACGCCTTTAGACAACACTAACCGCGAACCTAATGTTGCGCCAATAGCCTGACCAATAAGCATGATTAAACCCAAAACAATAAATACTTGGCCGCCAATAAGAAAGAAAATCAATGACGAAACGTTAGTGGCAAAGTTAAGGATTTTGGCATGAGCGGTTGCTTTAGCAAGCCCGTATCCGGCCAGTGATACAAAAGCCAAAGCAAAGAAGCTCCCTGTACCTGGCCCAAAGAAGCCATCGTAAAAGCCGACGCCCAATGCAGCAGTAAACGCAAACATTGTTGGCGTGAGCACTTGCTGTTTATCATCTTCTGAAATTTTCTTAGAAAATAAGAAATAACAACCAATTGCTAGAATCAAGAAAGGAAGAACTAATTGCAAAATACTGACATCAATCATT
>NZ_BPEV01000039.1 GCF_019654955.1 Shewanella sp. KT0246 | reverse complement strand
CTATAATTGTCTGATAATGTTGGAAATAAATTTCATCACTTATTTTTTAAGCGACTTTAACGCGCAAGCTCGGTTTGTTTTAGGATGCCAAGATAATTTTATTGCTTTACATCAAAGACATAGAGAAAGTAGGATGTTATAAATCAATGACTTAAACGGCCGACTTTATCAGGCGAGCCGTATAATAAGCTGTTAGGGTTACATTCAAATTAAGGAGTAAATTTTGGGTATTAAGTTCGGTGAAATTGATTCAAACCAGATCTTAGATAATGAATTTCGTATCATGGTTTTAGAAAGTGTTGTTGATAGGATTTTGCAAACAAATCCAGCAGCAGTAGCTAACTTGAATATGCAAGAGATTAGAAACAAGGTAGTAGCTGATTTACAGAAGAAGTACCCGAATTCAGGTATTGGCCTTAAGGAGTAAGATATGTCTGACTTACTTTCTAATAATTCAGGTTTAGTTACCGCAACTATTAAGCCTAAACAGCAAACTTATCATTTGGTAACAGACGAAACGCTCAGTGCTATTAAAGAAAAAAGTACAGTAGCAGACTTACTTATGTTAGTTACCAGTTTGTTGTTTGGTGCATTCTTTTCAGTTTTAATTACTGTAAATGCTTCTGTTGGTTTACCTGCAGAAACGTTGGCAAGCTTATCTATTTATAAATATGTGTTTCTAGGCTTTGGTGTTTTATTTCTAATAATGACAATCGCTACTGTTATTATGAGTAATAGCATCATTAAGAGTGTTAAGAGCTCAGAGAACACTCTGACATCGCGAGCAGAGTAACCCTAACAAGTTGCTTAAACGGACAAAAAACAGTTGGCTTTTGCTCGTTCCTCGCTATTTTAGCCAACAATATTATTGCCGCTTAGCAAAGCGTTATGCACAAAAACCAGAATTAGAGCATGAATAAAATAATATATAAGATCCTAGTCCTACTTTATGCCGCGCTGTGCTTTTGTTTAGCCATCAAGGGGATGCCTGCAGAATTAGCTGGCTTCGCTGCGGCTGGTGCATTGGCTTTAGTTTTCCTCAATCTTGAGGCATTCGCTGAGTTCAGCGGTGCTGGTTTCTCTGCGAAGCTAAACCAGAGAATTGAAACCATAGAAAAAGATATGGAACCAATTAAATCCAAGGCAACTGAGCCAGAGATTTCTGCTAAACCGGAAATGAAAAATGGAGAGACTGATAGCATCCAGCTAGATGAAGATAAACTTAAGATACTGGATGCTTTGATCGACGGAAAGTATTCGTGGCGAACTATTACGGGGCTATGTCAGGATACGAAAATATCTCGAGACAATCTTTCGGAACTTCTTACTGAACTTGAGGCTGAAGGCTTAGTTACAGCAAGTAAGTCTGCAGCAGGTAAGGTGATATGGGGTTCTACAATGCGCGGCAATATATTTCATTCAATTGAACGGCACGCAACCTTTGAGTAAAAATGCATAACAAAGCCATCAACCATCGCCAGCAAAGCTGGCTGGACCTACGCACTGCGTGCTCCGGCCGGTTATGGCGGCGTTACCGTATATCCGATTGCCATATCTACCCTAATACCAAAAGTCACTTTTAGAATTTAGCTCTAAAACGTTTTTGTCATAATGAGTTTTAACTTTGATTATCTGACAGCTTCTGAATACCCTAGAGCCTGCTTCCTCTCAATATCAATTTCAGCTTAGGTACTAAATTAACACTCCTTGCTTTTTTAGCCACTTAATCGCATTCTCTATTCCGTCTTCTTGAGATAATAGCTCAGCGACTTGTTGGGCTCGTTGCTGCATTTGTTGATCAGTCACCATTTGCAAAATGCCCTCAGCAAGATTATCAACCGTTAGGTTCTTTTGTTTAATCGGTGTCGGCCCTAGCCCTAATGCGGCAATTTTTTCTCCCCAAAAAGGCTGGTCAGCAAAGAAAGGACAAATCAAAGTTGGCTTACCTGCTTTAAGCCCTGCGGCCGTTGTGCCAGCGCCGCCATGATGAACCACGGCAGCGACTTGAGGAAATAGCCAGTCATGTGGCACAGCGTCAGTAACTAGCACTTGGCTTGGAACATCATCAAGCTTAAGTCCGCCCCAACCAGTGACAATAATCGCTCTTACCTTTGCTTTAATCACGGCATCAATCACCAACCGTGCGGTTTTTACTGGATCTTTACCTGACATGCTGCCAAAACCGATATAAATAGGCGGTTTACCATCTGCCATAAAGTCAGTAATTGTCTTTTCAGGTGAGTAATCGTTCTGTTTTTGTAGAAACCAATAACCTGTTATTGCTGTGCTTTGTGGCCAATCCTGTGGGCGAGTCACTATGTGCTTACTAAAGGCATGTAATACAGGAATGGCTTTACCTGTATTCATTGAAAGCACATCGGCTTTGTCGCTCAATTTAGGCAAATTTAAAAATGAATTTCGAAGTAAATTCAGCTGTTTCAAATAGGGTTTAAAACCCAAGCTCGCTAATCGATAGCTTAAGCGATTTGTGATACCACTGATATTAGGTAAGCCTATTAAAGGAAAGTCACTGGTCTTAACGAGCATTGGTTGTAATAGTGCCATGACCGCTGGCACATTAAACTTCTCTGCAATAGAGGGAGCAACGATACACTTAGGGTGATAAATCACTAGTTTAGGCTCCACTTCAATGCCTGCTTTAATGCTATCAACCATCAATTGTTCATTTATTGGTTTTGCCAGTTTCATTAACCTAATAGCGGTTTTAATGCCTTTGAATAAACTTCCCATGCTTTCAACACTGCCACCTTCCATTAATTTGAACAGCTCATTGCTCAGGTATTGATAATTGAGTCCATGCTTTTCAACTATTGATTGAAATCGTTCATGAGTACAAACATAAACCTGATGACCTTGCGCCTGTATGCTAACTCCCAGAGCAATAAAAGGCTCTATATCACCACGTGAGCCAATCGTGAGTAGCAAAATGTTCATCTCGATATCCTTTAGTTTTGATTGGCCCTAACAACATGGAAATTTTCATGAGTATGTTTAAAAACCTTAGATAACTTAAGCAAAAACAATCCCTTTAATGTGAACCTTCAATCGGTTGTCATCACATATTGCACTAGGTTGTGCTAAGCTAAATTCGATAATAACAATATCATGTAACTGGACTAAATTAATCAGCTAAACAAGCTGTTAAGCTGCTCCATCATCCAATACATAATATTCGTTGAATCTAAGGCAAGTATCCCTTTTATGCAGGAGGCATTAAATGCAAGACTACGTAGATCAAATCGATATAAATCAATATCTACCACTCATTATTGATGTAGGGATCAATGTATTATTAGCTGCGCTAATTTTAATCGTTGGTCTTTATATCGCTAATAAAGCCAGCTCAATCATCAATAAAATTGGTGAAAAGTACGACAAGCTCGACAACACTTTATTCCGCTTTTTAGGCAGTGTCGCCAAGTACATTATTCTCGCTTTTGTTGCTATTGCGGTATTAAATCGTTTTGGGGTGCAAACAGCCTCTATTGTTGCATTGCTAGGTGCTGCAGGTTTAGCTGTTGGTTTAGCATTACAAGGAACATTGTCTAACCTTGCTGCTGGCGTGATGCTATTGTTATTCCGCCCTTATAAAGTCGGTGATTTTATTAGCGCTGCAGATCGCTTCGGTAATGTTCAAGAAATTGACTTGTTCACGACTATTCTAAGAACCTTCGATAATCAGCATATTATCGTACCGAACAGCCAAATTTGGGGTGCGCAAATCGTTAACCATTCATTCCATGATATTCGTGGTGTGGATATGCATTTTGGAGTGGCTTACAAAGAAAACACCGATGAGGTGCGTAAGGTGATTGATGCAGTACTAGCTGCACATCCACATATTTTAAAGGACCCAGCTCCGTTTGTTGAAGTTGAAACCTTAAATGACAGCTCAGTGGATTTCTTAGTCCGTCCTTTCTGCCATGGTGAGCACTATTTCGATATCTTGTATTCAATCCCTGAGCAAATCAAAAAAGCACTGGATGAAGCTGGTATTGAAATTCCATTCCCACACAGAAAACTGATCATCGAAAAAGAGTAAGAGTTAAATCTCGAGATTTTGATAACAATAGCGAGCAAGTGCCTTTGGCCTTGCTCGTTTTACTTTCAGCAATACTCAATCCCAGCTACGATTCCACCTCTAAAGACATACAAGTCGAGTTTAGTGCCATTTTAGCGTTATAATCGCTGCGCAAAATACATGACAACGATTTAACCCACTTTTAAAAGAAGTAGAATTAGCACCATGACGCCAGAACGTTTAGCCCGCATTAACGAAATGCTTGATAACCGCCAAGTCGACCTTACGGTTTGTCTTGATAAAGTGCATAAAACCAATAATATCGCGGCGACAGTGCGCACCGCCGACAGTGTTGGTGTTCATCAAATTCATGCGGTGATGCCAGAAGACTCATTATGGGTATCGGGCAATACCTCGTCGGGCAGTCACCGCTGGGTCAATACTGTTAAGCATGTGACTTATCAAGAAGCCTATGAGCAATTTAAAGCCCAAGGTATGCAAGTGTTAGCCACCACCTTTTCCGATTCTGCGATAGATTTTCGTGAAGTGGACTATACCAAGCCAACGGTTATCGTGCTGGGTAATGAGCGAGATGGCGTTAGCCCAGAAGCGATAGCCTCAGCTGATCAACACATCATTATTCCAATGGTGGGCATGGTGCAGTCATTGAACGTGTCGGTTGCTGGGGCATTAATCATGTATGAAGCTCAGCGCCAGCGCCAAGAAGCAGGCATGTATAACAACAGACGTTTAACTCATGAGTATTGCCAAACCAAATTATTTGAACAAGGCCATCCGATTTACGCGAAAGCATGCCGTCGTAAGAATATTCCTTACCCTGCAATAGATGAACACGGTCAAATTGATGCGAGCCCTGAATGGTGGGATAGAATGCGTGCTCCCGATCCCCTAGAAGCGGTTGATATAGAAAATAGTAGTGATTAAACCAGCGTGACTACAAATTAAGCAGCATGCAGAATTAAATAGATAAAAGCATATACAAAAATAGCTGCCCAGATATGGCAGCTATTTTTGATAAACGTATACATTCCTTAATACAACTAAGCTGTTAAATCACCTTAGCAATATCTTCAATAATATTAAGTGCCTGATCAATTTGTTTATCACTAACATAAGGCGCGGTACCAAGTCTTAACTGATGACCACGACTATCACACAACACGTTATACTCACCGAGTTTTTGCACCCAGTCACTGGCTTTATCGGTAGTCAAAGATAAAAAGCCGCCATTGGCTTGCAAGTGATGCTCCGGTAATTTCAAACCTAATTGATGCTCACCAACAGCTTCAATCCCTTGCCATAAACGACCAATTTGCCTTTGATTAATATCGCGCAAGAACACATCGGTTAATTGTTGTTGCTTAAAAAAATCAAACACTGCCACAGCACGATAATGACTCACCGGATCGTAAGTTGATCCCGCAAATGCAGACTGCCCTGCGCCGTAACCTACCTTACCAGGCGCTTGATTTAACACATCAAACTCAGCGTACCAACCCGTAATAATTGGGCTGCCTTTGTGGTCTGCTGGAATGCGCATCATGCAATTACCTTCACCCGCTTGGCAATATTTATAACCGCCGCCCACTACAAAAGCTGACTCAATCTGCCATCTCTGAAGGTTGAACGGCACCACATTTAACGCATGATAAGCATCAACTAGACATGGAACGTTCAAAGACTTGGCCGCTTGCGCCACTAAGCCCACATCATCAAAAATTTCACTCGTATTAAAAAATACCGCTGACAACATTACCGCATCGGTATCGACATCAATCTTATCCATCAGTCTTTGAGCCAAGGTGTCACTGGGATGAACAGGCACAACTTCGATGGTGCAATTGAGCTCTTTTAAGCGTTGCAACTGACGCCTTAAAGAATGAAACTCACCATCTGTGGTGACTACCTTCAATGGCCTATTAAGTGAGGTTTTAAAGTATTTTAGATCTGACAGAAAACGTAAAATGAGTTCATGGGTTGATGAACCTAATGCGATTTGACCATTAGGCTCGCCCATCAGGTGTCGATAAAAATCTCTGACACAGTCAGCTTTAGCCAGTGCATTGCCCCACTTTTCATCGACATGCTTTGCCGCATCATAATAACAATCTAGCATGCCTTTTTTAGCGGCATCCGGCCAAGCTTGGTGGGAATGACCTGACAATAAAATTCGACTTTCAACGTTAAAATCTGCGTAATAAGGTTGAAGTTGAGCGGCGATATTTTTATTCATGTAGAGTCTCTCAAATCAAGGATTCAAACTTAAAAATCATAGTGGTAAGTGGTTCTCGTAAATACGCTTAATCAAACAGCTTATAAATGAGTACGCAGTTCAAATAGCTCTGGAAAAAAACTAATATCCAGTGACTTTTTCAAAAACTCTACCCCAGATGAACCGCCCGTTCCCGCTTTGTTACCAATAATTCGTTGTACGGTATACATATGTTTAAAGCGCCATTGCTGAAAACTGTCTTCTATATCCACCAATTTTTCAGCCAACTCATAAAGCTCAAAGTGTTGATCCGCTTGCTGGTATACATTAATCCAAGCATTTAATACCGCAGGATGACTTTGATAAGGTTGGCTGACATCTCGACTTAATACTGACTCATCGTCCAGCAAGCCTTTGTGCTGCAAAACCTTGATGCTGACATCATATAAGCTCGGCGCATGCAATAGGCTGTTTAGCTCTTGGTAAACTTCCGGGTTACTTTTATGAACCCCAAGTAAGTCAGCATTTTTATTGCCTAATAAAAATTCAATTTTACGATAACCGTAGGACTGAAAACCTGACGAGTGACCTAAGGCATCGCGAAATTTAAGGTAATCAACCGGGGTGAGTGTGGCGAGGATATTCCATGACTGCGTCAACTGATTGAGAATTTGTTTAACTCGAGAGATCACTTTAAATGCGTGGCCAAAATCGCCAGTGTTTATATTGTCAATCGCACACGTTAACTCATGACCTGCTAGTTTTAACCAAAGCTCACTGGCTTGATGAATAACTATAAAAAGCATCTCGTCATGTTGATCTGACAAAGGCTGCTGCGCCGATAGTATTTTCTCGAGATTTAGATAGTCGCCATAGGACATATCATCTTTAAAGTCGGTATGAATGCTATCTTCAAGTTCTCTGAAGTTAGCTTTGGTCTCATTATTTTTGTTGTTATCAGTCTGTGGTGCAGACTTATGACCAAGTGGGCAGCCCATGTAAAACTCCTTCGTTGAGTGGCTTAAGTTACATATCGATTCAACATCGCTAAATTTGAATTTCATTTGCGACACAAAAATAACCTATCACGTAGATTAAAAACTGGCTAACAAGGGCTATTGCTAAGCGTCAGTTTTAATTTACATTTTAGTGATAAAGCTAGCGTTACCGATTAACAAGCTATACAGAAATTCTTATGATGAGGGCTATTTGAGAAAAAGCTATTTGAGAAAAGAGCTAATTGCTAAAGTGCTTAATATGAAGCGCTTAAACAAATAAATTCCCACAAATAAATGGCAAAAAAGTTGAAGACTATTGCTAGCCTTCAACCTTCAATGTCGTTTACATAATCATCAATGCTAAAAAATCACTTCAACTTTTCGGCCATAAGCTGTTGGCGTGACCTCGTATCGCCAACCATATTGTCTAACTAGCTTTTCAGTTAACTCTAAGCCTAAACCAAAGCCTAAATCGTCTGTTTCGCTGTGCTCGTCAACATCATAATTTTGATTAGTAATCGATAAATGATCGTTTGATTGCTCTATGACGACTTTACCATTAAAAGTGTGCTGAAATGCATTACGAATAAGGTTGGTAATGATGATCCGATACAAACCTGCTGACATCGTCAACTGGGTATCATCTGTACTTAGGCTAACATCAACCGTTTTACCTTGTAGTAGGTAATGTAATTCGGAAGCAATTTGCTCAGCTAACTCGCCAACGGCAACTTCACTAGTGGGTAATGATTTCCCTTCTTGACGATTAAGCCATAATAAGGTTTCGGTTAAATCAGTCATGGTTAAGCCAGCTCGCTCAATTCTATCGAGTACCGCCAATTGCTTATCTTGGGCTAATTGTTTAGTAATCATTTTACGTAGTAATTCTGCATTTGTGCGGCTCACAGCAATAGGTGTGCGCAATTCATGGCTGGCATAACCTAAAAAGCGTTTCTCCCTGTCTAAGCTATCTTGTACAGAACTTAAACTGGTTTGAACGATATCAGCCAAGGTATTAAGTTCACTGTAATGGAAGTTTGGCCTAGGCTGAGAAAGCTTCTCTTCATCCAGAGATTTAGCCCACTCTTTAAGCTTTTCGACAGGCGAAGCTATTTTTCGAAGTACCAACAACAATACAACTGCAAACAGTATCATGGCGAAAAAGGCCACCAGCAAAATATATAAAAATTGCGGCGGTTTATTATCTCGTTTAACTTTATCTTTCTTATCTAAAATAACCCCTGCATAACGCACCTTTTTGCCAGAAACAACTTTCATCGCAAAAAATGCACGCTTAGGATGATCTATGATTGGAATACCTTCAATTTCTTTAATAAGCACATTAGGCTCAAGGTCATCTTTATTCAGGTTCTTTTGAATAAGAAAAGGTAATGCCTCCCAACGGGTAGCCACGGTTAACTCGCCAATGGTGACAGGGTTATCACCATCTAAGGTGATTTCTGTCGCTTGTGAGCGAACAAAGTTAGTCATGGCAACATCTAAACCCGAGAAGAAATAACTCACAGCAACGGCAGACATTCCCACAATCGTAACTGTACCAGTCAAAAACATTGCGAGTAAAAAGTAGATTTTAATACTGGGTCTTATATTCATGAGGCAGACTCACTATTTTCAGGTTCAAGTTTTAAAGCAAATCCCCGTCCCGTAATAGTATGAATCAGCTTTTGTGCTTCTTCACAGTCACCATCAACAGCTTTGCGCAAGTTGAACATATGCACTTTTAAACTATTGCTGTCTGGCTGTTCATCCCCCCAAACGTTTTGCATTATCTTTTCTCTAGATACCACTTTTGGGCTGTCACGTAGTAAGCATTCAAGAATTTTAATGGCTGTCGGTGACAGCTTAAGCATCTGCTCTTTTCGAGTGGCTGTTTTACTTTGTAAATCTAAAGCCAAGTCAGATACCATCAACTTACTGACTTCACCACTCCTTCTGCGCGACAGCACTTGCGTCCTTACAATCAGCTCTTCCATGGCAAACGGTTTAATCAAATAATCATCTGCCCCCTTTGAAAAACCAACCAGTTTGTCATCCAAGGTATCTCGTGCCGTTAGCATCAGTATTGGCACATCAATCCCTTGAGTGCGTATACGTTCACACACTTCAAGGCCATTCATTTTCGGCATGTTTAAATCAAGCACTACGACATCGTATTGATTCGTTTCAATCAAATTAAGCCCAATCGCGCCATTGGCAGCGTGATCGCACTGAATATCTTCAAGTTCAAGGTAATCAATGATGGCTGTTGCTAGGTCAATATCATCTTCGACCAAGAGTAACTGCAAATTATCAGACATTGTATTTCCTCATTAACTCACATTCAGTGCGTACATTGCTGGATATTAGATTCAACGTACTCTATTTAACCATTGCGCTTCAGCATTAGCTTGATGCTACTGAAGACACACTATTAATCTAATAGAGCACAGTCTAGCCTAATCAAACTAATCATTACATTTCAATATGATATTACTGAGTTTGTATTGGTTTCTCTTGGCCAAAAACACACTGCTTTAGCTTATCAATCCCACGCCCAGCATCAGCTTGAATCATCAATAATGATGGCGTTAATACCAAGGTAATCACTGTGGCAAATAAAATACCGTAACCTAAAGCCGCTGCAGCTGGAATTAAGAACTGCGCCTGCATAGAGGTTTCACTTAACAGTGGTGCAAGACCTGCAAATGTCGTAATCGAAGTTAGCAGCACTGCTCGCAAGCGACCGGTACACGCTTGTTCAATCGCCTCACTAATCGGCATTTGTTTTTCGCGTACCAACTCATTAAAACGTGAAACTAACAATAAACTGTCGTTCACCACTACGCCGCTCAATGCCAAGATACCGTTAAGCGATAAAATACTAATAGTTAAATCATTCCACCAATGTCCTAAAATCGCGCCAACAATACCAAATGGAATCGCAATCATAATGATCACTGGCTGTACGTACGATTTAAGCGGTATCGCCAGTAAAGCAAAAATCAAAATTAGCGCAAGTACAAAAGTCGATTGCATTGAATCTGTCGACTCTTTTTGCTGCTCAGCCTCACCTGTAAAGTCAATGGTTACAGTGGGGTAGTCAGCATTTAACTGTGGCACCATTGTTTGCTGTAATTGCGCCACTAACTCATTTGAAGCAATGACTTCTTTATCCACAACCGCAGTAATATAAACCGCACGTTGATTGTCGATACGAGTGATTTCTGATTGTTGATAATCTGAAAACACATTCGCCACTGAAATTAGCGGCACTACAGTACCATCGGGCGTTCTCACATTGGCTGTTGTCACATCGGCAAAGGTCTGACGATTTTCCTCTGGGTAACGAACACGCACTTTCACTTCGTCTTTACCACGTTGAAAACGCTGAACAATATCCCCACCAAACGCTTGCAAGACTTGCTTAGCTAAATCTGCGGTATCCATGCCTAACGCACGGCCTTGAGGAGTTAACTCAAAACGATATTGAGGCTCACCTAAATCTAGGTTGTCATCGATACCGCTAACACCATCAATAGTCTGCAGTTCTTGCTTTAATTTATTAGCCGCCTCAGTTAATAGCGCATCGTCATTGGCTTTTAACTCAACTTTAAAGTTATCAACCATCTCCTTCATCGACATCACTTTAAGCTTACTTACCCCTTCCATTTGCGCTGACATATCTGACCATGCATTAGCAAAATCACGAGCGGTATAAGCGGCATCACTGTCTAATTCGATAATCACTGAACCTGATTTATCTGCGCTAGCAGTCACCTGAATGCTGCTAATATCTGATTCAGCGTCATCTGTTTCACCCGCCTCAGCACGTAAGGTTTTATCCAGCGCCAATGCGTTAGCTTCCAGTGTCATTAAGTTTGTTTGTGTTTGGCCGTAACTGCTGTCGTTGTACATGCGAATATCAGCAACAACGGTATCACCAGCAATTTCAGGGAAAAAGGCAACTCGCACCCCGCCAGTGAATGGCATACCAATCACTAAAAGAAACAAGGCAACAAATACCATCACTACCGCATAACGCAATTTAAGCGCTTGGCTAATGACCTTTTTGTAAATGTTATTGTTAAACCAATCAAGCCCATTATCTGCAGCTTGCTGAATGGTATTCCAGAAGCTTTTTTTATCGTTACGCTGAGTATTAACGTGCGCTAAATGTGCAGGCAGAATTAACTTAGACTCTACTAATGACAACAATAAACAAATGGTCACAATCATGCCAAATTGCGCATAAATTTGGCCTAACTTACCTTCAATGGCTGCTATAGACATAAAGGCAACTACAGTGGTTAACACCCCAAAAATAGTCGGCGCGGCCACTTTATGTGTGCCGATAATGGTGCTTCTAATGGAGTCGCCTTCTTGCTTGCGAGTGGTGTAAATACTTTCGCCAATCACCACCGCATCATCGACCACAATACCCAGCGCCATGATAAAACCAAAGGTGGTCATTTCATTTAAGGTGAATCCCGTAAAGGTATCCGTCATGAAAAATAAAGTGCCGCTGAACACAAATGGCAAACTGGCGGCGACCCAAAAGGCAACGCGGATATTTAAAAATATCGCCAAAATAATAAATACTAATGCAATACCTGAAAGCGCATTTTTAGCCAGCAATGATAGACGCTCAGTAATAAGGTCACTTTTGTCGTACCAGCTTTCAATCTCGACATTTTCAGGTAATAAGTTACTACTACGCCATTTCTCTATCACTTGTTTGGCTTGCTCAACAATATCGACGACATCGCTGTACTCATCCATGACCACCTGAATACCCATTGAGTTTTGCTCGTTATAACGAGATAAACTAAAAGTGTCTTCTTCAAAAGTGTCGCTAACCACTGCAATGTCAGACAGTAAGATATGGCTACCATCGGCGTAGGTTAATACTGATATGTTTTTAAAATCTTCAACTTCATAGGCCTGTTCAGACACCTTTAAACGCACGGTTTTATCGGCATTACGTAAGCTAGTCACTATGCTACTTGATGATTCAGCATTAATGGCATTTGACACATCTGTTAGGGTGAGTCCGTAAGCTTGAAGCTTAACCTCGTTGACCTCGACTGAAATCATCGGGTCTAAGGTGGCACTGATGGATAAATCACGAATAGCACTTTGACTTAGCAAGTCAGATTTAAGCTGCTCAGCTAAATCTTGTAAGGTTTTGCGGTCAGCATCACCATATAGCTGCACCCAAATGGCGTGCTCTTGACGACGCGCTTTATCAATAACAGGGTTGTCAGCCTCGCTTGGCAAGTTATTAATCGCATCGACTTTGGTTTTTACATCCGTCAGCAAAGTATCTAAGTTGTAGTTACTTTCTTTCTCAATCGACACATGACTGCCTGAAGCATCGGAAGTTGAAGTAATACGCTTTACACCGGATACGGTTTCAAGGGCTTCTTCAATCTTCATTGCGATACTTTCTTCAGCGCGAATAGGGTCGCCACTGTCATAAGTGACCGACACTGTGACTAAGTCGGGCTCTAAACTCGGGAACGCTTCTTTACGGATATCATTGAATGAAAAGAGGCCTACAATGATTACGCCCATCATCAGTAGATTTGCCGCTACTGAGTTTTGGGCAAACCATGAAATAATGCCTTTTGGTAACGGTTCTTTGTCATTGATATTGCTGCTCATTACAATTCCTCAACCGTTGGCATAACCTTCATGCCAGCTTTAAAGTTGCTCAAGGGACGTTTAACCACCTGAACTAAAGACTCGTCTTGCGTAGGCGTAACATAAATTTTATTTTGACGTTCAAACAAGGTATTTGCTGCTGATTTGTGTAATAACCCTTCGTTATCTACCGTCCAGATTTCACCTTGTTGCGAGCGCGCTGAAGACGGTAACTCCCAAAGATAATCAATCGAGACACCTTCAATGGTAGCTTGCACAAAAGTACCAGGATAAAGCGGTGTCTCCTGTTGCAGTGGATTTTCAACTACAAGTACCAATGAACGCTGACGCGTGTCTTGTGCCACATATTGATGTGTACGCTCAACATAAGCAGTCCATTGCTGGCTCTTATCACTATCACTGCCTGCTGATGAAATGATTGCGCTCCACTGATGATTGCTTTTATTGCTCTCATTAAGAGTCAGTTGGTCATTTTTAGCCGCATCAACATTGATTACGGCTTGGGGCAAGTTAGCCCATTGTTTGTCTGATAATGGAATTTCAATCTCGATGCGATCAACGCTATACAGCATTGCCACTTCGCCTCCCACATTGATAAAGCTACCTAATTGCACATTACGACTGACAATCACGCCATCAAATGGGGCTGTAATATCTGTATAATTAAGATCTCGCTCGGCTTTTTCTAAGGTTTTTTGGGCGTTTTCTAACGCTGCTTCCGCACTAGCAAGTTGTGGTTCTCTTAACACAAGTGGTGAACTTGGTTCTCCAGATAATCCTGAACGTTCCCATTCGCTGCGCGCTTGCTCGCCTTGACGTTGCTCTTCTAGTAACTCAAGTTGCGCAGTGGCCACATCAGCTTTTGCCTGTGATACTGCTTGCTGGAAATTAGTGTCATCAAGTTTAGCCAATAAGTCACCTTCCTTAACAACGCGACCTGACTCGAAGGCTTCAGCAAGCCATTCAATTCGACCACTGATTTCACTGGTGTAAGTCAACTCGAAACGCGGCTTAGTTTCACCATAGCCCGTCACTTCTGCTTGGTAAGTGGCACTTGGGGTTGGTTGAACAGCCACTTGCGAAAGTAATGACACTGGCTCAGTCTTTTTAGCTTGTTCATTTGTCCCGAGTCTTTCTGAAGGTTTGTCAGTCTTTTGCACCATTTGTTGTGGCGCAACTTTGGTTGAAGCAGGCTCTTTACCTTTATCAGGCCCCGGCCCCATTTGGCTGCCGTTGTAAGCAGAAACCACAAAAATTGAACCTGCAGCAGCTAAAGTGATCGCAATCGTTAAGGCATTCTTTTTTAATTTACGGGTAATGATTTGTTTCATGCTGATACTCCTAAACCTAGTGCAAGGCCTAAATCAATGCGGTTCAATAATCTTTGGTATGTGGTGTTAGTTAGTTTTGCTTCAATATCGTAGGATTGCTGCTGAACAGTGAGTAAATCCAAAATATCAACCAAGCCTTGGCGATACTTTTGCTCATAACTCACGATGCTTCGTTGTGAACTTAAAAAGGCATCATCAAGGTGCTTTTGCTGCAGTGTTAACGAGCCTTCTTGACCGATAGCATTTTCTACTTCGTTAACGGCATTAAGCAGAGTTTCTTGGTATACCCAGAAGCTTTGCTCTGTGGTCAACTGAGCAATTTCTGCTTGTGACTTTAACTTACCGCCTTGAAACAACGGCGCTGACATTTGGCCTAATACACTCCAAAGCGGATTAGTTAAAAGCGCTTCACTTGGGGTGTTAGCAATGTCGGTTAAACTGGCTGACAAACTAAAGGACGGCAACATGGCTTTATAAGCTGCATCAGTTCGTAATGACTCTGCTTCAATACTAAAAAAGGCTTGTTGTAAATCTGGGCGCCCCGACATATTTTGCACAGGCACAGCATCTAACGGATTAATGACATGGGGAAATTCATTTAAAGCTTCAAGCGCTGGCAGTTCATTTTCTGGTTGCCACTGACCAGTGAGTAACATTAAGCTTCGCTCACTTTGTGCGACATTTTCTTGATACTGAGCGACGGTTGCGCGCGTTGAAGCGCTGCTGCTTTTAGCATTATCCAACTCTTCTAATGAGCCAAGCCCAGCTTGATAACGCTCAAGCACTAAGGTTTCGTTTTGAGCAAGTACTGCTAAACGGCGCTGCTCAATTTCCAGTAATTGCTGATTAACACTAATTTCAAGCCAGCCACGCATAATATTGGCGGCCAATAGGTTTTTTGCAGCATCGAAACTGGCTTGAGTCGCTTCGATATCTTTACTTGCAGCTGCAGTGCTGTCGGCAATTTTTTGCCAAAGATCCAACTCCCAACTCACCGTAACATCAGCGCTATAGCTTTCATCACTATCTTCAGTATTTTGCGCATCAAAACCTGCACTCACACTCGGTAAGCGATCTGCTGAAGTGACACCTTGCTGCGCATAAGCAATTTTTAGCGCAATGATACTTTGCTGAAGGCTTGGGCTATTTTGCATTGCAGCATCAAGATAACTATTTAACGCAGGAACGCTGACTAAGTCAGTCAGCAACAAGCTGGTGTCGCTGTCTATTTCAGCAGCATTAGTCTCAGCTGTTGTTTCTTGATTGACTTGTTTTATCAACAATTCAAGAGTTTGATTGCGATTATCATTGGCCTGAGTGGCGAAGTTTGCACTGTCATTTAAAGTGCAGCCCACTAAGCTTGTTAACACTAATGCAATTATGGAATATCGAAATGTCATTGATGCTCTCCCGCGAATATTGGCTAAAGCATAACGATTGAGGGGTTAAGACAGGGTTAACGGTTGCAAAGGGCACGAATACAGCTGACAAACATTGAATATTACCGACAAACTATTTAGGATCGGTTTATCGATACTCAATCAAGAATCAACTCATGACCACCGAGCTTTATTTTATCTACGACTCACATTGCCCTTGGAGCTATGCGGCCACTCCCATAGTGAATGCTTTACAAGAAGCTTTCCCAGAAATGAAGCCTCATTTGCTACATGCAGCTCACTATGCGGGTAAAGACAGCGCGGGTGAAGAGCAAATGGAAGCTGCTGCAAGAGCCAGTGGGCTTAAGTTTGGTCGAGATTATATTCGCTATGCTAATAGTCCCAAAAGCTCAATAAAAACCGCTAACTTAATGGGCTGGATGCAAAGCAAACAAGCTGACAAACAGTTACCAGTGCTAAATGCCCTACAAAGAGCGCACTTTATTGAAGGCAATCCATTAAATACCAAGCATGATTTCATGGATATTGTGGAGCAATTTAAGCTATCGCCATCAAATAAAATTTTCAGAGATGAGCTGAGTATGGACGCGGAATATGTCCTTGAAGGAATTGCTGAAATCCAACAAATGATTGGTACAGCTAACTTCCCAGCTATGGTAATGACTGTTGGCGATAACGCTATTTTTATCGACCATTCAAAATACATCAGCAGCCCACATGCTGTTGTAGATGCTGTCAAAAAAGAGATTGCTGCGTTTAAATAATCTGTGACCAATATTTGCGAACTATAGAACACGGTCAACTAGAGCCCACTAGTGCCGTGTTTTTTATTGGTTTGAGAATGTTAGTTATTAGGCTCCTCAGCTAATTCCCCTGCACTAAATATCAATGAAAATAGCCGATACAAGAGAATCTGTTCAGGACTATCAGCACAGGGCTATCAACACAGGAAAAGCGAAACTCACATATCCCTACTATATTTACCCCATATCTATGCCATATCTAATCCATACCTATGCCATATCTAAGCCAAACCTATGCCATATCTAAGCCAAACCTATGCCATATCTAACCCATACCTATGCCATATCTAACCCATACCTATGCCATACCTAACCCATACCTATGCCATATCTAACCCATACCTATGCCATACCTAACCCATACCTAACCCATACCTATGCCATATCTAAGCCATACCTAAAGATAATATTTCCACCAACTTAACTCGTTTGATATTAGAAAACCCTTGTTTGATATTAGACAGCCTTTAGCGTCTTCTGACAGTAAACTTCCGCTTCAATGACTGCCATTTAGTGCTAAGTCAGTGCTAAGTCAGTGCTAAGTCAGTGCTGAAGCACTAATAAAAGCTATATTGTGGTTCCCTAATGTAAATTAACAAAATTTTTAATATTTTTTTTATTACTTTAAATCAGTTACTTAATCATGCTTCTTGTTTAGCTCTCTACTCATTGTTCTAGTAACCCCCTCACTATAAATACCGCATATCACTGAATATAAAATCACACACTTCGCTTTAGAGAACAATTAACACCAGAATATAGTGAATATTTATTCAATAGCGCACAGTAACAAAAACAGCTTATTTAACCGCCAATAATTATTCACATAAATTTTACAATTGTAACAACTAGAGATGCATTGATCGCCGCAGCTTGCTCAAATAGAGTTTTACGCTGCAAAAATAATAATAAACAATTTTTTACTCTGAATAACATGGAAGATAGTTATGACTAAAAACAAAGCAACAACAGTGCTAGGACTCTCAGTTCTTGCGCTTTCGATCTCTGCCAGTCTCAATGCGGCACCTGTATTCACACAAAATGTGAATAGTAATTCACCTCAATTCAACCAGCATAGTCCTCTACCTAAGCGCTATATCGTTAAGTTTAAAAACGCTAATGCTGCAGCAGCTGGATTTTCTACCTCTGCCGCTTCTGATGCCATTGACGATGCTCAGTACGAGCCGAGAAGTAACGAAGTGTTCTCGCATTTTCGTGCAATGAACAGCGTTTCGGCTAAAGAAATGAAACGTATCGGCCGTAGCAATAGCTACAGTGTCAAACTCGATAATAAAAACTTACAAGCACTGAGATACCGAGCTGATGTTGATTACGTTGAAGAGGATGTTCAACGTCGATTACTGTCAGAAACCACACCATGGGGTCAAACCTATGTGGGCGCAACAGCAATCAGTGACAGTCAAGCTGGCAATCGCACCATTTGTATTATCGATTCAGGTTACGATTTAGGCCATAACGATCTTAATGCCAATAACGTCACTGGAACCAATAACTCAGGCACTAATAATTGGTATGAACCAGGCGCTAACAACGCCCATGGTACTCACGTTGCTGGTACCATTGCCGCAATCGCTAACAACGAAGGTGTTGTGGGTGTGATGCCAAATCAAAATGCCAATATTCACGTGATTAAAGTGTTTAATGCATCAGGCTGGGGTTACTCTTCAGACCTTGTTGCTGCGGTAGATACTTGTGTCAATAACAATGCCGATGTCGTTACCATGAGTTTAGGGGGAACGGGCTCTAGTAATACTGAACGAAACGCCCTAGCCGCCCATGAAAATAACGGCGTATTGCTCATTGCCGCAGCTGGTAATGATGGTAATGACACCTTGAGTTACCCTGCATCTTACGACTCTGTAATGTCGGTTGCTGCGGTTGATAGCAACAAAGATCACGCTGCGTTTTCACAATACACAGCCCAAGTTGAAATCTCAGGCCCTGGTGAAGCAATTTTATCAACAGTGACACGAGGCGAAGGACGCTTAGCGGATATTAACATCAATGGTCAGTCTTATTTTGACAGCGGTATTGTGCCTCATAACCGTTATGTTTTATCAGGATCGTCTCATGTCAGCACACCGTTTATCGGCACTGCAACTGGCGAATTAGCTGAATGTTCGGTCACTGGTAGTAGCTTTAATTGTGGCAATATGAGTAATAAAATTTGTTTAGTTGAACGTGTCGGTAACCAAGGTAGCAGCTACCCAGATATCGATGCCGTTAAAGCCTGTGAATCAGCAGGTGCTAGTGCATCTATTGTTTACAGTAATACTGCATTACCTGGACTACAAAACCCGTTTTTGGTAGACAGTAATAACGAAGCACCGATTGTATCTGTATCTGTTGATCGCGCAACTGGCCTAGCTTTACGCAATCAAGTTGGCGCCTCTGTCACCGTGACGAATACCGATAATGAAGATTATGAATACTACAACGGTACATCAATGGCGACGCCACATGTTTCAGGTGTTGCCACGTTAGTTTGGAGTCATCACCCGCAATGTAGTGCAGCAGAGATTCGAGCAGCGCTTAATGCCACTGCTGAAGACCTGTCTATCGCAGGTCGTGATAACCAAACTGGTTATGGTTTAGTTGATGCAGAAGCAGCAAAAGCCTATCTAGATGCTTCATGTACTGGCCCTACCGATCCTGGCACGGGAGTTGGCGATGACGAGCTTGTAAATGGCGTTGCTAAATCTAATCTGAGCGGCGGAACAGGTGATGAACTGTTTTACACTATCGATGTGCCTGCAGGCGCAACAGATTTAAGCTTTAGCATGAGTGGTGGCAGTGGTGATGCAGACTTATACGTTCAATATGGTGCAGCACCAACCACCAGCAGTTACGATTGCCGTCCTTGGAAAGGCGGAAATGTAGAGTCATGTCCAATCACAACGGTGCAAACAGGTATATACCACGTGATGGTTCGTGGTTACAGTGCATTTAGCGGTGTGAGCTTAGTGGCTAATTATACTGAAGCTTCTGGTGGCGGTTCAGGTGGTGGTACTGGTGGAGCAGCAACTTACACCAATAACACTAGCTACAACATCCCAGATAACAGTAGCGTAGGTGTTAGCAGTACTTTATCAGCGGCTCGCACAGGCGACTCTGGTGAAGTCACTGTCAGTGTCAATATTAGCCATACTTACATTGGCGACTTAAAAGTCGAGCTATATAGCCCAACAGGCCAAGTGGCGGTATTACATGACAATAGTGGTGGCAGTGCTAACGATATTGTTAAAACCTACACTGTTGATATGACGGGCGTTGAGTCTGCAGGCGACTGGACACTAAAAGCTGTGGACAGTGCAAGACGCGACACTGGCACCATTAATAATTGGCAGCTAACGTTTCAATAACGTTAACTCTGATTAGTTTTTTATAGTGTATTCATGCCTGCCAGCTCCCCTCTGGCAGGCATTTTTCAATTTCACTGACACCCTATTGAAAATAATCACCTTTACACTTTAGCAAAGACTAATTTTATTGCTTTTCAGATGCACAGGTTCACTTCTGCTACAATAGCGCGCAAAAATAATAACGAGAAATACGCAGTTGAACACCATCAAAGACTTCATCATCATTGGCGCTGGCCAATCTGGGCTATCTATGGCTTACAATTTAAGCCAACAAAATAAAGATTATCTGATTCTCGATGCTAATGATTGTATTGGTGCCCCTTGGTTAAAACGCTGGGATTCGTTAACCCTATTTACCCCCACAGAATATAACCATTTGCCCGGCATGAAATTCCCATTTCCAAAAGGTTTTTACCCGAATAAATATCAAGTCGCTGATTACCTTAAAAGCTACGTAGACACCTTCAATATCCCGATTGAGTTCAACCAAAAAGTCACCTCTGTCACCAAAGTTAATGGTGTTTTTGATATCAAAACTGCCACAAGTCAGTTTCAGGCAAAACAAGTGATTATTGCCACAGGGCCATTTCATACCCCGTATACTCCAGCTTGTCATGTCGATATCGCCGAAGGTGTTACTCAACTGCATAGCGAAAATTATAAAAATGCAGAGCAGCTTCAAGATGGTGACTGCTTGGTCGTAGGCGCTGGTGATTCTGGGGTGCAGATTTTATCGGAAATTGCAGATACCGGCCGAACGGCATATTTTTCAGGTACCGATCAAATTAAGGCAATACCGCAAACTTTTTTGGGTAAAACCTTATGGTGGTGGTTTACTAAAATCGGATTTTTATCTGTCAATCGCTACAGCAAAATTGGCAAATGGCTAAGTAATGGGGTTCAGCCCGTTATTGGTACTGACGTTAAATCCTTACTCGCTAAAGATAATGTCATCCACATGGGGCGAACCTTATCTGCTGAGAAAGATACTATAACGTTTCAAAAAGGCAGCATCAGCACGATTAAAAACATTATCTGGGCTACGGGTTTTAAGCCTAACTTTTTTTGGATTGATGGTATCTCATTTGATGAAATGAATTACCCCAGTAATTATCGCGGCGTCAGCAATGATGTTGAGGGCTTATATTTCATCGGCCTACCTTGGCTTTACACCCGAGGGTCTGCCACCCTTGGCGGTGTATACAAGGATGCTGATTACCTAATGAAATACATTTCTAACAATAGCGAGGCGCAAGCCAACCTCTCTCAAAGTGCTGTGCTGAGTTAATAAAGTATTGAATAACAAAATAAAATAATGAGCCAAATAACTTGGGTGAACCCTATCACTCAAGCTGGCTCTCTTATTTAAAACAGAAAACTGCTGTCGCCAAATCTCGCCCTGCCAAATGGTTTTTAGCACTTATCCAGAACCTAACAACCGCCTTTTTCATTTCCATATATAACAATTGCGTTGTGGATATAAGCTATCAAAAATTCAATTCTGTGTGATATGAATTGTCCAATTTCCAGCCCCTAATATTTCTCACGATAAGCTTTCGCTTAATCAATCGCTGCTGATTAAACAATAGCAGTTAGCGACTAGTGTTCAGCCACTCTCAGTTCCATGTTTGCCTTTATTCTGCTTATAGCTTTAAGGGGGGCAGCATCTATTTCTGACTTTGCTGCAACCTCATCGGCTCATACAAAACTATTAGGCATTCAAATGAATAAGATATTACTTAGCCTTGGCTTTTTGGTCACATTGGCAGGCTGTAGCACAGTGCCTGAACACCACGGTGTGCCTGAATCATTGGCCATGCAAGTCAAACCAATTGGCGTCGACAATACGCGCACATGGGGTAACGATACCCGCGTCAGCTATGAGTTCTTAGAAACCTTTATTGATAACTATATGTCTCGTAAAACACATAGTGATTCTTTAGAAATCTTAGCTTTGTCGGGCGGAGGCGCAAATGGCGCGTTTGGAGCAGGTATTTTATCTGCTTGGACAGAAAAAGGCACACGTCCAGAATTTGATTTAGTCACCGGTGTCAGTACAGGAGCTATTCTTGCCGTTTTTGCATTCCTAGGTACTGAGTATGATTACCATATTGTTGATTTCTATACTAACTCTAGTGATGACGATCTATTTAAAGCCAAAGACTTTCTCGCCGCTTTTCGTAGTATGTCGATGCTCAATGTTAGCCCATATGAAAAGCTAGTACGCGACACTATTGATACGGAACTTTTGAGTGTTGTCGCTGAAGGTTACCGTCATGGCCGCTTATTACTGATAGGGACAACTCACCTTGAGAGCCAACGCCTATCAGTATGGAATATGGGCGCCATAGCAGCACAAAATACAGCGGCTTCAGAGAAGCTTTTTGAAGATATTATCCTCGCTTCCACTGCGATACCCGGAGCCATGCCTGCAGTACAAATAGAAGTAGAACATGGCGATACAAGCTACCAAGAGCTTCACGTCGATGGCGGCGTAGCAAGACAAGTCTTTTTACTACCAGATACCGTTTCAGCAAGCTCTTTAGAAAAAGGAGTTTTAGCTAAAAAGCGTCAGCTATATGTGATCAGAAATGGCGAGTTCTCGCCCAGCTGGCAGGAAGTCACACCTTCATTGGTGGCCATTTCCTCTCGATCACTTAATACCATTATTAAATATCAAGGCCGCAGTGATGTGATGAGGATCTACAACCAAGCTAATCAGGCCAACATAGAATTTAATTTCGCTCATATCGATAACGATTTCAAAGAAGTTAATGAAACCAAAGAACAATTCAATCCAGAACATATGCAAAAACTGTTTCAGTATGGCTTTGAAAAGATGTCACAAGATGCCCTGTGGGTTGATAGACCGCCAGAGTTTGACTCCTTAACCATTGACGTCACTGGCAACCACCTTTAACCAACATTCCACTTAACATTTAAGAGGCGCGATATGATGCAATACCCCGAAGCGCGAGAAGTATTTAAAAGTGCTCTTCATATTCTATGCAGTAACGGCAGCTTTAATAGCCGTTTAGAAAAAGTCATTGAAGTCACTACGGATCTAGAGTCCACCTATGGCTTACCCAAAGGCGTAATAGACGATTTTAACTTATTGAAGCAGGAACTGAACCTACATACTCGTTCAGGCCTTATCGCGGTTTCAAGTTTACAGTTAAATCGTATGCAGCGGCTCGTCATCATTGAAAACATTGTCAGTATTTATAAACAACTAGTGGAGCATGCACATGATGATTACTTGCGAGAGGTACTCAAACAAATAGAAGACGGCACGATAACAACCACCGATGAATCAATGTTGAACTGTATTGCTGAAGAAAGTGAGCAGTCAAATTGTCACAGCGAAAGCAAAATACAACACCGCTTAGCTTAATGAAAATAGAACACATAAAATAAGGTAAATAAATGCACAAGATACTTTTAATTAGCTGTATCGCGCTTTCTTTTTCTGTGAGTGCGAATCAAGGCTCTTTGTCAGATCAAAGAAGTGGGCTCATCTTTAGTTATTCGGATATAGCAACCTCCCAAACACAAACGGACTTAACTCAGTGCCAGCAAGTAGCAAATAGCTCAAAAAAAGCGACTGAAGATAAAAAAGGTTCTGGCCTTAAGGGCGCAGCTAAAGGAGCGGCGGCAGGAGCTGCTGTTGGCGCTATCAGTGGTGGTTCTGGCTCTGATGGGGCTAAAATTGGCGCTGCTGCAGGGGTAGTAGGAGGTCGCCTTTCTGGTCGAAAACAGGAAAAGGAGCGCGAAGCAGCCAATGAACAAGCCTACGTAACAGTAATGCGCAACTGCATGATTAATAAAAGTTATATTGCATTAAACTAACTTTATTTGGGGGCATATTTAGTCACAACATTAGCGCCCCCTACATTTCACCTAAGCTCATTTACCTCTGTTCATTTCACCTTAGTTGGTTTCGCCTTAGTTCATTTCACCATAGTTTACTGCCGTCATTTATCCACCATAAGATCGAGCATTTGAATCTTGCATCACTAAGTAACGCCAATAAATGCTGCCCGTTAACAGGCTCCCTATCCACTGGCTATCAATCTTAAAAAATTAACGAAATCAACCTCACCAGCAAAATGGCTACTTCAATTGCCACTCATAAAAGCGTAGTATTTTCATAGCACATTAATAAGGATTCATTATGGCTAATGAGAAACCCATTTCATTTGGAAGAACAGGCATTTTTTGGCTGTTTCTAAAAGCCATGGACGATTATTACGGTAACTGCATCAATAAAGTTAATTTACCCAAAAGCCTGTTTAATGATCCAATGCGGCCCATGCCATTAAACGAAATGACACGGTATTTTGGTGTACTTGAAGAGTCTATTAATGACGAACTGTTTGTTGCCAAAGGTGGCTCATTAATACAATTAGAAAACTTTGGTCCCTTTCGTAGTATCGTATATTCAACCCCTGTTTTATTTACTGCCATCAGGCGCTTTAATGCCCTTGCTCAGAATATTCAATCGGGTTGTAAAGTCCGAACAGGCATAGAAAAAGAGTTAACATGTTGGACATACAATACTCAATTATCTATCCAATCTGAACGACTATTAGACGGTATTGTCGGCGCTTGGGTATTTATTCACTTACTCAAATGGTACCTCGGAAAAAATTACACTCCCTCTGAAGTCCACTTGCCAGGCTCTCGGTTAGGCGCTCACGGCGAGATAGAAAAGATATTCGGTTGCCCGGTTATTTGGAACGCAAAATTAACGATGGTGAGGTTCCCAAGTGAACACTTAAAACAATGCATTCCAATTAACCGCGCTTTATTACCCTCAGATTCTGGGCAAACATTTTCTCTGGACAGCATTGATCTACCTGAAGAGTCAGACCTTCCGCGTTGCGTATATGAATTGATAAATTATGCTAGGGCTTTTGGCTACCCTAAACTTGAATTTGTAGCTGATATTTTGATGATCTCGCCACTCACATTACAACGACGATTACAGCGAGAAAACCTAAGTTTTTCAGAGATCACCAAGTATCAATTGTTCTATCATCTCGCACCTGAAATGTTAGTCAATGGCGAATCTGAAGACATCATTGCAGCAGAACTTGGTTTTAATAACCCTCAAAGTTTCAGTAAAGCATTTAAAAAGGTCCATGAAGTCACGCCAAAGCAATACCTTCAAAATATAGAAGACTATTTATAAGAAATTGATTTTGAGAACATCGCTGAAGTGGTGATGCAAGTTGCCGAGAGTTGCAGAATAAAAAAGGATAAGAGAAAAGTAAGTCTAAAAGTGAGTTAAATGAACCTAAGCCAAACGAGGTCTTTATGACCTCGTTTATAGCTGATAATCAATCTTAGAAGCGTCTTGTTAATCCACCCGTAAATTGCTGTCTGCCATCATGTGAACCTGTAAACTCAAAAAATGCAGACCATTTTTGATTGAAATTATAATTAGCACCCACTAACGGCTCCCAGTTATCCTCAGTTCGTTGCCAAATATCATATTCAATTGCATAGCCAGTATCTCCAACATCTTGTGATCCTTCAATACGCACTTCATTACTCATATAGCTGGCGCCAACATAAACAGCTAAACTGCTACCACCTTGAAATGGAAACACTCTGCCTATTCGTGGAGAAGCGGTAAACACATGGCCATCAATATTTCGGTCATCCATATCTACCGCTGTAAATGAGATAGGTAATGAGAAAAAGTAATTATCCCAGCCCCCAGCTAACACGGTGCCGACGGTATAGCTTTTTCCTTCCATTTTAGCCACAACATCAACAACACCATCAACTAACTGCGGGCTTTCACAAAAGCGCTTTTCCTTTCCTCTGGCTAAAGTACAATCGATGCCGAGTTGATTCGTCAGGGCATTTTTATCAAAGCCAAAATTAACATTGGCTTCGCCTTCAATACGCCCAATAGAGACAAACACATTCATAAAGGGAAATACCCAAGCATCAAACTTTATTTGTGGCGTTATAGACTCATTATTATTATTTTCAAATGCAACGAAGTCGATTGGGACATAGTCTCCTTCTTTATTTTTGACTCTGAGATCATACAGTTCCATATTTTGATTAGTGCTAGCGTATATAAAACTAACGCCGATGGGTAAAGGCAAATCATGACCTAGTTCAATCACTTGTTGCCCAAAAAATGGTAACGCTCTATCCCAATGTTTTACAGGAGTCACCTTATCTTTTGAGCGACCTTTCATCGAAACAGTGGTATTTGAAATACCAGTATCGGTTAATGCCAGGTTTTTCTCTATATCTACAAAGCTTGCCGCTAATGATAACTGGTTGCCATCTTTGAGCGTATAAGTTGGCACGCTTTGCCCTTTTACATTCACGTCATAAGATGACAAAGACCCTTCAGTGAAATTCCAATCAGCTGAGACTTTTGAGCTACTTAGCCCTTTACGGAATACTTCTAAGCTCTCTTCATTTTCAAACACTGACACTATTTGATATTCAGCATGACCAATACCAATGCCAATATCATCGCGATGTAAATTCACATAAGTGACACTATCGTCTTGATTGTCGTAAATCGCACCAACGCCCTTAGCCTTGCCGACCAAGGGGACTTTAGTAGTAGAGATATCTGCCACCATATATCCTCGAGACGCATCAAGCATGTCCTTGAAATTCGGATTTTTCTCAGAAAATTTATCAATGGTGACGACTGAAACATGATTAATATCATCTATCATACTTTGCTTTTCCTGCGCATCCATCGCAGTGAGATTGCTACAAGCACTCGTAGAGCTAAGTAAAACAATCAGGGTTAAAAGTGAGCGTTTTTTTAGTGTAGATATACCGTTTAACATATACATAATGAAACCTTACAAGGAGAATGTTAGCCCCAGCGATTCGCAAGAGGCATTAACTAAAAGAGAGGTCTCACTTGTGCTTGACAAGCAAGTACCTAAATACGTGCTTACAAAGCAATAAGATGGTTAATAACAAAGGCGTTGATAATGTCGACAAAAAAGCCACACACCAAAGGCACGACAATGAAAGCGTTATGAGCTGCCCCATGCTGCTTAGTTACCGCGGTCATATTGGCAATAGCTGTTGCAGTTGAACCTAAAGTGATACCGCTAAAACCAGCACAAATAACGGTCGCTTCATAATTTCGCCCCATGAGGCGATATACCACGAACACAGAGAACAAAATCGACATAATAATTTGTAGTGTCATCACAACAGATAAATACTTAACTAATCCCTGTAATTCCCAAATTTTTAAGTCCATTAGAGCCATAACAATAAATAGCCCTAAACAAATATCAGAAATCAGTGAAAGACTCCTATCACTGCCTTCAACCTTCTGTTTAGGCAGGATTTTATGGAATCGATTTCCCATGATGATGCCTGCAACTAAACATGACACAAACAGTGGCAACTCAACCCCTGTCATACCAATAATGGCATCAACACCATGACCTAGCATTAATGCAAGATTCAAACGCATCCAAGAAAACAGTAGGCTATAGCTGTCTATATATTCCGTAGATTTCGAATAAGACTGACCAACATCGAGTAGCGTTTCTTTATTGCCTTTTACTTGATGCACTTTCATCAGATATTTAGCAATTGGCCCCCCAATCACACAGGCAAAAATCAACCCAATTGTGTTACTGGCAACACCAATTTCAACAGCATTACTCACGCCCAACTTATCAACAAAGGTTGGCCCCCACGCCAAAGTCGTGCCGACCCCGCCAATCAATGAAACTGACCCAGACATAAGACCTGCAACGGGATCCATCCCAAAAGCACTCGCAACGCTCATACCAATACCGTTTTGAATTAAGATATAAACCGTTGCTAACCCCACTAAAATCATCAGTGGCTTTCCACCTTTGATTAGGGATCTAACATCTGCGTTTAACCCCATAGCAGCAAAAAAATACAGCAACAAAATATCTCTAATGGCGACCACATCAAAAGTGACTTTTGAGTTAAACCCAAAGTAGATCCCTGCGACGACTAGCGCACACAAAAAGCCACCTATAACTGGTTCCGGTATGCTGAAATTACGCAGTACCTCGCTATTTGAAAGAGACCACTTCCCAATGAATAAAAGGAAAATAGCCAAAGTAAAAGACATGAAGCCGCTTATCACTATGGGTTCCATCAGTGTCGCCTTAATAAGTTCTATTGCAGTTAAATTAAAGGTTCACGCTCTGCTAAATCAGCATCCTAATGAACCGAACATGTCATTGCGCAGAGACTTCAGCGATATAAAACCATTGCTAACAACCGCGACTGAATGACAGGGCTAATTTAACTAACTTGATAGTGAGCAACGGAGAAAAGGAATAAACACATAGTAAAAATCACTATTTAGATATAAATGTTCCAGCGTGACAAAGCTGGCTGTGATTCCAATACATTGGAGGCATCTTTGTTAACGTTAGGATTTAGAAAATGCGCAAATCGACACAAGTATTCATTGGGTTACTGGTAAATTTAACTGCTATAACAACAGCTCATGCAGATGGTTTGATTGGGGCTGGACACTACACCCCTGGTGCCGCCAATATCAGAGATATGACCATGCCAGATCAGGCAGGCTTCATCTATGAACAATACAATATTCATTACGATAGTAATGACTTAAAAAATAAAAATGGTGACAGTATCGGCCTAAATACCGATTATGAAGTGGCCGCTATTGCTCCACTTTTTATGTGGGTAACCGACAAGAATGTACTAGGGGCTCGATATAGCTTTTACATCAATCCATCAGTTGCAGCAAGCAGCGTAGCTGGCGAAGAAACCTACGGTGTTGGAGACACTTATGTTCAGCCACTATGGCTCGGTTGGCTTAACCCTAATTACGATATTAACTTAGGCTTAGGTTTTTATTTACCCACGGGTGAAGATGGCTTAAGCCTCGATATGGTGACAACTCAAGTGCAGTTATCTGGCTATTATTATGTCATGGAGCAAGCTGGGGCATTTATGCTGTCGGCAACCTACGAGTTTCACGGTGAGTCTGATTCAACAGGCGTAACGGCTGGCGATCACCTAACTATAGAATACGGCTACAGTCAGTATTTAACTCAGCAATTAGAAGTGGGACTAAAAGGCTATAGTCAGTGGCAGGTACAAGAAGATGATTTAAGCAATGAAATATCAAATTTCAATCAAAAAATGGGAACCCGTCTCGGCACTAAATCTGAAGTTCACGGCCTTGGGGTACAAGTTGCTTATTGGTTAGATCCACATTGGAATTTATCTTTCAATTACATGAAGGAATATAGTGCACAAGCTAAATTTGAAGGAGAGATTTTCTCATTTAATATCACCTATTCACCTAAAGCTCTTTTCTAAAAGCATGCATTAAGTGCAACTAAATTGATGCACTAATTATATTTATGGCTTATCTAGCTATCCCAAACTAGCGCAATAGATAACATTTATTGCGCTAGTTTGAAAAGCCAAATCGTTTAGCTAAGGCTTTGCACTTGTGAAGCCAACAGCCAAATCGCTAGCGCGAAAAATATTAACCCCATAAACTTGTTTTGGTAAGTGCGAAACTTTTCATTTTTAAGTAAAGGCTTACCTAAGCTGCCAACGAGTGCCACCAGCAGTAAGTTGAACAACAGCCCCATCACATTAAGCAATAATCCCAGTGCTAGCATTTGTTCGCCAGAGCTGGCTGTAAGCTGAGTAGACACAAACTGAGGTAAAAACAACACAAAGAAGATCAGCGCTTTTGGATTAAGTAGATTACTAAAAACCGCACGGCGATAAAGTAACTTGGCTAAGTTATTTTGCAGCTCAATTTCAGGTGCATCCGCTGCACTGCTGCGCATGCAGTCCCAGCCCATCTTTAATAAGTAAGCGCCGCCCAGAACTCTTAATACTTCTAACGCTATTGGGTTCATCGCCACTAATGCTGATACACCCATTGCTGCAAGTAAGGTTAGAATTAACCCTGAAGTCGCATTACCAAAGCTTGCATATACGCCAACTTTTCGGCCATAACTCAGACTTGAACTGGCAATCAGCAGCATGTCAGGCCCAGGGATCAACAATAAAGCGACCACAGTGGTTAAATAAACAGGGAGTAAAGCCAAGTCGATCATGATTGATTAGATAAGTAATTAAACAAGGCGCGGATTTTACAGCTATCCAACATGAATAAAAGTCATGTTGTTTTTAAATGTGAGCTACAGTCGGCAGAGTTTGTTTACAGCTGATGTAAAAACTTAAAAAGACCTGTAATAAACTCCATCAAACACACTGTATGAGTCTTAAACTGGGGCTTTAATTAGGCTTAACTTGGCTCAATACCCTAAGCTGTTGCTTAATACTCCACTTGAGCATCATCGGACCAACTAAGGTGGTTATCGCAATAATCACCACTAATTCAGTAAATAACTTGCTATCAATAATTCCCATTTGATAACCAAGTTCTGCAAACACTAAGCCCACTTCACCTCTTGGGATCATGGCGCTGCCTACCACCGCTTTAGCTTGCCAAGTTTTTCCGCCAAACCAACCTGCAAGCAACTTACTTAAAATAGCCAGTAGCGACAACCAAACCAACAACATGATCCCGCCAGAGCTATAATCTAGCTGACTTAAATCTAACCGAATGCCCACATATACAAAAAATATCGGCGCAAACACATCAACCATGGTTTTTGTCGATATTTCCATTTTGTGAGTAAAGGAAAAAGGGTTCACTAAATAGCGATTCAATGGCGAAGTAAATTGCCGACTTAATGCTAAACCCACAGCAAAACCACCCAATAGCGCAGGCGCGCCAAACCAATGTGCTAACCACGAAAATAGACAAATCAACACCATGGTAATGATCACTTCATATCCTGATTTGTCGGCCAAGGGTTTAAGCGCACGAGCCAGATACAATAAACCACGCGTCACTGGTGGTGTTAAAATCAAAAAAAGCAGCACTTTGGCGGTCAGTATTAATGAACTGACTAGATCAAACTCCCCAAAACTTGCGAAGTTAAACAACAGACTTAGTAAAATGACGCCAGCAATATCATCAATAACAGCTGCGCCTAAAATCACATTACCCAATGGAGTTTGCGATTGTTGAGTTTGAGCTAAAACCCTAAGCGATATGCCAATACTAGTGGCGGTTAACGCGCAGCCCAAATACAGTGCGGTAAAATATGAATCAGTCAGGTAATAGGCGCTACTTATTCCAATCATAATAATAGGAATAACGATTCCCAAAACAGCAACGAGCGCAGCGCGCCCTCCCGCTTGAGATAAACGCTTAATTGAGGTTTCACAGCCAATTGAAAACAGTAATAAAATAACGCCGAGTTCAGCTACAACAGCCAATGTGGCATCTGGGGTAACCACATTCAACAATGTCGGTCCAAGCAGTAAACCCGCTAAAATTTCACCGACGACAGCAGGTAATTGAAGTCGCTCAAATATACTTCCTAAAACCTTACCGCAAAGCAGAATCAAGCATAACGCGATAATGAACTGCTCTACTGTCATACACGCCTCCTAACCGCTGCATCTCTGATTAAATACTGAGCGCTTCAATGATAAAGATCAAGAAGTAAATCAGCTGTTTTGGTACATTTGACTTAGGTAATGTATAAGGAATATATCAGGAGCTTGCCATGGATAAGCTATATATTATTGCTCAAAAAAATCAGCAGCAAGCCAATGCGGTGAGTGCAGGAATTGAGCTAGCTAGAAAAATGAATCTACAGCCTGAAATAGCAGCCTATAGCTATGAATCATTCAGTGGCGATGCCTACTATAATCCACGAATCGCCGCTGATGTACGCCAGCAAATTTTAGCGAAACAGAAGCTGGATCTAGAACAACAACTCAGCGATATAGCTGCTAACACTACTCCCACTAATATCCCGTTCAACATCACATGGTGTAAAAATTTAGCCGAACATGCCAGCCAACATGCAAAACCTCAGCAATACGCGATGATGTTAAAAGCAATCCATGAGTCCGATCATTTCCTGCCTGTTGACTGGCAACTGATCCGCCACACCAAAATACCATTAATGCTGTTAACCCATAATTTGCTCAATAAAGTAGGGGCAATTTTAATGGCGGTGGATTTAGGCAGTAACAAACCCGCTAAAAAAGCACTGAATCAAGCGGTGATTAACCAAGCACACCGTCTGGCTGAAATCACAGGTCACGAGCTGCACCTTGGGTTTGTTATCCGAATCCCTAAAATATTACGCGATATGGATATATTAAATAGCCGAGTACTGATTAAAGAAGCTTACGATAAACATCAACAAGCCATAGAACAAATTGGCATTGACCGAGACCATGTTCATATTTTGGCAGGTAACGCTGATATGTGTCTATTTGAACTCAGCTGTCGATTAAAGGCGGAATACTTGGTCATGGGCGCTGTGCAGCGACAAGGCATTATAGGCAGAGTAATAGGCAACACATCGGAGGCTATTTTAGCGCGAAGTCGCTGTAATATTTTATTGGTTCCTCAGCAAGCCATTGATTGATTAATTGATTAATTGATTAACTGATTAACTGATTAACTGATTAACTGATTCAGGTAACGCTAAACTAACGCACCATGATGGTAAACAAAAAAGGCTTAGCAATGATTGCTAAGCCTTTTAAACGCGCAGTTTAACCGTATAACTTAACGGTAAAATGCTTCAACTGTGCCTTTAATTGTCATTAATAAAGGTTGGCCGCGACGGTCTAACGCCTTGCCTGCTGGTACTTTTACCCAACCTTCACTGATGCAGTACTCTTCAACATCAAAACGTTCTTTGCCATTAACTTTGATGCCAATGTCATTTTCAAAAACAGCTTCAACATGATGTGGGCTGCGTGGATTAACAGAAAGGCGATCAGGTAAAGCGGGTTGTGAAGTTGTATCGTTCATGAGCATGCTCTGTAGTAATAGAATCTAGCGCTATTGTAGGCAATACAGGCGCTTTGCTCAAGTGCAGCCATCATATACTCATTAATAAATGCAGCAGCAAGAATGTTTAATTCGCAATGCCAGTACCACTTAAGTCCCTAGCCATCGTTTAAAACAGAACTGACCATAATAGTAACCTTATAGCGTTGATAATTACGCGAACAAAACAATGATGAATCTGGTAGAACTTTACAAGAAAACAGATGCTTAAAAACGGATTTATAATCTTAGTTTAAAAGACACGTTAATAAGAAAATTACAGCTTATAGCGGACAGGATAAAAATTAGTACCAACAAAGGTTAACGGCGAGTTAAATTCGTTAAAAAACTTTACATCTTTTTGACTAAATGAGTATTGACACAGAAGTGCTAGATGGAGGATATTCACACCTAGAATTATTGAAGGTAAATCACACTTTATAAAAAATAATTTGCTAAGAATAAATAATGTTTCAGTAGCGTATTGAAACAGCACTCAACTGCTGCTATCGGACAACTATAATAATAATTATTGAAATAATTTTAATTGCCGATAACGCAATATTTACTCATTTTTGGGGACAAGCACATGCTATTTGAAGGTAAGTTAATTTCTGACTGTCCAATCCGTCAAAAAATTCGTGATTTTTATCGTATCGATGAAAACATCGCGGTAGATCATATTCTCCCTCTAGCAGAAATTAACGTTAGCGCCCGAAGTAAGGCTTGGGAACGAGCACGCCAAATGGTGTTGAAAATTCGCCAAGATCAATCAGGCAATGGCGCAATTGATTCCTTACTTAATGAATATTCACTTTCAAGTGAAGAAGGCGTGGTATTGATGTGCTTAGCAGAAGCACTTTTACGCGTACCTGATAAACATACTCAAGATGTACTTATTCGCGACAAAATCTCTCAAGGCCATTGGAGTAACCATTTAGGTAGCAGTGACTCATTATTTGTTAATGCTTCTTCATGGGGCTTATTGATCACAGGCTCAGTGGTAGATTATGCAGATAAGCGCACTAAAGATCGCTTTGGATTATTAAAGAAAACCATTGGCCGACTAGGTGAGCCAGTCATTCGAACTTCAATGAACTACGCCATGAAAATCATGGGTAAGCAGTTTGTGATGGGTGAAACTATCGTCGCAGCAACCGAGCGTGCAGCGACAAAAGAACAACAAGGTTACGTGTATTCTTATGACATGCTGGGTGAAGGCGCACGTACTATGGACGATGCAGACCGTTATTTAGCATCATACCAAGACGCCATCGAAGCCATTGGTAAAGTCGCTCAAGCGTCTGGTAAAAATGATCCAAGAAAAGTCCCCGGCATTTCAGTCAAACTTTCTGCTATTCATCCTCGTTACGAGTTTACCCATAAATCACGAGTGATGAACGAAATAGTACCAAAGCTTAAAGCCCTATGTTTGCAGGCCAAAAAGTATAACATTGGCTTGACCGTTGATGCTGAAGAGTCAGAACGATTAGATATCTCACTTGATGTTATTGAAGCCGTGTTTAGCGACGAAGATTTAGCTGGTTGGAATGGCTTTGGTATTGCCTTACAGGCTTACCAAAAGCGCGCTATTTTTGTGGTCGATTGGCTACGTGAGTTAACCGTTCGTGTTGGCCGCAGAATGATGGTGCGTTTAGTAAAAGGTGCCTATTGGGATACCGAAATTAAGAATGCCCAAAAGGACGGTCATAAGCACTTTCCTGTATTCACTCGTAAGTCTTCGACCGATGTGTCATTCCATGCCTGTGCCAATAAATTATTAGGCTACCGAGATACTATTTATCCGCAGTTTGCGACTCATAATGCTTATACAGCAGCCACCATTGTAGAACTTGCAGGTGATGATAAAGAAGGCTTTGAGTTCCAGTGCTTGCATGGCATGGGTGATTCACTATATGACCAAATTGTCAGTGGTGAAAATATTCAATGCCGAATTTATGCGCCAGTGGGTCACCATGAAGATCTACTCGCTTATTTGGTTCGCCGTTTATTGGAAAATGGCGCTAACTCTTCATTCGTTAATGCCATTGTTGATGAATCAAAACCGGTTGAGTCGCTGCTTGAAGATCCAGTAGAAAAAACTCAGCGATTAAAAGAGAAGTACAATCAGCAAATTCTTAAGCCTATTGCTTTATATTACAGTGAAGATGGCGAAAACCGTGATAATTCAAAAGGTTTAGACTTAACCAACATCAACGAAATCACACCGTTAAAAGAGTCACTTGATAACTGGTTTACTGGCAAACAAATAAGTGCCAGTGATGTGCCAGAAGGCGCGGTAGCGGTAAAAAACCCAGCCAATCACAATGAAATCATTGGCTATCACCATTTCCACGATAAAGATGCAATGCTGGCGATGATCGACACAGCACAAACCGCATTTGCTTCATGGTCACAAGTGTCAGTCACTGAACGCGCCGCGTTATTAACCCGTATCGCAGATATCCTAGAACGTCATACCGATGAACTGATTGCGTTATGTATTAAAGAAGCAGGTAAAGTTGCCCAAGACGGTATCGATGAAGTGCGTGAAGCCGTCGACTTTTGCCGCTATTACGCTAACCGAGCAATTGAATTAGCTGAAGATGATCGCCTAGAGCCTCGCGGCGTCGTGTTGTGTATTAGCCCTTGGAACTTCCCATTAGCTATCTTCTTAGGACAAGTTGCAGCAGCCATTGCGACCGGTAATACCGTACTAGCAAAATCAGCAGAACAAACCAGCTTAATTGCGCTGCGCGCCATTGAACTGATGAAGTATGTTGGTCTTCCTGCAGGTGTTGTCCAAGCTGTTATTGCCCCAGGTAGCTTAGTCGGTAGTGTTATCTTGCCAGATGAGCGCATTCAAACGGTGATGTTCACAGGTTCAACTGAAACTGGCACTAAGATTTCGCAAATCTTGTCTGAACGTGGCGGCCATCAAGTACCATTGATTGCTGAAACAGGCGGTCAAAATTGTATGATTGTTGATTCTACTGCCTTACCAGAGCAAGTTGTGGATGACGTTATCTCATCGGGCTTCCAGTCTGCAGGTCAGCGTTGTTCGGCGCTTCGCGTATTATTTTTACAAGAAGATATTGCCGATAATGTCATAACTATGCTCAAAGGCGCGCTGGCTGAATTACACGTTGGTAACCCAGAATTCCTCAGTACTGATATTGGCCCTGTCATCGATCAAAAAGCACTGAACGCATTAAACGCCCACAGTGACTACATGAGAGACTATGGTAAGTTGCTTTATCAGTGCGACATATCGACTGAAGTTGCAGACAATGAACACTTCTTCTTTGCGCCGCGCCTTTATGAAATCAATGATATTAGTGTATTAAAGCGCGAAGTATTTGGTCCATGTGTCCATGTGGTTCGCTTTAAGGGCGATGATATAGAAAATGTCATCGATAGCATTAACAGTACTGGTTTTGGCTTAACCATGGGGATACACACCCGAATAGAGCACAGAGCAATCGATCTAGCCCGATTATCACGCGCAGGTAATGTGTATATTAACCGCAATATGATTGGTGCCATTGTCGGTGTACAACCATTTGGTGGCCGTGGTCTTTCAGGAACGGGGCCGAAAGCCGGTGGCCCAAATTATCTAACACGTTTGGTAAAAGAAAAAGCCACCCCTGATGTTGATGATTTTGATCTATTGCCGCCGCAAGCCATTGAAAAAGATTGTGATGAACAATCTATATCCGAAGCAACATTGTTGATGGATAGAGCTAATGAAGTTGAAAAACAGTGGCGTTTAACAGACCTAAATACTCGTACCTCTTGTGTACGTCAGTTACTGGCTAAAATCGCCCATGTTGATATTGTTGATGACTTGGCAGACGATTTAAATTACACCTTAAAGGTGTCTCGTGAACAATTAATTGATATTGAAAAGCGCTTGAAAAAGCCAAAGGTATTGCCTGGACCAACGGGTGAATCTAATATCCTTTACTTGGAAAATCGCGGCAATATTATTTGTTTTGCCGATGAAAACGTCAGTTTCCACTTTTGGGTTCTCTCAATCGTAACCGCACTGGCAACAGGTAATACTGTTATCACCGTAGTGTCTGACTTATTCCATGATGAAGCATTGGTATTTAGAGATAAATTAATCGCCACCGGAGCTGATAAAAATATCTTCCAAGTGGCAAGACACCGTCATTTACCGACACTATTGGCTCACCCTAAATTATCGGGTGTGGTAATTGATGGTAACTGCGATCGTAAACATTACATCAGTGAGAAATTAGCTGAGCGTCAAGGTGCAATATTACCGGTGATCAGTTCTGAATATTTCGATAACTTGATTCAACGTCTACTGACAGAAAAAACCGTGAGTATTGATATCACCGCATCGGGTGGTAACACATCTCTGATGACATTAGTTGAAGATGATTAATACTCCTCTAAGCAATTTACGCTTAAAAAGCATAAGTATGTATTAGATATAAACATAAAAAAGCGAACCACACATGGTTCGCTTTTTTAATATGTTAAATACAAGCTAAAAAGATCGGTAAGCAGTTACCGACATAAGCAAACTTTAAATAACATTAGTTCACTAATCGGCAGCCACAAACGGTATTACTGGGTTGAAACAACACCACTGCAAAATCCTTTGCTTCATCCTGCTCGATAATTTGCACGCTAAGATTGTGCATGCCGTCACGAGTCAAATTAAGGTTACTCACATAAGATAAGTATTGATAGTGTTTGGGTGGTTGCTGGTTTTCAGCCATTGGGCTTTCTTGCTTGGTATTCACCGAAATATCATAAATCATGTTTTCAGTATCAATATGATTCACCTGCCCTTGCATCGATAGCGTTCCAGCGGAACTACCATCGATATTAAAGTAGCGATAATGCACCTGAGCTTGGCCATCTTTAGATAACATATCAACCAATAGGTAGTGGTTACTGTCCTGCTGGTCATTATTGCGATTAAACAATTCAGAGCTACAACTGAGCATAAAACTCGGAGAGCTTGAAGTTAAACTCGCTATTACCCCAATACTGCTGATCAATAAGGCCAATATGATGATATTAATCACCCAGCGCCATGTTCTAGTCATTGTTAATCTCCCTGCACTGAGTTTGTTGAATTAACCACATATCTCAACTCCTTTTAACCACTCCTGACTGACAAAGCTTTTCGGTTGCCTTAAATCACTGATTTTAAGATTACGAATGACAGATTGGCCAAAATGGTCACCACGCAAGGTCACGTTTAAAACTTGCTTGTCATGTGATAGCGATAAATAAACACTTTTCCAGGAGGTGTTAGTGCATTGCGAAAGGCTTTGCTGAAGCTGCATGCCTTGTGCTTGCAATAAAGCATTATTGGTTTTAGTACGAGAATATAAAATCACATCGACAGTTTGACCCGATGCTAGCTTCACAGTGCTAACACTTGCAGGCATGACAGGTAGAGAGTTCGGTTTTGAAAAGCTCATCAACACAATGCCACTAACTAGTAATGACAAAATAAAAATGATGACGATAATAATCAGTTGTTTAAATTTACCTGAAAACCTAGTTTGATCTTTTTTGCGGCTACGGTGGTGTTTTAATAAATAACCCTGCCCTTTGACCGTCTCAATGAGTGTTTCATATTGAGGCCCTAGAAACCCCCGTAATGTAAAGATGGCATGAGCGACTGAAGCATCACTTAACGGCAGTTCCTTGCCATCACCTATTTTTAGCAATGGCTTAGCCACGACCTTGCCTTGGTAATCAATTAATAAGCTCAGTACTTGCAACTCAGCACGTGGAAGTCGCCAAGTTTCACCACTGTCACTATTAACTAATTCACCCTTCACTTCATCAAATCTGCAATGGCCTAATTGCATGGTTGCATCCCAAGAATTGCTCAATATTATTAGTCTAAAACAACCATCAAAAAATTCTGTGATCCTGCGTAATTTCGCTCTTTTCAGTTGCACTTTTGAGGCTGATAACCATGCTACAACAACAAATTGCGACTCAAATCACACAAATTAATAAACTAAATGTAACTTTAGAATCATTAAAACTGGCTTTAATCTTTATTAATCTCATTAATAGCGTGACTTAGTCCTCACTTTTAGCTAACTCAGCTAAAAATCCACCTTTAGTTCTTCTTCAATTTTGAATTTTTATTTGCCAATTCACCTTTATTACAACCACTGTATTTCCCTGCTCTATATCACACTATTAATTCTCTCATTGCTTACATTAGACCCATCGAGCAGCGCTGAGTGATTCAAATAAGAAACCAGCAAACTCGAAGAGATGAATACAAGTACTACTTAAAACAAAACAAGCGCTCAAGCTTGTAGTTAATACATAAGTACTTAGACATAAATAGTTAGACATAAGTACTTAGACATAAAAACTTAGCAGTAACATTAGAAATAGGGTGATTATTATGAGCATAAATAGACGTCAGGCATTAACCCAAATTATTGGTATCAGCACAGTTGCTGCTGGAGCAACCTTAGTAGGCACTTCAGCATTCGCTGCCACTGATGAAGATGGTAATTTCCGTTTAGAACTAGGTGATAAGTTAAAATATGTACCATTAGATGCAATGGCAACAGCCAAGCTAGCCTATGAAACAGGTGGCGGTTGTATGCATCAAGTTTTCCATTCAATCGTCACTAAGCTAGCCGAATCTTCAAGTGTCGATGCTGCAAACTTTGCGTCAATTCCTACTGCATTAGCGGGATACGGTTGGGCTGGGATTGTGGGACAAGGTACTATTTGCGGGAACTTAAACGCAGCAGGTATGTTGATAAATATACTTGATGATATTAACGATCAAAATTCAGCGATTATTGCTGCATCATTCCGTTACTACGAAAGAACAGACTTACCACTATCTTCTGATGAGTTTGTTGCAGGTATTGGCTCTACAGCTGAAAAAAGCGAGGAAGTGGGCAAAACTTCAATAGCTAACAGCCCATTATGCCATTCATCAATCAGTAACTGGTCAGCCATTAATGGTGGTAAACCTTTCGTTGAAAAAGGTGAACGCTGTAAACGTCTGTCTGCCAGCATGGCTTACTACATTGTCGACCTACTCAACCGCGCTTATGAAGCTGAAGATATCTCAATTCTACCAGAAGCAATGGCATCAGAAGAGACTCAAGCTTGTCAAACTTGTCACGGTACAACTGAAACAATGGGCAGCGCAGCCAGTGTTAAAGGCGATTTAGAGTGTCAAACATGTCATACCGGTCATTTTAATTAAGGAGCCCATTATGAATCTTAAATTATTGAGCGTCTTGCTGGCCAGTTCGCTGCTTTTGATGGGTTGTAATGATGATGACGATACTAGTACTGATCCTGTCGATCCACCAGTCGTTGAGCCACCTGTAACAGATCCAGTCGACCCACCAGCGACTGAAGTCATTACTATTAATGATGCAGATACGGTTATTTTAACAGTAGACGAGTACGATGCTAGTTCAGGAGCGTTAACTTTTAGTCTAGATAATGGTGATGAAAAAGCGATAACTGATGCAAGTGACTACAGCATAATGTATTTTGGCTACCCAGATCCTGCGGCGCCATCATCAAATGCCAAAGCATGGAAGCGTTGGCATGTTAGCCAAACGTTTAATTGCGATACCAGCACTGAAGACGCTTGTGCAGGTGTACTTACTGAAACAGAAACAGAAGGACAATATACCTTTAATGCCGTTGACCTTGATCTTGAAAGCAAAGCTGCAGCAGGCGCTGTAGAAGTATTTAAAGTGGCTATTCAAATTCATGGTGAGAAAGCATCTAACGAATTCGAGCTAATTCCCGCAGGAGAATAGCCATCACCCGGCCTGATACCGTCCCCGTAAAAGGCATTAGGCATTCACAGCCGTAGCGGTTTGCTACGGCTTTTTTTGTTTTTTATTAGGGCATTAATTCAATGTAAGATGGTAAACCTAATAAACAATTTCCAGCCTATTTATGCAAGAGTCTTGCTAGCCATCTTTTATGGTGTTTTAAGCTTATTTATTTTGATTTGTGCATGTTTGAGTTGGTACATGTTTTTATCCGCAACTTGAAATAACTCACTAACAGAATGATCTTTACCTTCAGCTACAACATGACCCCATGCAAAGGTGAGCTGAAAACTGATATTTTGGTATTTAATGCTGCAACAATTATCTTCAATGCGATGAATAAAGCGTTGTACTTCAAAGCCTTGTTCAGGTACCGAAAATACTAATACAAACTCATCACCTCCGACTCTTGAAATGATATCAGCGCTGCGAAACTCTTTTGCTAGATTCAACGAAAACTGCGCCAAAATATGATCGCCAGCAAGGTGTCCATGGCTGTCATTAATCTGCTTAAAGTTATTCAAATCGATATAAATGAAACAAAATTTACTATTGGTTTTATTTTT
>NZ_BPEV01000038.1 GCF_019654955.1 Shewanella sp. KT0246 | reverse complement strand
GCCGATGATAGTGTGGGGTCTCCCCATGTGAAAGTAGGTCATTGCCAAGCGCCTAATTTCTCTTTTTAAGAGAGCAGATAGCCCGTTACTCACGTAACGGGCTTTTTTGTGTCTGTCATTTAAGATAAACATGTTCAGAAACGAAGCTAAAGCTCAAGTTTAGACATATCAACAGCAGACAGTGTGATTGATATGCCCATGTGAAAGTAGGTCATTACCAAGCGCTTAATTTCTCTTTTTAAGAGAGTCGATAAAGCCCTGGCTTAACAGTCAGGGCTTTTTTCGTATATATCGAGTAAGAATTAGTGCCGCGAAAGACAGTGTGATTGATACGCGAATGCAAGCGCCTAATTTCTTTTAAGTGAGATCAGATAGTTTTATTTTCAGTAAAAATTTCTATAGGTGGAATATAGCACTAAGTTTATTTATATGGGCGTTTTAGAATCTGTACTTTAGGGATTGAAGAATCAAATCTGATAGACAAGTGGCGAATAATAGCTGTCGTCATGTAGGTAACTTTACCACGGTAGAAATGGGATAAGCACTAAGCAATGTTTAAGGTAGGATAGTTGTGCCTTTATAACTATGCCACTTGTATCTTGAGGTTTTGGATGATTAGCTGTCTGTTAGCTCTGAAGGTTGTTAATAAAAAACGGTCTACTAGTGTTATTCGACAGTGATGAACTTACAGCTCACCACTTAAGTTTTGGGATAGTTCGTATTTAAAGCTTCAGCTGTTTTATCTTATCTAGTATAGGTAAGTTTGCGTCGGGAAAATCGAATGTTCCTAATTCTTCACTATTTACCCATTGGATTATTTGTCCTTCTAAACCCTGTCCAGCACCTTTAAAGTTGGTAACAAGGTGAATATCCAGTAGGACATGTTTGTCTGGGTAATTATGAGAGATATCCATGAAGGGTTTTGTAGATTCTACGTCTAAATCAACTTCTTCTTTAAGCTCTCTTATAAGCGCTTGTGAAACCGTTTCATCTATTTCCACCTTACCACCAGGAAATTCCCATTTGCCACCTTGGTGAAGGTGTTCATGGCGCTTAGCTAACAGTATTTGTTGTTCATTATTTATAATAATGCCAACAGCGACATGTATTCTTTTCATTTCATTTGCTCAACTTAGTGTTTAAAAAAGTCACCTTCATCAAAACCTTCTGTATCTAAAGTTTCATGATCAAATTCAGGTTTTACTGGAATAGCGTGTTTCTCACTTGCCCAATCGCCAAGATCAATCATTTTACAGCGCTCGCTGCAAAAAGGTTTGAACTTCGATTGCGGCTCCCAAAGAACGTCAATTTGGCATATAGGACATTTTACAGAAATAGGCATAAGTCATCTCGCTAATTAATATAGTGAGATCCTAATGAATTTAGTTACAAGTAGCTAGTTTGAATTTAACTAATTTATCTGTATGTTTTTGGTTTTCGAAATCAACGAAGTGGATAGCATATCTGTTTTTATGGCCGCTAATAGTTGGGTAACAATCTTGAGTGTGATCGATTTGAACTCTAATCAAAGATAACGTTTGTGGGCTGTTCCCCTGAAAAAACCCTTGTTGTGCTTCTGCAGTTCTAAATTCTGCGGTACTTCTTGTGAGTTCAAGCAGTAATTTTATTGGCTTAAGGATTGGTAAAAAATTCTCAATCCAGCTATTTAGATCTAACTGCCTTTCTTGCCATGGCTTTGCTAGCCAATAATGCAGCTGAGGTAAGTCAAAATTACAACAAGCTCCTGGCATACCAAATCGTTGTTTGAGTGCGGCAATAAAACGATCTTGTTTTAGGCGGCAGCCTATGCGTTCATTTGTTTGTAATGGGGCTTTTGATGCGTTGAGTTGATCGATTATGTTTTGTATTTGCGATTTATCTACATGGGGCAAAGCATGCCATTTAGCTAAGATGACTAATTGTTTGTCAATATCCTTTAGAATATCAGTTCGGTAGTCACATCTGTCTGTTAATTCAGCTAATGAAAAAAGTGGGTAAAAACAATGATGCTGATAATCGGTATCAAGATGGAGATTTAATTGATCAGCCAAATATTCAAGTCGCAGATAACTTCTGGTTTTTTCATTTAACGGCTGTTCATATATTAAATCGTTATTCATTGTTTTTATCTATGCTGATGATGCTTGAGCTAAATACTTCAAATGTAATAACTGAACAGTTTTTCGTAATTCTTCGGGAGGTAAGGTATTGTCTAAGACTGTATCAGCCTTAGTAAGTCTCAATTCTCTACTTATCTGACGATTTAGAATTTTTTCAACTTCTGTTGAAGTTACCCCATCTCGTTTTGCTGTTCTAGTTATCTGTTCATGTGGTGGAATATCCACCACTAAAGTCGTATTGACCAAACTATCTAACCCGTTCTCAAAAAGCAAGGGAACAATCATAATAACATACGGAGATTTAGCATCTTCTACAGCTTTGAGCATATGATTGCGAATTAAAGGGTGCAGTAAGTTATTGAGCCATTGTCTTTCTTTTTCATTATCAAACACTCTTGAGCGTAACTTTGCTCTATCTAATAACCCATTGCTGTCTAATACCTCAGAGCCGAAGTGCTTTTTAATTTCACAGAGTCCCTGAGAGCCTTTTGCAACAGCTTCTCGAGCGATGATATCCGCATCAACCAGTTCTATTCCGAAATCTAGGAACAAATTAGCAACAGTAGTTTTACCTGAGCCAATTCCGCCAGTAAGGCCAACGATGAAATCAGCCATACTATATGAATGTACCTAGATACCAGTTGATAATATCCTGTCCCCATACAAGGGCAACCCATCCTGCGATGGCAATATAAGGACCGAATGGAATTGGGTTTTCTCTGGTGATTTTCTTGCTTATCATCATTGAAATGCCAATAACAGCACCTACCAATGATGAAAGTAAAATAATTAAAGGAAGGAATTGCCAACCTAACCATGCACCAAATACTGCAAGCAGTTTAAAGTCGCCATAGCCCATGCCTTCTTTGCCTGTCGCGAGTTTGAATAGCCAAAACACCGACCAAAGGCTCAAATAACCTGCAGCACCACCAATAACAGCATCTGTTGGGCTCGCATAAACACCTTTTAGATTAATAATTAGACCTAACCATAATATGGGTAAGGTTAATTGATCTGGCAGCAGCATTTCATCTAAATCAATACCTGTAAGGGCTATTAAAACAAAGGTTAGAATTGATGCATAAAGAAATTGCCATGTGGGGCCAAAGTGCCAAGCTAAAGTTGCTATTAAAAGACCGGTAATTAATTCAAAAATCGGGTATCTAGCGCTAATTGATGTTTTACAACTTGCACACTTACCACCGAGCATTAACCAACCAATAATGGGTAAGTTATGCCAAGGTTTAATGTCTGTTTTGCATTTCGGGCATGCTGAACCTGGCACCACTAAATTGTACTTTTGAGGGTAGCTATCAATGGGTTTGTTAAGGCGTTTCTCGCCGACTTCTTTGACTATGTCTGGGTGGTATTCAGACAAGTAATAATTACATTCACTTTGCCATTCACGCTTCATCATCACAGGAAAACGGTGAATGACGACGTTTAAAAAGCTACCAATAATGGCTGCAAAAATAAAGCTAATTGAAATAAAGAGCCAAGGTGATTGGCTCATGGATTCAATAAAAATAGTTAAAAAATCATTCATATTATTCTTTTAATTTCTTATTTTTGCTGGTTGTTATCCACCAACAATATTACCCATTTGGAAAATAGGTAAATACATGGCCACAATTAAACCACCTACTAGAGTACCAATCACAACCATCATGATGGGTTCAATGAGGCTTGATAACCCATCTACTGCATCATCTACCTGCATTTCATAAATATTGGCGACCTTGTTGAGCATATCATCTAATCCACCTGATTCTTCACCAATCATCACCATTTGGACTAACATATCAGGAAATAAGCCGGTAGTTCGCATGGCGACATTCATTTGCATCCCTGACATCACTTCTTGACGAACCTTTAATAAGGCCTTTTTGTATACAGCATTACCTGAAGCGCCAGCAGCTGACTCAAGGCCATCTATCAAGGGAACACCTGCTGAAAACGTTGTTGCTAAAGTTCTAGCAAAGCGTGCCATTGCTGCTTTGTGCAATATGTTTCCTATAACTGGTATTTTTAATATAAGCTCATCGACTCTATCTCTAAAGGCTTGTGAGTTTAAGTGGGCTCGTCTAAATGCCCAGACTGAAATCACTATCGCAATGACAAAAAAATACCAAGATGCTTGCAACCAGCGAGACAAATTGACTACGACTTGGGTAAAAGCTGGAAGCTCGGCTCCGAAACCAGCAAAAATTTGTTCAAATTGAGGTACAACAAACAGTAACAACAGGACTGTAACTGCAATAGCGACAACAACGACTGCAGCAGGGTAAAATAATGCTTTTTTAATTTTTGATTTGAGAGATTCAGCTTTTTCTCTATAAGTTGCAATTCTATCAAAAACTGCATCCAAAGAGCCTGAATGTTCGCCCGCTGCAACTAAGTCAACATATAAATCATCAAAATATTGTCTATGTGGCCTTAGGGCATCAGATAATGGAATACCTGATTGCACATCTGTAAGGATTCCTGCAAGAAGCTCTCTCACTTTGGCTTTTTCGTGGCCTCGACCTAAAAGTTCTATTGTTGTGACTAAAGGTACACCTGCTGAAAGCATTGTTGATATTTGACGGGTAATCATCGCAATATCCATTGCGGTAATTTTTTTTTCAGATTTAAACAGAGGTGTTGCTTTTTTACGAACCCCTTTCGGTGTCACACCTTGAGCTTTTAAGACACCTCTAATTTCAGCAATGGACGCCCCTCGTAGTTCTCCTGAAGTTCTTTGCCCATCACGGTTGACCCCTTTCCATTCAAAGGTAAAAACCTTGGGTTGGAGCTTAGAATTTTTTTTTGCGCTTTTACTGGTTTTTGGCTTTCTTCTTGCCGATGCAGTTGCCATAAAGCAAATCCTTTTTTATTTTTTATGTGCAATAAAGCAATATTATCAATACTTTAATTTAAATTATATTATATTTATCCAAAGCTGGTTACACGGTTTACTTCTGCGATACTGGTAATGCCATGAGTCACTTTTAAGAGGCCGGATAACCTTAAGTCTCGCATACCACTTGTTTTAGCTTGCTGTGCAATCTGTAATGAGTTGCCGCCTTCCATAATAGTTCTGGATATTTCATCGGTCATTCTCATCACTTCATAAATACCGACCCGCCCTTTATAACCACCAGAACAATGCTCGCAACCCACCGGTTTATATACAGTGAATCCAGTATTAATCATATCTTGAGTAAAGCCAAGTCGTTGCAGTTCTTCTATAGGGACATCTTCAGGCGACTTGCATTCAGGACATAAGCGGCGGGCAAGACGTTGAGCAATAATTAAATTCACTGAGCTTGCAATGTTATAACCCGGTACGCCCATGTTGATTAAGCGAGTTAGGGTTTCGGCTGCCGAATTAGTATGTAGGGTTGATAATACTAAGTGACCTGTTTGGGCGGCTTTAATTGCTATCTCTGCCGTTTCTAGATCTCGAATTTCACCTACCATGACTACATCAGGATCTTGGCGTAAAAAAGATCTCAGGGCAGATGCGAAGGTTAAGCCTGCTTTTAAGTTAATATGAACTTGGTTAACACCTTCTAGGTTAATCTCTACAGGGTCTTCGGCAGTTGAAATATTACGCTCTTCAGTATTGAGAATATTAAGGCCTGTGTATAACGAGACTGTTTTACCTGAACCAGTAGGACCTGTTACTAGAATCATCCCTTGAGGTTTTGCTAGCATCTCTTCATAAAGTAAACGCTGGTCGTCTTCATAACCGAGCTTTTCAATGCCTAATTGCGCAGATGATGAATCCAATATACGCATTACTATTTTTTCGCCCCAAATCGTGGGCAAGGTACTGACACGAAAATCAATTGATTTTGTCCGCGACAGTTTCATTTTAATACGACCATCTTGGGGGACTCGGCGTTCTGCAATGTCTAACTTTGACATGACTTTTAAGCGAGCAGAAATACGATTTGATAAATTGACAGGAGGCTCTGATACTTCGTGTAAAATGCCGTCGATACGGAAACGGATTCGATAACGTTTTTCGTAAGGCTCAAAATGTAAGTCAGAGGCACCTTTACGGATGGCATCAGTGAGTATTTTATTAATATAAATAACAATGGGGGCATCATCACTACTTTCACCTGCTGGTTCGTCATGGCGCTCCGTATCAGCAACTTCCATATTGGCAAGCGCTTCTTCATCTACACCCGCTAAATCTAAACCTGAAATATCATCTTCAATCAACTTTTCTAGTATTAGGTTTAACTTATCATCTTCAACTAATATCGCTTCAGCATGCAAACCTAAACTAAATTGAAAATCTTCTAAAGCACTAATGTTAGTTGGATCTGATGTCGCTATGTATAGTCTATTTCCACGTTTGAATAGTGGTAAACAATTGTGTTTGGCCATCAGTTTTTTATTCAGTATGTCTTCTGAAATATGAGTAACGTCGAACTCACTTAAATCAAGTAAAGGAGTACCATATTCCTCATAACATAGTTCGGCTATTTCACGTGAAGATAATATTTTAGAATGAACAAGTGAACCAACTAAGGAGCGGTTAGTCTTTCTCGACTCTGATATGGCAGAAGACAATTGCGCTTCGCTAAGTATCCCTTTACGAGTAAAAAGAGTCGATAATCCTAAATGTAGACTAGTAGAAGGCATGGAGTCTCCAGTTTTTCCAAGACATAAAATAATAACGTGTTTTCGGAAGTTTGTCATTGTAGAACATTAATTGTAAATGAGGTTGTGCGAATATAGCTATCTTGCTCCATCTTTGTGAATTTCTATGTGTTATTCTTCTGGTGTTACAGTTTTGCTTAGAGTGATATTTAGCTACATATGGTGAACTTTAAGCTATTTTCTTGGTGATTAGGATAACTTTGAAACCAAGTTGTTTTTATATTTTATCTGCTTTTTAATAGTAATTAGTAAGATCTTCAAGTTTATAAAAAGTTCCCAATGGAGGTTGGTCTGTGAATTTAAAACAGTATTCAGTAGTGATGTTTGCTTTGATATCTGGATTTATTTTGCTTGGTACAGTATTTTCTTCTCAATTTATCGGTTTAAGCGGCATAGGAAATGAGTATGATTTAAAGCGTATTTTAACAATTACTATGATGTGGCTATGTTCTTGTAGCTTTTGTTTTGTAAAAAAAATTGAAGTTTTAAAACTATCTAATACCTCCTACAAACTCTTTGGCATTTTTTTGACCCTAGGAATTATATCGGCACTTTCTAGTAAACATCCATTTTGGGGAGGGATTGAACTTGCTAATACCCTTCTATTATTTACTATTTTTGTAATTTTTTGTTCTTGTGTCAGAACTATCCAGTTTAGCGTACTACTTAAAGGGCTTTATGCATTCATGCTCTTTTTTTCAGTGTGTATATATCTTAAATATATTTTATTTTTAATTTTTTCTTATGCGGACGGGCAAGCTTTTAATATTCATGGTTTAGTAACGGGTTATGTCAATGTGAGATTCTTTAATCAATTACAGGTAATGATAATTCCTATTTTACTCTTACCTTTTTTTGATGAACCTTTAAAAAGGTTCAAAAGAATATCGATTGTTATAATTTCATTACATTGGATGGTGTTGCTACAAACTGAGGCTAGAGGCTCGATATTGTCACTGATTTTATCAGTGACTCTCGTTGCTTATTTTTTACATATTAAGCAGAGGCGCCAATTATTCTGTGCATTCATGCAATGCTTGCTTATAGGTATAAGCTTTTGGTTAGTGTTCATTATCATGCTGCCATACTGGCTGATGGACAGCACTAATTTTCAAATTCGAACAGGGAGTTCTGGGCGGATTGATTTATGGCTTTATGTTTTAAATGCCATCCCAGAAAAAATACTTTTGGGTTTTGGCCCAATGAGCTTTGTTTGGGCTGAAGGAAAGCCTCTATTTAATGCTCACCCGCATAATTCAGTTATGCAAATATTATATGAATATGGAGCTGTAACCTGTTTTGTCGCTATTGTCTGGGTAAGTAGTTTTTGTTATAGAAGATTAGTAAATTTAAGGCACTCTAATGATATTTCAAGTGTGCCAATTATTATCAGCGTCTTATCTGGTCTTATCTATTCATTATTTAGCGGTGTAGGTGTTATGCCTTATGCGCAGCTTATGTTTGTATTTCTGTTGGCGGTTTTAATTTCTCACGAACAAAAGAAGCTTGGTGAGTTGAGTATATGGTGGCGTGTAATATTGTGCTTGCTCGTGTCACTGATGAGTTGCTTTATGCTCATGACATACCAACATGAAGAGTTATTACCCGCTTTGTATCCCAGAATATGGATTAATGGTTTGATAAGTTACTGATCATATTGTAGAAAGCATAAGATATGTTAATGGTGTTGAAATTATCAATGATTATAGAGGGTTTAATTAAGCTTTACTGAATTGTATAAGTGAGATAGTCGTGGTTAAACATATTATAAAAATGCCGCTATTTTATGAATAGCGGCATTTTCTATTAAAGTTAGTAGCTCTGGATGTTAAGTATTTGCCGTACAAGAAGCTGTTGCAGCGACACATGTTACTTCAATACCACTGACACCAGTTTGGTATGTTGCCCCGCCTGCAGATGGAGTTGAACTTGATGTACATGCGTTTGCAACAAATGTAGGAATGGTATCAAGTTCAGCAATCGTTGCTGCTGCAAATGCTTTTTCAAAAGCAGCGGCTTCGCCTAGGCATGAGTTTACTTTACCTTTGTCTACATATTCTTGATATGCAGGCAATGCGATTGCTGCAAGAATACCGATGATCGCTACTACGATCATTAATTCAATAAGAGTAAAACCCTTAGCGTTTTTAATTTGGTTGATGCTTTTCATTTTTTATCTCTCTATGTGTTGCTTCGGGGCTGTTCTAATCCGTGAAACTCAACATAACTAAAGGCCCTTAGTTATATTGACTGGTGTCCTATCACCGCAATCCTTCTAGCATTAATAAACTAGTGTATTTTTATTACTTTTAAACTGGTACATCTTGACTCATCTGATACTACTTAACAGAACAGCTATATAACTGACGTTACTTAACTGCTATGTAAGTAAATTAGTGAGCCCATGCATTACTTCATTCTTACAAGTTAATTCTTACAGCTTCGTTGTTATAGGATAGGGTAGAGATTAAATATTCGCCACTTTGTCTATAACGGCAACAAACAATATAACTTTATCAGAATGTTGTTAACGGAGTGTTTCATTCAACATTGCTTTTATAAATAACGATTCAAAGTTTTAGAAAGTTACCTTCGTAACGCTTTGAAAATTAATTTGTAAAAAGTTGAGTTTGAAATCTGACTCACCTGTAGTGAACGTTATTATAAAGTTATCAATAATGGAATAGCTTATCGCGCAAAAGTGCAAAAAAAGCGTAAAAAGTATAATTGAACGCCTTGTTGTTGCTGGTTTTGCAACAAAATAGTGACAAATTTAGCAGGTGTAGATGATTTATTGACTGGACTTGTAATAAGTCAATTTTATGGCTTTGTTATTTGTTGGAAAATATAGAAATATGTACTATATATCCAGATGCTAATTAATGGTAAGTCACTTTTCGAGAGGGTTAGCAATTAGGTTTAATTGAGTTTCTTCGTTTCTTAGTTTCTTAGTTTCTTAGATTATTTCATTCCTGAGTTAGCAGAAATTATATTGAGTGTTACTTGAGGCAAGTATCTATTATGCAGTGGTATTCAATAGTGGAACGATTAATTCATTTTTACAATGAAAGACATAAAAAAGCACTCTGGTTAGAGTGCTTAAATAACGTTATCTAGTTTTTAGTTAGCTTACAGATAGAAGATGACATAAACATTGAATGATCTAGCGATACAAAGAGGCTGTATTAAGCCAGCGTCCATAGGCGCATAACATTACTGGGTTATTATGACTTCAGTCTTAAAGACAAATCCAACGCTTTAACGTGTTTAGTTAGTGCCCCTACTGAAATGTAATCGACACCCGTTTTAGCAAAGTCTGCGATGGTATCGATAGTGACGTTACCTGACACTTCGAGCTTGGCGCCTTTCCCTTGCTCTTTAAATTGATTATTTAAGGTTACGGCTTCAATCATCATGGTGACATCAAAGTTATCTAGCATAATAATGTCAGAGCCAGCTTCAAGTGCTTCTGTTAGCTCTGCAATCGACTCTACTTCTACTTCTACAGGCTTTTCATTATCCAGCTTTCTTGCCGCTTTTATCGCTAAATCAATATTGCCGCAGGCCATGATATGGTTTTCTTTAATCAAAAAAGCATCAAATAAGCCAATACGATGATTTTTACCACCACCACAAGTGACCGCATACTTTTGAGCTGTGCGCAATCCTGGAATGGTTTTACGGGTATCAAGTAAACGAGTGTGAGTGCCCGCAATTTTATCGACGTAATGTTTCGTTAAACTGGCGACGCCTGACAAAGTTTGAATGAAATTCATCGCGGTGCGCTCACCAGTCAATATTGCTCGCGCTGGCCCTGACAACTCACACAAGACTTGATTAGGGACGAGCAAATCACCGTCATCTACATGCCAATGGAGTGCAACATCACCTCCAAGTTGGTTGAACACTTGCTCTGCCCACGCCTTACCGCAAAACACGCCTTCTTCTCGAGTGATTAATACGGCTTCTGCGTATTTATCAGCAGGAATAAGCTGAGCTGTAATGTCGGCGGCTAAAATATCTTGTGGTATATGAGAAGGGGTATGACCTAAATCTTCATCAAGAGCGGTTTTTACGGCTTGACGGATGTCATTTTCAATCATGTGCATAATCCTTGCTATTACAGCGACATCAGTTAGAAGAGCAGTATAGTCCTAACTGATTATAAAACAGGTATGGGGCAACTTTACCACAGTTGCTAATTTAAAATATAGCGCTGAACTTTTTCATTTTACTGGTACATTTAACGGGTACCTTAAGCTTGTTAAGATAGATAGAATATCCCGTATTATTCTCTTTAACTATCTTTCTACCTTCTAACACAGAAATAGTTAGGCTACAGATTAATATTATGAAAAACACGATTGAAGCTGGCTGGCATCAAAGCGCACGAATATGTAAATCGCCACATTTTAACCAACGACCTCTAAATGAAGTTAGTGGCTTGGTTATCCACAATATAAGCCTACCTGCTGGTTGTTATGGTTTGCCGCATATTGATGGTTTATTTCAAGGCTGTATTGATGAAACTGCTGACCCAAGTTTTAGTAAATTAGTGGGACTTGAAGTATCGGCTCATTTTCTGATCCGCCGTGACGGTGAAGTGGTGCAATATGTTAGTTGTGATGATAGAGCTTGGCATGCTGGTGTATCCAATTTAAAAGGGCGTGAAAACTGCAATGACTTTACTATTGGCATAGAGCTCGAAGGCACCGATACTGATCCGTATACCAATGAGCAATATCAAGTTTTAGCTCGATTAACCTTGGAGTTATTTGATGAATATCCTATGCTTAAGCAGAATGAGATTGTAGGGCATTGTGATATCGCACCTGGGCGAAAAACGGATCCTGGGCAGAGCTTTGATTGGCAGCGCTACTTTCGTTTATTGTCGATATAGCTTAGTCTGCAAATCAAGTTTATCAACCCAGTTTCGTGACTGTGTTTAATAGAAATGATCAGCGTTTATATAAAGTTTAATGAACGCTTAGATAGAAACAAATATAGATATTTTTAGCTTTCACTTCTTTGGCTGTAAACAGGGGTCACATGGCATTATTTTCTTTATTGATTGCGATTATGGTTGAGCGACTGAAATTATTGCCAGCAAATTGGCAATTTGACTCGATGTTAGCCAAATATCAGCAATTATTCTGGAAAGACAAAAAGTTAGATTCAGCAATAGCAGTGTCTGCCGTTGTACTCATTCCTGCCATTATTGTTTTCCTTATATTATTTCTTATCGACGGCGTATTTTACGATTTAATAACGCTATTGTTCTGGGTGGCTATTTCTATTCTTTGTTTAAGCCATCAGTCTCTGCGTGCCTGTTTTAAAAAGTATATGCTAGCAGCATGTCGTGGCGATGTTCAGGCCTGTTATCACTATGCTGAAAATTTAGATTGCACTGAATGTTTAGACGCTATTGATGAAAAAGATTTAGGCCGTCAAATCGGTAAAACTGTGGCGTGGGTGAACTACCGATATTATGGTGCTGTTGCCTTATTCTTAATTTGTTTTGGTCCAGTTGGTGCCATACTTTACTGTTCAGTACGTTTTTATGAACAATATAATCAACAAAATAAATTAGAGATGCCGTTTATCGGTCAATTACTATTTTTACTTGATTGGCTACCTAGTCGAGTGTTTAGTTTTGGTTTTGTTTTAAGCGGACATTTTGCATCAGGGATCTCTGAGTGGCGCAAGCAAGTTTTTAACGCTAAAAACTCAGCTAAAAATATTGTTTCTTATACTGCGTTGGCAGCAGAGTCTATTCCTGAGTCAACTTCGGCGCCTGTATGTGTCCAACCTACATTAGCTTTACTCGCACTGAGTAAGCGTAACTTTATATTGCTGCTGACGGTGTTATCTGTGCTGACTATTTTTGGCTTGGTCAGCTAATGCTTGAGGTATTTAAGACTTAAGTTGGGCTCTAGTTCGCTAACGCCAATTACTTAGTTTTAAGTTATTGGCATTACAGTTAAAGCTAGAATGATTAATATTAATTAATCTATAACTAATATTAATTTGAAATAGAAAAACAGTTTTTATTTTTTAGCCTCTCAATTGTTGTATTTACTGCTAATGTTTAACAGAAAATAATCCGAAACGAGTGGCTGTTAAGCCATTTATTTCATTCGCAACCCCTCAGTGGTCGCGTTTAGCAAATGGTCAGACCCCTTTGAAGGTTTTTTTCGTTATGCTCTTATTCGTTCAAGAGTCGTTGCGTTTGAAACCTTCAACTAACATCCATTCAACACTAGCCTAACTAGACATCAAATGTTTGATTTGATAAAGTGCGCTATCTCATATAAATTGGTAAGACCAATTGACAACGGAGCTGAGGGCCAAATGGCTTATAGCAAAATAACCCAGCCAAAAATTTCAGATGTGATCATGGAGCAATTAGAGCGCATGATCCTTGAAGGTAGTTTACAGCCTGGGCAGAAGTTACCGCCAGAGCGTGAACTGGCTTTGCAGTTTGAAGTGTCTCGTCCTTCATTGCGTGAAGCTATTCAGAAGTTAGAAGCCAAAGGGCTTTTAATGCGTCGCCAAGGTGGTGGCACCTATGTAAAAGAACAACTATGGCAGAGCCTAGCCGATCCTATTGTTGAATTGATGCATAACGATTCAGAAAGTCAGTATGACTTACTGGAGTTTCGTCATGCAACAGAAGGAATGATGGCTTACTTTGCTGCACTTCGTGGTAATGACGCGGATATGCAAAGCATTAAGCGTTCAATCAATGAAGTTGAAGCCGCAGCCAATGTGGAAGCGCAAGCAGATGCGATTGTACGTTTCTATCGTGCAGTAGCTGAAGCATCACACAATGTGGCGATGTTACACCTAGTACTTAGTTTAACCCCTGTGTTGCACAAAAACGTGGCACAAAACTTAGAGCTTCTAAGCCGACGCGAAGAAGCATCTACAATGGCGAATGAGCACAGACGAGCATTACTCGCTGCAATCGTTCGCCGCGACCCTGACGCGGCACGTGAAGCTTCGAATGAACATTTAAGTTATATCGAAGAAGTCATGTTGTCAGTGAGGGAAGAAGACAGTCGGTTGCAGCGTAGCTTGCGCCGTTTAAAGAGCGGTGTTTGATACAAATTATAGTGAAACCTCATTATAAATTGACCGAAACACATTAATTATCAGTATCTAGAGAAGGACAGCGACATGTCTGAAGATATGCTACAAGACTTAGATCCATTAGAAACTCAAGAGTGGGTAGATTCACTGCAAGCGGTATTAGAGCAAGAAGGCCCTGAACGCGCGCACTTTCTACTTGAACAATTAATCGATAAAGCTCGCCGCAATGGTACCCATCTACCATACAAAGCGACTACCGCTTATTTGAATACGATTCCTTCTGGCCAAGAGCCGCATATGCCTGGTGATCAGGAAATGGAACGCCGCATTCGTGCCATCGTTCGCTGGAATGCCCTTGCAATGGTATTACGTGGTTCTAAGAAAGATTTAGAGCTAGGTGGTCACATTTCTAGTTTTGCCTCTAGTGCGACTATTTATGATGTGTGTTTTAACCACTTCTTCCGTGCACCGAATGAAAAAGACGGTGGCGATTTAGTTTATTATCAAGGTCATATCGCACCGGGTATCTATTCTCGTTCGTTCCTTGAAGGCCGCATTAGCGAAGATCAAATGAACGGTTTCCGTCAAGAAGTTGATGGCAAAGGTCTGTCTTCATATCCGCATCCTAAATTGATGCCTGACTATTGGCAGTTCCCGACAGTATCGATGGGGCTTGGTCCTATTCAAGCAATCTATCAAGCACGTTTCCTTAAATACTTAACTGACCGTGGCTTAAAAGATTGTTCTGAGCAAACTGTATATTGTTTCCTTGGTGATGGTGAGTGTGATGAGCCTGAAACATTAGGTGCAATCGGTCTTGCTGCCCGTGAAGAATTAGATAACTTAGTCTTTATCGTTAACTGTAACTTACAGCGTCTTGATGGTCCTGTTCGTGGTAACGGTAAGATCATTCAAGAATTAGAAGGCGAGTTCCGCGGCGCAGGCTGGGAAGCAGTTAAAGTGATTTGGGGTCGCTACTGGGATCCATTACTTGCACGTGATACTAGCGGTAAATTACTACAGTTAATGGAAGAAACCGTTGATGGTGAATACCAAAACTGTAAAGCTAAAGGTGGCGCTTATACGCGTGAGCACTTCTTTGGTAAGTATCCTGAAACTGCCGAAATGGTCGCGAACATGTCAGATGATGACATTTGGCGTTTGAACCGTGGTGGTCATGATCCAGTTAAGATTTATGCTGCATTACAACATGCTAAAAACACCAAAGGTCGTCCTACAGTAATCCTTGCTAAAACAGTTAAAGGTTACGGTATGGGTGATGCGGGTGAAGGTAAAAACATCGCGCATAACGTGAAGAAAATGGGCGTTGAATCGCTTAAATACTTCCGCGATCGTTTCAATATCCCAATTAGCGATGACCAGTTAGAAGATATTCCTTACTATCATCCTGGTGCTGATTCAGAAGAAGTTAAGTACCTCAAAGCACGCCGTGAAACTTTACATGGTGCTATGCCAAAGCGTCTTGAAAAGTTCTCACAAGATATCGAAGTGCCGTCATTAAAGATTTTCGACTCAGTACTGAAAGGCTCTAATGGTCGTCAAATCTCAAGCACGATGTCGTTTGTACGTATCTTAACTGCACTGCTTAAAGATAAGAAAATCGGTAAACAAATAGTACCGATTATTCCTGATGAAGCGCGTACCTTTGGCATGGAAGGTTTATTCCGCCAAGTAGGTATTTATGCCCATGAAGGACAAAAATACGAGCCACAAGATTCAGATCAAGTTGCTTACTACCGTGAAGATAAAACCGGTCAAGTATTGCAAGAAGGTATTAATGAGTTAGGTGCAATGTCATCTTGGGTTGCTGCGGCAACAAGTTACTCTGTTAACGATACTCCAATGATCCCGTTCTACATCTACTACTCAATGTTTGGTTTCCAACGTATTGGCGACATGGCATGGGCTGCGGGTGACATGCGAGCTCGTGGCTTCATGGTTGGTGGTACATCAGGTCGTACGACATTGAATGGTGAAGGTCTTCAGCATCAAGATGGTCACAGCCATGTATTAGCTAACACTATTCCTAACTGTATTTCTTATGACCCAACTTACGGTTATGAGATTGCAGTGATAGTTCAAGACGGTATTCGTCGCATGTACGGTGAGCAGGAAGATGTTTTCTACTACTTAACAACGATGAACGAAAACTACGAACAACTTGCTATGCCAGAAGGCAGCGAAGAAGGTATTGTTAAAGGGATCTACAAGTTAGAAACCCTTCAAGGTAGTGGTAAAGGCTCTGTCCAGTTAATGGGTAGCGGTACTATCTTAGAGCAAGTACGTAAAGCGGCTGTAGCGTTGTCGAAAGATTTCGGTATCACTGCTGATGTATTCAGTGTTACTAGCTTTAACGAGTTAACTCGTGATGGTCAAGCTGTTGAGCGTTATAACATGCTGCATCCAACTGAAGCGCCAAAAGTACCATATATTGCTGAAGTGTTATCGAAAGATGCACCTGCTATTGTAGCGACAGATTATATGAAGATTTACGGCGAACAATTACGTGCTTACATCCCAACTGACTACAAAGTACTTGGTACTGACGGTTTCGGCCGCAGTGATAGCCGTGACAATTTACGTCACCACTTTGAAGTTGATGCTAAGTTCATTGTTATTGCTTCACTTAAAGCCCTTGTTGACCGTAACGAAATACCAGTTGATGTGCTAACTAAAGCCATCAAAGAATATGGTATCGACGTTGATAAGATCAATCCACAGTTCGCATAGAGAGAAACAAAATGGCTGAATTAAAAGAAGTTTTGGTTCCTGATATCGGTGGTGATGAAGTTCAGGTTATTGAAGTCTGTGTTGCTGTCGGTGATGACATTGCAGCAGAAGACTCGATTGTTACGGTTGAGAGCGATAAAGCTACAATGGATATTCCAGCGCCGTTTGCTGGCACCGTTGCTGAGCTTAAAGTCGCTGTAGGCGACACTATTTCAGAAGGGAAGTTGATCGCCATGCTTAACGCAGGCGCAGCATCTGCTCCTGCAGAAGCGGCTCAACCTGCTGCAGCGCCAACACCGACTCCTGAAGTTGCTCCAGTTGCACCTGTTAGTGCAGCTCCAGTATCAACGGGTGGTACTGAAATTATAGAAGTGACTGTGCCAGATATCGGTGATGCTGAAAATGTCGATATTATTGAAGTATTGGTCAGCGTTGGTGAAACCATTGAAGCTGATACAGGTTTAATTACGCTTGAAACTGACAAAGCGACCATGGAGGTGCCAGCACCTTCAGCTGGTGTGGTTAAAGAGCTTAAAGTTGTGGTTGGCGATAAAGTGTCTCAAGGCTCTTTAGTGCTCATGCTAGAAATAGGCGCTGCGGCGCCTGCTACAAATGATGCAGCCACAACTGCTCCTGCACCAGCGGCACCTGCCGCGAGTACAGTTGAAGTTAAAGAAGTCGCAGTACCAGATATTGGTGATGCTTCTGATGTCGACGTCATTGAAGTGCTTGTTGCTGTTGGCGATGTACTTGAAGTGGATACAGGCTTAATTACCCTCGAAACTGATAAAGCGACGATGGAAGTACCAGCACCATTTGCAGGTAAATTAGTGAGCTTAACAGTTAACGTTGGTGACAAAGTTTCTCAAGGTAGCATCATTGCTACTGTAGAAACGACATCAACAGCACCTGTTGCTAGTGCGCCTGTTGCGGCTCCAGCACCTGTTGCGAGTGCACCAGCTCCTGTCGCTCAAGCTCCAGCAAAAGCTGCGCCAGTACCGCATCACCCAAGTGCAGGTAGTCAGCCTAAAACAGGTGCTGTACATGCATCACCTGCCGTTCGCCGCTTAGCGCGTGAATTTGGAGCTGACCTGACTTTAGTTAAGGGAACAGGTCGCAAAGGACGTATTCTTAAAGAAGACGTTCAAGCATTTATTAAGTACGAACTTAGCCGCCCTAAGGCATCTGCTGCAACTGCTGTTGCTGGTGGCGCGGGTGGTCTAAATGTGATTGCTGCTCCTAAAGTTGATTTCAGTAAGTTTGGTGAAGTGGAAGAGATTCCATTAAGCCGTATCCAGAAAATTTCTGGACCAAATTTACATCGCAACTGGGTCACTATTCCACATGTGACACAATTTGATGAAGCTGACATCACTGAGTTAGAAGCATTCCGTAAAGAGCAGAATACACTTGCAGCGAAAAAGAAAGCTGATTACAAGATTACTCCGCTAGTCTTTATGATGAAAGCAGTAGCGAAAGCATTGGCTGAATTCCCTGTGTTTAACTCAAGCTTAAGTGCTGATGGTGAATCATTAATCCAGAAGAAATACTTCCACATTGGTGTTGCAGTTGATACGCCAAATGGCTTGATGGTTCCTGTTGTACGTGACGTTGATAAGAAAGGCATTGTTGAGCTATCTCGTGAGCTAATGGACATTTCAGTTCGTGCTCGTGATGGCAAGCTTAAGTCTGCAGATATGCAAGGTAGCTGTTTTACTATCTCAAGTTTAGGTGGCATTGGTGGTACAGCATTTACCCCAATCGTTAACTATCCTGATGTTGCTATCTTAGGTGTGTCTAAGTCTGAAATGAAGCCTAAATGGAACGGTAGTGATTTTGAGCCTAAGCTGATGTTGCCACTGTCGTTATCATATGATCACCGCGTAATTGATGGTGCAATGGCTGCGCGTTTCAGCGTGACATTATCTAGCATTCTTAGCGACATCCGTACGTTAATTTTGTAAAGAAAAAGGCTGCTCACTGTGAGCAGCCTTTTTTATCTCGTCACAGGATTGTGATCAGTATCAAACAAAGGGTAAAATGCGGCCACCTTACAAGATTTGCCCACATTTTGCAGTTTGGACGGTTTTTCCGCCAACAAGAGAAAAATAGAGGAAAACATGAGTAACGAAATCAAAACTCAGGTAGTAGTACTTGGTTCAGGCCCTGCAGGCTATTCAGCAGCATTCCGAGCTGCAGATTTAGGTTTAGAAACGGTTATTGTTGAACGTTTTAGCACGTTAGGCGGTGTTTGTTTGAATGTGGGTTGTATCCCGTCAAAAGCACTTTTACACGTCGCTAAAGTGATTGAAGAAGCTAAAGAAGTTGCGCATCACGGTGTTGTATTTGGTGAGCCAACGATTGATTTAGAAAAACTTCGCGGCTTTAAAGAAAAAGTTGTTGGTCAGTTAACTGGTGGTTTAGGCGGAATGTCTAAAATGCGTAAAGTTGATGTGGTTAACGGTTACGGTAAATTCACTTCGCCAAACACTATCGAAGTACAAGGTGAAGACGGCGTTAAAGTGATCAATTTTGAACACGCTATTATTGCTGCGGGTTCTCGTCCAATCGAATTACCGTTTATTCCACATGAAGACCCACGTATTTGGGATTCTACTGACGCACTAGAACTTAAAGAAGTTCCAGGTAAGTTATTAGTTATGGGTGGCGGTATTATTGGCCTAGAAATGGGTACAGTTTACTCATCAATTGGTAGTGAAATCGACGTCGTTGAAATGTTCGACCAAGTGATTCCAGCAGCAGATAAAGATATCGTTCGTATCTTCACTAAGAAGATCAAGAAGAAGTTCAACTTGATGCTTGAAACGAAAGTTACAGCAGTTGAAGCGAAAGAAGACGGTATTTACGTCACAATGGAAGGCAAAAAAGCACCAGCTGAGCCTATCCGTTACGATGCAGTATTAGTGGCTATTGGACGTACACCAAACGGTAAATCAATTGACGCTGAAAAAGCGGGTGTCAATGTTGATGAGCGTGGTTTTATCAATGTTGATAAGCAGTTACGTACTAATGTACCTAACATCTTCGCTATCGGTGATATCGTTGGTCAACCAATGTTGGCTCATAAAGGTGTGCATGAAGGTCATGTTGCTGCTGAAGTTATTTCAGGTCTTAAGCACTTCTTCGATCCTAAAGTCATTCCTTCAATCGCTTACACTGACCCAGAAGTTGCATGGGTAGGTTTAACTGAGAAAGAAGCAAAAGAGCAAGGCGTTGCATACGAAACAGCAAGCTTCCCTTGGGCGGCAAGTGGTCGTGCAATTGCTTCTGACGCTAGCGATGGTATGACTAAGTTAATCTTCGACAAAGAAACTCATCGCGTAATTGGTGGTGCTGTTGTTGGTGTTAACGGTGGCGAATTATTAGGTGAAATTGGCCTAGCAATTGAAATGGGTTGTGATGCTGAAGATTTAGCATTAACTATCCATGCTCACCCAACATTACATGAATCAGTGGGTCTTGCTGCTGAAGTTTACGAAGGTTCAATTACTGATTTGCCAAATCCAAAAGCAAAAAAGAAAAAGTAATCTGTCAATATTTATAGCAATTTGTATTAAAGCACCTTTCGGGGTGCTTTTTTTTGGTCTAAATTTACATGTAAGTGATATATTTAAAATCTGTATCAATAGTGATATTTTAAATACTGATTTGTTGTAGGCATGAAGCCGACGTTATTTTTGCAAGGAAACTCCAACGAAAAATATTCATCGTTTTTAAAAGAGTACCTACCTAATAATGATAAAAAGCGTTCTACGGTTTTTTACAGTCTTATGCCTGACAATCATTTTTTGCACTCAAGCTTATGCTGTTAATGTGGTTCAGCGTTTGTTCAATGTTCAAGATGGCTTAGCTAATTACACCATCAATGATATTGAGTTTGATGACTATGGTTATGTTTGGCTAGGGACTGAACAAGGACTTTTTAGAGTGAGTAGTTCGGTCATTCGCCGAATTGACCAACCTGATACAGCTAATGCATTAACCGATGAAAACATTAACTTCCTCGTTAAAGTTGATAAAACGCACTTACTCATAGGTACGCTTACCTCGCTTGTCCTCTACGATATAGAAAACAATCAATTTTCAGATTTACTCGGTCCAACAGATACTTTTTTAGATGACTATATCAATGCATATACTCAATTGAATAATGGCAACTTAGCATTATTGACCTTATCTGGAGGCATGTTTGAGCTTGATGCAAGCAGCTTACAACTCAAATTAATTCATCAATATAAACTCGACGATAGGCTAATTTGGAATAGCGTTGGTCAACTCGCTGACAACAAACTTATCTATTCTTCTCGTTATCAAATTGAAGTAAGAGATTACCAAGGTGAATTGATCAAGCAACTCGATTGGGGAGATGATATTTCAATTCGAGGAACTTACGTTGATTCATTCGGCAATGTTTGGGTATATACCAGTAAAGGGCTTTTTAAGGCTGATATTGCCAATAACTCGCTCGAACCTATATCAACAGTGCCTTTTAATATTCATCAACTTGTAGAAGATAGTCGAGGCTTGTTATGGATGACCACCACATCAGGGTTATTCTCATATAACCCTTCAAATGACAGCATCGAGTCCTATAAAGATCAATTAAAGCTTCATACCGATATTGATTACGTCGACTATATCGCAGTGGATTCACATGATTTGATTTGGGTTGGTGGCTCTGGTGAAGGCTTAGCCTTGTTAGCAGTAAAACCTGATTTTTTAATTGATTACTTTAATAAAGCTTCAAAATACCGCCTACAAGATGAAATGATTTGGAGCATCTTTGCCGAGCCTGAAACAGTTTGGCTTGGCGGCGATGGCGGATTATTGATTGTAGATAAACAAAATATGAGTTCCAGTTTGCATTTACCTTTTGGGTTTGAAGCAAGCGACTCTGTTTATGGGATCACAGAATTAGGTGACGAACACATTGCTATTGCTACAACTAACGGTGTTTTTGTCTATAACAAGCAATCAGATGAACAAGTTCCATTTGATCAATTTGCTTCGTTAAGTGATGGCCTTAAGGGAGAAGCTTTATTCACGGCTTATCAAGATCCCTATTTAGAAGGCAGAATTTGGTGGGGAGGGTTTAATCACCTTTATTATTGGGAACCTGAACTTAAAGACATCGTTTCGATTCCATTATTTGACGATAATAATAGTCAGCGTACAGTTAATATCAGTAGTGTGTATCGGGATAAAGCGCATCGACTATGGGTGGGAGGAGAAAAGTTTTTCGGATATTTTGATCAATATAATAGGTTCAATTCTCTTGCCGATATATTAATAAGCCAATTCAGTAATATTTCTATTAATAACATCATTAATATCGATGAAGAACATTTATGGCTTGGTACCTATCAAGATGGCTTAATCCAATTTAATACCACCACGAATAGTGCAGTGTCAGTCAATGAAATGTGGAACGCCGAGTGTTCGACGATTTACTTCATACAACAACTGCCTAAGTACAATGTGGTGGGGTGTTCGTCGAGCGTTATTCGTCAAAACCGAGCGACTAAGGCAATTGAAGTCTTTGCGGCTAATGATGGTTTCATTTCCTCAGAGTTTAATGAATCTGCTGCTTTTTATGACGAAAATTTGGGGCTTTATTTAGGAAGCCCTGATGGTGCGATGTTGATAGATGTTGAAAAATTGACTCAACGTGTGGAAGAGGATGATATTTTTCTTGAGTCGATATCGGTCTTTTATGAAGACCATACAGAGCTCAATTTACTGCCTAGCTCTTTCGATAAAGTTCGCCCAGATGCCAAGCTAATCAGTTTTCAAATGACCACATTTGATTATATCAATACAGCATCAATGAGCCTTAAATATCGTCTAGTATCACAAGGTTCAGCTGAAATCCCACGATATATTTCACTAGTAGGCCAAACACAGATCAACATTGCCGACCTCAAAGCCGGAGTTTACACCTTAGATTTACTCCATCAACGTCATGGTGTTTGGGCAAACGAGCCTTTTCAGTTCGAATTTGAAGTTGAACAGTATTGGTGGGCATCGCAATGGTTTAAAGCCGTTGTATTATTTACTATTTTATTCATCGCTTTTTCATCCGTATGGTTACGCCAAAAACAAGTGCAGCGTGTTATTGGAATTAATTCGGCCCTAAGAGAAAGTGAAGATAAGTTACGTCAATCATTACGAGGCAGTGACTCAGATTTATGGGAGTGGGATAGCGAATCAAATCAAATTCATTTTGAAAATAAATCTGGGATATTAGGCGAACGTAGACAGTTCTCTTACTATTTACCCGACTTGCCTATTATTGAAGAAGATAAAGACGCGGTTAATCAACAGTGGTTAGCGCTGCTAAAAGGTAATCAAAATGCTGTCGATATAGAGTTTCGCTACCATAGAGCCCCCGGTATGGTTGGGTGGCTCCGGATCCGTGGCCGGATGGTTTCTCGTAATTCAGAAACGTCTCAATTAGAGCGCGTTGCAGGTATCTATACTGAAATATCTGAGCAAAGAGAATTACAAAATGAAATAGACTTATTAGCAAAAGCGTTTGAAAACACCTCAGAAGGCATGCTGATCCTTGATAGAGAAAAGTGCATCAAAGTCGTAAATTCCGCGGCTAATACCTTATTGCATTGCAGGCAAGACAAGCTCATAGGCCAATCCTTTGAATCACTCATGCATTCAAGTAATCAGTCTTACAATATAGATGATTTGTTGGTTACTGAGCGCTCTTGGAATGGCGAACTCACTTTTATTAGAGAGCATAATCAGTCCTTTCCGGTATGGATAAATATTTCGGTGATGCTGGACAAACAAGGGGATGCGCAGCATTACGTTGTGGTATTTTCTGACATTACCAGCCGTAAAGAAAACGAATTAAATTTACGAAATCTTGCTAATTATGATGTGCTCACAGGACTGGCTAATCGTTCGATGTTCAATCGTAAACTGACCAACATCACCGATAATGCCAACCAGTTTGGTGAAAAGCTTGCGTTACTGTTTTTAGATTTAGATCGTTTTAAGCATGTGAATGACTCCTACGGCCATAGTATGGGCGATGCCTTGCTAGTGGAAGCGGCTAAACGGTTGCAAAATAGCGTGGGCGAACAACACTTAGTATGTCGTTTTGGCGGCGATGAGTTTGTTATTTTACTGAGAAATGCAAACGATGTTGATCAAGTCAATTTGGTTGCTGAAACCATACTGCAGGAAATCTGCGCACCATTTAGGTTGTTCGGTCGCGAGTTCTTTGTTTCCACGAGTATTGGTATCAGTATTTGGCCAGAAGATACCCTAGATCCAGAAACCTTGATTAAAAATGCTGACTTGGCAATGTACCACGCTAAAGAAGAAGGCCGCGGTAATTTTCAATATTACTCAGCAGAGAGAAACGCTGAGGCTCAGTATCACCTGAGAATAGAATCAGAACTTCGTAAAGCGTTAGAGAACAATGATCTTGAGCTATTTTATCAGCCACAAATTGATATTTTACAAGGCGATAAATTTATTGGCATGGAGGCGCTTATTCGTTGGCAGCACCCACAAGATGGTTTTATTCGCCCTGATATTTTTATCAAAGTAGCAGAGTCCTGTGGACTGATTATTGATATTGATCGCTGGGTACTCAGGCAAGCATGTGTGGATGGAGCGCGTTGGAATGAGTTATATGATGAACCATTTCAACTTTCAGTCAATGTATCAGCAGTGCAATTTAGGCAAGCTGATTTTATTGATAGTTTAAAAATTATTTTAGCTGATACGGGGATGCCGCCAAAATGTTTGGCCATCGAAATCACTGAAGGGGTTTTGATGAAAGAGATGCAAATTGCTAACTCTCACTTAACTCAGCTCAAACTACTGGGCATTGAAGTGGCGATTGATGATTTTGGTACCGGATATTCATCTCTAGCTTATTTACGAAATTTTGAAGTCAATACCTTAAAAATTGATCGTTCATTTTTGATTGATATTGCTACCAATGAAGCTGACCAAGCCATTGTAAGCAGTATTATTGAGCTCGCCAGAAACCTTAAATTACATGTAGTCGCTGAAGGTATTGAGTCCTATGAGCAGATGGAACAAGTATTCAGTCGTGGTTGCTACATCATCCAAGGCTATTACTTTGCTAAGCCAATGCCACGAAACCAGCTAGATCGTTTTATTGGCTTATCATCAAATCATATAGGTAAGAATGATTGATCATAGCTTTGGTTGTTAATTATTGGTTTGAAAGGTTTTATTAATGTTGGTTTTTCTTTGTTAGAATGGCACCGAGAATAATTTTAAGATAGGGATGCTATATATGGGTCGCAAGATCGCACTGTTGATTTTACTGAGCTTAGTAACAAGTTTTGTTCAAGCCAAAGAGCGACCTTCTGTCGGTATCGTATTAAGTGGCGGGGGAGCAAAAGGTTCAGCCCATATCGGCGTGCTTAAAGTATTAGAGCAGCACCGTATTCCTATCGATTATGTCACGGGTACCAGTATTGGTTCTTATGTTGGTGGTATGTACGCATTAGGCTACACAGCGGCAGAAATTGAAGAAATTATGCTCAGCTCGCCTTGGGCTGAAGGGTATTCTGATACCATTCCTCGTGAAAATCTTACCTATCGTGATAAACAGCATCGCGACAAATTTAATATTCCAATAAATGTAGGTTATAAAAATGGCGGCCTTACTGCGCCCAGTGGATTATTACGTGGTCAGACAATGTCACAGTTGCTTCGTTATTCAACAGATTTAGTTGAGCAGTTTGGCGATTTTGATGATTTAGCAATTCCTTATCGTGCAGTAGCAACAAACCTTGCAACGAGTCACGCAGTAGTATTAGAAAAAGGCAGTATCGTTAAAGCGATGCAAGCTTCTGCCACCGTTCCAGGTGCACTGCAACCAGCCGAAATCGATGGCATGTTATTGGTTGATGGTGGGATTTCCAACAACATGCCTATTGATGTGATTAAAGCGATGGGCGCAGATGTTGTTATCGCCATTGATATAGGTTCTCCGTTAGCATCGAAAGAGGAATTGGATAGTACTATCGCTGTGCTTGAACAACTTTCTACTATTTTGACTATGGCCACCACCGAACATCAAAAAACCTTATTGGCTGAAGGAGATGTGCTTATTCGTCCAGCTATTGATGGCATGAGCACGACAGATTTTGCAATTATGCCGCAAGCATTAGAGGCGGGACGCATTGCTGGTGAGGCTGCCTTACCTATGCTGGTACATTTAAGTGTAAGCGAACAAGAATACCAGCAGTATCAAGCAGATAAGAAACAAGTGAAAACCTTGCTAGTCAATCAATTAAATCGCCCTTCAACTAAAATTGTTTTTGATAATGACTCAAAGGTTAGTGAAAAATTATTGCGAGAAACTTTAGACCTTGATGAAGGAGAAGTGATCACCAAAGAGTCTTTAGAGGAGGGGATTAAGCGTCTCTACTCATTAAACAAATTTGAGCGTGTTGATGCTGAATTTGAAGACACAGAAGAAGGACGGGTTTTAACCGTAAACACTCGAGCCAAATCTTGGGGGCCGAATTACTTTGATATTGGATTTAACTGGGAAGATGACTTTACCCTAGATTCTGCAATCACCTTAAGCTTAGCCTATACCATGGGGGAACTGACCGAAAATGGTGGGGAATGGCGAAATGAAATAGACTTAGGCTATGAAAAAAGGATCAGTACAGAGTTTTATCAACCCCTAAGCCGAGACCAAGATTTTTATAGTCGAGTATCTTATGAGTATGAAATCAAAGATTGGGATTTTTATGATGGCAACGACCGACTTTATGAGCTTAAAAACACTCTCAACCAAGTTCAGATTGGTATAGGGTACAACTATTCGCACGCAGGATTAATAGAAATAGGCGCTGTAGGCGAAATAGGGGATTTATCTAACAGGGCTGTATCTTCTATTGATTTAGATTACGAATCTATAGGTGGTTATTTTGCATTTTCGTTTGATACGTTAAACAGTATTAGTTTCCCGACAGAGGGACAAAGACTGACCTTTAAGGCATCGATTCGAGACGAACGTTATAAAGGTGCTATAGAGGAAAAATCTGATGAGCTATCGTTGCAGTATGAGGCCGATTGGAAAGGGGCATTAAAACTGGGTAATCATGCGATTGTTGGTAAGGTGGCTTTAGCAACAGTAGATGTCGATAGAGAGTTTACTTTGCATGTTTCAGAACTCGGTGGCTTTTTAAACTTGTCAGGTTATCACAAAGGCGCATTAGCGGGAGCGCATAAAGTATTTGGCGCGCTTATCTATCAATATGATTTAGGTAGAGATGTATTGTTATCCGATGTACCGCTTTACCTTGGGACAAGCTTTGAAACTGGTAATGTTTGGATTAATAAAGATGATATTGACTTAGATGATCTTATCTACGCAGGGAGTGTTTACTTAGGTACAGATACCAGTTGGGGGCCTGCAGCCTTAGGGTTTGGTTTTACCGATACCGGTGAACAAGCATTTTATTTGTTCGTAGGTAAGAATTTCTAATTGCTTTAGCTATTGCTCGTTAAGAAAGGCCGTCACCAATGACGGCCTTTCTTGTTAAGCGACATGTCTTAACTATAGACGAAAACTGAAGACATCAGCTATTTCAAAACGGTACCTAATAAATCTAAATGTGCTATTTGTTGGTGAGCAATATGCTGCCAGCGTTCTTGGTCTGCTACGTTTTCTGCAGGTATTGCCACTGTTTGCATAGATGCGGCTCTTGCGGCAACTAAGCCGTTAAAGGAGTCTTCAATCGCCAAGCAAAGTGATGGGTGCACTCCTAATGCATCCGCGCAGTTAAGGTAAACCTCAGGGTGCGGCTTACCATATTTAAGGTTTTCAGCTGATTCAATTGCCATGAAATAATCTTTAATCCCCAACTTACCCATTACCGCTGCAATTAAATCCGAAGATGACGATGTGGCTAAACCTATTTTTAGCTGTTGTTGCTGGCAAAGGTTTAATGCATTAATCACTCCACGCATCGGCTTACCTTGAGTTTCAATAAAGGTGATGACTTTATCAATAATCTGTTGCGCAACTTGCTGATTATCATAATTAGGCCAAGGATGGCGCTGATACCAATAGCTCACTAAAAAATCGATTCTTAATCCTGTGGTGATCTCGGCATCTTCGACAGTAATAGGCACCCCAAGTTGATTGAGTACTTCAACCTCAGCTTGCTGCCAAGCGGGTTCAGTGTCGATGATAATACCGTCCATATCAAATATGACCGCTTCTAAAGTGGTAGAACTCATAATAAATCCTTACTAAAGTGAATCGTTAATAATGAATAGCTAATCAAAAAAGTTGAATAAGTACGCTTTGGGTGGTTTGTGGTGCAAAACTGTTCAAAGACTATGCAGAAAAGATAAAAAAAATGCAAAAAATCATCTAAGTTATTCAATTGCTTTCTAGGATTGATTTAAAATTTATGTATAGTTTAATGGGTTGAATTTAATCGTTTTTTATGTTGTTTTAAACTATTGTCTAATTTTATTTGTTTAAAGTGACAGGTAAATTACGCTGCGAGCTAAAAATTAGCATCGATTTCGTCTCCATTAGAGTGTGATCTAATTCATACTTTTGCAAACCTGTAGTATACTACGGGTCGGATTTCAAGCCCGAACCTGTGGAATGGTCATTTTTTATAAATTTCATATCAAATGACGTTCAGTTTCGCTGTTAGGCGCAAAACAAAGAGGAATGTTGCCGTGCTAGAAGCATATCGTAAACACGTCGCAGAACGTGCTGCAGAGGGTGTTGTCCCTAAGCCATTAGATGCACAACAAGTGGCTGAATTAGTAAAGTTAGTTGAGACTCCGCCTGCTGGTGAAGAGGCTGTAATTCTTGACCTATTAGAGAATCGTATTCCCCCTGGTGTTGATGAAGCTGCGTACGTAAAAGCGGCATTCTTAGATGCAGTAGCAAAGGGCTCTGTATCGTCACCAATTCTATCTACTGAGCGTGCTACTGAACTACTTGGTACTATGCAAGGTGGTTACAACATTGAGCCGCTTATCGCTCAATTAGATAATGATGCACTTGCGCCAATCGCAGTAACAGCATTATCAAATACCTTATTAATGTTTGATGCATACCACGATGTGGTAGAAAAAATGCAAGCAGGTAACGAGTTTGCTAAGCAAATCGTTACTTCTTGGGCAGAAGCTGAGTGGTTCCTAAACCGCCCTAAACTTGCTGATAAGATTTCGCTAACAGTATTTAAAGTATCTGGCGAAACCAACACTGATGACTTGTCACCTGCACCAGATGCATGGTCACGTCCAGATATCCCATTACACGCTTTAGCCATGCTAAAAAATGCGCGTGACGGTATCGTACCAGACGTAGCAGGCACAGTGGGCCCAATCAAAGAAATCGAAGCACTAAAAGCCAAAGGTAACCCGTTAGTTTACGTGGGTGATGTTGTTGGTACAGGTTCTTCGCGTAAATCAGCAACTAACTCAGTACTTTGGTTCATGGGCGATGATATCCCTTATGTACCAAATAAGCGTGCTGGTGGTTTCTGTTTAGGTGGCAAAATTGCACCAATCTTCTTCAATACTATGGAAGATGCTGGCGCACTACCCATTGAGCTAGACGTTAGTAAAATGGAAATGGGCGATGTTATCGACATCTACCCATACGAAGGCGTTGTTAAGCGCGGTGGCACTGATGAAGTCATCTCAACTTTCGAATTAAAAACAGAAGTACTGCTTGATGAAGTACGTGCTGGTGGTCGTATTCCATTAATCATTGGTCGTGGTCTAACTGACCGTGCTCGTGAAACACTAGGTCTTGCTGTTTCAGATGTATTTGTTCGTCCACAAGACGTTGCAGCATCTAACAAGGGTTATACTCTTGCGCAGAAAATGGTCGGTAAAGCTTGTGGCGTAACGGGTGTTCGTCCTGGCCAATATTGTGAGCCTAAGATGACCTCTGTAGGATCGCAAGATACTACAGGGCCTATGACTCGTGATGAACTTAAAGATTTAGCATGTTTAGGCTTTAGTGCCGATTTAACTATGCAGTCTTTCTGTCACACAGCGGCATATCCAAAGCCAATTGATGTGAACACGCATCAAACATTGCCTGACTTCATCATGAATCGTGGCGGTGTTGCACTTCGTCCAGGTGACGGGGTTATTCACTCTTGGTTAAACCGTATGTTACTTCCTGATACTGTTGGTACTGGTGGTGATTCACATACGCGTTTCCCAATCGGTATTTCATTCCCAGCGGGTTCTGGCTTAGTTGCATTCGCAGCAGCAACAGGTGTTATGCCTCTTGATATGCCAGAGTCTATTTTAGTTCGCTTTAAAGGTGAAATGCAGCCAGGTATCACGTTACGTGACCTTGTTCATTCAATCCCATTAAAAGCTATCGAAATGGGTTTACTAACGGTTGAGAAGAAAGGCAAAATCAATGCATTCTCTGGCCGTGTACTAGAAATTGAAGGTCTTGAGCAACTAAAAGTTGAGCAGGCATTCGAATTATCTGATGCATCAGCTGAGCGTAGTGCTGCAGGTTGTACGATTAAGCTAGATAAAGAGCCAATCATTGAATACCTAACGTCTAACATCGTGATGTTGAAGTGGATGATCTCTGAAGGTTATGGCGATCGTCGTACGATTGAACGTCGTATTAAAGGCATGGAAGAGTGGATTGCTAATCCAGATCTTATGGATGCTGATAGCGATGCTGAATACGCAGAAGTTATCGAAATTGATTTAGCTGACATCAAAGAGCCAATTCTTTGTGCACCGAATGATCCTGATGATGCTGTTTTATTATCATCAGTTGTTGATACTAAAATTGACGAAGTCTTCGTTGGTTCTTGTATGACTAACATCGGTCACTTCCGTGCAACTGGTAAGATGCTTGATAAGTTTGCTACGACTTTACCTACTCGTTTGTGGATTGCTCCACCAACGAAGATGGATAAAGATCAGCTGACAGAAGAAGGCTATTACGCCATCTTTGGTCGTGTTGGTGCACGTATCGAGATCCCGGGTTGTTCACTGTGTATGGGTAACCAAGCACGTGTTGCTGAGAACTCAACAGTCGTTTCAACGTCGACACGTAACTTCCCTAACCGTTTAGGTACAGGCGCAAACGTTTACTTAGCTTCTGCTGAGTTAGCGGCTGTAGCTGCATTATTAGGTCGTTTACCATCTCCTGCAGAGTACCAAGAATACGCGAAAGAGTTAGATGCAACAGCAGCTGACACATACCGTTACTTGAACTTCGATGAGATTGAGTCTTACACTAAGAAAGCTGACAGCGTGATTTTTCAAGCTGCAGTTTAATCTTTGATAAGATGGTTACGTTTTAAAAGCGTAAACTGAAAAATGCCAGCTAATTAGCTGGCATTTTTGTGTCTGGGCTTTGTTGTTTAATGATGCTTGTTATTGTTCTAAATTTCGTTTGGATTAAGGTAAGGAGCTGGCTGAAGTACCATAATCCAAGTCCAAACACAGTTTGGAAATAGTTCCGCAACACTAAATAGTGGCTTCTAATTATTTAGTGTTCGCATGTGTCGTTACGACAAAGAGAGTAATTACGCCAGTGTGCTGAGGCTAAAATGAAGGTAGCAGCGAGCGTTGCCAGTTTTTCTCCGGTATGACCAATCCAGTCATGTCCATAAATAGCGGCTACAGTAAGTACTCCCATTCCTACAAAAGCTAACCCTAATACAACAGGGTCTTTGTGTCGGCTAAAGCCGAGAAACATTGCAATACTGCTTGTTGGGATGATAAACCAAAGCATGAGTATGTGATAAAAATGATCACTTACTGAAAGTGAAGACATTGCCGGGAAAAGGACTAATAATATCGGCCCCGCAAGACAATGAAGTACACATAGCCCAGAAGCTGAAATAGCGAGGCGATCTAATAATAATTGCGCGGGTTTGTTCATTTTTATACTCAAGTGATAAATGTGCGGCCCTTTAATGATATGTTGTATCATTTAAGGGCGGGTAATCTACCATTGGCATGTTTGGTATTCAATAAGTAATAGTCATATATGTGTAGTTAGCATATTTCGGGGCTTATTTAGCGCAAAGCGTTTTCCTGCAATCTATTGTGGTTAACGAAACCGGATATAAGGGCTAAGATATTAATTAAAAAAAGTTTGTAAATAGTTACTCAAGCCCAATAGCTACCTTTAATCATGTTCATGTTCACATTTGTCTTTGCGACAAAGAGAGTAATTACGCCAGTGGGCTGAGGCTAGAATCATAGTGGCGAATACAGTTGCCAGTTTTTCACCCGTTTCACCGAATAAGTCATGTCCATAGATTGCCGCGACAGCAAGTACAGCCATTCCTATCAAAGCTAACCCTAATACTGTTGGATCTTTATGTTTTTTACAGCCGAGAAATACTGCAATACTGCTAGTTGGGATAATAAACCATACCATGAGCATATGATAAAAGTGGTCGCCTACAGGGAGTGCCAACATTGTCGGAAACAGTATTAGCAAAAGAGGACCTGCAATACAGTGAAGAGCACACAACACAGAGGCTGAAATTGCGAGTCGGTCTAATATTATCTGTGAAGGTTTATTCATGTTGATACTCAAGTGATTAATTTGCTAAATTATAAATGATATGTTGTATCATTTATAATTTAGCACTGACTGACTTGGTGTTCAATAAGGAATAGGTAATATAAGGATAATTTACATATTTAGAGAAAGATTAAAGGTTTATTGGCAGAGTGACTTAATGGTTTTATTTACCCATGGCAGTCGATGCTCTTCGGCGATCACTTGCACCGATAATTTGGCCATTTCTAATTTCAATGGCATTAAGTCCACTGGCCATTGGTAATACATGAACAGGGTAACCGTAGTCGATAAATTCTGGCACAAGCATTTCTGCAAAGGTTTTCTTTTCTACGAGTAAACCTGTTGAGTATTGTGATTTAGTGCGGTCGACTTTGGTGCCGTATTGGATGTTAGGTAAATCGATAGCGTCTTGGGCTGATAAATTCCAGTCAAGGATCCCCACTAGTGATTTTAAAACGTATCCAGGAATTTGACCGCTACCCGGTGAGCCAATCACTACTCGGAGTTGTTCTTGGTTATCTAGCACCATTAATGGTGTGGTAGCTGAACGTGGTCTTTTTCCTGGTGCAATCGCATTTTGAGCCGACTTTCCATCGACTTTAGGGTTATGGGTAAAGTTATCCATTTGTGCGTTAAGTATCATGCCATCAACCATGACACCCGATCCCATTCCTGTTCCAACTGTACTGGTCATTGCAATCGCATTGCCTTGACTATCGACAATTGAAATATGGCCGGTATCTTGCCCTTCTAATGAGTTGTCATTAGGAGGAGTAACAGCGGTTAATTTGCCTGCTGAGGGTTGCTCAACCATGACACCCATTTTAGGCATAAGCTTTCTACGGTTGTCTAAGTAAGTTTTATCAAGTAACTCCTGACTAGGGATATCGACATAGTCTGGGTCGCCGGAGTAAGCAATACGGTCCGCTTGAGTAATACGCATTGCTTCGGTCATTAATCGCCATGGTTCAGCGTCAGTGGGCTTCATTTTTGCAAGCTGGTAAGGCTCAAGTAACTCAAGAGTTTGTGCCACCATGGTGCCACCAGAAGAAGGGTAGCCAAATGAAACGATTTGATTGCCGTTATATTGGGACTTCACAATGTCACGGTGCTTGATTTGATATTTTTTAAAGTCATCTATCGACAGCTTTGGTTGATTATTATCAAGTCGTTGATTGACCGTTGTTACAATTTTTTGGCCTAACTCACCTTGATACATGTAGTCATCGCCGTGCTTAGCAATTTTTTTCAAGGTACGAGCGAGTGCTTGGTTCTTCATTAAACTGCCAGCTGGTTTAATGACTCCTGCTTGCCAGTATAGTGATTTTATCTCAGGGTCTTGCTGTAAGCGGATTTGTTCCCTGACGACAATATCATAGGTATAACTGTTCATGGCGTAGCCATGGGTCGCTAGCTCAATGGCAGGCTGTATCAGCTCGTTCCAAGGCAGTTTTCCTTGCTGTTGATGCACTTGATAAAGCAATTTTAGGGTTCCGGGGATCGCCACTGAGCGAGGACCTAAAACCTCACTATTATCGATCGTGCCATTTGGGGACATAAACATATCGGCATAAGCACTGGCAGGTGCGGTTTCACGACCATCAAAGGCATGAAATTTTTTTGCTTGGTTATCAAAATACAGTGCAAATGTACCACCACCTAAACCAGTCATATCAGGCTCTACTACTGTCATGACCATTTGCATTGCAACCATGGCATCAATGGCATTACCTTGTTGTTCAAGGACTTGATAACCCGTTTTAGATACGTATGGATTAGTGGCGCTAACCATAAAAGATTTACCCTCAGCGGTAGGCTGAGTGGGAAGGGAATTGGCTTTAGCATCCATGCTAGAAACGCATAAAAAGCTCAGGATAATAAATGATAAATGCATAGTCTGACTTATGTATAAAGTGAATCAACATTATTTCATAGCAGCCTAATGAATAGTGCCCAAACTCAGTTTGGTTCAGCAAGCATTCAGCTTGAGTATAAAGTCGTTATACTGATGTTGTTAAAGGTTTTATTCTTGCTATCAAGTCGTACTATTCGCCTAAGGTTAGGTTATTTAAATGGTACTGTATTGATTAAGGCTTAGCGTTAATTTTGGGCTTGAATATAGACAAGAAGAGAATTGCTTTAAGCGTAGCAAAGTGGCTTTGTGGTGAAAATAAGCATAGTAGTGAAAGAGGTATAGCTTGCAGTTAAGTACTGTTGATAAGTGCAGCAGATAAGTTTGGCGGAGGAACGCGTAAGCCCTAAATCAAGTATTGAACGAAATAAGACTTACACACTTATATACAGCGTTTTTAAACTTAAGAGTATTTGATGTTCATATCAATCAATGGTTCGCGAGAGCCTTTTTCAGCACGTAAACGGGCTAAGTACCTTTCCCAAATTTCGACTTGATGGGTGCCAAATTCATGTAACAATTTCCATGAGAACAAACCTGTGTCATGGCCATCATCAAAAATGATTTTTACTGCATAGTTACCTACTGGTTCAATCGCTTTAATATTAACTGCTTTTTTGTGAGTAACTAAGATTGGATTACCATGACGCTGCACTTCAGCAGAGGGAGAGTTAACGCGCAGCATTTCACAAGTGATATTAAAGACGTCGCCGTTATCAAAAGTGACTTCAAGTAACTTCGATTTACGCTTTAATTTAAGGTTAGTCACATTAGGTGAACTCATAACGGATACTCTCTTATTACAATGCTGTTAGTTTAACAATGAATAGCAAAAATGATAAAACGATAATAATAAAAAAGGTGGTCACTCAATGAGTTCACCACCTCTTAAAGCAGTCATTCCATATATTAGCTAATGTTAACTAAAAACAGGATGACTAAATTAGTGATAAGTCACAATTGGCAAATATCACTCGCGCAATTACAGAATAAAGCGGCTTAAGTCTTCATCTTCTACCAAGGTATCAAGATGATCTGTTACGTAAGCTTCGTCAATTACAAATGTACTACCAGATTTTTCAGAAGCATCATATGAAATCTCTTCCATCAGCTTTTCCATCACAGTATGTAGACGACGGGCACCGATGTTTTCTGTGGTCTCGTTGACCTGCCAAGCAGCTTGAGCAATCTTTTCAATACCAGATTCGGCAAACTCAATTTTAACGCCTTCTGTGCCCATTAACGCAATATATTGCTCGGTTAATGATGCATGCGGCTCAGTTAAGATGCGTTTAAAGTCATCAGCACTTAATGCGCTAAGCTCTACACGAATTGGTAAGCGGCCTTGGAGTTCAGGGATTAAATCAGATGGTTTTGACATCTGGAACGCACCTGAAGCAATAAACAAGATATGGTCGGTTTTAACCATGCCGTGTTTAGTCGTTACTGTACAACCTTCAATTAACGGCAGTAAGTCACGTTGCACGCCTTCGCGAGATACATCAGGGCCAGAGCTTTCGCCGCGCTTACAAATTTTGTCGATTTCATCTAAAAACACAATACCGTTTTGTTCAACCAAATCGATGGCTTGTTCTTTCATGTCTTCTTGATTGACTAGCTTGGCAGCTTCTTCTTCAATTAACAGCTTGAAAGCTTCTTTAATCTTAACCTTCTTGCGGTTCTCTTTGGTTTGGCCCAAGTTTTGGAACATGCTTTGAAGCTGGTTAGTCATTTCTTCCATGCCTGGTGGGGCCATGATTTCAGCACTAACTTGTGGTGCCGCTAAATCGATATCGATTTCTTTATCATCAAGCTGACCTTCACGTAGTTTTTTACGGAAAATTTGACGGGTATTTGAGTCGTCTTTTTGCTCAGTGTTCCAATCATCTTTTGGCTTAGGCAATAACACATCAAGAATACGTTCTTCAGCTAATTCTTCAGCACGATGACGGCCTTTTTTCATTTGCTGTTCACGAGTCATTTTGATAGCTGAGTCAGTTAAATCACGAATGATTTGCTCAACTTCTTTACCTACATAACCCACTTCAGTGAACTTAGTTGCTTCAACTTTAATGAATGGCGCATTCGCTAGCTTGGCTAAACGGCGGGCAATTTCAGTTTTACCTACACCTGTTGGGCCAATCATTAAGATATTCTTTGGCGTCACTTCTTGACGAAATGATGGTTCAAGTTGCATACGGCGCCAGCGGTTACGAAGCGCAACTGCCACAGAACGTTTAGCATTTTTTTGACCAATGATGTGCGAGTCTAGTTCGTGGACAATCTCGCGAGGGGTCATTTCAGACATAAATAATTCCTTACGTTCTAATTTAGTAGTCGATTTGCTCAACCGTTTTATGTTGGTTGGTGTATACGCAAATATCACCGGCGATAGTTAGCGATTTTTCAGCTATGTCACGAGCGCTTAAATCAGTATTTTGCAGTAGTGCTAATGCCGAAGCATGGGCAAAATTGCCGCCTGACCCAATAGCAATTAGGTCATGCTCTGGTTGAACCACATCACCGTTACCTGTGATGATTAATGATTCTTTGGTATCAGCAACAATGAGCATGGCTTCTAGGTTACGGAGCATTTTGTCGGTGCGCCAATCTTTAGCAAGCTCTACAGCAGATTTTAATAAGTGGCCTTGATGCATTTCGAGCTTAGTTTCGAAGCGCTCAAAAAGAGTAAATGCATCTGCAGTGCCGCCAGCGAAACCGGCGATCACTTTGTTTTGGTATAGGCGACGCACTTTACGCGCATTGCCTTTCATGACGGTATTGCCGAGGGAAACTTGGCCATCACCTGCGATGACAACTTGATTATTGCGGCGAACGGATACGATAGTAGTCACGGTAAATCCTCTTAACGACGGCAGCAGTAAAAATGAGGCTGCTGCTTGTTGATAAAACAGATATGGGGATGCTTGCTAGGAATTCAAGGGACAAAAAAGGCGCTTACTGAGAGTAAGCGCCTTTTTATAGCAAACAATGCTTAATTAGCCATTATCTAAATAATAATTAATATTGCCACAGCCAAATTTGGCAACCATTCACTCCTGCGCGTTGCAGTTTGTGACGAGTACGCTCGGCGGCGCGTTTAGACTCAAATGGGCCTAATATCACTTTATGCCAAGTGCCAGTTGAGCCTTTGGTTGCTCTAACTTGCGCTTCAAGTCCCTGAAAAGCAATCAGGGCTTTCATTTCTTCAGCCTGATCTTGTCTTCTGAACGAAGCACATTGCATTTGATAAGGGCCTTGAGACTTTAATGCGTCTTCTGGCACATCAACATCAATGCTTTTGTTTTCTAATTCCTCTAAGTAAGTCCACTCTTCCGTTGGTTTTGGCGGAAGAGCATTGGGATCTTTCTTAACAGGTTGCGCTTTTGGCTTAGTTTCAGTTTTTACTGCGGGCGTTGATTGCTCAACCGCATCTTCTGAGCTGCCACTGATAAACCATAAGAAATAGCCAAAACCTGCAACCAGTAGAATTATCACAAACGTAGACAAATAGCGGCTCGCAGGCTTAGGTTGTGCCTTTTTGCCTCTCGCTGGCTGACGCTTCTTTGGACTAGGCTTTTTGTTAGCGTAATCTCGGCTCATGTTACATACGCTCTAATGTTTCGATACCTAACAGAGACAAACCTGTTTTCAGTGTCTTAGCGGTTAGATGCGATAACAATAGGCGGCTCTGCTTTTGCTCTTCTGTTTCAGCGGCAAGTACAGGACATGCTTCGTAAAAGCTTGAGAATTCACTCGCTAGCTCATAAACATAAGCACACATGACATGTGGTAAGCCTTTTTCAGTCATACGGGTTAAGACTTCACCAAACTGAGCAAGCTTAGTGCCGAGCTCTTTTTCTTTATCGTGCTCAAGGACGATTTTAGCTTGGCTTAAATCGACATCTTCAGCACGTTTGAAAATACCGGCTATACGGGTGTAGGCGTATAATAAATAAGGCGCGGTATTACCTTCAAAGCTCAGCATTTGCTCAAAGCTAAAGATGTAATCACTGCTGCGGTTTTTTGATAAGTCAGCATATTTAACTGAGCTAATACCAACAACACGGGCAATTTCAATTAAGGTCGCTTCATCCATGTCTGGGTTTTTGCTGCGCACTAACTCAATTGCACGGGTATTTGCTTCATCAAGTAAATCAACCAGCTTAACGACGCCGCCGCTACGGGTTTTAAATGGACGACCATCAGGGCCGTTCATGGTGCCAAAACCTGTGTGCTCTAGCGATAACTCTTCACGAACAAAGCCTGCTGTTTTGGCAAGACTAAATACTTGCTGGAAGTGCAGTGCTTGGCGTAAATCCACGAAGTATAAAGCGCGGTCAGCTTTAAGTACGTTTGAGCGGTAACGCATGGCCGCTAAATCAGAGGTGGCATATAAGTAGCCACCATCTGCTTTTTGAATAATAACTGGTAATGGCTCGCCTTCTTTAGTGCGGAACTCCTCTTGGAAAACCACTTTAGCGCCATTACTTTCGCTTAATAACCCTTTAGCATCTAAATCTTTAACTACCTGTGCTAAGTCAGCGTTATAAGCGCTTTCGCCGTGGACGTCAGCGCGAGTTAAACTCACACCTAAACGCTCATAAACGTCATGACAGTGATGCAGCGAAATATCGTTAAATTCTTGCCATAACTTATTGCAGTACTCGTCACCAGATTGCAGTGATACCACTAAGTTACGTGCACGAGTAGCGAACTCTTCTGATTCATCAAAGCGAACTTTAGCGGCGCGGTAGAAGGTTTCTAAATCTGATAATTCAAGGTCTGCTTTTTCGCCATTTGCTGCTCGTAGCTCTTCCATATAAGCCAGTAACATGCCGAACTGGGTGCCCCAATCGCCAACATGGTTTTGACGGATAACGTCATGACCTAAAAATTCAAGTGCGCGGACCACACTGTCACCAATAATGGTTGAGCGTAAGTGACCCACATGCATTTCTTTTGCAAGATTTGGAGAAGAGTAATCAACAACGATGGTTTGCTTAGCCGGTAACGTGACACCTAAGTGGTCGTCGTTTAATGCATCTTGTAATTGGTTTGCTAGGGCGTTTTCATCAATAAAAAAGTTGATGAAACCAGGGCCTGCAATCTCAACTTTAGCAACATGGCTAGAAGCTGGTAGATTATCTATGATCAACTGGGCAATATCACGAGGATTCTTTTTAGCCACTTTAGTCAGCATCATGGCTAAGTTAGTCGCAAGATCACCATGGCTTTTATCTTTAGTTCGCTCCACCTGAATTCGCGCCTGAAAATCAGCTGGGACAATGCCTTGTTGCTTAAAAGAGTCGACGGTTTGTTCTAGTAAAGATGCAATATGTGATTTCATGGGCGTTAATTAGCACTGACTTAAAGTAAAAGAATGGGGTAACCGTCTATTTTAGCCGCTATTGCTATGCAAATGCTATCTCGACAGCTCAATTAATCAAGATTTTTTTGATTTGAAATAAATCGCAGCATAAACCTCATATGCTGCAATAGCATTACATCAGATCTTGGGGGTCTCTATCGATGCTCCAACGACAACGTTTGCTTTCATTGAGCGCTTCTATTTGCGGTAAAATTTGTTCAAATTCATGTTGCAGACGTTGACGGTTTTTAGCTTGGAATAATAACTGGCGGCGGTATTTACCTGCTTTACGGTCAAGTGGTGCAGGCATGGGGCCAATCACTTCAAAATCTTTATCTTGGGGTAATAAGTTAGCCACTTGCTGTAAGAAGTTATCCGCATCTTCTGCTAAGTGGGCGTCAGCTCGTAATAACACCATATGCCATGCGGGTGGCAGTAAAGCTTGTTGGCGCTCTTCAAGTTGGGCGCGCGCAAATTTGCCATAACCATTTTTTAATAAGTCATGCAGTATTGGGTTTTCACTTTGGTGAGTCTGCAGTAGCACTTTTCCGGGCTTGTCAGCACGACCAGCACGGCCAGATACTTGGGTATAAAGCTGAGCAAAGCGCTCTGGGGCTCTAAAATCGGCACTAAACAATGCGCCATCAACATCCATTAAACCTACTAAGGTGACGTCAGGAAAATGATGCCCTTTAGCTAGCATTTGGGTGCCCACCAAAATTTTAAATTCGCCTTTTAAAATACTATTGAGCTGTTTTTCCAGTGAACCTTTTTTACGTGTGGTGTCGCGATCGATTCGCACCACAGGATATTGTGGAAACTCTTGTTCAAGCGCTTGGGCAAGCTGCTCTGTGCCAGTTCCGTGCCCCATTAACATGGTGCTGCCACATTCATGACACTGATGCGGAATCGCATACTGATTACCACAATGGTGGCAACAGATTTCATTCAAACCTTGATGCACGGTAAAGAATGCATCGCAGCGATCGCACTCATGTAAATGGCCGCATTCATGGCATAACAGCGCGGGCGAAAAACCACGGCGATTTAGAAATAACAGTACCTGATTACCCGCATCAAGGTGCATGCGCATCTCATTAATCATCGAGGCAGACATACCGGACTTTAACGGCTGGGAGCGGATATCGATAATGCCTTGTTTTACTTTTTGAGCCGCGCCAGCTCGTTCAGCAAGTTCAAGGTGAGTGTAACGACCTGAAATGGCATTTTGCAAGGTTTCTAGCGATGGGGTTGCCGAACCTAAAATGACTTGCACCTTCTCTAAGTGTCCGCGCATCACTGCAAGATCGCGGGCGTGATAACGCACCCCTTCTTGCTGCTTAAAACTGCTGTCGTGTTCTTCATCAAGAATGATGAGCCCAGGATAAGCCATGGGGGTAAATAATGCCGAGCGCGTACCAATGATGATCGCTGCTTCACCGCACCTTGCTTGTCGCCATGCCTCTAACCTTTGGTTGTCGGTAAGTGCTGAGTGAATGACAGCAATATTGACATCGAAACGGCGTTTGAAGCGGTTAATGGTTTGCGGCGTTAAGCCGATTTCAGGCACTAAAATCAGCGCCTGTTTGCCTTGCTTTAATATCGTTTCTAAAATCGACAAATAGACTTCTGTTTTACCTGAGCCAGTGATACCTTCAAGTAAACTGCAATGAAAGCCTTGTTGTTGATTTAACACCGAAACAGCAACTGCTTGTTGCTTATTGAGCTTTAATGGCGTTTCAGTCATATTAAGTTGTTCACGCCAACTTAAGTCTGTGTCATTTACAACGAGCTGGCGATCGATCCAGCCTTTGTCTTCAAGAGCTTTAAGGGCAACCTTGCTAAGCTCTTGGGTAGTAAAGTCATCTTGGCTGATTGAAGACTGTTGTAATAGCTCGAATAATTTTTTTTGCGCAGGAGCGCGCTTAAGGACACTGATATCCACTTGTTTACCGGCATCATTTAAGGCAAAAAATGTCACGGTTTGTGGTTGTGCACTGAGACCTTTACGCAGAGCTATGGGCAGTGCTTGACTGAGCATTTGCCCTTGACTGGCAAAGTAATAGCGCGCAGCCCACAAGGTGAGTTTGTAAAGTGAGTCAGGTAATAGCGGCTTGGTGTCCAGCAGTTCTGAAAATGGTTTTATTTTATTAGCTGGAACGTCACATTCATTTTTTATCGCTGTGATTAAGCCTACAAGTTGTTGTCTACCAAAAGGAACTTTTACCCGCAACCCAAGCTGTATTTGTGATACGTTGGATTCAGGAACTTGGTAACTAAAGGTTTGCCGCATAGGAACGGGCAGAGCAACCTCAACAAACACAGGCATAATTCATCATCATTAAGAATTGAGAAGGCCTAGTTTACTAGAGCCAGAACATAAAGAAATAGGATAAGAGAAAATTGATGTCAAAAGGAATAATCAACAGAGCTGTATTGGCACTATCACTTTTTTTATTTTCATTTGTGGCACAAGCTGCACTGAGTCATATCAGTATTAACAGTCGTCAGTTTGATGTTGGGCAGCACCCCAAGATTAAACTGAACATTGTGGCCGGTAAAAACGACTTTTCTCGAATTAGCTTCCACCTTCGCCAAACTAATGGTTCGAAAGAAATCATGGAAGAATTGATGGTTCAGCCTATCAGCGGCTATATGTTATTTGCGATTGGTGTTGATAATGTTACCGATCCAAACGCTAAATTAATTGTCAGCGAGTATAAAGGTAATAGTTGGCGCCAGTATGCGGTGTTGCCCGTATTTGATTCGCCTTTTATTAAAATTACCGACAAAACCGAAGTTAAAATCGATACCCGAAATCAACCTAAAAAAGTGGCACCAATGCCAAATACAGGCGGTAAAGCACAGCAAACCACAGCAGTAGAGAAAACTCCGAATTCAAGTTCAGTATCAGCGAGTTCCGCTTCTTCAACACTCTCCACTCAAACACTCTCAACTCCAATAGTAAATGAGGGTTGCACCATTGAACGTGATCGCTCTGATACTTTATGGCGCATTGCTTCACGTTATCATAAACAATGGCAAACCAATGTCTATGGCGCTATGTTGGCGATTTATGATGCTAATCCTAAAGCTTTTTCAAAGCAAAAAATCCATTTGATTAGACAAGATGTAATCTTAATGTGCCCTTCGCAAAGTCAATTAAATCAATATGTAAACAAGATTGATGATAAGGCGAAATTTGAAGGTTTAGAGCAACAACATGCAGGCAATTAACTTTTGCTTGTTTGAGTTGGACAGATACTGTACTATTGCGCGCCTTAACGCTATTGTTATGAACGCATGTGGTGCTCAACTTCGGGTTGGGAGAGCGACATGGCCTGCTATTGAAGGTAATCCAAATGAAATCAGGTATCCACCCAGACTACGCTGAAGTAACTGCAACTTGTACTTGTGGTAACGTAATTAAAGTAAACTCTACTGTAGGTAAAAACTTACATTTAGACGTATGTGGTGCATGTCACCCATTCTACACTGGTACTCAGAAAGTTGTTGACACTGGTGGTCGTATCGACAAATTCAACAAGCGCTTTGGTGCACTTGGTAAGAAGTAATTGCGACTGCAATTATTTTAAGAAAAAGACGCCTTCGGCG
>NZ_BPEV01000037.1 GCF_019654955.1 Shewanella sp. KT0246 | reverse complement strand
GAATAACTATTGTGTTTATAAAGTGCGTAAATACCTGCTTGTCGTCAGAAGTCACTTTATCTATCGGTATGAGTTTAATGGCGCTAAATATGTTTCGAACGTTATTTGCTCTAGTTGCAAAAATAAATAGCCTATTTAGATAGAATCTGCTTCTTGAGGTGTGTCATCTAACCATTTTAAACTGCCTAATGGGTAGCCTAAAAACCATTTGCTGCGCTCTAACACAATGCGAGTTTTGATATTTTTAATACTTAACTCGGAGCGGTCAGATAATTCTGTACAGATATCATTGAGTTTTTTGATATTAGGAAAGCAACTTAACGACATGTAATCAATATCTCCGCTCAATTGCATACAGTCCATAAACTCTGGAATTTCTTGAATTGCACTCACAAAGCGACGACGAGACGGTGCACTATTATCGTGTAAAGTGAATTCTACGTACGCCATAACATGTTCACATATTTGCTCTAAATTCACATCAGCATGAAACGTTCGAAAGTAACCTGCTTCTTTTAGTGCTTTGACTCTTTGAAAACATGCACTCGGCGATAAGCTGACTTTTTCAGCTAATTCGATATTCGTCAGATCCCCTTCAAGATGAAGTGTCGCCAAAATCTTCTTATTGTAGCTATCAATTTTTACTTTCTTTTTCATTTTCAGAAACCTAAGCCTGCATTTGCTTTGCCTATACTGGATTATCCCTCATTTGTTTGCAAAATTTCGTTAGTTTTATCTCAAAGCGATAATTTTTTACTGCATTTAAATAGCATTACAAAATATTATTTTTCAGCAAAGCGCCACAATGGTTATAACGGATCACACACATGCACAATATCTACATAATTATGCATATAAGCCTATGAGGGCAACTACATGAACACTAGCCATCGTCACATTTTTGCAAAATCAATTTTAGCAACTGCGATCAGTTTCTCGCTCGTCACTTCGGCTTATGCTGCAGATGAACAGCAACAAGTAACGAATGCAGAAGCCGGTATTGAACGAATTCAAATTAGTGCTCGTGGTCGTGTAGAGACACTGCAAAATGTACCTGATTCTGTGACCGCATTCAGTGGCGACATGATCCAAAATCAGCGTATTGAAAACTTCCGTGATGTGGCTGATTTAACACCTAATTTAAGCCAACTTGATAACTTCCGCCCTGGGTTAGCCAGAATTACCATTCGTGGACTGATTACCCCTCAAGTGGGCGATGCCCCTTTAGCATTTGTGGTTGATGGAGTTACAGCACCTGACTTAGAGTTTATTAACCAAGATTTAGTCGATATTGAACGTATTGAAGTGATGCGCGGAGCACAAGGCGCGCTGTACGGTAAAGGGGCAATTGGCGGCGCGGTTATCGTGACCACCAAAAAACCGACGGATGAATTAGAAGGCACACTAAAAGGCTCTTATGGTAATGGCAACACTTACAATTTAAATGGTGTCGTGTCTGGTGCCTTAAATGATGATAGCAGCGCATTCTTCCGTGTTGGCGGTTACACCAAAAGCTCTGACGGATTAATTGATAATGTATTTTTAGATGAACAAGCAGATTACTTATCTGAAGACTCAGTATTTGCTCAGTTAGAATTTGACTTGTTTGACGATACAACTTTAAACCTTCGTGGCCGATACACCACCAGTGATGCTGGTTTTGCTTATTATCAAGGCGTGACTGAAGATACTTCTGAAGATTTTGATATTCCAACTTCGCAAAATATCAGAAATAACGATCAACGCGATGTATATGAAGTCAGTGCTAAATTAACTCAGCATTATGATTTAGGTACGTTCGACTTTATTACTGCCTATAGCAGCAGTGAAAACACTCACTTTTATGATGGAGACTATTCGGCAGACCCAACCTTTATAGATGAAGATGACTTCTTTCGAGCGCCATTTGGCACCGAAGGCTTAAATGATGTTAAGTCACTAACGGTTGAATCTCGTTTTACATCTCAAAGCGATCAGAGACTAAGATGGGCAGTGTCAGCCTTTTATCAAGATAAAGAGCGCAATAACACTATTAATTTCTTTGATGATTTTTTAGGAGACGTGCCACTTGACAGAGATGATTTTACCGACGATATGATTTACTTAACCATTGCTGATAAAAATAGCAGTAAAGCATGGGCTCTTTCTGGTCAAATTAACTATGACATTACTAACAAACTAGAACTCACAGCCGCACTTCGCTACGACAATGATAAACGCGAGTCTTATGACCCCAATAATCCTGTAGATACTTTTGCAGAAGATACGTTCAGTGAGTGGCAGCCTAAATTTACTTTGGCTTATCAAATGAATCCTGATCTATTGCTATATACCGGATATTCAAAAGGGTTTAGAAGTGGTGGTTTTAATGAGCCAGCCGAAGGAATTAATCGAGTATTTAATCAAGAAGTGTCAGACAGTTATGAAGCAGGTTTTAAAACCACGCTGTTTTCAAATAAGGTCACTTTGAACGGCGCTGTGTTTATGATTTCGCAATCAGATGCTCAAATAACCCAGTTTAATGTTGATACCTTTACCCTTGAAAACTTGGCCATTGATGACGTACTAACAAAAGGTGCAGAAATTGAACTTGGTTGGGCGGCTACTGAAAACCTAGATGTTCGATTTAATGCAGGTTTAATCGATTCTGAAATTAAGGAATTTACTGACAAACCTGAACTTGAAGGCTACTCGCAAGTATGGGTACCAGAATATACATACAGCTTGTCTGCTAATCACTTGTTCCCTATCGGTGCTAATTGGTCAATCGTTTCACGAGCTGATATTCAGGTTAAAGGGCCACAATACTTTGATATTGAAATCCCAGATGTGACGTCTTCTACCTTTACCTCGATTAATGCTGGCATCGGCTTACAGTCAGATGATTGGACAGTACAGCTATATGTTAATAACTTAACCGATGAGCGCACTATTGAAGACATCTTCTTTTTCGGTGACGGTGTGACAGACTTAGCACGTATGCCAAATAAACCTCGTACCTATGGTATTGAAGCAATATATAACTTTTAATCTAGTACTTGTTAAATAAGTCGCTCGTTAAATAACTTACTTATTAAATAAATTGTTCAATAAACCAAAGGCCTCATTAGAGGCCTGTTGAGGGTTCATGTCAGTAAAGCAATCATCACACACCAATGTTCTAGCTAATTCATCGCAACCAGACTCATCTCAATCACACAGAGATGACATATTTGATGATTATGCTACTCGCCCTGTACCACAACATAAAACCGTGGGCGGTATTCGCATTGGGATGATTAATGGAGGACTCGCCTTTGCGGTGCCAGGCCTCATTACAGGCATAGAGCTTGGCGGAGAATTAGGACTAGAGCAAAGTATTTACGCTTTTTTGATTGGCGGTCTGATTCTGTCAGTACTCGGTGTGGTGACAGGGTTAGTTGGCATGCATAACCGTTTAACATCATGCATGACAATGAAATTTGTATTTGGCACTAAGGGCGCTAACTTACTCAGCTTAGCATTCGTGTTGTCATTGCTGGGTTGGTATGGCGTTAACATCAATTTGTTTAGCGAAGTATCGCAAACGCTAATACTGCAGATGTTTAACTTTACAGTCCCTATTTGGGTACTCGATATTTCGTCCGGCATCCTTATAACACTTACCACTATTTGGGGTTTCTCATTGATAGAGAAAGTCTCAAGCTTGTTTGTGCCAGTGTTGTTTATCTTAATCAGTTACATGCTTTATAAAAGTTTCGGTTACTCATTGAGCCCTGCCGAGAGTATTAATCAACAAATGGACACCATTTCATTGACTTTCGGTGAAGCGGTATCTGCTGTTGTAGGAAGTTTTATTGTCAGTGTTGTGTTAATGCCTGACTTTACCCGTTTTGCTAAAACAAAAACCGATACCGTCGTCGCTTCTTTCCTGCCCTTTTTATTACTCAACACATTTGTTTATGTCGCCGCTGCAATTGCAGGGTTAGCCGTGCAACAAAGCGACATATTACAAGTCATGTTAACGCTCGGCATTGGTGCCTTAGCTTTTGTACTGCTAATTATGTCGAGTTGGGTGACAAACGTGGTTAACCTTTATAGTGCAGCATTAGGTTTTAATGCGATGAATGCTCATTGGAAGGAATGGAAGATTATTGTATGCGCTGGGGTGCTAGGCACTGGGATTGCTTCATTTAATTTACTGGAAAATTTCACCGACTTTTTATTTAGCTTATCAATAATCTTTACCCCAGTTGCTGCAATTTACGTAGTGGACTTTTTCCTGCTTCGTCATCAGCAAGTTTATCAACTTACACAATTAACCAGTTTACCCACCTTTAACTATTGCGCTGTCATGGCATGGGGGATCGGCATACTTACCTCAATATTAGTCAATAAAGGTCACTTAACTCTGACAAGCATTGAAGTATGTGACGCCATAATCGTCACTGTGCCGGCTTATTACTTTTTAATGAAAGCCTTTGCAAAAAAAACGCTCACATGAGGTGAGATATCGCGATGATTGTTTTGTGTAACGCTTAAATTTGAACACATATTTTTGCAGTGATTATTAAAATAACTTCAGATAACACAGATTAAAATTCCAGAGCAAACCTAAGCTTAAGAGATGTAAATGATGAAAACACTGACTCGATTAGACTTATCTGACATATTACACGGCTGCGCAATTCTTGGCACTGGCGGAGGTGGTGAGCTAGATGAAGGTTTTCACTATATTGATAAAGCGCTCGAGGCAGGTAAAACCTTTAATCTTATTAGTGTAGAAAATGTCCCTGCAGGCAAGAATATCTGCACTCCTTATATGCTTGGCGCACTAACGCCAATGTCAGAGGAAGAAGAGCTGCAATATAAACGTCTTCCAAAAGCTGATGAATCATCAATAATGACTGCATTTAAACGCCTAGAGCAATACACTGGTGATGAATTTTACGGCACTATATGTTGCGAACTTGGCGGCTCTAATACCGCGATCTCCTTTTACGTTGCCGCAATGGCTAATGGTTATATCATCGATGCCGATGTTGCTGGCCGCGCCGTTCCTGAAATCACCCACTCTACTTATTACTTTAATGACATTCCAGCAGCGCCTATCGTCACTGCAAACGAATTCGGTGAGTGCTTTATCTGTGAGAATGTCATCGATGATTTACGTGCAGAAAGCGTTGTGCGAGCCTTATCAATGATAAGCCGCAATGACATTGCAGCTATCGATCACGCAATGCCTATTGAACAAGTTAAAGATGCTGTCATTAAAGGCACAATATCTAAATCCTTAGCCATTGGCCAAGCCTATCGCAAAGCAAAAGAACAAAATAAAGATATCGCAGATGAAATAGCTAATCACGGTGAAGGATATGTGGCATTTAGAGGCATAGTCACTGAGTTTAGCTTTAAAACTCAAGATGGTTTTACTTTAGGAGATCTCTATATTGACGGTACAGGCGAGTATGTAAGTAACCGTTATCATATTGAAGTGAAGAATGAGAACTTGGTAAGCAGGCTGAACGAAGAAGTCGATGTCACTATTCCTGATTTAATATGCTGCTTAGACATGGACACCTTAACCCCTATTACCAATCCAAACTTTAGCCAACAAATGAATGTGGCAATTGTAGTACTTCCAGCACCAAAAGAATTTACGACTGAGCGAGGCCTTGAAGCCTTTGGTCCTGCATATGTCGGGCTCAAAATGCCATATATTGCTGCTGTTGAACGCCACTTTAAAAATAATCGGTATAAAAATATAAAGTAAAAATACCAATATGAGTATTTTGTAGGTTCTAATTTTGTCTAATAATGATGTTCATAGACTTTTTGCATTAGGTGACTTTAAGTATCAGGTGGCTTGGAACATATGGGTATATTTGTTCTATTTACTGAATAGATTTAACTACTTGCCACTTAACAAATTAACTTAAGTCAACTGACTTAAATCAATAATCCCGAATCAATCAACCCAAAACACAGCATCAATTTTAAATGTATGCGGGCCTCTCATAATAATTCCCTTTCACGCCCCATAGCTTATGAGGGAGTAAATGTAACAATCGCTTCACAAGCAAATTTTTAAAGGAATATGTAATACTAAATTGACATTAAATAGCCTTTCAATGGATTAAACATTTCTTTGCAAGAATTCCACAGTCACAAACATACGTTGTAAAATATTGATTTTAAGCACATAAAAGGCAATATTTCACTTTTTTAATTGTTCATTATTATGCTTAATAAAGCCTATTAACGTTCAAAAATCTTCTCTAATCTGACTAATACCATTACAAAAACAACCAGAATTGGTATTACCAATACTTAAACCGAAACATGACCAAAGCTTTACCACCAATCATCCACTTCGAAGAACACTTAACTATACCTACTTATAGGTAAAATAAATAAATCCTTTAAAATCAGAGCCATAAATACAAAACTCTATAGGAAACTTATATTACCTATTACAAATCGAAATTTTAAAGTGATCGTTCACGTATGACAACAAACCTAGTCACACTAGACCTTGGTATACCAATGTAATGATTTTGGTAATAATAAGTTGCAATCAAATTACCCCTGTTATATAAATGTTGCTGTTGATTAAAACAACAACAATTGGTCATAACAAAGTTTAACAATGACTAAAAACAATTTTTGGGGGAATTATGAAGCTTAATAGAATAAGCGCTATGTTTAGTGAGGCTAAAAGTAAAGCGACTAATGTGTCGCTCTTTGGTGCGACTTTAACGGCTTTGCTAACCATGCCAGCATTTGCAGCTGAACCTGCTGCAGAAGCTGATACAAGTGAAATCGAAGTAATCGCAGTTAAAGGGATCTTCGGTAGCTTGAAAGCTGCGAACTTACTAAAACGAACTGATGACCGTATTGTCGATGCTATTGTTGCTGAAGACATTGGTAAGTTACCTGATAACAATATTGCAGAAGCACTACAACGTATTACCGGTGTTTCAATTGGTACTGACTTCGGCGTAGGTGAATCTGTCACTATTCGCGGCGTATCAGAAAACCTTGTATTACTGAATGGTCGTTCTACTGCTGGTGCTGGTCGTGGCGGTATTGGTTTAGATGATTTCCCATCTAGCTTCTTAAAAACTGTTGAAGTCATTAAGTCTCCAACACCAGAAATGATTGAAGGTGCCTTGGGTGGTACAGTCAACATGCAAACAATTCGCCCATTAGAGCTTTCAGAGCCACTTGTAGCGATTACGTTAGATGGTGAATACGCGGATAAAACAGAAAATACAGCACCTAATTTTTCAATGGGTATTGGTGACAACTGGGACCTAGGTGATGCGGGTACTTTTGGTGCCTCTGCCAATTTAGCTTATTTAGATCGCGAATTACGTCGTGATGAATTTTTTAGTAAAGTAGACTTACAAGACAATATCGATATTGATGGTGACGGTATTGTTGACGATTCAGGTGGACCAAACGGTAAATACCTGCGTCGCACTCAAAACACAGTTGAACAAAAAACTGAACAACGTGAACGTACTGCTTATGGTATTTCTCTACAATGGGAACCCGTTAGTGCTGAAGCCAATATCTACCTAGATTTAAATGCAACCAAACTAGATGGCGGCCAGTCTGCTTATTCTATTCTTGATGTAGGCGGTTCTTCTGTAGCAAGAAGTGATTCTTACTACGACTCTAACGGCGAGCTTCATAATTACGATTTAGATGGCGTACTAGTAATTCCAAAAACATGGAGTGATTTTACTACGTCAGATACCACCTCACATGCCATTGGTGGTGAATGGTTTATCACAGATAATATTGAACTGTCTGCTGAGTATTCATTATCTAAATCTGAAGAAAAACAAACAGCAAACGAGTTTAACCTACGCCCTATTGAACGTACTGACCCAACTGATTCATTAACCACTCATACAAGTACAAGTAGCTCATACAGCGGTAGTGGTATTCCAGGTTATATGTATGCTGACTCAGGTATGCTAACTAATCCTGACAACTTAGTCTTCCGTGAATTTTTCCACAAAACATTAGAAACTGACAATGAAGAGCAAGCATTACGCTTTGACTTTAAAATTAGTGATATTGGTGTAGATTGGGTATCAGCTGTTAAAGCCGGTGTTCGCTTTACTGACCGAGATTACACAGCAAACCGCTTTGATCTTAAACCAATTAATGGTGACACAACACTTAAAGATTCATATAAAAAAGCGGTTGATGATAATGGTAACTTCGCCCCTATCTGGATTGATAACGCTTTACTTGCCGATAGCATGAATATCGTTAACTTGAATAATTCGTTCGACCAAACCGGTGTTAACGGCCAAAACGATTTATTGACGTACAATGTATATGACGCTGATCAACTGCAAGATACTGAAGCGACTTACGCACTTGTACAACAAATGCTGCAAGACACTTCTTATGCGATGAACGGGACTTTAGCCGACAACATGGTCGAAGATAACGGCGCATATAAAGAAATCAACGAGAAAACCAGTGCTATTTACGCTCAGTTCCATTTAGATTTTGATGATTTAACTGCGGTATTTGGTGGTCGTTATATTCAAACAGAACTGGAGTCAAGTGTTGTTGCTTCTGTTGACGCTGACGGTAATAAAGTACTAGATACTGGTAAAAATGATTATTCAGATTTCCTACCTAGCTTAAACGTGACTTATACCTTAACTGAAGAAACGTTAATGCGTTTTGCTGCAGCGAAAGTAATGCGTCGCGCTGATTTTGATGAATTAAGTCCAGCACTTTCAATCGATAACTCGTTAGTAACTGGTACTCAAGGTTCTTACCAACTTGAGCCATACCGTGTTACACAATACGATTTATCTGTAGAGCATTACTTTGGTGATGGCGGTATCGTTTCTGCGGCGCTTTTCTATAAAGATGTTAATTCATTCACCCAAACTGACAGCAGCTGTTTAGCTGATGCAAGTACCGTATCAGGTCAAAACACGACTGAATGGGGTAACATTTGTTTACTCGACACTGCTGGTCAAAGTCAAGGTGATGTTAATTTCGCTACAGAAGATCAAGGTTTAGCTTATGTAGACCAACAGAAAGCTGCTGGCCAAACGGGTATTGTAATTGATACTGACGTTAACGGTGGTAGTGGTGAAGTGAAAGGTCTAGAGCTTGGTTATCAGCAACAGTTCACATTCTTACCAGGTTTCTGGTCAGGTTTTGGTGTTAATGCTAACTATACTTATGCAGACAGTGAGCAGCCTGATGGTAACCCATTACTGAACATTTCAGAAAATACAGCTAATGGCCAAATTTACTGGGAAAATGAAGATCTTCAGTTCCGTTTAGCATACAACTGGCGTGACCGTTACTTATATTCACAAGCTGAAAAACGCGTTCAAACTGTTGGTGCATTGGGTTATAACGTATTTAACCAAAATGACCCTACTGCAGATGACTTTGACGCAACAGTAGGTAATAACTACCGTGAAGCACGTGGTCAGTTTGATTTCTCTGCAAGTTGGGATATTAACGAACACTTCGCTGTTGTCGGTAACGTTGTTAACTTAACTGGTGAGCCAATTGAGTATACAACGGAACTTGGTTCTGTATGGAAATATAGCGAATCAGATCGTCGTTACACGTTAGGTTTACGCGCTAGATTCTAATTTAGTCGCACCTCGCAAAGAGAGCCTATTAATTTGATAGGCTCTCTTTAAATAAACCCTAACCACACCACTGTATTTACTTCGAAATAAAACAACCAATGTCACAAAATCAACAATTGGTAAACCAATTATAATAATTGGTCAGTAAACAATTGGCTTTACAGTCTTATTGTAATACAATTAAAAAATCAGAAGTAAGTAAAGAATTCGTACACTTTTAATTGAAACTATAAAAGCAAGACTGATAATCATTTTCGCTTTTATAAAAATAACTTAGCACGCCTATTCTTGATGCTAGCGCAAATAGCATTCAGATAGCATTTACCAATATATTTAGGAGTTAGATATGACAAAGCCTGTCATTGGTTTCATCGGACTTGGCCTTATGGGCGGCAACATGGTTGAGAACCTTCAAAAGAGAGGTTATCAAGTAAATGTAATGGATCTTAGTGCAGAAGCTGTTGCTCGAGTTACTGACCGTGGTAACGCAACTGCGTTTACTTCAGCAAAAGAGTTAGCAGCTGCAAGTGATGTCGTTCAGTTCTGCCTAACAACTTCAGAAGTTGTTGAAAAGATTGTTTACGGCGACGACGGTGTTTTAGCAGGTATTAAAGAAGGTTCAGTATTAGTTGATTTTGGTACTTCTATCCCAGCTTCTACTAAGAAAATCGGTGCTGCACTAGCAGAAAAAGGCGCGGGCATGATTGATGCTCCTTTAGGTCGTACTCCTGCACATGCTAAAGATGGCCTATTAAATATTATGGCTGCTGGCGACATGGATACATTCAATAAGGTTAAGTCTCTTTTAGAAGAGCAAGGCGAGAATGTATTCCACCTAGGTGCATTAGGTGCAGGTCACACTACCAAGTTAATCAACAACTTCATGGGCATGACTACTGTTGCTACTATGTCTCAAGCTTTTGCAGTTGCAAAACTTGCAGGTGTTGATGGCCAACAACTGTTTGACATCATGTCAGCTGGTCCATCTAACTCTCCGTTCATGCAGTTCTGCAAGTTCTATGCTGTAGATGGTGAAGAAAAATTAGGTTTCTCTGTTGCTAATGCCAACAAAGATCTTGGTTACTTCCTAGCAATGTGTGAAGACTTAGGTACTCAGTCTTTAATTGCTCAAGGTACTTCAACAAGCTTACAAGCTGCTGTTGATGCTGGTATGGGTCAAAATGACGTACCTGTAATTTTTGATTACTTCACTAAGTTAGCAAAGTAATTTAAAACAAGCTTACTCAAAAGCCTTACTAGAGTGTTAACACTGCGATGCAGTCATACTCAGTAAGGTTTTTTTATGTTCTAAGGTAATGTTTGGAATTAAATATTTTGAAGCTAACATTTTGAAATAAACATTTTTAAGTTAACGTTTTCTTCTAATTAATCAAGTTTTTATAAATAATTAGCGCATGTATTAAAAGAATTCTCTCTTCTATTCTTATAGTTTAATCCATCTCTTGTCAGCCAAACATGCTCACATATCCCCTTTGCTTAGTAACCCGTTCTAACCAGTTATTAATGTTGACATAATGAGTTAAATCAAAACCTCCTTCATGTGCGACATGGGTATAGGCATAAAGTGCAATATCGGCCAAGGTAAACTGAGAGCCAATAATAAACAGGTTATCTGATAACTGCTGATCAAGTAAGCCAAGTATTTTAGTCCCCTTAGCATGTAATGAATCATATTCAGACTGACGCTCAACAGGCATGTTTTGGTATAACTGAATAAAGCGTGCCACGGCAATGCATGGCTCATGAGTATATTGCTCGTAAAACATCCATTGATACATCAACGCCTTATCAAATTCATCTTTAGGAACAAGCTCAGAATTACCAGCTAAATAACCAATAATCGCATTAGATTCAGCTAGGACTCTGCCATCAGTTAATTCTATAATCGGTAACTTACCTTGGGGACTTTTGGCTAAAAACGCTGGCGTTGTTGTCTCCCCTTTCATCAAGTCTACTGCTTTCCACTGATATTCAATATTCAGCAGATGTAGTGTGAGTTTAATTTTATAGCAATTACCTGACTTCTCATCACCGTATACTGTAATCATTCGCTGTCCTTGTGAAACCGATATACATCTTGGTTTGATGACTAATCGCTTATTTTACTCTTAATTTTTTGGCTGACCTAACTCTTAATTTTATGTCTTACTTAACTAAGCTAGAAATAAGCGCTCTTAATGCGGCAGGTTTTACCATTTTCGCCATATAGTGATAACCACGCTTTTGTACATCGTCAACCAAATCTTTATTGGTATTAGCAGTAATCAAGATCCCTGGTAAATGCTCACCGTAACGAGAGCGGATGCCGTCCATCGCATCAACACCATTTTGATCATTATCTAAATGGTAATCGGCTAAAACAATATCGGGCGCGACGCCCTTTAAGCCCAGTTTAATTCGTGCATCTGCTAAATCAGATGCACACACGACTTCACACTTCCAACGAGTTAATAAGCTTTCAAGCCCTGCTAAAATGGCTTCTTCGTTATCAATACAAAGCACTTTCACCCCAGCTAATGGCTGAGTTAATGTTGGCACTGGTTTAATGACTTTTTCACTGACTGTCTCACCAAGCGGCACCGTTATAGAAAATACCGAACCCTGACCCAATTTGGATGTCACTTGTATTTGATGTTCAAGCACCTTGCTGATCCTGTCTGCAATCGCTAAACCTAGGCCAAGGCCACTCACATTGCGACTACTCGGGTGATTGAGCCGCTTAAACTCTTTGAAAATTTCTTCGGTTTCGTTTTCATCAATTCCGCAACCGGTATCAATAACTTGTATTTCAAGGAAGTCACCACGACGGCGACAACCCAACAAGACTTGCCCTCCTTTTGCATAGCGATACGCATTGGTCAGAAAGTTTTGTAAAATACGTCTTAATAAAGATAAATCAGAATTTATCGTGGCAGTGCAAGGCATCATGTTAAATCGAATTTGGTTATCATTAGCCATCGCATCGAACTCAACAGATAAGCCATTTAACAGCTCTGCCACCGCAAAGTCGCGACGATTAACTTCGACCATGCCTGAATCTAACTTAGAGATATCCAGTAAATCTGTTAATAGCTCACCCGCTGTGCGAAGTGAATTATTGATATGAGAAATAGTAGTTTTACCTTCTAAATCTAAATTGGGGTATTGTGCAAGAGACGCTGTAAATAAACGCGCCGCATTTAAAGGCTGCATTAAGTCATGTCCTACTGCTGCCAAAAAGCGACTTTTAGAGGCATTTGCTAACTCTTCTTGGGCTTTCGCTTCCAGTAGTTCACTGTTAAGCATTGCCAGTTCATAAGTACGCTCTTGTACGCGAGACTCTAGTGTTTCATTAGCTTCAATCAATGCCTTTTCTTGCAGTCGATACTGAGTAATATCGGTAAAGGTCATCACAAAACCGCCATCTGGCATGGGATTACCTTGAATCTTAATGACCTTGCCGTCTTTTCGTTGTCGCTCTGAAGTATGTTCTGTGCCGTTTCGCATGTGCTGAACACGGATCTCAACCTGTGTTTCTATATCGCCTTCACCACAATAACCTCGCGCAGCATTAAAACGCACGACTTCACTGATTGGCATACCTTGTTGTAAAAAGTCATCAGGATAATCATAAAGCTCTGCGTATTTATAATTCCACGCAACAAGGTTTAAGTCTTTATCAACAACGCTCATGCCTTCATAGGCATGTTCAATAGCGCCGCGAAGCATGTCTTGGCTCAAAATAATTTTTGACGACGCTTCATCTACTAAGCTGAAAACTTCATCAAGGGCTAAATCACGTCCTTGTAATACAGAATCCATCACCAGTGAAGCACTGGATGCACCAAGCACACCTGCGAGCATATGTTCAGTATGAGAAATCAGTTCTTCACCAGCAACCTTGTGCCATGAGTCACTGCGCACTGCATCAGGGGAGAATTTACTGAAGCTTTCATAAGCTCTTGTCGGACTGACAAAACGACTCGCAAGGATTAATAAGTCCTGCTGAGAAATTGCGCCATGTTTGCGGTTAGTGTCCTTCTTATCACCCTGCTTATTTGCCCCAGGGTTAATAAAATGACTTGCTTGAATACGCTCTGCTACACCCGCTCTGAACCAAAGAGAGCCTAAAATATAACAAACCACATTGGCGAGTAATGCAATTAAGGTATCGGCAACTTCTGGGCTTATAGACGCTAGCAGACCCGTTTCGCCGCCAATCCCTACACTGCCCTCAAATAAGATGTAACACCAAAGCGAGAAACCAACGGCTAAGCCTAAAAAGACTCCAGAACGATTACCATATTTCCAATACATTCCACCTAATAAAGCTGGCGCTAATTGCGCAAATGCCCCAAAAGAAAGCTGTCCAAGGTGAGACAGCGATTCGCTGTTGCCAAACAACAAATAACTTAAATAACCTAACGCCAGAATGATGACGATGGCTAAGCGACGGGCGTTTAATAAAAAGCGGGCAAATTGATTAAAGTTGGTTCCATTAACACGGCCTGTTCGCAACATAAACGGCACTAACCATTCGTTACTGATCATCACACTAATAGTAACTACCGCTACGATTACCATGCCTGTCGCTGCAGACAAAGTACCCAATAATGCGATGACTGCCAGCACGGGCTGGTCTAATGCAAGAGGTAGATTAATCACATAGGTATCTGCAGCAACACTATCACCTAATAACAAGGTGCCTGCTAATGCCAGCGGCGCGACAAATAGCCCGAACATGGCTAAATAAAGCGGAAAAATCCAACGAGCTTTGTTAAGTACCGCTTCTTCAGCACACTCAACTACCATCACATGGAATTGACGCGGCATACACATGAAGGCAGCTATCCCCACCAGCATTTCAGGCAAAAATGACACGATATTAAGGCTGCCATTTTTGATGATATCTTTGTCTGATGCTTGCTGCCAAATATCGCCAAAACCATCAAAGTATAAATAGGTAATCACAAAACCGACGATCAAGAATGCCGCCAATTTTACCAGCGACTCAAATGCAATGGCGACCATCATGCCCGGGTTATGTTCTGTGGCATCCAGTTTTCGGGTGCCAAACAAAATGGCAAAAATAGCCAATATAAAAGTAATAAGTAAAGGTACACTGACAGCACTTAAAGGCTGATTGTCTGGTTGGAAAAGATTTAAACTAAACACCATCGCTTTAAGTTGTAAGGCGATGTAAGGCATGATGCCAAATAGTGCAATGAGGGTAACAATCGCTGCGAGAGTTTGAGATTTACCATATCGAGCGGCAATAAAATCAGCCACTGAAGTAATATTTTGCGCTTTTGAGATGATAACCATCTTGCGCAATACCCCAAAACCGAGCGAAAAAACTAATATGGGGCCTAAGTATATCGGTAAAAAAGACCACAAATCGTTGGCAGATTGACCAACTGTGCCTAAGAAGCTCCAAGAAGAACAGTAAACCGCTAGACTTAAGCCGTATATCCATACCTGAACTTTTTTGGTGATCTTGCTAAACCATCGCTCAGCTCCCCACGCTAAAATAAACAGTAAAGAAACATAGCAAATTGCAATCACAGCAACGACTAAGGTCAAATTCATGGCTTTCTCTTCTTATTATATTCGCTTAATAAATAAGCAATAAATCTGTGTCAATTTGGTGCCATGCTAACATGCGCAACAGGTTAAATATTAAGGATATTTTAAAACTAGACCAAGGTCTAATAGTGTTAACCTCACCTTGCAGACGATACTTTCGTAACGCTAAATTCGACAAAGGGAAGCCATATGAGCTCGCAGTCTCTCTATAAAGTACCAGCAGATTTCGCAACCAACGCACTGGTAGACAATGATACCTATAAGAAAATGTACCAAGAATCTGTGGTAAATCCAGAAGGTTTTTGGAGAGAACACGGTAAGCGTATTGATTGGATCAAACCCTACACCAAAATTAAGAAGACGTCATTTGATGATCATAACCTGTCAATTAACTGGTTTTATGATGGCACATTGAACGCTTCAGCTAACTGTTTGGATCGCCACCTTGAAAAAAATGGTGACCGTGTTGCCATTATCTGGGAAGGCGATGATGCCAGCGAACAACGCAAAATTACCTACCGTGAGCTTCATACTGATGTATGTAAGTTTGCTAACGCCCTACGCAGCCAAGGTGTTTGTAAAGGCGATGTAGTAACCATTTATATGCCAATGGTGCCAGAAGCTGCAGTCGCAATGCTAGCATGTGCACGCATCGGTGCTGTTCACTCTGTTGTCTTTGGTGGCTTCTCACCTGACTCAATTGCATCACGTGTGATTGATGGTAATTCAAAAGTGCTAATTACTGCCGATGAAGGTATTCGTGGCGGTCGTAAAATTCCATTAAAGCGAAGCATTGATGACGCACTGAATAATCCAGATGTTGATTGCGTCGAAAAAGTTATCGTACTTAACCGAACTGGTGGTGACATCGATTGGGTTGAAGGTCGTGATATTTGGTGGAGCGATGTAATGGCAACAGCTTCAGAGCATTGCCAAGCAGAAGAAATGGGCGCTGAAGACCCGCTTTTCCTACTGTATACATCAGGCTCAACCGGTAACCCTAAAGGTGTGTTACACACCACAGGTGGTTACATGGTTTATGCTTCAATGACTCACGAATATGTCTTTGATTACAAAGAAGGTGAAGTTTACTGGTGTACTGCTGATGTGGGGTGGATTACCGGTCACTCATACATGGTATACGGCCCGCTTGCTAATGGCGCAACCGTGCTAATTCACGAAGGTGTTCCTAACTCGCCAGGCCCTTCTCGTTTAGGCGAAATGATTGACCGTCATAAAGTCAATATTCTTTATACAGCTCCGACATTAATCCGTGCATTAATGGCTGAGGGCAAAGAGCAATTTGAAGGTTTCGATGGCAGCTCTTTACGTGTCATGGGCTCAGTAGGTGAACCTATTAACCCAGAAGCATGGCGTTGGTACCACGAAGTGATTGGTCATGAGTCTTGCCCTATTGTGGATACATGGTGGCAAACAGAAACTGGTGGCATTCTAATTAGCCCGTTACCAGGCGCAACTGATGCAAAACCAGGCTCTGCTACTCGTCCATTCTTTGGCGTACAACCTGCGTTAGTGGATAACATGGGCAATATTTTAGACGGCGCGGTTGAAGGAAACTTAGTCATCCTAGATTCATGGCCTGGTCAAATGCGAACTGTTTATGGCGACCATGACCGTTTTGCACTGACCTACTTTAAAACCTTTAGAGGCATGTACTTTACTGGTGACGGTGCACGTCGTGATGAAGATGGTTATTACTGGATCACTGGCCGAGTAGATGACGTTATTAATGTGTCCGGCCATCGACTTGGTACAGCAGAAGTTGAAAGTGCACTTGTTTCACATGAGCTAGTTGCTGAAGCTGCAGTAGTTGGTTACCCCCATGATATCAAGGGCCAAGGTATCTATGCTTATGTGACGCTTACTAAAGGCGTTGAAGAAACAGAAGAACTTCGTCAAGGTCTACGCCAATGGGTTCGTAAAGAAATCGGCGCCCTAGCGACCCCTGATTTAATTCAGTGGGCTGGCGGACTACCTAAAACGCGTTCAGGCAAAATCATGCGTCGCTTCTTACGCAAGATTGCAGCAAATGAAGTGACCAACTTAGGTGATTCTTCAACACTGGCAGATCCAGCGGTAATCGATACACTTATCGAATCCCGCTTAAATAAAACCGAATAACACTGACGATTAGTGATTGTCAGGTTAATCGTAACCTTTACGTCCTACCCACCTAGAGAGTCTTGACCAGATTCTCATTGCCCCCTCAAATGAGGGGGCTTTTTTATGTTAAAACTCAGCTTAAGCAAATCGTAATAACCTAACATCCACTGCGTTACGTGATAAAGTAACCCCTCAGTTATCTTTTCAAAACATTCAACAATAACGAGTTTATGCCAGTAACAATTTCGCTTCGTGATTATCAGCAAGACTCAGTCAATGCTGCCATAGCCCATTTTAAACAAAGTAATGATTCAGCGGTGCTGGTATTACCCACAGGTGCAGGTAAAAGCATCGTCATCGCTGAGCTTGCACGTATTGCACGTGGAAATGTTTTAGTGCTCACTCACGTTAAAGAGTTAGTTGCACAAAATGCAGAAAAAGTGGGTTTACTAACCGAAGAAGCCAGTATTTATTCTGCTGGATTAAATCAAAAAAAAGCAGTTGGTAAAACTGTTGTCGCCAGTGTGCAATCTGCAGCAAGAGCGCCAGAAAAATTCAATCAGGTTTTTTCTTTGGTGATCATTGATGAGTGTCACCGCGTGAGTAACGATGAAAATAGTCAATACTGGCAATTGCTGGCTCATTTAAAAAAACGTAACCCACAACTTAAATTATTGGGTTTAACAGCAACACCATACCGCTTAGGTTTAGGTTGGATATATCGCCACCACTACCATGGCAAAGTGGGTAACACTGAAAAACCGATTTTTGAAAAATGTATATTTGAGCTGCCAATGCGGCCTTTAATCAAGCAAGGTTATTTAACTGCGCCTAAGATTTTTGATGGCTTAAGTGCTCAATATGACTTTAGCCAAGTCACACCTTCAGAATCTGGGGAGTACCCGCAAAAAGAAGTCGATGACTTACTCAATCATCAAGGCCGAGCAACAACCGCTATTATCAAACAAGTGCTACAACTTGCCGAGCACCGTAAAGGCGTGCTCATATTTGCAGCAACAGTGCGTCATGCACAAGAAATAATGACGTTACTCGATGATAGTGCAGCATTAATAACCGCTGAGACACTTCATATCGAGCGCGATGAAATAATTACTCGCTTTAAACAACAGCAACTTAAATTTATTGTTAACGTTGCAGTATTAACCACTGGCTTTGACGCCCCTCATGTGGACTTAATCGCGATTTTAAGACCTACAGCATCAGTGAGCCTATTTCAGCAAATGATTGGCCGAGGGCTCCGTTTAGCGCCTGATAAAGATGATTGCCTAGTAATTGATTACGCAGCAAATGGCTATGACTTATACTTCCCAGAAGTTGGCCAAGTGAAAACCAACAGTAAATCTGTACCTGTGCAAGTTCACTGCCCCGTTTGTCAGTTTGCCAACACGTTTTGGGGATTAGTTGATAGTGACGGCGATATAGTTGAGCACTTTGGCAGGCGGTGCCAAGGCTTAGTAGAAAAGACTCATGATAATCAAAAACATCAATGTGACTTTCGATTCAGGTCAAAATCCTGTCCTGATTGCGGCGCTGAGAATGATATTGCTGCCCGTATATGCCAAACCTGTCAATCTACATTGATAGATCCAGACAAACGCTTGAAGCAAGTCTTATCTTCTCAACATCACCATCTCTTTAAATGCCAAGAAATGCTACTAACGGCAGATGACAACAAATTAATCGTTCAATACTTCGATATTGAAGCGAATGACTTTAAAGAAACCTTTAGAATGGAAACCCCTGCCCAGCGCCGCGCGCTATTTGCCATTTTTATCGCACCGCATTCGCGAACGCCAGGAATGAAACATCCACAATACAAAACACCGCAGCAACTTATTACTCAAGCAGATCACTTTAAGAAACCTGATTTACTCCTATTAAAAAAACAGAAAAATAAATGGGATTTAGTCGAGAAGTTTTTTGACTATAAAGGTCGTTATAAAACGATTGATGAAAGTAGTTTTTAACCGAGTTCTGTATAAATTATCAATTCAATAAGAGTTATGGTATAAATCTTCAAATCAAAAAAAGGAGTCACTATGTTTGTTGTAATTTTTGGCCGTCCAGGCTGTCCATATTGTGTTCGTGCTGTTGAATTATCAGAAAAATTAACTGAACAGCGTGACGGTTTTAAATTTAAGTACGTAGACATTCATGCTGAAGGCATTTCTAAAGCTGACCTAGAGAAAACTGTGGGCAAGCCAGTTGAAACGGTACCGCAAATCTTCGTAGATGAAGTTCATGTAGGTGGTTACACTGAGTTCGAACAGTATGTTCGTTCAAATAACTTATTAGGCTAAATATTTTCGCTACAATTCGCTAATATATTATTGAAAGAAAAAGGGTTAATTCAATGAATTAACCCTTTTAAATGTAACTTGATTTTCGGGGGGGAAGTTACAATATCAAACTACTTTACTATAGGACGTATTTAGCAGAAAACAAAATACGGCTTAAGTCACCATCGCTACCATCTTCTCTTTCATTCATCGCATACATATACTCAACACCAAAAGTTAACGGCTTAGTTGGTGAATACAGCAAGTTAATATAGCTAGAATATGATTCAGCATTAACCTGATCACTTGATAGCATGGTATCGTTATCAGCCTTAAACGCTGAAACAGTTAAGCTAGAACGCCATTTATCATTCCACCAATGACGATAAGCTGCATAACCACCATATGAACTGATGGTTTGTATTTCGCCAGATGCATCTAAATTACCTGCATTTGCATAGTTAAGCGCCATATAACGGCCTAAACCTTCACCATATGTTGCTGAAAACTTAAAGTCATCTCCGCCAACTGGAATAATACCTGCGATGCTCGCACCATAACCCATTTCTGTTGAGTCAACGGCTTGCGTGCCAACATTTTGTTCTACATTTAATTGACGTAAAATACCTGCTACAGAAATGGCTGTACCACCTTCTGTTTTAAAGTTATAACGCGCAACAACATCTGGCACAATACCACTTCCACTGGTTAAACGAGATGCTGTTTGGTATTGATTTACGGTTGTTTCTGGATTTTCTACCGCTAACTGGAAGCCACCATTGGTATATCGGATCATCGCTTGACGCACAAATGGCGTACCCTCAGCTGCCCCAACGAAATCTAAGTTCTCTGGCAACGCACCAGGGTTTTGAAATGTGGTCCATGTTTGACCTACAGTCCAATTATCATAGCTTACAAATGCTTGGCGAATACGAGGAGAATAACTGTTTGATACACGTTCATTACCATCTGTATGAGTCATGAAATCTAATTCAATAAACCCTGTTAGCTTATGGCCATCAAAATCTGACACAGTTTTAAAATTAAAGCGTGTCTCACGTGCTTGAAAATCGACAACTTGGTTGCCATTTCCTTCTTCCCCATAAATAGTACCAGGCACATAAAACTGACGAGATAAACTTCCTGAGTCTGGCGCCCCATTACCATAATCACTGAACATCACATCGGCTTTTACATAACCACCAAACTGCATATCAGTATCTGCATAGCTCACATTACTTAATGCCAGCATCGAGATACCTATTACTAAACCATATTTTGCTTGTTTCATCATGCTCTCCCTGTTCTTATCATCCATAGCAATATGACCCAGTTAACATCCAAGCAACATTAGCAATAGGTCTATTAGACAAAAGTAGATGAGAGAAAACTAAAATGATTATCAGAATTGCAATTAAATGGTGGATAACATTAGCAATTAGAATACGTTAAGACTGATCGGTGAATTTATTAGCTAAGCTGTATTTTTGTGAACAAAAGAATACTTATTTATGAGGCGATAAAGTTGACAAAAAGTACAACATCAACATACAAGAGATGAATTTATATCTAAGCTGAATAAATTAAAAAACTGGAATATAAATAGATTAAAAACGATAGGACAATAGAGGGTCTGAATCAAAGCCGAACAGGCTATCTCACTTTCAGAAAAGTGGTGGGTCGTGAAGGATTCGAACCTTCGACCAATTGGTTAAAAGCCAACTGCTCTACCAACTGAGCTAACGACCCATCTAGGTAATGCATCTAAATCTATGCCTAACTGGCAACACTTTTAGAAAAGTGGTGGGTCGTGAAGGATTCGAACCTTCGACCAATTGGTTAAAAGCCAACTGCTCTACCAACTGAGCTAACGACCCATCTGTATTTCATTAAAACTATGTCTTAATTGGAGAGAAAGCCAACTGCTTAATTAAACTAAGCAACTGTTCTAACGACCCATCTAGTTTTACGTAACGATTCATTACGTCTGAATTAAAGCCTGACTGGCAATCTCACTTTCAGAAAGTGGTGGGTCGTGAAGGATTCGAACCTTCGACCAATTGGTTAAAAGCCAACTGCTCTACCAACTGAGCTAACGACCCATTTCTGTTTCTTAGATTAAGTGAAGACTATAAATAGAGTTCAATCAATCTGTCATCAAAATAAGTTAATCTAACCTGTTTAATGACCCCAGAACGTCGCTCCGTTCTGAGGGCGCCTATAATACCTTTTTCATCTTCTCATGCAAGTGCAATTTATGGTTTTTTTGCCGTTTGCACTAAAAATAAACTAAGAGGCTGTTTTTTAGTTAAATTAGGCTTATAAAGCCGACAGTTGTTGTTGTGCTAGACGAGCAGAGGCACTATTTGCATATTCTTTTAATACGCGGTTATAGAAAGTCTTTGCTGTTGTGCTATCACCCTCTTTCTCTGCGATCATACCTAGCTTGACTAAACTATCACCACGCTTGTTTGAGTTAGGGTATTTTGTCACCACAGTATCAAAAGCTTGCTTAGCTTCTGGGAAGGTACCTTTATTAAATAATAACTGTCCAAGCCAATAATTTGCGTTAGCCGCATAAGTTGAATCAGGATATTGCTTAATAAACTCGCTGAAGGCTGGAATAGCTTCATCATACTTTCTTTCTTTCAACACAAGGTTGACCGCTTGCTCATAGCTGGCAGTTTCACCTAATGTGGACTTTGTCGCTGAAGTCGCACTTGAATCAGCAACAGTCACTGTGGTTGAAGCAGCACTTGCTGATAAATTGGCAATTTCTTCATAAAGCTGACGTTGACGCTGAAGCATTTGACTAATTTGGTAATCTTGCTGTTCGGTAATGCCACGTAAATCCAATACTTCACGTTGTAAAGCATCTAAGCGTTGTTGGGCTTCGAATTCAGTTTGTTGTTTCGCTTTAATTATACGCTCTAAACGAGAGATGCGATCATCACTTGAACCACCAGCAATGTCTTGTACTGGCGCAGGTGCAGCTGTGGCACCCGCAGTTACAAACATTGCAGCAACTAAAACAGCATGTTTCATCAATAAACTCCTAAAATGGCCAGCAGGACTGGCCCTCCGTATACGTCAATTGTTATAACGTAATTAGTAAACTAAAACACCACGACGGTTTTTAGCAAAACCACTTTCTGAACGAGAAAAATCTAATGGTTTTTCTTCACCGTAACTAACCACACTCATTTGGCTAGCTTGAACACCCATGCCTTGTAAGTATTTTGCAATGGCTTTGGCACGGCGTTCCCCAAGAGCAATATTGTATTCAGGTGTACCACGCTCATCTGCATGACCTTCAATCAATACTCGCACATTTGGATGTTCTACTAAGTAGTTACCGTGAGCTTGGATAATTGCCGCATTTTCGCTTTGTACTTCACTACGGTCAAAATCAAAGTAAATGATGTTTTGAGCACGTAATTCTTCTTGCTCAACTCTTTGTTGCTCTTCTGGTGTTAAGATTGGCGCTACGCCACCAGTTTCAACTCCACCAGAACCATATTCACCGCCAGTAGTTGTGGTTGTTGAACCACTTGTTGAACCACTTGCATCTGTTTCAGATTCTGAAGTTGTGCTACATGCCCCTAATGCCATTACAGGTACAACAACTAACATAGCTTTAAACAACTTATTCAGATTCATGTGTAATCCTTAATTAATTTTTATAAAAATGGAGACCAGGCTGGCGATTTCACTTCGCCTTGGCCTGCTGGTAGTCTTGCTTTAAATCTTCCATCCATAGATACCGCAGCTAACACTTGGCTACCGCGGTAAGTGGTACCATAAATAACCATGGTTCCATTTGGCGCAATACTTGGAGACTCATCAAGTTGAGTCGAAGTCAGTACTTGCATAAAGCGAGTTTTAAGATCCATTCTCGCGATATTGTATTTACCGTTAGTGCGGTTAACAAAAATCATGCTGCGACCATCAGGTGTTATCGTGCCACCTAAATTCCACTCACCTTCAAATGTCACACGTGATATTTTTCCAGTGCTCAGTTTCACTTGATAAATTTGCGGTCTACCGCCGCGTTCAGAGGTAAAAATCAACGACTCACCATCTGGTGTCCACGAAGCTTCAGTATCAATCGCATAATGATTAGTGACACGCTTCAATGCTTTAGTGGCGATATCAATAATATATATTTCTGGCTGGCCATCTTTAGATAAAGTCACCGCCAGCTTTTTACCGTCAGGAGAAAAGCTTGGAGCACCATTTATACCATTATGCGAGCTAACTTTAACGCGCTCTTGAGTATAGATATCTTGAACAAAGATTTCCGCTTTACGGTTCTCAAAACTTACATATGCTAAACGACGTCCATCAGGCGACCATGCTGGTGACATTAATGGCTCAGGTGAACGTAATAACATTTGTTCGTTATAACCGTCGTAATCTGAAATCATTAAATGATATGGCGACTTTTCGCCTTGCTTAACCACAACATAAGCTACACGGCTTAAAAACGCACCACGAATACCAGTTAATTTTTCATACACGATGTCGCTGATACGGTGACCGTATTGTCTAAATTGCGCTTCACTAATGACCGTTTCACGACTTTCAAGTAATAAGTCATTAGAAGTCGTAGGACCTTTACCTGATTGCAGTTGCGCTTTAACAAGATCAATCAGATCAAAGCTCACTAAATATTGATTAGTACCATAAGGTTTAATAGAACCTACGAGTAATGCTTCAGATGCCGTTTCGCCCCAACCAGTGGCAATAAACTCTTTCACAGTGCTGATATTCGTTTGTGGTAAACCGCGCGCATCAAGGGGGTTAAACGTACCGCTTCGCGCTAAATCACTGGTAACAACATCACTAATTTGCTGTGGAGCTGGACCTGTACCCTGCCAAACAAAAGGCATAATCGCGATAGGTCTAGCTGCATCAACACCTTCAGTGATAACAATATCTAATGCAGCATTAGCGCTAGTACTAATAAATAGTACCAATATCGTTAACCATTTTGCCAAAATCTTCATGTGACTCCTTTAATTAAATTCCGGTGATACGGTTAAATTAATTTCTTTCATTTTGTTATAAACGTCTGCTTCAGCTGAAACAGGTAAACGCCCTGCTTTGTTAATAGCCGCTTTAGCTGCACGGCAAACTACTTGGTCGCCACTTAATGTTTGGCTTGCAGTGACAAAACCATCTTGCGCTAAGCGAATGAATACTCGACAACTTTTACCACGCATCGACTCATCGACAACCAAATTACGCTGAATAGTTGATTTAATCATTGCGGTGTACTTGTTTACTTCAGACACAACTTGCTTATTACGAGTAGCCGATAGCGCAACTTGTTCAGCCGCCATTGCTTCTGCCATTTCACGTTCTTGGCGAGCACGTTCAGCTTCTTCAGCCTTACGTTTTCTTTCAGCCTCTTCTTTACGTTTGCGTTCATCTTCACGTTTTTTAGCCGCCGCAGCTTCTTCTGCTTTGCGTTTTTCAGCAGCTTTTTTCTCAGCAGCTTGACGTTCAGCTTCTTGCTTTTTACGTAAATCCGCTGCTTTTTGGGCTTTAGCTTTTTCTTCAGCTTCTTTTAACTTTGCAGCTTTCGCCGCATTGTTAGCTTTAAGAGTTTCTTGCTCTTTCAACTTACGCTGATTTTCGAGCTGCTTAATGCGTTCTTGCTCTTTACGCACTTCATCTTTTGCTTTGCGTGCTTGCCTGTCTAACTCAGCTTGACGCTCACGCTCGATACGAGCAGTATCAGCCCGTTGCTTTTTCAGCTTTTCAGCATGCTCATTAATACGCTGTTGATCCACCACCACAGCTTGCACTATTGGCTCTGACTGTTGAGCTTGCGGCAAATGTTTAGGCTTATCATCAAAGCTAATGCCTAATGCTAGCGCGACAATAACGCCAACATGCACACCTGCTGAGATTGTAATTGGTAAGGTTAATTGAGATTTAGCAGCCACCAAATTACTCCTTAGGTGAATCAGTCATCAAGCCCACTGCAGGCACACCCGCACCTTGCAGACTGACCATTAACTGAATCACATTTTCATAAGGAATACGGCGGTCAGCTTTCACGACCACCGGTCTTTCAGGTTCAAGTAAGATCATTGCGCCCACTTGAATTGAGATTTCATCCAAAGACAGTGAATCATCATTAGATCCACTTCCTACATTGAGGAAATACTCTCCAAACTCATCTATAGATGCCACAATAGGTGGTTTACTTTCAGCTGGTAACGGTTCAGCTTCACCTTGAGGTAATTCAACTTTGACCCCTTGCGAAACTATTGGCGCAGTAACCATAAAGATGATTAACAGCACCAACATCACGTCAATATAAGGTACAACATTGATTTCGGCGACCGGACGACGGCGCTTACGTTGATACATTACACCGCTTCCTTCTCACTGTAGGCCTGGCGTTGCAATATGTTAGAAAACTCTTCCATAAAGTTAACGTGCGACATTTCAATCTTTTCGACTTGAGTCGAGAAACGGTTATAGCCAATAACAGCTGGGATCGCGGCGAACAAGCCCATAGCTGTTGCAATCAAGGCTTCAGCAATACCTGGTGCAACCATGGTAAGCGTGGCATTTTCAACGGCGCCAAGAGCAATAAACGAGTTCATGATGCCCCATACTGTTCCGAACAAACCAATATACGGACTTGTTGAACCTATGGTCGCTAATAAAGGAAGGTGTGTTTCTAAACGTTCAACTTCACGAGATAAACTCACTCGCATAGCACGGGTAGTGCCATCCATGACAGCTTCAGGTGATTTACTGTTGGCTTGGCTTAAACGTGAATACTCTTTAAACCCTGCTACAAATAAAGCTTCAAGTCCTGAAACACCTTCACTGCGAGCAGATAATTCTTTATACAACTTGTTGAGATCAACTCCTGACCAAAATGTATCTTCAAATTTGATAGCTTTAGCCCGAGCGCTATTTAATAACTTTCGACGCTGAATAATGACAGCCCATGAGGCAATAGATAAGCATAATAAAGTCAGCATCACTAACTTAACGAGAACACTTGCCTCTAAAAAAAGACCGATAAAAGAAATTTCAGCTTGCACGATTGAACTCCTGCACAATATTTAATGGGATAGCTCTTGGTCGCATACGTGATAAAGCGATACAGGCAACAATAATAGTGCCCTCACAATAGCAGTCGCCTTTGTCATCAAGCAATCGCTGTTTAAACACCAAAGAGGCTTTTTTTAATTCTATGACCTGTGACTCTACAAATAAGTTCTGTTCGAATCTTGCTGCAATGCGAAAATCTAATTCAGCATGCTTAACAACAAAAGCAATATCATCCGCTAATAACTCACTTTGAACGACACCCATAGATTTTAACCACTCGGTTCGGGCGCGCTCGAAGAAGTTTAAATAGTTAGAATGATAAACTACTCCACCAGCATCGGTGTCTTCGTAATAAATTGAAATAGGCCATGTAAACATAATTTGCGATTGTAAATTTTGCGTAATAAAAGATGGCTTACTATACCGAGTACCACAACGCTTGTGAATAAAAGGACTCGGGAAAGCAGGCTTTATTTTATGGTTCAACGCTTAATTTGCCATTAAAAAACGGCTTTTTCAGGCTTAATACAAAGAAATGAAGAAAGTTTAATGTTAACCATTGAAAAGTTTACATTCTATTAACCTTGATAAGTAAACAAACTGGTAGGACAGTGCCGAAATAACCACCAAATTTTGTTACTCAGCCTTTAGTTTGAATTTCATGGGCACCAAATGCTGTTTTTATACTTATATTGCTTATAGAGTCGAGCAAATTAATTCCTTTCATTTATATTTACTTTTTTAGAATAGATTGATTCACCGTAGTCCAGACCCCTTCTTCAAAGTCTTTCTTTAGCGACCACTCACCTCTTAAAAAAACACTAGCTAAAAAAACAGTAACGTTAGTAAAACAAGGCATTTAATCAGCATAATTTATAAACTAATCTTCCATATCAGTTTTGGATAAGATTATTTATTGCATATATTTTTACTTAAAGCCTGCCCCAATTTATTGATGACTTCTCAGTCCAACAGTAAAACTCACTAACACCTCCATTTATTGAGTAGTTAATAGTCAAAAAAGCTATTTAGCATTAATTATACTCATCCTAGTCAAGTTGACATGTTGAACTAGATTCCGTTATCTAAAACCAAAAGGTGATAAACATCACCATTTAAGTTAATCACCCGATATCATAGGCTTATAGAAGATAAATTTATTTTATTATTTTAGTTTTTACTGTACATAAGCTGACTTTTAACAATTGTATATCATTACTTAAAACGCTTAAATCGACTAAATATGCACTCACCATGCTTATAAAGTATGTTTTAATCCACTTTACTCACTTAAGCGTGATTACACTATAATCGAACTCAATAGTTCAGATTAGTTTTACTAATGATAAATTGAAATTTTTCTAGTTTGTCAATCTAGAGCAATCTCTCTAATATGTATCTTGTTTTCAGGACATAGCTAATTTAGTTATTGAAAACCAAGAACTCCAAGATGATGTACCCCAATACCTCATCTTATCCCTGGTTCTTATGCTTGACTTCCTTCCTTGAATTTGTGAATACAAATTGTTTGGCCCGCTTACTTTAAGCGGGCTTTTTTTTATCTAAAAATTTACCCTTTAAAACCATTTAAAATCTACCGATGCTTCAAGCATAAAAAATGGCTTAGCTCATAAAGCTAAACCATTATCGCAGTTCTATTACCATCAAAAGTAACACAAACCATATTAAGGTCATCAAATTACTAACACCGGAATAAGTAACATCAAAATCAGCATCAACCAGTTGTCAGTTAACCTTCCTTATGACTAATCTTAAATGCTTTTAGAAATCTTAATCACAACTCGGCGGTTACGGGCTCTTTCTTCCATTAAGTTATTAGAAGCAACATGTCGCCTTTCACCATGGCCGGTTTTATGAATACGGCTTTCTTCAATGCCGCTAGCCACTAGAATGTCCGCAACAGAGTCCGCACGACGTTCAGAAACCCGCTGGTTAGTCGAGCGTCCACCATAACTGTCGGTATAAGCGTCCACGAAAATCAATTCAACATCAGAGTCATATGATAAATACTCTTTTACGCGATTAAGTTGCTGTTTAGAGAAACGGGTTAAATTAGTACCACCCTCTTCATAATTTAATACTGTAAATGCAATATCGTCGAAGCCGTAAGGTAATAATGTCGATAAACATGAGCGAAACTGTCTATATTGGCCACCAAAATTTGCTGCCGATAAACCTACTGCCACTTTATCTGCCTTGTTATACCAATCAGCATAATAAAAAGTAGGCTGCATCCCCTTACTTAATTCCGATAGCATTGACCAGGCTGCTTGTTTAGGTACTTCGCCATTAAATTGCTTTTGATACTTAAGTTTAGTAATTGCTTTTTCATTAACGCCTGGACGCCATTGAGGGGCTTTGCTGATAAGCTCGGCATTAGTGACTTGATCAGGTTTATTCCACATATCTAAGGTAAAGTTTAGATTCAAATCTTTACCCGCTTTACTCGTAAAAACGGCTCTACCGTAGTCAGGGATATCATGCTCTAGTCGGCATTCAATCGGACTATTTTGGCTAATGCGCCACATTGAATCATCTAAAGACGCAACATAGTGCTGTAAATCTGCTTGCACAGAAAACACACACCCTAAGCTTGATAATAGAATTGCTTTACGCCACATAAAAACACCCTGTCAGATAGTCACATTTCTGTATCGGCAAAGTTTTATTATTCTTTAGCAGAGAAATCGCACAATCAAACATGACACTGAGCCACAGTTTTAGCATAATAGCCGACATATTAGAGAATGAGGTTTTTAATGAGCGATATCTGCGACGCAAACAAATTCAAACACCGCTTTAGAGGCTACTTTCCTGTTGTTATCGATGTCGAGACCGCAGGTTTCAATGCCGCAACTGATGCGTTGCTAGAAATAGCTGTCACCACCCTTAAAATGAATGATGATGGTTTTATTGAACTTGATAAAACCCAACACTTTCATATTGAGCCTTTTGAAGGTGCAAACCTTGAACCTGAAGCATTAGCGTTTAATGGTATCGATCCAACTAATCCTTTACGTGGCGCTGTCGATGAAAAGCAAGCGTTCCTAGAAATTTTCAAGCATGTGAAGAAAGCACAAAAAGCGGCTGACTGTCATCGCTGTATCATTGTGGCTCACAATGCTGCATTTGATATTGGCTTTGTTAATAAAGCCATTGAACGCAACGACTTAAAACGTTCTCCATTCCACCCATTCGCAACTTTCGATACCGCAACGCTAGCCGGATTAGCTATCGGCCACACCGTACTTGCTAAGGCATGTAAAATGGCAGGAATCGACTTTGACAATAAAGAAGCGCACTCAGCCTTGTACGACACAGAACGAACTGCAGAATTATTCTGTTATATCGTCAATAAGTGGAAAACTTTGGGCGGTTGGCCAATGGTGAGTGAAGAAGTTGATGAAGTAGAAGTAAAAGAAGCGTCAGAGAGTTAGCACCAATTCAATGCACTTTTAAAAGACACAAAAAAAGCTGCCTAGGCAGCTTTTTTAATATCTAACAAAAGCGATTAAAGCTTGTCAGAGTTATCTTTTAGGTAAGAAGCAACACCTTCAGTCGTTGCAGTCATTCCTTTGTCGCCTTTTTCCCAACCAGCAGGACAAACTTCACCGTGCTCTTCGTGGAATTGTAACGCATCGATCATACGTAGCATTTCGTCAACGTTACGTCCTAGTGGTAAATCGTTAACCACTTGATGACGAACTTGACCTTCTTTGTCGATTAAGAAAGATGCACGGAAAGCAACACCTGCTTCTGGATGCTCAACGTCGTATGCTTTACAGATTTCGTGCTTAACGTCAGCAACTAGTGTGTAGTTAACTTCACCGATACCGCCTTTATCTACAGCAGTATTTCTCCAAGCGTGATGAGAGAACTGAGAATCGATTGAAACACCGATAACTTCAACGCCACGTTTAGTGAACTCTTCAATACGGTGATCAAAAGCAATCAACTCTGAAGGACACACGAAAGTGAAATCTAGTGGGTAGAAGAAAACAACTGCTGACTTACCTTTAATCGCGGTAGATAGATTGAAACTATCAACGATTTCACCAGTACCAAGAACCGCTGCGGCAGTAAAATCTGGGGCCGGACGGCCTACTAATACGCTCATTTTATATCTCCATCTATGGATTGAAAAAAACTTAAAAACAATGCCTGTTAATCTGAGTAGCATTATACCCAAACTAAAGCATTATGCGAGACAGCTCACACAATTGCTTCAACTTGAAATGAATCTGTATCTTGGATAATTGCGATATACCTTACCCCTAATTGATTAAAGAAATAAGTCCTTTAAGATGAAATATGTTTTACCTGCTGAAAAAACAGTCCACTTGTCGATAAGAAAAAGGCAAATGAATAATTTGCTTTATACAAAAGATTATATTCAACATAACGACAGGCCTTGTTACATCAATGAAAAACCCTCCTTACATGAATACACTTTTTGTAAACTGAATAGAGATAAACTGGACATGACGTTTGATACGGACAAGAATGACTTCACTATGTCTATCTAATAACAAAACTAAATAAGAAAAAATTAATATGAATGCGGTCGTAATTGCTGTCACCTTAATGCTTGCATTAAGTCTCATGCGTGTGAATGTTGTCATCGCACTAACTGTAAGCGCACTTGTTGCAGGGTTAGTTGGAGGCTTAGATATTCATCAAACCATCGCAGCCTTTAATGATGGTCTTGGCGGAGGTGCACAAATTGCTTTAAGTTATGCCTTACTTGGCGCCTTTGCTGCCGCTTTATCGCATTCTGGCTTAACCACACTCATTTCTCACAACATTATTAAAAAAGTGGGTAAAGAACCAAATAGCACCAACACATTAGTTGTGCGTTGGTTATTACTTGCTTCCATTTTATTAATGGCAATAAGTTCGCAAAATATTCTGCCAATCCATATTGCGTTTATTCCAATTTTGATCCCGCCATTACTGCATGTATTAAGCAAACTACAAATCGATAGACGCTTAGTTGCTTGTATTATCACTTTTGGTCTTGTTACCACTTATATGATTTTACCGATCGGCTTTGGTGGTATTTTCTTAAATGATATTTTATTGGCTAACTTGAACAACAATGGTCTTGAAGCAGTTAAAGAACAAATTCCAACCGCTATGCTTCTACCTGCGCTAGGAATGATTACTGGCTTATTAACAGCAGTGTTCATTACTTACCGTAAACCACGAATTTATGAAGCGAAGGATATTGTTGCAGACCAAAGTGAAGAAGTGGGAATTAACAAGAAGACCATAATCATTTCGCTTGTGGCTATCGTTGCAACGTTAGTGGTTCAATTACAAACTGACTCAATGATATTCGGTGCATTAACAGGTTTCATCATCTTCCGTTTCTCAGGCATTATTAAACCTGATGTCAGGCAAGATATGTTTAACCAAGGTGTATTGATGATGGCCAATATTGGTTTCATCATGATTGCAGCAGCGGGTTTTGCTGCGGTAGTAAAATCCACTGGTGAAGTCAGCACCCTTGTTACTTCGTTAGGCGACATTATTGGTGACAATAAAGCCTTAGCAGCCTTGCTCATGCTGGTTGTAGGGTTATTAATTACTATGGGCATTGGTTCTTCATTCTCAACCATTCCAATTATCGCTACCATTTATGTACCATTAGCACTCACCTTTGGCTTTTCAGTTGCAGCAACAATCGCATTAGTGGGTACAGCAGCAGCTTTGGGTGATGCAGGCTCACCTGCTTCAGATTCAACCTTAGGCCCAACAGCAGGTCTAAATGCTGACGGACAGCACGATCATATCCGTGACAGTGTTATCCCGACCTTTATTCACTACAACATTCCGCTTATCGGCTTTGGCTGGATTGCAGCAATGGTACTTTAGTAGTCGATAGCATTATCAGTCTTGAACAATATGAAGTCGTAAATACTGATTAAGACCCAATAAAAAAGGAGCCAACGGCTCCTTTTTTATTATCGGTTTACTAAATTTATTTAGTACCGAAAATCTTATCCCCAGCATCACCAAGACCCGGTAAAATATAACCCTGCTCATTTAAGCAGTCATCGATTGATGCTGTATATAGTTCGATATCTGGATGTGCAGCTTCTAAAGCCTTAATACCTTCAGGCGCAGCAACTAATACCAGTGCTTTTATTGACACACAGCCACGCTTTTTAAGTAAGTCGATAGTCGCAATCATCGAACCGCCTGTTGCCAGCATAGGATCGACCACAATCGCCACACGCTCATCAACATTGCTAACGAGTTTGTCAAAATATGGAACTGGTTCTAAAGTTTCTTCGTCACGGTAAATACCGACAACAGAAATTTTAGCACTAGGCATATGCTCTAATACGCCATCCATCATCCCCAATCCTGCTCGAAGAATAGGGACAACTGTCACCTTCTTACCTTTGATCTGTTCAATCTCAACAGGGCCGTTCCAGCCATTAATAGTGACAGTTTCTGTTTCAAAGTCTGCTGTTGCTTCGTACGTTAATAAGCTACCAACTTCTGTGGCTAACTCACGAAAACGTTTAGTACTGATTTCAGCTTCACGCATTAAGCCTACTTTATGACGAATTAACGGGTGTTTTACTTCAACGACTTTCATTTTTGCACTCCTGATGATGAGATATTTTTCGCAAATTGTTCAAATTCTAGTTTATTTATTCTCTTTATAAAACATAAGGTTTCATAATTGCAGCCAATCTCACGCTAAACAGCTAAAAGCATTACAGAAAACTGTTTTCATAATCGGATAAAGCTAAATCATGACTTTCGACGCCTACCACAAGCTGATAGAATAGCGCCGCATAAAATCCCATAAAACGATGTACCCTAGAGGATCCTCCGTGAGCACTCCTACACCACTTAGCTACAAAGACGCTGGCGTTGATATCGATGCTGGTAATGCATTAGTCAATAATATTAAATCTGCGGTAAAACGCACTCACCGTCCTGAAGTAATGGGCAACCTAGGTGGTTTTGGCGCTCTTTGCGAATTGCCAACTAAGTATAAACACCCAGTATTAGTCTCTGGTACTGACGGTGTTGGAACCAAGTTACGTTTAGCCATTGATTACAAAAAGCACGACACTGTTGGTGTTGATTTAGTTGCTATGTGTGTAAATGACTTAATCGTATCTGGTGCTGAACCTTTGTTCTTCCTAGATTACTACGCAACTGGCAAGTTAGATGTTGAAACTGCCACTTCAGTTGTTAACGGTATTGCTGAAGGCTGTCATCAATCAGGTTGTGCATTAATCGGTGGTGAAACTGCTGAAATGCCTGGTATGTATGAAGGTGAAGATTACGATTTAGCGGGTTTTTGTGTTGGTGTCGCTGAAAAAGAAGCTATCATCGACGGGACTAAAGTTAAATCTGGTGACGCACTTATTGCACTAGGTTCAACTGGCCCTCACTCAAATGGTTACTCTTTAGTACGTAAAGTATTAGAAGTAAGCAAGGCAGATCCTCAACAAGATCTTGCTGGTAAACCGCTTATAGAGCATTTATTAGAACCTACCAAGATTTATGTAAAGCCTTTACTTAAGTTGCTTGAGCAAACTGAAGTTCATGCAATGGCGCATATTACTGGTGGTGGATTCTGGGAAAACATCCCACGCGTATTACCTGACGATTGCAAAGCAGTTGTTAAAGGCGACTCTTGGCAGTGGCCTGTTGTTTTCGACTGGTTAATGGAAAACGGCAACATAGAGCAGTTTGAAATGTACCGCACCTTTAACTGTGGTGTAGGTATGATTATTGCCCTTCCTGCTGAAAAAGTAGAGTCAGCACTTGAACTACTTAAAGCTGAAGGTGAAAACGCTTGGTTAATCGGTGAAATTGCAAATCGTCAAGGTGACGAAGAGCAAGTGGAGATTAACTAGATGTCTGAATGCTGCCGCGTTCTTGTTCTTATCTCAGGTAACGGTACTAACTTACAAGCCATTATTGATGGTTGTGATGATAACCTTAACGCTGAAGTTGTTGGTGTTATTAGCAACAAACCTGATGCTTACGGACTTGTCCGTGCTCATCATGGTGAAATCAATACAAGTTGTGTTATCGCCCGTAAGGATGAAAGCCGCCAGCAATATGACATGCGTTTACAGCAAGCCATTGAGCAGTATCAGCCAGATTTAATTGTGCTTGCTGGCTTCATGCGTATTTTATCTGATGAGTTCGTTAGTCAATATATGGGTAAGATGATCAATATCCACCCTTCTTTATTGCCTAAATATGCAGGGCTGCATACTCATCAAAGAGCATTAGATGCCAAAGATACTGAGCATGGTGCGAGTGTTCACTTTGTCATTCCTGAACTGGATGCTGGGCCTGTTGTATTGCAGGCTAAAGTCCCTGTTTATGAAGATGATACAGTAGAAACCTTATCTAGCCGTGTTCATGAACAAGAGCATGCTATCTACCCGCTAGTGGTAAAATGGTTTAGCTTAAACCGATTAAAAATGGTGGATAAAAAAGCCTATTTGGATGACCAACTTATTGGTATTCACGGTTACGCACCTGATTAATTTGTTTAATAAAGCTTAAAAATTAAAAATCTCGCCTTGGCGAGATTTTTTGTTTTTATCGATTCAAACTGACCTAACAGGTTGAAATCATAAATTAGCGAACGGGTAAATCCATTCCGGCAAACATCTCATCAATCAGTTGTTGGTCCCGCAATGCTACCGCCTTCTCTACGACATCACGAGTTAAGTGCGGCGCAAAGTTATACATGAAGTCGTACATATAACTACGTAAAAAGCTACCGCGTCTAAAGCCAATTTTTGTCGTGCTATGGGCAAATAAATGTCTCGCATCAATTGCCACTAAGTCTTTATCAATCACTGGATCAATTGCCATTGAAGCGATAACACCGACACCAAGTCCTAATCTCACATAGGTTTTAAGTACATCAGCACTGGTGGCACTGAATACGACTCTTGGCTCTAGCTCAGCCTTCTTGAATGACTTTTCAATTTCAGATGCTTTGTCGAAACCAAATACATAAGTTACCAATGGAAACTCAGCCAAATCTTCAATAGTCAGGGTTTTACGATTAGCTAACGGATGATCTCGGGTAACAACAATCGAACGATTCCAGTGATAACAAGGTAACATAATTAAGTCTGAGTATAGGTGCATTGCTTCTGTTGCAATTGCGAAATCAGCATCACCTCTTGCAGCTTGCTCACTAATTTGCGAAGGCGTCCCTTGATGCATGTGCAAGTTCACTTTTGGGTAGCGCTTAATAAAAGGCTTAATGACTTGTGGAAGCGCATAACGGGCTTGTGTATCAGTTGTCGCAATATTGAGTTCACCTTGATTAGGTTGGGTATACTCTTCTGAGACTTTTTTAATACTTTCAACTTTACCTAAAATATCATTGGAAATATCGATCACTAATTGGCCAGCTGGTGTCACATGAGTTAAATGCTTACCACTGCGGCCAAAGATTTGTATCCCCAGCTCATCTTCAAGCATTCTGACTTGTTTACTGATCCCTGGCTGCGAGGTGTAAAGGTCTTCTGCTGTTGCTGAGACATTTAAATTGTGTTTTACCACTTCTGCAATATATCTTAGTTGCTGTAATTTCATGTTACTACCTTCGTGTTGCACCAGATGTGAATCAGTTTTATTTACTAGAAACTTTCGATAGAAACTAAACTGTTCAAATAAAACACAACCAAAACAGTTTATGAAAGATTTCGTTATAGCTAAATGTTATAGACGATCTAAATTATTAAATCAAATAGTAATAACGAGTTTGAGAATTTTGCATGTTATTGGCCTCTAATGGTAACCTTGCGGACTCAGTCCAAAGTTATAGCAATTCTTAACGATTTGAATGACTTTTTATACGACACTGTTCGTGTCTTGCGCTAAGATATAAACTACAAATTTAATAAAAGTGGTAACAAACCACTCTGCTGTTAATTATTGAACGGAAACCATATGACCTTTACCTTGGTATTGATACTGTTAGGTGCACTTTTTATTCTGATCATTGGTATTAGTGTTATTCAGCAACAAAAAGAACGTGCTGAAGCAGAACGTAGAATGGAATTAAAACGCCATAGAGCTATCATTAATGAAACCGAAAACGTTTTATCTAACACAGGCTTGGCATCATTTCCTAGCAGTGTAATTTTAGTGCTTTACAAGCGGATTAATGAAGCGCTTGAAATGTCCCTAACCCATCTTGAAAATCAACCACAACAAGCGGATTACCAACGTCGCTTAGTCGATATCCAAACTCAAATCACGACTTTAAGCTCTAGTCCATCACAAGCTTTAGCGATTGAAAACTTTCGCTTACCGGACAATGACAAGCAAATTTTAGAATTAGTACAGATGCTCAAGAAGCTTAAAGCTATTGTTAGAGCTGAAAACAACAAAGGTAAACTAGACCCGCAAGTGTTTGCTGAAGCAGAAAACCGTATAGATAGCTACCAATTGCGCATTAATGTTGAGTCAATGCTTTCACGTTCACGCGCTGCTAACTCGCTAAAACAATTTGGTTCATCTAAACAAATGGTGTCCAAAGCACTAGCAACATTGCAGGCTATTAAAGCTAAAACACCTAATGACCCTTTCATTAGTCGTAAAGTTGAAGAAGCGAAAGAGTTGTTAGAAGAGATTGATTCTCAGCAGAAACAGTTGAACCCTCAAGCGGTCAAAACACCTAAAGATGACGAAGATGATATCGATATGCTATTCCAACCTAAGAAGAAATGGTAAAGCGCTCATTAGGTTTTTCAAGCATATAAGTTGATTATTTAATTAAAGCCTCGAAAGAGGCTTTTTTGTATTTGTGAAAAAGTATGTAATTACTTAACAATAGATTGAATGGGTCTAACTGATGAGTCACTTTGGCTAAGTATCTATTTGGTACCCTAGTATGTTAAATGAGCCTACGAGTTAATCTTGAAAGGCACAAATCATTGATTTAATATTTTTACCTTTAAAAACAAAGGCATACATCGGATCCCAGCTAAAAATCAGAAACAAAAATGGGACCCTTAGGTCCCATTTAAATTTAAAGCTTAATCAAATTAAGAGGCTTTTTTCTTGACCGCTTTTTTTGCTGGCTTTTTCTTAGTAGATTCGCTTACCCACTTGCCACCAATAAACTTCGAAGACCAACCTGTCGCTTTGCCATCAACTTCAGTCGCAACATATTGCTCCTTAGTTTTACGGCTAAATTTAACGGCGGCTTTATTACCATCATCATCTGTAACCGGGGCATCAGCTAGGTACTGATATTTTGGCCATAGTTGGTCACGGTAATGCACAAGCTCTTCAACTAACGGTGCACGAGTCTCACGGGATTTAGGGAATGTACTTGCAGCTAGGAAAATACCTGCAGCGCCGTCACGTAAAACGAAATGCGCGTCAGACTTTGTACATTTTAAATCAGGTAAGAAGATCGGATCTTCTTTTGGCGGCGCTGCTTCACCGCTCTTAAGCAGCTTACGAGTATTTTTACACTCTGTATTAGTACAGCCAAAGTACTTACCGAAGCGACCATTTTTAAGTTCCATATCATTGCCGCATTTATCACACTCAATGATTGGGCCTTCATAGCCTTTAATCTTGAACTGTCCCGCTTCGATTTCGTACCCTTCACACGTTGGGTTATTACCACAAACATGCAATTTACGGCCTTCATCGATTAAGTAGCTGTCCATTGCTGTGCCACATTTACCACAACGATGTTTGGCGCGAAGAGCATCAGTTTCAGCATCTTCATTATCACTAACCGCTTCTTCACCAGGCGTTAAGTTCATTGTCGTCTTACAACGTTCTTTCGGCGGCAATGCATAACCTGAACAACCTAGGAATACACCGGTTGTACCTGTGCGGATCCCCATTGGACGGCCACAAGTAGGACATTTAATGTCTTCAGCAAGTACCATCTCATTGAGACGCATACCACCTTCTTCAGGATCTAACTCAGCATTTTTGAGCTGCTTAGTTAATTCAGCATAGAAACCATCAAGTACGGTTTTCCACTCTAACTTACCTTGAGCTACGTCATCGAGCGTTTGCTCCATGCTAGCAGTAAAGTCAAAGTTCATAATGTCGCTAAAGCTTTCAACTAGGCGGTCACTAACGATTTCACCCATCTTTTCAGCGAAGAATCGACGGTTTTCAACTTTGACATAACCACGATCTTGAATCGTAGAAATAATCGTTGCATAGGTTGATGGACGACCGATACCGCGTTTTTCAAGTTCTTTGACCAATGATGCTTCACTAAAGCGCGCTGGCGGTTTAGTAAAATGCTGTTTCGGCAATAGCTCATTAAGGTCTAACACATCACCTTTATCTAAAGGTGGTAAAGTGTTGTCTTCATCATTCTTCTTACCCATTGGTGGCTGAACTTTAGTCCAACCATCAAAACGTAATGTGCGACCACTGGCTTTTAATTCGTAATCACCTGCGGTAACAGTAAGACGAGTTGCATCATATTTGGCAGGCATCATCTGACAAGCAACAAATTGTCGCCAAATGAGCTCATAAAGACGCTGAGCGTCTCTTTCCATATCTGTTAAAGATGCTGACTGTACGATGACGTTTGACGGCCTGATAGCTTCATGCGCCTCTTGAGCACCTTCTTTGCTACCATAACGTAATGGTTGTTCAGGTAAATACTTCTTACCGTACTCTGAACCAATCATGTCACGCACGCCTTCAACGGCTTCTTTACTTAAGTTTGTAGAATCGGTACGCATATAAGTAATATGGCCCGCTTCGTACAAACGTTGCGCCATCATCATGGTCTTCTTAACACCGAAACCAAGTCGCGTACTCGCAGCTTGTTGCAGTGTAGAAGTAATATATGGTGCAGAAGGTTTGCTTGATGTCGCTTTGTCATCACGACCAGTGACAACAAACTTGGCATCTTTTAATGCATCTAGTGCAACTTGAGCTTGAGCTTCATTAATCGGGCTAAATGCCGCTGATTGAAACTTGGCAACTTGCATTTTAAGCTTTTGCTGCTGTGAAGTAGCTAGGTCAGCATGAACATCCCAGAATTCTTCTGGCACAAATGCTTTAATCTCGCCTTCACGTTCAACCACTAGACGCACTGCAACCGATTGAACTCGACCAGCAGATAAACCGCGCGCTACTTTTTTCCAAAGTAATGGTGACACCATGAAACCCACAACGCGATCGAGGAATCGACGAGCTTGTTGTGCATTAACCATATTGGTATCAAGAGCTGAAGGCTCACTGAAAGCATCTTGGATAGCAGATTTGGTAATTTCGTTAAAGACAACTCGTTGATAACGAGATTCGTCACCACCAATGATCTCTTGTAAATGCCAAGCAATTGCTTCTCCCTCTCTATCCAAATCGGTTGCGAGATAGATGTGGTCGGCTTTTTCAGCAAGCGCTTTTAATTCTTTAACGACTTTTTCTTTACCAGGTAATATTTGGTATTTAGCAGCCCAGCCTTTTTCAGGGTTAATTCCCATACGAGCCACTAACGCACGTTTATCACGTTGTAGCTTATACTTGGCTTTCTCTTCAGGGGCCATTTTCCTAACTTCAGCAGGCGTTTTAGTCGCAACCTTGCTGTCAGGCGATGATGATGTAGGCAAATCACGGATATGACCTACACTCGATTTAACGATGAATTCTTTACCAAGGTATTTATTAATAGTCTTGGCTTTGGCCGGCGATTCGACAATAACTAGCGATTTACCCATAGTTTAATTTGCGCCAAAAAGTCTCTGATAGATTAAATTGGTTCCATATATAGAGTGTTGAGACGAATGTTTCAAGTAAATACCTCTAATATGTGTCCAGCGAGCCATTTTTTAATCAATTATAAAAAATGAAAAAAAATAATATTGCGTTAATTAAAAGTAATATTTCATTATTTATGGTCTAGCAAGTAAAAGTTGTGCATGTTTAGTCACTTTTTCAATTTTTGAGACCAAAGTCACCGCTTGTTAAGGCCTATTTCATCAGTATACTGGCTGTATTCTTGCAGTACCTAGCAGCAAATGAACTCATTTTCATAACAATATTTCATAACAATAATAAATATTTTTTAAGGATAATAAATGAAGCACTTCGAAGCGAACTTTGATGGACTTGTCGGACCAACCCACAATTATGCAGGTTTATCTTTTGGTAATGTAGCCTCATATAGCAACGCTGCGCAAGCTTCAAATCCAAAGTCTGCCGCGAAGCAAGGACTGAAAAAAGCAAAAGCACTTGCTGACTTAGGTATGATTCAAGGAGTATTAGCCCCTCAAGAACGTCCTGACCTTCACTCTCTTCGCCGTATGGGTTTTGCAGGTTCTGACACTGAAGTACTAAACCAAGCCGCTAAGCATGCTCCTGCTTTATTAAATGCCTGTTGCAGTGCATCATCAATGTGGACTGCAAATGCGGCCACAGTCTCACCGAGTGCTGATACTCGCGATGGGAAAGTGCATTTCACACCAGCAAACTTGGTCGATAAGCTGCACCGCAGCATTGAGCCGTTAACGACAGGTAATATTCTAAAAGCGACATTTAAAGATGAGCGTTTTTTTAAGCATCATCTGCATTTACCTGAACACGCAAGTTTTGGTGATGAAGGCGCAGCCAATCACACTCGCCTTTGCCAGGATTACGGCCACTCAGGTGTAGAGCTATTTGTTTACGGACAAGAAGCAACTAATCCGAATGCAGTTAAACCGACTAAATACCCAGCTAGGCAAACATTAGAAGCGTCACAAGCTGTTGCTCGCTTGCATCAACTAGATGAAGAAAGCAGCGTCTTTATGCAGCAAAACCCAAGCGTGATTGATCAAGGTGTATTTCATAACGATGTGATTTCAGTTGGTAACCAAAATGTATTGTTCTATCACGAACAAGCTTTTTTAAATACTGAAGCCAAATTTGAAGAAATCCGCAGCAAGATGAACACCGATGTGCACTTTATTAAAGTCGCAACGGATCAAGTTTCAATTAACGATGCTGTTAAGAGTTATTTATTTAATACTCAGATTATTACCCTACCAAACGGCGAAATGGCGATTATTGCGCCTACTAACTGTCAAGAGAACCCTGCGGTATTTGCTTACCTCAATGAGCTGGTGACTTTAGGCACGCCTATTAAACAAGTACAGTATTATGATGTGAAACAAAGTATGCAAAATGGCGGCGGCCCTGCTTGTTTACGTCTGCGGGTTGCAATGAGTGAATTAGAAATATCAGCCGTTAATCAAAACACATTAATGAATGATGCATTATTTAATCGACTAAATGTCTGGGTAGATAAACATTACCGCGACAGTTTAGAAGTAAAGGACTTAGCTGATCCGCAATTAATAATTGAATCACGCACCGCGTTAGATGAATTAACCCAGATTTTAAAATTGGGCAGTGTTTATCAATTCCAAAAGTAAATAATACTTCTTTTAATAAGCATAAAAAATGCCGCTCAATGAGCGGCATTTTTGTATCTTATGATTCAAGTTAAAGTATTTTAATTGGAATTGATAGCACTTCTGTTAATACGCCTCCGGGGGTTTCAGTTGTTACTGAGAACACACCCGAATTGGGTTCATCTTCACCTTTTAGCGATACGGCTAAATCAAGGCCACCGTTATGGTTTGAGCTAGGCCATGTAATTGTCGAGGTACTACTTACAGCCCCTGCAGACGCTTTAAAGGTCACTGTGGTACCAGCTGGTAATTGCTGATTATGTAAATCAGAAAGAGTAAATACTACACTAGCAGAACCTTTACCAATAATTTGAATTGGAGAATTTCCGTCATGCTCTCGGTCAACTACAATTGGGTTCCCATCAACATCTTCCCCACTTTCTTCATCAAATATTTTAATGTCTTCAGGTAGAGACACAACAGCAGTACTTCCTGACATCACGATTACAATACTACGTCTTACAAATAATGACTTAGAATCACTCACCCCATCAGCACAACCTGCGTGAACAGGGTCTGAACAAAGCACACCATTGTATAAACCATCAGCTTTGTCAAAAACGGTATTGACATTGAAATCAATCAATTCTTCTAATGAACCACCATCAAGACCTTTTAAAGCATCATCAGCTTGTGGATTGAAAACTGTATCTTCATTGTAATCATTAAATGCATCATCTAAATCAAACTTCTCACCAGTAACATCAGTACCAGTTAAAAATTCATTCATTTCATCGGCATCAAAGCGACCATTACCATTCAAATCTGGGAATGATTCTTCACCAATAGCAGTGGCAGTAATTGTTGCTCGACCACCATAAGGTTGGCCATAATAGTTACCGGAAACAATATTATCTTCTTCACAAGTTGGATCTTCTGTTTTGTCCGATAATTTATAGCACTTTAGATCTTGTATTGGGCTTAATACTTGAACTCCTAGAGCATCATAAAAGCTTTTACCTTCGGGACGTGGTAACTGTGATGTCCACACAACCGAACAAGCACCATTGATAGTCTGACATGCATCTTCAATCGAACCACCTTCGGTTGTAAAAGATACTGTTGTTCCATCAGGCACAGGGTTATTGAATGCATCAGCCATTCGAGCTGTGACTTCAACCTCAGTCCCCTCTTTATTCCAACCTTCAGCGTTTAAAATTGTTGAAGATAATGAAAAACTGTCTTGGTCAGGAATACCCGTTGAAACAACTAATTGGCTTGATTGACTTGAAATAACAGGAGATGACCCCTGAATAGTGCCCGTAACTCGAACAGATGTTGCGACTGTACCAGTGGTTACCACTGTCTGAACAATGCCTTCATTATTAGTGGTCGCAGTAATTGGATCGATTGAAATGCCACCGACAACAGTATTTAACGAGAAATCTACAGCTTGATTAGCTACGACATTACTATTTTTATCAAGAACTTGAAACTTCACCACTGATGATTCAATACCACCGGTACCTAAAATTCCAATATTTTCAGGCTCAGCTGATACAAACACAATACTGCCAATATCAGACTGTAAAACATTGATAGTTGCAACAGCTGATAAACTGATACCACCCGCATTTGCAGTTACATTAATCTGATCTTCCCCAACACAACCTTGTGCTAGATAAGTAGATGTGGCAACGCCGTTTGAAGATGAAACTGGAGAACTTAATTGAGCCTGTGCAGGAACCTTTGTCGCACAAGTCGATGAAAAATTCACATCAATAGGTTGTGTGAATGGATTACCTTCCTCATCTTGTATAAGAACAGTAACTGTTGCTGTGCCACCAGCAGATAAATCAGAAGTGCTGACTTCAGCTACTCCCTCAGTAAAAGGAGAACCGCTTCCCATCACAACATTTGTTGCTCCGACAACAACAATCGCTTCGCCTTTCTCACCGGTAGAAAGTGATGCGGTAACTGTTCCTGCCCCTAAAGAGCTACCTGCATAAATATCTACAGATGCTTGATTCTCACCATTTGTTACCGCTGAAGTTATTGGCAAGTCACCAATTTCAGAACTAAACGAAACAATCGTTGGCTTGCTGATACCAGTTACTGTAGCAACTAAAACACCTGGAACAAGTGTACTAATCGTTTCAACTTCTTCACCAGCAGCATTATATAACTTGAGACTTACTTGGGATCCACCGCCCGCTTCACCACCATCGCCAAGCATAGTAAATGCAACAGTACCAGCTTCACCAGATGCGATACTGGCGGTCACAGAACCTGAGCCTGCAATTTCAGCTGAAAAGAGGTTAATAGTTGCAACGCCTTCTGAATTGGTTACAGCTGTTGCAGTTGAAACATCAAAAGAACCTAATTCTTGATTGCTCAACTCAAAGGTAACTAACTCACCAGAGACTGCGCCATTTATTGAACTTTTAACTGTAGCGGTTAATAGTGCTCCGGTAGTTGCATCTACTACTTCATCGGATGCGACTGAAGAAACCAGTTCAACTGTAAAAGTTTCAGTAGGAGTCGTTCCCCCACCACCGTCATCTGAAATGCTTCCTCCACCACTACAAGCGAAAAGAAAAATTGAACTCAAAAGCGCTAAAAATAGTCTTTGTGCTGACCTCATTGTCAGTCTCCCTGTTACATTAAAATCGTACTTAAGATTTATAATAGTTACTTATATCGCGATATTACACAAAAATCTGGTAACTTTTTTGTTACTCTACTGTTTTATTCGGCATTTTTCCTTAAAAACTTTAACTTTTACACCGTTTCATAAGATTTATTTTCCTGCTAGGCTTTAAAAGATAAATATAAAAATCATTAAAAATCGATGATTGAGATTGGAAGGAAGTAGTTTTGAATAAAAATAGTAAGCTTGGTTTAACAAGCAAAATCCTCATAGGTATGGGTGCGGGTATTCTTCTCGGATTAATTCTGAGAAACGTATTTCCAGAAAGCCTTTTTGTAAAAGACTATATAACCGAAGGCATTTTACATGTTGTCGGAACAATATTTATTTCAAGTTTGAAAATGTTAGTAGTACCACTCGTGTTTGTATCACTGGTTTGTGGTACAAGTTCATTGAGCGATCCCTCTAAATTAGGGCGACTAGGCGGTAAAACCATTGCCTTTTATATGTTCACTACTGCAATTGCACTCACCGTTGCAATCACACTCGCTATTATCGTTCATCCTGGTAATGCGTCACTTGCCACTTCAGCAATGGAATTCAGTGCCAAAGATGCACCAAGCCTTTCTGAAGTAGTGATTAACATTGTGCCGACTAACCCAATTGAAGCTATGAGCCAAGGCAACATGCTGCAAATTATCATTTTTGCAGTCATCTTTGGTTTTGCCATTTCTCATATTGGTGAACGCGGCGCTCGTGTATCCGCGCTATTTAATGACTTAAACGAAGTCATCATGCGTGTAGTAACGCTAGTCATGCAACTTGCACCATACGGTGTCTTTGCTCTAATGGCTAAGTTAAGCTTAACTCTTGGACTAGAAACCTTAGGCAGTGTGGTTCAATACTTCTTCTTAGTCATTTTCGTGTTGCTAGTACAGGCATTAGTGGTTTATCCAACACTGTTGAAAACATTTACTGGGCTCAGTCCATTTATGTTCTTGCGCAAGATGCGTGATGTTCAGCTATTTGCTTTCAGCACCGCGAGTTCAAATGCGACGTTACCTGTAACGATTGAAACATGTGAACACCGTTTAGGTGCTGACAATAAAGTCGCTTCATTTACTCTGCCTTTAGGTGCAACCATCAACATGGATGGCACTGCTATCATGCAAGGTGTTGCAACGGTATTTATTGCCCAAGTATTTGGTATTGAATTAGGTCTTATGGATTATGCCTTAGTGGTTGTAACCGCAACCTTAGCCTCTATCGGTACCGCTGGTGTTCCTGGTGTTGGTCTAATCATGCTTGCCATGGTACTTAACCAAGTTGGTCTTCCTGTTGAAGGTATTGCACTAATTATTGGTGTAGACCGTCTATTAGATATGATCCGTACAGCAGTAAACGTCACCGGTGACTCAGTAGCTACTGTCGTGATTGCTAAATCTGAAGGCGAGTTCAACGAAGAAATCTTTAATAACTCTCAAGCAGGTAAAGTTGGCTCAAGCTTTGAAGATCAAGTTAAAAATGCTTAGTTAATAATTTGTATTTTATGCGAATAAAAAGGCGCC
>NZ_BPEV01000036.1 GCF_019654955.1 Shewanella sp. KT0246 | reverse complement strand
CGCCGCTCGTCAGCAAAGAAAGCAAGCTTTCTTCCTGTTACCGCTCGACTTGCATGTGTTAGGCCTGCCGCCAGCGTTCAATCTGAGCCATGATCAAACTCTTCAATTAAAGTTTTTTGAAACATTCACTCTTATAAATAAAAGAGAAGTTTCGGCTCAATGAATTCTGATTACATTATGCAGACTCGGAAGAATCTACATCCTGTTTGTTACATATTGCTATGAACACTCATCACTTACGTGATTCAGAAAATATTGATAATAATTTTGATTGCTTCCTAAGAAGCAATTTCGATTAACTCAACACCTGTGAGTGTCCACACAGATTACTTGATAAATTGTTAAAGAGCGGACTCGGTAACTAGCGCTAGACGCCTTGTTCCGTGTCAGTGGTTGCGCATTATAGGGAAATCATTTTATCCCGCAAGTGCTTTTATAAATTTATTTATAAAAAACAGTTCAAAAGCACATTTTTTAAACGTTTCGACCTAAAAACCATCAAAATAGGCGTATTCATGACTTTTTAAGACAATTTAAAGGCGCTTTAATCTAATCAAATTATAGTTGTTTAATATAAGCTGGTACATCAGCAATACTATTTACGACTGTCGTAGCAAGCTCTAAACCTGCCTCATCGACCACTTTGCCACTGCGAACTAATATTGCAGTGTTAATACCCGCAGCTTTAGCTGCACGAATATCATCAGCTTTATCACCCACCATTATAGAGTTAGCCATATCTATTTTAAGGAACGCGGCAGCATCTAGCATCATTCCAGGTTTAGGCTTACGACAATCGCAATCCTGCTTATATTCGCCTAAACCATTTACAGGGTGATGCGGACAGTAATAGATACCATCTAACTCGACACCTTTATCTGCAAAGTTCCAGTCCATCCACTCCGTTAAATGATGAAATTCGTCTTCTGAATACATGCCACGAGCAATACCTGACTGATTTGTCACGACTACAATTTTATAACCCATCTCTTTAAATGCTAAACAAGCTTCGAAAACCCCTTCGATATATTCAAAGTCATCCACAAGGTGCACATAGCCCTTATCAACATTAATGACTCCGTCACGATCTAAAAAAACGGCTTTATTCACGGTACTACTCCTAAATTCTTTATTAGCGTGATTATCCCATTACTGAGAAAAATATGCACTTGTATTATAAAAGGTACATTTTTTGCGGTTGTACTTTATAATGCATTCTGTAAAGGTTACCCTTCCGTAGATATTTTGTGGCATTTATTAAGAAGTAATGAGTCAAATACAACCAATAATTCATAAAACACGAACCCAAGCAGTTGTTGAAGTGCTTAGAGAGCGTATTTTGTCTGGCTATATAGAAGCAGGCGAACCTCTAAGACAGTCTGCAATTGCTGAACAGCTCAATGTAAGTCGTATTCCAGTACGCGAGGCGTTAGTTCAACTTGAAGCGGAAGGCTTAGTTAAGTTTGAAGCGCATAAAGGCGCTACTGCGACTGAACTTTCTGTAGAACAAGTCACAGAATTATTTGAATTAAGGGCTATGATTGAGACTGATTTACTCGCAAAAGCAATTCCCAATTTGCGAGAAGAAGATTTCAATAAGGCTGATGCAGTTCTAGCTAAATTAGAGTCGGCATTAAAGTTACAAGACTCCGTCGCAACATGGAGCGAACTCAATACTCAGTTTCATACCTGTTTATACGAAGCCGCAAACAAACCACATACACTCGAAGTTGTCCATGGACTGAATAACAACTGTGATCGCTATATTCGCTTACAGCTATTGTTAACAGGTGGTATTCCCACCGCTGAGCGAGAACATCGCGCACTATTCGAGTTATGTAAAAACAAAGATATCGATAAAGCGACGCAGCTTTTACGCGAGCATATTTTACATGCCGCAAAAGCAATTAAAAAATTGGTGATTCAGCAAATTAAATAATTTGCACACTCGTCTAATGTCGTTTTAACAAACAATTTTAAATTTTATTTGAGAGATAAACACATGCAGTATGCTCATATTACCGGTTGGGGAAAATGTGTCCCACCAGCAACATTGACCAATGATGACCTAGCCACATTTATGGAAACGTCTGATGAGTGGATTAAAACTCGTACAGGCATTAGCGAAAGACATATCAGTCATGTGAATACATCTGAGCTTGCGACAGTAGCTGCAAAAAACGCACTACTAGCAGCAGGTATTGATGGAAGCGAATTAGATTTAATCATTTTAGCAACAGCGAGCCCTGATACGCTGATTCCAAATATAGCATCAACAGTTCAAGCGAATGTGGGCGCTACCTGTGGTGCATTTGATATCAACGCTGCATGCAGTGGATTTTTATATGCTTTAGGCATGGGTAGCTCAATGATTAAGAGCGGCCAAAATAAAAAGATATTAGTAATAGGTGCAGAGCGCTTATCTTTCTACCTAGACTGGTCACGTCGTGAAACCGCAGTGCTATTCGGAGATGGCGCTGGTGCTGTTGTTATTGAAGCCAGCAACGAACCTGGTGGTGTATTAGGTTATGAATTAAACAATGATCCTGCTGCTCGTGATATTTTATATTCAGGTTTTGGTACCCAGATGGATCGTTTTGATTCTTCATCTTTAGATTTCTATATTAATCTAAATGGACAAGAAGTCTTTAAGCGTGCAATCCATGGCATGGGGGGCTTAAGTACTAAGGTGCTTGCTAATTGTGAGATGACTAAGGAAGAAGTTGATCTTGTTATCCCTCATCAAGCCAATGAACGTATTATTGATACGTTAATCAGCCGAATGAAAATCCCGAAAGAAAAAGCATTCGTGAATATTGCAAACTACGGTAACACCTCAGCTGCAACCATTCCTATCGCAATTTGTGATGCGTTAGATCAAGGCCGAATAACTGCTGACCAAACGATTTTATCTTGTGCTTTTGGCGCAGGACTGACTTCTGCAGCGTTATTACTGAAATGGGGGCAACGTACTCAACCAATTAATCCTCCAACAGCTGAACTACCACCGTGTGAGGTCTCAGCCTTAGAGTTGATTAAACCGGCGGTTGACTTTTTCTGTAATAAAGAAAAATAAACTGGGTTAATTAAACTTAACTCATCTAACAGATTTAAAAACCAGCATAATGCTGGTTTTTTTGTGCCTAAAACTGGGCAAGCGGTATGGAAAAACCTGTAATGAACAGCTTATAAAAGCGGCCTATATAAAAAAGCTTGAATAAACCAGTTTAAATTGAAATAAACTCTGACACTGACAATTTGTTAATATCGCCAACAGAATTGAGTTGCGCGACAAGTAACTCTGCGCAGGCTAATGCATCAATTAAAGCATCATGCCCAGAATACGTAGGTAAACCATATCGCTGCCTGCATGCATCTAGGCGTAAACTCCCCTCTTTTAACACATCATGTTGGCGAAGCAATCGCTGCTTTTCTAGTGCTAAGGTATCAATATAAGGAAGTTTAATAGCTCTATTATGACTTTTTAATAAATGAGATTGTAAAAAACCGATATCCATTGGCGCATGATGTGCAACCAATATATGTCCTTTTGTTTGTTCAATAAACCATTCCATGGCTTGCTCTAAGCTAAGAGCATTCGATAAGTGATTATCAATAATACCATGCACCGCCGCACTTTGACCGACACTACCATCGATATTTATCATTACCTGCTGCGCTTTTGAAAGCGGAATTGATAAAGGAATTAGACTTGGTTCAATAGGAACGATACCAATACTAATAATTTGGTCTTGAAGTGGATTTAAGCCCGTCATTTCTAAATCAATAGCCATTAAAGGAGCTTTGATGATGGGTTTATCAATCACACTTAAACAATGTAGCTGATATTCAGACAACTGATCTTTTTGACCGAAAGTTTCAAAATAAAGCCGCGTTTTGAGCCAGAGTTCATTCACAGATTAATAGCTCCGCATGAACTTCATTCTGAGACCTGATTGCGCATCATGAACCACTTTAAAAGCATCTCGCAATTGATGACGCATTAACGAAGACAATTGTTGAGGTTTTAAATAATTCGTCGCCTCTTGCTGACTGGTATATTGCTCGCCTTGATTAGCTAGGCGCATATGAGCGATAAACTCATGGGCATCTGCAAGATTAAGTGCATCTTTACGGTTAATAATATTAGCATCCATAAGTGCTCGGATACGTTTCGGGGTATTTACCTCAGTGATCCCAGCACTTAACGCATACACCCTAGCAATATCATTAATGAGTGCGACACCTTTGTGCTTTAAGTCCATACCTTTGACTTCGCTGCCATCTCGTTCAAGAACAAACTTTCTAAAAAAGCCCAAAGGCGGCGATTCAACTAGGGAGTTTCCTGCCATTCCAGCTAAAAAAATATCATTACCCTTTGTGCGCTCTAATACGTGTTGCTGCAATTGGTCGAACAAATTTTGTGGGCCATAAACGGCACGCATATCGAAAAAGATACTCGCGTGCATTAAGGCTTTGGGCTCAGGTGCATTTAGCCATTGCTCAAAATGCTGCTGCCATTTATCAAGTGATAAACGCCACTTAGGATTTTGCGCCATGATATCGCCAGGGCAATAGATATAACCACACTTATCAAGACCTTCACAAACCGCATGGGATAATGCGTTGAAATAACCTTTAGCATGTTCATCTGGTTCATGCGCCAGTAATAAACCATTATCTTGGTCACTACAGGCTGCTTGGTCTTGCCTGCCTTGAGACCCAAAAGCTAGCCAACAAAATGCCATTGGCGCTGCGCCTAATAACTGCTGATTTAAAATAATCAGTCTTCGCGTTAACGCATCTGTTACCGAGGTCAATACACGACCAACTTCTTCAGCTCTTGCATCTGCACTAATTAGGTTTTGCAGTAAAACAGGGATCTGCTTACTGACATTGATCAAACATTCAATGTCTTGTTGCCTTTCAATTTCACCAATTAACAGCAAAGGCTGTGAGCTTTGGCCACGAAGAATATCGGTACTGGTCAGTATACCTACCGCAGACGGTTGTGTTTTTTCATCAATGGGAGGTTCAGCTAAAATGGGTAAGTGGTGTATACCGTGCTCACTCATTAATAACATGGCTTCAAAAACCAATGCATTGGCAGCCAAAGTCTTAGGGGCCGCCGTCATTGCTTGATGAACAGCTAAGTTGCCATCAAAGCCTTCTGCTAAAACGCGGTTGCGTAAATCCCTATCGGTTAAAATGCCTATCAGTTTATTGTTATCTATCACCAATACAGAAGATACTCGAGCTAGGCGCATTTTTTTTGCGGCTTCGCTGACGGTTTCATGGCAATCAATACTTAAGGGGTCTGCTGACATCAAACTATTAACGCGACTGGTCGTGGTTAAGTCTTTCGCTTTAAACCTTGCTTGATGACGCATTCTTTTCGCAAAGGCACGATTAAAAAAGCGGTCAAAAACTCTACTTTCATTTCTAAGATAATTAAACGTCTCAGGATCGAGGTGATATACCAAGCTATCTTCTAAAATTTGTACCTGATTACTGACTTTTTCACCCGACAATAGAGATGGGAAACCAAAGTAATCTCCTTCTCCTAACCTATCGAGTAATTCGCCTTGCTCATCTCTGACCTCAAACGCACCACTTCTAACAATGTATAGCTGTGGATGGTTTTCATCTAGAGGAACCATTTTGTTGGATTTACTGTAATAACCAATGGTGAGTTGCTGACAGCAACGTACGAGATTTGATTCAGATAAAGAATCAAACGGGATCAATGCATGAATAAACTGCAAAATAGGCTGAATTTCACTGGCATCTTTCATATTGGCCTCATGCTTACACTGCTTAAAACAGTAAATTATTCTCGCTAAACTGTGTTAACTATACGTAGATCTTAAAATTGGCTCTATTCGACTTTAAGGTTAGTGAATGAAATTTCGCGTCTATAATCTTATTGTTATGGCTAGATGAAACAAACAAAAAGAGCGCCGAAGCGCCCTTTTTAGTGAAGTCATTAACAAGGTCGTTAATGCTAGTCGATTAACAACTCATACTAGTGGTCGTGCGCTTCACCTGAACCTTTAGGGAAACGAATCGACTCAACCATTGCAACCACATCATCAGGTATTTTCTTAGTCACTTTAGTTACAGCAAATGCGACACCAAAGTTAATGAACATACCCACCAGACCAAAGCCTTCAGGTGAGATACCTAAGAACCAGTTGTCACTGACGTTGGCACTTGGATTAACGAACTTAAAGTAAACAATATAAGCCGCTGTACATAGTAGGCCAGACAACATACCTGCAATAGCGCCTTCTTTATTCACAGTCTTAGAGAAGATACCCATAATAATCGCAGGGAACAGTGATGATGCAGCAAGACCGAATGCAATCGCCACTACCGCAGCCACGAAACCTGGTGGATTAATCCCGAAGTAACCTGCCATCACAACACCTAAACCTGCTGCAATACGAGCGTACTTGAGCTCCTCTTTATCAGAAATATCAGGCATTAAATTCTTCTTCAATAAATCATGGGATACTGAAGTTGAAATAACCAATAGTAAACCTGCTGAAGTAGAAAGTGCCGCCGCTAAACCACCCGCTGCAACTAATGCAATAACCCATGCTGGTAGTGATGCAATCTCAGGAGTCGCTAGAACCATGATATCGCGGTCAATCTTCATTTCATTGGCATCGCCATTGGTATAGTAGATGTTGCCATCATTATTCTTATCATCCCAAGTAATAAGACCTGTTTTTTCCCAGTTCTTAATCCACTCAGGTGCTGATTCATAAGAAACGCCGGTTGAATCTGGGCCATTAATGGTTTCGATCATATTTACACGAGAGAACGCTGCTAATGCTGGGACTGTTGTGTACATAATCGCAATAAATACTAATGCCCAACCCGCTGAAACACGTGCATCTTTAACTTTAGGCACAGTGAAGAAGCGAACAATAACGTGAGGTAAACCAGCCGTACCGAACATTAATGCACCAGTGATAAAGAACACATCAATCATGCTCTTCGAGCCTTCAGTATATTGGGCAAATCCGAGTTCTGCCGACAATCCATCGAGCTTATCAAGTAAGTACACCCCCGTACCGTTGCCTGCTGCATCGACCATTTCAGCACCAAAACCGATTTGAGGTAAAATATGACCTGTCATCATCACTGAGATGAAAATGGCTGGAACCATAAAGGCAAAGATAAGTACGCAGTACTGAGCAACCTGAGTATAAGTAATCCCTTTCATGCCACCTAAAACCGCATAAAAGAACACCACTGCCATACCAATGTACACACCCGTTTCTACATCGACTTCTAAGAAGCGAGAGAACACGACGCCTACACCACGCATTTGACCTGCAATATAGGTAAAGCAGATGAAAATGGCACAAATAACAGCAACAGTACGTGCAGCTTGTGAGTAATAACGGTCACCAATGAAGTCTGGCACTGTAAATTTACCAAACTTACGTAGATAGGGAGCCATACATAGCGCTAGCAGAACATAGCCGCCCGTCCAACCCATTAGGTAAACTGAACCGTCATAACCTGTAAAAGATACGATACCAGCAAGCGAGATAAATGATGCCGCTGACATCCAATCTGCTGCAGTTGCCATACCGTTCATGACTGGAGGAACCCCACCACCAGCAACATAGAATTCTTTAGTTGAACCAGCACGAGACCAAATAGCAATACCGATATATAGGGCAAAAGTGACCCCAACAATAAGATAAGTTAACGTTTGAACATCCATGATTTATTCCTTAGTCTTCGTGTACATCATATTTTTTGTCTAAAGCATTCGCTTTCGCTACATACACAAAAATTAGTGCAACAAACACATACATGGCACCTTGTTGTGCAAACCAAAAACCTAACTTAAACCCCATAAAGGTAATTTCATTTAGTACGTCCACTAATAAAATGCCGCACCCAAAAGATACAAACGCCCAAACTGCGAGTAGTTTTAAAACTAATCGTAAGTTTTCGCTCCAATATCCATTTGCCTTGTCTTCATTTTCAAAAGCCATTGTGACTCCCCTGTGCTAATTATTTTTAAAGTCGATAGTTAATCTAGCAACTCAAAATGTGACCACAATCACGACCTTAGTCTAAAGAGGTCTTCTAACAGATTTGCGAAAAGCAAATATACAACTTTTAATTCAATAACTTACATAACTATTTACTTAATATTTTCAAATATTACATCGAGCACTGTTTAGACCAAGGTCGAATTAGAAAAGCATAAAAAGAAAAGAACTTAGCAAGAAAGTAGCAAACGGAATGTTAGGGATATGAACAATTTGAAGCGACTTTAAACGACTTTTAGAGTGATAAAAGTGATAAATAACGAAAGGAAAAGGATGGCTAAGCGAATAAGTTACTTATTATTCAAGAAATTTATAGTTATTCATAATGGGAATCACAATAAATGACTCCCATTAAACTTTCTGCCAATTATTAAGTGGTAAAAGAAAGAGGTTATAGCGAAGCTGCATCAAGACAAATCGTAGCGGTATCAAGAAAAGGCTGTCACATCACGGCATTCAAAGCTTTCAATAAGCCAGCGACGTTTCATACAATTAAAACAGCTTCTCAACTCATCATCAATCATTTCATCTTCATCATCTTCCATGAACTGCTTACAAGAAAATGCAGCTTGTTGGGCTTTATCGATATCGTCATTAGTAAAGCGGAATACCCAATGCCCTTCTTTTAGATAAAACCAATTTTCTCGATTAAAAGACGTGTTATTAGTCATAATTCCTACCCATTAATACTTTTTCAAATGCTGCTTTAAAGCGTTACGCCAAAGAGGCTCACCTGTCAGTTCATCTCGCTGCTGATACACTAACAAAGCAAACTGATGGTTCTGCATGACGGCTTTGATTTTTCCTTTAACATGGACGATTTCATTGTCATTAAGTAAAAATCCATTTAGCTCAATTATCTCGTCCAATCCTGTTAGCTGTTTGATTTTTCCTACCGTTACCGCTAATTCTGACCTTGAATCAGGTAAGCCGACATCTAGTTGACCTTTTACCCTTCCGTCTCGTCCTGAAAGCCTCAAGCCAATGCCCGCTATGGCACCAATGACACCTTGCCCTGTTCCGCCATGTTCTGATAAGTCGATACCAATATCGGCAGCTAATTCATATGCATCCGACTTGGTTTTAACCTGCTGCTTGGACTCAAACCCGAATGTCATCAGTCTCTGTATATCATTAGTGGCTAGCTGGCTTTTTTCAATAATCGCTAAACCTGGATCTGCAGCGTGTGCACTTTCAGCTTTTAAATGAACAACACAAATATCCTTTATTTCAGCTAACGATTGTGAAGTCGTCACTTCAAAACACATCGCACTATTATGAGAGGTATAAGGTATATCTGGGTGAACAAATAACTGATGTCGAGTTACCCATGTTGGAGATGACGCCTGCTTATATTGACCAATATCTTCTTCGTTAAATGCTTTTGACATTAACAAACTCAATATTTCTTCAGCAATTTCACCAGTACCTTTAGTGCCAATATCATCTGTATCGTCAATACAAATTAACCACGTTTTCATCATTATTGCGGCGTCCTATTTCTTGTTATTAAATCATGAGCATCCAAACGAGTAATAATTATTGGCACAAGTAAAGCTGCGGCAATCGCAAAGCCACCTCCTTTTAAACTGCTTAACCCAAATTGGATAAATGCGACTTGCGGATCCATTCCAACCAATAAATTCTGTATCCAAGATTTACTCGCCCAAGCGATACTGCCGATAATAGCCAGTAGGATGCAGCGCCAGCGTAAAGTGAGTAAGTTAGCCATAAATATCAATGCAATATCCATCGCAAAAGCGGGTAAGGCAAATTTCAACAATATAAAAGGACCACCTTTCCCTACGCCTAAAATCATCGCTAACATGCCCGCTAGCAGGCCACATAGCGTCATGCCGCCAACTTTATTCGTTGCGCCGTAACACACTAAATAAAATAAGCTCATTAAAAACATCGAATGGCCCGTTAATCCCAGTTTCATTCTCATCATGCTTTTAATGGCTACCAGCAGCGTGGCACAAAAACCAATGAATAATGCATTATGTAAAGTGAAGCCTTGCTTCATTTATCAATCCTCTTTGTTTAAGTAACTAATGTAATGGCCAATGGGTATGTTTACTGTGTTTATCAAAATGTCGTTGTTGTGCGGATTTAGCGATATGTTTAGATAAACTAAGTAACTGAATGAGTAATGGAAATAACACACAACGAATCAACTCTGCCCAATTAAATGGATTAACCAAATTCTTTGGGGCAATATGCGCGCCACGTAAACACTGGATGTGGTAAATATCTCTTACTTCTTGGGTGATAAAGGGGAGTAACTTAATAGAAGTCGTAATCACAAATGCCCATTTATTCGGTAGTAACAAACACAAAATTTGGCTCATATGCTGCGCAGTTTGGGTGCTAGCTAGCCACCAGCTTGGCAACATGACTAAAATAATCCTTAACACCACTATCATCGCTTCTATTACCCTGTCACTGCCATAAAACAAAAAGTAGAGCCCCACTGTCATGACTGATTGAATCGCAAATAATTTAAGTAGTGGTGTTAGTCGAGCTTTACGAAACCATGCATGGATAAGCAAACCTAGGTTGGTTAGCACTAAATAGACGAGTTGCTCTGTTGGCACTAAAAAAGCACTGCTAGATAAAGCTATACTAAAAATAATGGCTAATCCGCATATCCATTGAGCATTTTTAGATTGTCTTAACCTCTGACTAATATCTGAAGACATATCAACAATAGGAAGCGATGCAGTTGGTGGCAGATTTGACTTGTCATGGCAGCAACGTTGAGAGTAAATCTTTTTCATAGATTTACCTGTTGAAACCTTGCTGAACTCATCACCAACTCTTGATAGCCTGATACGTTACATAACTGCTCGGTTAACTCTCTATCTGTTATTTGCCAGCTCTTGTTAATTAAGTTCTCAAGTATCGGTCTATGACTAGTGACAATAATGGCTCCACCTTGATGTAAAAAATGCTTTAACACCTCAATTACTTCAGAGAAATATCGGTTATCAAGGCCTGCAAAGGGGTCATCTAACAATAACAATTTCGGTTTAATACAAAGCACTGAAGCCAAAGCAACCAAATGTTGTTGTCCGTAGGAAAGTTTATGAGGAGATTGGTGTGCTATGTGGCTGATTTCAAGCTGAGTTAATATCTCGCTTGCTTGAGCTAAAGGCAGACCAAAACGTTTGAGGCTAAATTCAAGTTCCTGCATAACAGTCATCTCAAACAACTGCCTTGACGGACGCTGCATTAAAAAACCAAGATCTTTGCCAAAAGAGCCGAGTTTTATAGGCTTATTTAAAAACAAAATGTCGCTTTGATTGCTGTTATCAATACCCACGATTTGATTCAGTAAGCTTGATTTACCACAGCCATTTTCACCAAATACACCTATCAGGTCTCCAGAGTTGGCATGTAAGGTTTGTTTGATTTGGAGTAATGGCTGAGCATCTTTGAACTGAATAGTTAGCGGAAAAATCGTAAGTTTTGTTGCTGTGTTATCAGTATCGGCTATGCTTGGTGACTTTTGAGTAGCAGCATCATTCACTGGCAAAATAGCTTTAACTTTAGCTCTTGTGAAAGGACAGACACTTTTAGCTTGCTTTGGCCCTGAGTCTTGCTGTTTCAATAAGCCATTATCTAATAACCAATATGTATCGATGATCCCAGCAAAAGCCCCCGAGTGATGTTCTGTCATGATCACACTGACACCACTGTCAATTAGGCTTTTAAGTGCATCAACAAGTTCTTTTACACCTACATTATCAAGCTGCGCCCACGGCTCATCAATGAGTATTAGATTGGGGGTTAATACCAGTTGAGCTGCCAGCATCAGTCGATACTTTTGCCCTAAAGACAAATTAATCACTAAAGAATCTAGTGGTAAATCAAGTCCAACTAGCTTTAATGCTTGCTCTACCTGCCCAATCATTTCGGTAGCAGAAATAGCGATATTTTCCAAACCAAACGCAACTTCAGCGCCAATAGATTCGCGTATGAGTTGCACGTTGGGATCTTGCATCACTAGGCCCAAACGAAGTTCAGAGTGATGTATTACCTCGCCTTGGTAATCGAAATCACTTGGCATTGCCATGAGTTGTAACAACGTCGATTTGCCAGCACCTGTGACACCACAAATACAGTGGCACTCACCCGCTGAAACTGAAAAGTTAAGCTGATGAAACAAGTCTTCAGTTGCTGAATATTGCCTAAAAACAACTTCATGCAATGCCAATAATGTCATGGACTATATCTGCCAGTTAATGCCAACAAAGATCTGTCTGCCTGCTTGAGGAAGCGCTTCACTTTGGTAGTAATTAACATCAAGTAGATTAGTCGCTCTGATATAAGCTTCTAAATTATCAACCAGCAATGGCTGCACTAAATTAATGTCCACCAAGGTATAACTGTCCATCTCATTTTTAACTGAAACAGTTTCGCCTGATATTTTCTCACTGGTGTAATAAATTTGATCGGCAATATATTCGACGTTCAGGTTTACACTCATACCAAAATCGAATTGATAAAGGCCTTGAAATCTAAACTGATGTTTTGGTCGATACTCTAATTCGTTCATAAGATCATTATCAGAATCCTCAGCATCTAAATAGCTGTAAGACACCGTCAAATCTAAGTCATCGAAGTATTCGTTTCTGACTGAAAAATCGACACCTTTAAACGCGTAGTTACTGATATTTTGATAAACACCGTCATTGTCTTTGGCAATGTAGTTTTCAGCGTCAGTGTAATAGCCGGTAATATCTAAACTGGTGTTATAAGCTAATCCTTGATTCAGACCTAACTCAACATGTGATGATTCCTCAGGCTCTAACTCACTGTTACCTGATGATTGTGCATAAAGGTTTCTTAATGATGGAAAACGCACTTTACGAGCAATACCTGCATGCAATTTACTGTCGTCAGTCACTCGCCAAAAACTAGAAAGTTGCGCCGAGTAATTAGTATCGTCAGCATCATCACGCTCTTGACTGTGAGCCGCACCACCTATAGTGACACCGTACTTACCGTCATTCTGGTACTGATATTCGACGGCCAGCGTATTTAGCCAGCCATCCTTATTAAAATCATCACTTGAACCTGAACCATCGCCACTTCCAGAACCCGAACCACTGCCACTGCCACTGCCACTGCCAAGAATAGAGGCACTGCTTGCATTAGCTTCGTAATTAACGGATTCCCAAGTTTGCTTTTCGCTAATAATTGACCCTGTTAATAAACCCGCTGTATCAAAATCTGCAATCAGCTGTAAGTTCCCGCCCTGCATCGTTGATATGCCATCTTGCGTAGAATCGATATCGCTGTAATCACTACTGGTATAGACTGTTTCAAATACCTGACTCTCGTTATGATAGCCATAGCCTCGTAATGCGAGACTATCAGAAAACTTATGTGCAAAGCCTAACTGAACAATGGTGCTTTCAAAATCATCAACTCGTTCAAACTTAGATTTACTGGTTCCAGTGCCATCCGTGCTTGGTTTACCCCAATTACCAGATTTATAGTTCACATTTGCGGTCAACATCGTTTCATCAGAAACAAAGTAGCTTCCTTGGGCGTAAAAGTTATCGACAGTCTTATCAGCATTTAAACGTGTATCACCACTTTGCTCATCCGTGTCTTCAAAATCTGATGACATAGGGAATCCATCAGTTTGCTGGCGGTTATAACTGGCAAAACCTTGCCACTTTTCACCGCTACCGGCTAAGTTCACATTGCCATTTATTGTGTCATTTTCTGCGAACTCAAGGTTACCGGATACACTTGGAGAGCTATCGCCTTGTCGAGTGATAATATTGATCACACCACCAGCACCACCTGGTCCGTAAAGAACAGACGTTGGGCCAACTGACACTTCAACTGATTCAATTTGTGATGCAGGAATAACACTTGGGTCGAATTGCCCATCTTCAGCATCATTTGCTGGAACACCATTAATTAAGTAAATAACATGGCGAGCTTTAAAACCACGAATATCCACCCTTGGTGCACCTTGGCCACCAACTCGTACATATATGCCTGGTACATTTGCCAGAATTAGATCAAGACTTTGAGCACCAGATGCCTCAATTTCTTCTCTTGATATATCCCAGTGAGTCATTGAAGATTGAGCAGCAGTTGGACCTTCTCCTTTAACGACGATCACTTCTTGAATATTGAGAATAGGATCTCTTTCAACCTTTTCTGCATGTACGTTAAAACTGGCTAAAATAGCAATTGATAAGATTGAAAGATGTAGTGACTTATGGGATGGCTTGATAAAGTTCATTTTGCTGCAACGTCCTAATTGGAAAGTCTTATTTTTGTTGCGCGCATTGTTACTTCCACTTAGTCAACACTCAACAAGAAGCCTTAAAAACTACTGCTGAAACCACAAAAGCCTAAAAAATGGAAAACCAAAAACAAAAAAAGGACAAAATGTCCTTTGAAATTGTTCGGTAAATAACTGTTATAACGAATAACTATTAGGCATTGCCCTCTTCTGCCCATTCGTTCAGCTTCCTATCAATTGTCTTGCGAGAGATATTCAAATGTTCAGCGGCAAGTAACCGATTACCTTGATAGAGGTTCACAACCCGTAAAATGTGGGCTTTTTCAATTTGTTTTAAATCCCAATCTACGGGAAAGAAATGTTGGCTTGAACTAGGCAGCTCATTTTTTTCCTGCCTTTGGGTTTGTAGGCAGTCCGTTTGCGGATTTTGTTTAAAAAATTCATTCGGCAATAGGTCCATCAACAAACATTGCTCTACCGTATTCTTTAACTCTTGAATATTTCCTGGCCAGCAATACTCAGTCAGACTTTGAAAGTCCGTTACTCGCCAAGCTTGAAAACGATTAAGTAGCACTTCCCTGTTAGAGTCACTGTTTGTGATTAATTGATTAGTGAAATACTTAACCAACAATAAAATATCTTCAGCGCGCTCATTTAGTGGCGCTAAGTACATATTAATACCTGCAAGTTGATAATAAAGCTCTGTGGAAAATACCCCGCTTTGAACCCGTTTTAACAGTGAAGAACAGCTTAAACTGATGAGCCGAAATTGTGGGTTACTGATTAGTTCAGAAGAAGATAACAACTGCATTAAGGCAATTTGACCAGACACTGAAATCTCATCGATATGGTTAAAAACAACTAAGGTAGATTGAGTTTTCTCAAGACTCAACTTGCCAAGCTCTGTCTGCTGATAAAGGTTTAAATTATCCAGATTAAACAGCGCTTCATAGCGGCAATCAATATTAATTATCTGGCTTTTATTAACCGATAAATGCTGTAGATGTCGAACTGCTAGTTTTTTCCCGGTACCGCTCTGCCCTTCAATTAACAAAGGTTTGCCACTGATACTGGCATTAATGATATTTAAACGAATGGCATCAGCAACTTTGCTGTCGCCGATATGTTTATCCAACTTCAGGCTAGAAACCTTAGTATTGTTTTGGGCTTTACATTGATGGTTTACACACCAGCGTGAAATAACAGATTCAAGACGAGAAACATTAATAGGCTTACTGATAACGTCTTTTGCGCCCAACCGCATCATACTGAGTACATCTTCAGCTTCAACAATACGGCTCAAAACCATAAAGTCTTTGGGAAATATCTGCTGCTCAGTTAATTCTGAATAAACATTAAAGTTATAATTTTCATAAGGTTCAATAAACTTAGGCTCTATAAATTTAGGCTCATGAGGTTTAGATTGAATAAACTCTTGTTTAATAGGCTTTGCCTTAATGGACTTTGGTTTTATGTTCTCTGGCTGAATGAGCTTAGGTTGAGAGTGATTAGACTGAAAGCTATTTAACTTAGCTTGATTTAATTGAACAAAACTAGACTGATTATTCTTTTCAGTTAAGGCCTGCCAAAATGCAGACACTTGCTTAATATCAATAATAACCAGATTAAAACTAAAGCGCCTGTAACTCACCACGGCTAACTCAACACTTCTAGCATATTGAACCAATCCAAAGTGCTGAGATAATGTCGGCTCTACCTTTTGCCACACACTGACATTTGGCTCTATCACCAATACGGCAGCGTCAAGGGGTTTTATAGCTTGTGATGTTTTATTCAAAGGTGTTGTTCCCAAACAAGCTGTATCGGAAGATAAAAGGCTCTAAGCATTAGCAATATTCAGCCTTGTTTATTCACAAACACCATGGACAAAAATAATTTATTAATACTTATTATTTAAAGATAATGCGAACAGGTTTCATCGCAAAGTTAATAGTCAATTCCAGTGCAAGAAATCCAACCTTGCCCACAAATATCAACTTTTGCTTGTATGTTAATTTGCAACTGAAACAGCAATAATTACACTAGCTTGTAATTATATTTAGCTCTATCGATTCCATTTACTTTAGGATTACTATGCTCGCTGACTCAAACATCATTTATATGAGCACTAAGCAAGTTGCTGAATATTTGGATTTAAACGAGAAAAAAGTCTACTCAATGGCAAACCATCGTATTTTACCCGCGACAAAAGTCACGGGGAAATGGTTATTTCCCAAAGTGTTAATCGATAGATGGCTTATGGACTCATGTCACAGTGGTATGTTGTCCGACAGAATGCATATCACGGGTAGTGACGACCCGCTACTGTCGATGTTAGTTGCACAGTTAATGTCCGAAGGTGATCACCAAGAAATAATCAGTTATAGCTCAACGGGTTCAAAGTCAGGTTTAGAGTTACTTTCACGTGGCTATGCTGATGTTTGCAGTATTCACTGGGAAAGCGAGCACGGTAACCGTGATAGCTTATTTTCATTATTAAAAAGCTACCCTAATCATCAGCAATGGATATTGGTCAGTGGCTATGAGCGCCATCAAGGTTTAATGGTGCGACAAGAAATGGCTTCACTTTTTGAAAGTAATATAGCTGTACCACAACAACCACTAAGATGGGTATCACGCCAAAAAGGCGCAGGCAGTCAACGACACTTAGAACAATGGTTAACAGAGCAAAATGTTAATGTAAATGAACTACTTTACACCGCCACAGCGAAATCTGAGCGTGAGTTAGCAGGCTATATTGCTCGTAATAATGCTGACATTGGCTTTGGCTGCCAAGCTGTTGCTGCCGAAAGTGGCTTACACTTCATCCCTAAACTGACCGAATCATTCGACTTTGTTATGTCACAAAGCATCTTTTTTAGACGTCAACTTCAAGCATTAATTAACTTGTTAAACCAAACTCAAACGACACAACTCGCCAATTTATTATCGGGCTATCAGTTAACGAAAAGTGGCGAGCTGCTTTGGCGAGGTCAGTAACAATTAAGTACTGTAATCGCTGCATTAAATAAAGCATAAAACAAAATCACCCTAAACACGTCAAAGACTTGTACTCGCAGAATAAGGCAGGTAGTATTTTTTTATAATAATGACAAGGATGATTCATTGAATACCAAAACCATTAATCCACAACACCTTCTTTTTGCGCTTATTTTAGGTGTGCTCGGTTTTATCATCAATTGCTACCCCATTCCCATTTTTGCCAATGTTCAATTGGTGATCGGAAATACTTTTAGCATTATTTCAGCTGTCATCTTAGGCCCATGGTATGCCTTAATCACTGCTCTATTGAGTGCTTCTGGTTTAATGCTTACTTGGGGGAGTCCTCACGTCTACTTAATATTCAGTGTCGAAGTACTTTTCATTGGTTACTCTCGTAGAAAAGGCTTATATCCATTATATGGTAGCGCACTCTACTGGCTCACTATCGGTATGCCATTGACTTACCTTTATATGAAAACCTTTAGTGACCTACCAGGCAGCCACATGCCTTTTGCTATTATTAAACAAGGGATTAATGGATTAATCTACGCTAGTTTGGCTTCATTACTTATAGTATTGATTCCGAAACTATGGCAATTCAATGGTCGAAGTATCGCTAGAACTCGCCGTTCTTTTAATGACCAAGTCACCTATTTCATGACATTAATGCTTACATTATGCTTGTTAATTTCGGCGCTAACATTCAATTATTTATTCTTAGAAAAGCAGCAAACACTTTTACATCGAAACTTAACTGAAACAGCTGTGCACCTCAGTTCTGCAACCGAGCAATATATTGAAAACCATAAAAGAGTCGTCGAGTACGCAGCAAATTTTCTCAGTTTAGCGAATACAAGCAGCAATGAATGGCAACCCATGTTGAGTAAGTTGCACAACAATTACCCAAGCTTTATCACCATGCTTATCGCTAATGACGAAGCAAAAGTAGTTGCAGGAAGTCCGGGTGTAATGATGTTAGATGAAAATAGAGACATCAAAGATATGTCGATTAAAGATAGAGACTATTTCATTGAATCATTTCACAATCATCAGGTATATGTATCACCTGTATTTAAAGGTCGAGGGTTTGGTAACGATTCAATAATTGCCATTAGTGCACCTTTTTACCATGGCAACAACGCAACCAAAGCCGCAGGCATTATCGAAGGATCATTAGATTTACGCTTTTTTTCCAGTATTGATAGCAAAAATAACTATGGCGATAAAGAGTTGCTTGTTTTAGTCGATAATAATAATCACGTTATTTATGCTACATCGGAGCTTGGATTAACCGAACACGAAGATTTTAAGTACTCAAATGATAAAGGTCAGTATCACATCACTTTAGATGTAATTAAAATTAATAATTTAGAAGCAACCTCGCATGAATATGTTTATACCAAAAAGAAATTAAATAATGGTTGGCAACTATATGTACTTCAGCCACTTTCCCCATTATTAAAAACGGCTGAAAGCCAAATGTTGGGCACATTTATACTGCTTATTATCTCAATTATTCTCACTTCTTTTATATCGAGAAAAGTGTGTCAGTTACTCACAGCTCCATTAGAAATTGTCGCTAATCAATTTGGGCAAATGAGCAATGAAGAAATTAAAAGCCAAGTCATCGATGAAAACTCTTCCAAAGAAGTGTTTAATTTATACCAGAGTTTAACCGCCAGTAAACGGGCTTTGTTAAAGCACCAACTCGAATTGGAAGAAACGGTAGCTATTCGCACCGATGAACTAGAACAAGCCAATAAAAAGTTACTATCGTTAGTCGAAGAAGATCCGCTCACAGGGCTTAAGAATCGTCGCTTTGCCGAAGATAAATTTGAAGCCGTACTAGACTTCTGCCTTCGTGGAGAACATGCCATTACTATAGTCATCTTAGATTTAGATTTCTTTAAAAAGGTGAATGATACTTATGGGCATTTAGCTGGTGATGAATGTTTACGTGTGGTATCAGGGTTACTAAAAAATGAATTTAAACGTGATACTGATATTGTGGCTCGATACGGCGGTGAAGAGTTTTTACTGATCCTGCCACTATCAAATGCGCTCAAAATCGAACAACACTTAAATAAATTCAAACAAAAACTATCAGAGGTTGTAATAACCTCTCCTACGAGTGAACAGCAGTTTTCTGTCACTACTAGCATTGGAGCAATTACTGCTAACGCAAGCTTTTCGAATGATATCGATGTTTGGATAAAAGTGGCTGATGACAATCTTTATGCCGCCAAAGAACAAGGCAGAAACAAAGTCATTATTAATGTGATTAACGAACAGGTTACTGAGCAAAAGGCACAATAAAACCTTCAATTTGCTCAATCATATAAGGATAAAAAGGGTTCCACTTTTGTCTTAACATTTCAGATGCAGGGATACCGAATAATCCCCGTTCACCTGTAAATATTGCTTGGCCAATTTGAATATGTGCATTTTCTTTTTGATAATGAGGTCCATATAAGGGATCCGACTCAGGAAATGGTAACGCCACATGAGAAAGTGAGTAAACTCCTCGCGGCCATTCAAGCTTTAATGGTTCAGAGGTTTGGCTCTTTCCTTTATCGGTAATAGTGTTTTGAACCTTAGTTTCTTGTACATAGTGCTCGCGTTCAATGTCATTTTCAATCAAGGTTAATCTATAATCCATGGCGTTATTTAGCCATAAAGGTGCCATCTCCTCCATTGGGTCATTCACAATCAATTGACGATTATTAGGGTTACGGTTGATATCAAATATAACTAACTCATGCCTACTCGAAGGTAAAAACTGATATAAATGCTCCACTACAGCAGTAGAAGACACAGTATCGTCAGCTAACGATTGAAAAGTGAGTATCGGCGGTAATGACTTTAATTGCTCATTATTCATAGTCGAGGTGATTTGATAATTTCGCTGTGATAACTGATAAACAACATCACCTGCATTCACGGCAAATGAAGTGTATTTAAATGGATCGTACTCCGCAGAAATACTATTCCAAAATAACTTTTCATAACCTAGCACATTTCCTAGCAACGCTTGCCACTTTGCTCCAGCAGCTATAGGCTGAAGCCCGATAGCAGGTGAGATAAAGACCATCCCTGAGTATACAGACTTCATTGCTAATGGCTCACTAGAGTGAGTAGATAAAACAGTTTTAACGCTATTTTCCAGCTCTAGATTTAATGCCAGCGCAGCGCCAGTTGAAAAACCAACCACATATAAAGGCTTGCCATTAAGCTTACTTTTCATATGTTCAGTGGCAAGATTTACTGCACTGGCAAGATCTGGCCAAGTAATATCTGTTAAACCTGCAGGAATGGTACCGTGGCCAGGTAGTCTTAGTCCTAACACATAAGCCGAATCTCGAAAATGTTTAGCTATATGAGACATCGCGTAAGGTGAATCAGACATGCCGTGAATTAACAACACACCATATTCAGCCGAGGGATTAGACCACTCAAATGTGCGGTTCCAGTTAGTTTTCCACATTCTAGGATCTGATAAACTACTTGTTTCGTAGCGATTAATTAAAGAAGACTTACTTGGCTGATAAGTTTGATAAATCTTACTTTCAAGTTCGCTGAATAAGTCATTTTCTAGTGCAATATATTCATTAAAAGTTTTTAAACCAGATTGTTGATGATATTCATGTTTCAGTTCGGTGGTATGCCAAAGATCAAGTTCTGAGCGAGCATTAAGCAACCACACCACAGCGGCTAGAAAAACAATAATACTGCCAATGAGACCGTATACAGCAAAGAATAGTAGTTGCTTAGTTGAGCCAATTACGAGCGCTTTCATTCATCTATCCTTGAAGTGGGTAAACTAACTATGTGAATCAAATTGATAACTGCTCTGATTTACGCTGGTGAATACTCTATTAGAGTCTAGCCTACAATAATGATAATCTAACAAAAATGACTGAATTAACAGATATTAACATGACATCTGACCTGTATGACGATAAAAAGTATGGTTTAAAAATAGGTGTGGATAATCCAGAAATTGCCTTCTACCTGCCTAACGCCCCGCTAATGCCAAATTTTAATAGCGCTCTATATTCGGGGATATGTTTAAACCTAGAACACCAAGTTAATGTTGATATTGGTGCCGATGTTGACATTGAAAAAGTGATCGAATTGAACGGCAATCATTGGCGTAAAATTTTTACGATAATGGCAAAAATCACCGTATCAGATGACAAGCCTGAAAGCTGGCGCAACCACAGAAACCAAGTATTGAGTGTCAACGGTTCTGGGCTAAAAACCATTCTGCACATTAAGTCTGAGAAACTCTGTTCAAACGCTAAGATACATATTATTTGTGGTCAGCAAGCATTTGACGATTTGTCTCGTATTGAACCGTTGGCTCATTTAAATGATAATCAGACCGTCACAGTGCTGGGCGATAAACAAAAAATAATGGCGCATAAGCAGATACTTATTGCGCCATACTTAGATTATCGTCAGTTTCCTAATCAGCTCATTTCCGAGCTAAGACAATATATAAAGTCTTTCGTTTAATCATAAATAGTTGGAATTGGCTGACGCTTATGTTGAGTGCGTTTGTAAATCGCAATTAACTTGTCCTCAACGCTTTCATCAACTGATTTGCCTTCTAGAAAGTCATCAATTTGATCGTAGCTTAGTCCAAGCGCCACTTCGTCTTCAAGCTGTGGCTTGTCGTCTTCTAAATCGGCAGTAGGCGCTTTAATCACCAACACCTCTGGCGCACCTAAAAAGCTAGCTAATTGACGTACCTGACGCTTATTTAAACCAAATAACGGGGCTAAATCACAAGCGCCATCGCCAAATTTTGTATAGAAACCAGTAATATTTTCAGCACTATGATCAGTACCAACCACTAAGCCACCCGTTAAACCAGCAATATGATATTGAGCAATCATACGCATACGCGCTTTGACATTGCCTCTGACAAAATCAAGGTTATCATTTCCAGCAACGGTGATGCCGGCATCTTCTAAGCCTGTTACTGTTGCATTGTGAACCCCAACAACTCCGTCAGCAATATTCACAGTGATCTGTTTGCTTGGTTTAATAAACTGGCAAGCTAACTGCGCTTCATCTTCATCTTTTTGTACTTGATAAGGTAAACGCACTGCAATAAATTGATAAGCTTGTTCAGGATTTGATTCGTTTAAACTATCAACTGCCAACTGGCATAATCTACCCGTCACGGAAGAGTCAACACCACCACTTATACCAAGCACTAAGCAGTGAGCATGAGCTTCAACCAATTTAGTCTTCAAAAACGCCACACGACGTTCAACTTCATAAGCTGGTTCAATCGCCTTAAGTACTTTCATTTCTCTTAAGATTTGTCCCTTCACAATGCTCTCCCAAGTTTACCGCGAGTTTAAATAGGCTTGATTTACTTACAATGAGGTAGTTAATCAATTTACCCAAACATCCTACTGAAATTTACCGCAGGTACAAGTGCAAGTTGCGCTAATTTACCTTGTAGCGAGAAAACAAAAAAGGCGGCCATATCACTATGGCCGCCTTTTCATCAAATATTGATTTATCTTTCCCAGTAAGACTCTTCTAAACTGTCTTCGCGTTCTGGTAAACCGCGAGAAAGTCTTGGACTGTGTTGGGCTAGCACTTCATATGCGACGCGGTTAGCGTATTTACATACTTGTGAGAACGATGAGTAACACAGACCATCACGCTGATGCTTGCTCGATCCCGGCACGTTTGTTTTATGGAAAGTATTGGCCGATAAATCATGTAATAACGCCGCTAATGCACCATCTCCTGCACCATTGGTATTTCTGATTAACTCAGGGCCGCCCATGTAAGGAGAAATATGTGCAAACACTTTAATTGGTGTTTCACAATCTGCTTTTAACTTTGGACGAGAGAACTCGTAACGGTTAAATTCAGGAATAGCGCCAGGAAGAAGTATATGGCTGGTTGCACGCTTTTCAGTATCTTCAGCGTAACCTGCAGTATATAAACCTAGTGGGCCAGCGGTGCAAAGCACCATATCTGCCCACTCAAGCGCAGCATCACTTGCCAGTAACGGATCGCTAAATCCAGTTAACGCCTCACCTTCATCTTCATTCATCGCCAAAATAGTCACATTTTCACGGATGAAATCTTGCCACCACTTAGGATCTTCTTGAATTAAGAAGCGAGTACCTAAGGTTAGTACCACTGGTACATCCGCAGCTTTTGCATATTCAATCGCTTTCATTGCTGCTGATGTCATACCGTCGCCTTCACTGGCACGCATTAAATATGCAGTGATCACCAAAGCTGAACTTTTTTGCACAACTTCTTGATCGATATACTCAGGAGTGAGTTTATCCATAGAGCCTTTACTAATGGCAAAGGTTCTTTCACCGTCTTCAGAGATAAGCGTGAAACAACGACCAATAGGGCCATCAACAGGTTGCAGATAGTTCAAATCAACTTTTGATGAGGTATTGCAAAGGTAGCGATAAGCATAGCTGCCTACCATGATATTTTGGCTCATCACACCGAACAACACTGAACGGTCATCAGCCAAAATGGAATAATTGTGTACTGTATTACCAATGGTACCGCCAGCAAACTCATCGCTGATCATCTCATTGCTTTTTAGCTCATGGTAAAGTTCATGGGCTTGTTGGTCATCAATGAGGGTTGAGTTCCCTTTTGGAAGACCATAACGGCTTAAAAGCTCGTCTTCTACTTTAGCTTCAATATCTACCAAGGTTTGGTCGATACCACAAATATAAGTCGACACCGACTGCTCTTGTTGGGTTAACTGAGCCAGTAATGGGTCTCTGTTATTGACAGGAAAATAATGCTTAGATTTGCGTTGACCAGGAAACTTCATCTTAAACTCTCTGAGTAGGCATCCGTGCTAAAAGGGATAATGAATAAATACGGCATTTTGCTTATTAACAAACGCTAATTTTAACACAAAAACAATCAACACAAAGATAGATATCTATCTTTGTTTCTTTTTGTGACGGTGATTTTATTTATGCCATAAAAAAGCCTGCAATGCAGGCTTTTTTATGAACAACAGCAATCAGATACTGTTGCTTAACACATAACTTAGGTAATTAACCTAGTAACTGTTTAACTTGCTCACTAACAGCGGCAACAGTTTGTGTTCCATCAAACTTGGTGTACTGAGTGTTACCTTCAGCAGCTACTTTACCGTAGTACTCTACTAACGGCTTAGTTTGCTCGTGGTAAATACCAAGGCGTTTACGTACTGTTGTTTCTTCATCGTCAGGACGGATTGATAAATCATCACCCGTCACATCATCTTTACCTTCCACTTTAGGTGGATTGTAAACGATGTGATAAACACGACCAGAACCAGAGTGAACACGACGGCCACTCATACGCTTAACAATTTCTTCGTCTGGTACGTCAATTTCGACAACGTGATCGATTTCAATACCGTTAGCAACCATCGCATCTGCTTGAGGAATAGTGCGCGGAAAACCGTCTAATAAGAAGCCTTTTACACAATCATCTTGTGCAATACGCTCTTTAACTAAACCAATAATTAGGTCATCTGATACTAACTGGCCTGCATCCATCACTGATTTTGCTTCTAAGCCTAATGCTGTGCCAGCTTTAATTGCAGCACGAAGCATGTCACCAGTTGAGATTTGTGGGATACCGTATTGCTCCATAATAAACTGAGCTTGTGTGCCTTTACCGGCACCAGGGGCACCCAATAGTATAATGCGCATCTCAAAAGTCCTCTTTATTGCTTTCATATTTTTAGGCCGCGATTCTCGCACATTTAGCCTGTCTTTAGAAGGCAAAAAGCGAAAGAGTTAGACCAATATCTAATACGCCTCGGCGTACTTATAAGGGTTCTGTTTAATACAGTAAGCTGTATAAACGGCGGCGATACTGATTGGCAAAGGTATTGCCTTGCCCTAAAGCAGTCAGTATTTCCATAAACACTTGTTTAACTTTGCCATCGGCCGCTGATAAATCTTTTTGCAAAATCACAAATAAGCTTTCTAATGCTTCTTCGCCGCGATTTGCTTGATTTAACGCTTTAGCAAGGTCAATTGAAATGTCTGTATTATCAGGTTGTTGATCTAGTGCCTGTTGTAACTGGCGGATTTCAGGCGTATCAGCCGCATCCTCAGCTAGCGCAAGCTTGGCTTTAAGGTTTTGATAATAGCTATCTTGGTCCGCAAGCCCTATCGTCTCTAATAAGGTTTTAGCGTCAGCTAAAATGCCAAGCTGCAAATATACATCAACTAAGACCAATGCCACTGCGCCATTCTGCTCAGATTCAGCATAAGCACTTTTTAATAGCGCCAATGCTTCTTCAAGCTTCTCTTTAGCTGGTTTATCTTCAACAAGTATTGCTTTAGCCGCATTTAAATCTTGCACCCACATAGCAGGTAAATGCTTATTCAGTAGCTCGTTGACTTGCGCAGCACTTTGCGTGCCAGCAAAACCATCAACAGGCTGGCCTTTACTGAGCACCAAATGAGTCGGCAAGCTTTGAATTTGGAAGTAATTCGCAATTTCTAACTCTGCTTCACAATTCACTTTAGCCAAAATAAAGCGACCTGCTTGCTCGTTGGCAATTTGCTCCATCACTTGCAGCATTTGCACACTTTCAGGCTGTTGCTGCGCCCAAAAAGACATAACAACAAAGTTATCCATCGAGGCATCAACCACTTGCTGGATGTTATCTTTGGTTAAATTAATTATATGTTCCATCTCGGATCCTTGTTAGCTATCCCATTAACTCAGTATCACACTGGCTAAAAATGATTGCTAATAAAAAGCGGACACTGGGTCCGCTTTTTGGTTATAACTTACTAAGTAACAGGATGAACTGTGCTTACTTCAAGCTTGCTACTAGCATTTCATTGGTTAGCTTAATAAACGCAGAAGGATCCGCTAAGCTACCTTTTTCTGAAAGCTGTGCTTGTTGCAGTAATAAATCTGCCCAGTTAGCAAATAACTGCTCATCTTGTTCGTTGTTTAAACGCTCAACCAGTGGATGATGCGGGTTAATTTCAAACGTTGGCTTAGACTCAGGTACAGGCTGACCTGCTGACTGCATTAGCTTAATCATTTGCGATGACATTTCACCTTCACCAGCAACCACACAAGCAGGGGTATCAGTTAAGCGTGAAGTCACTTTAACGTCAGCTACTTTAGCGCCTAAAGCAGTCTTCATGCGCTCAACTAAACCTTCAGCTTCACCAGCCAATTTTTCTTGTGCTTCTTTTTCAGCCGCATCTTCTAACTCACCTAACTCTAAATCACCACGAGTCACTGAATGCAGTTTCTTGTCTTTAAATTCAGTTAAATGGTTAATTAACCACTCATCGATACGCTCTGACATTAAGAGTACTTCAATGTCTTTTTTACGCAGCAATTCAAGATGTGGGCTGTTTGCTGCGGCTTCATGGCTGTCGGCAACAATATAATAAATCTTATCTTGGCCTTCTTTCATACGGCTGATGTAATCATCTAAAGATACATCAGTCGCCGGGGTATCATTGTGAGTCGAAGCAAAGCGTAATAGGCCTGAGATACGTTCACGGTTTGCGAAATCTTCAGCTGGACCTTCTTTTAATACTTGGCCAAATTCAGCCCAAAATGCCTGATACTTTTCAGCATCATTTTTAGCCATTTTTTCAAGCATACCCAGTACGCGCTTAGTCACACCACCACGTAGTGCTTTTGTCACACTGTTATCTTGTAAGATTTCACGCGACACGTTTAACGGTAAATCATTTGAATCGATTAGACCTTTAACGAAACGCAGGTAAGTCGGCATGAACTGCTCAGCGTCATCCATGATGAATACACGTTGAACAAATAATTTAAGGCCATTTTTAGCATCACGGTTAAACATATCCCACGGCGCTTTGCTCGGAATGTACAGTAAGCTAGTGTACTCTTGCTTACCTTCAACACGGTTATGAGACCAACTCGCAGCATCGCCATAATCGTGCGAAATGTGCTTATAGAATTCTTGATACTCTTCATCAGAGATATCAGATTTGCTACGAGTCCAAAGCGCAGTAGCTTTGTTCATTGGTTTCCACTGACCTTCAGTAGCAGGAATAGCTTTACCGCCCTCTTCAGTCGCTTCAACCGCTGGCGTACCTTCTTCAAACATTTCTACTGGTACTGAGATATGATCAGAGTACTTAGTAATGATTGAACGTAAACGTGTATCGTCTGCGTATTCTTTTTCTTCGTCACGTAAATGCAGCGTGATTTCAGTACCACGGCTGTTTTTAGTGATGGTATCAACAGTAAAGTCGCCTTCACCTTCTGATTCCCACACCACACCTTGGTTAACATCAGCACCTGCAGCACGAGTACGAACAGTAACTTTGTCGGCAACGATAAATGCAGAGTAGAAACCGACACCGAACTGACCAATAAGTTGCGAGTCTTTTGACTCTTCACCAGATAAGTTTTTGAAGAAATCAGCAGTACCTGATTTAGCAATAGTACCTAAATGTTCAATCACACCATCACGTGTCATACCGATACCGTTATCTTCAATCGTAACGGTGCCTTTTTCTTTATCGGTGCTAATACGAACGCGAAGTTCTGTATCATCTTCAAATAAGGTGTTGTCAGTTAAGGCAAGGTAACGCAACTTGTCTGCAGCATCGGCCGCATTTGAAACTAGTTCACGTAAGAAAATTTCTTTATTTGAATATAAAGAATGGATCATCAGATGAAGAAGTTGTTTTACTTCGGTTTGAAAGCCATGTGTTTCTTGTTGAGACATGAAAATTTCCCTTGGTTTAACGTTAATACAGCAATTTTATTGAAACCATTTCGGTATGCTCAATAAAACTAAAATTCTTTGTTACCTAGGAAATGGGGCGTGAAATTACGTTTTCAAGGGGATTTTTTTCTGATGGCTAAAAAAAACGCAAAAAGGGCTAAATTAGCCCTTTTTTATCTACTTCACGTCAAAAGTTATGACGTTTAATATAATGTCTATAGCGGGATCCGACCGTTAAATGATAATGCCAAAGTAGTGCTATCGACATATTCAAGCTCGCCACCCACTGGCACGCCGTGAGCAATACGGCTGATAACCACATTATGACGACGAGCGATATCGGCGATAAAGTGCGCTGTTGCATCACCTTCAACCGTTGGGTTTGTCGCTAAAATAAGCTCGGTGACATCTTCTGACGACAAATGCTTTTCAAGTAACGCAAGACCTAACTCTTCAGGCCCGACACCATCAAGGGGGGATAAATGCCCTAATAACACAAAGTAGCGCCCCATAAAGTGACCACCAGCTTCAATAGCTAATACGTCTGCTGGCGTTTCAACAACACAAATAACACCTGCATTACCACGCTTTGGGCTACTACAGATTGGGCATAGCTCTTGTTCAGTAAAAGTTCGACATGCTTGGCAATGACCAACTTCACTCATTGATCGCTCTAATGCATTCGCCAGCTTTTGACCCGCTTTACGGTTACGCTCTAATAACTGAAACGCCATACGCTGGGCAGACTTAGGTCCAACACCCGGTAAACAACGTAACGACTCAATTAATTCATCAACTAGCGGACTAAATTTCATAACCTAATACTGGCCTTAACAGTGCTATTGCACTTCATAAAAATGGGATTGGCTGACTCTACATTTATCAGCTAAATGAATGGGTGATTATTATCGTAAGCGATAAAGATTGCAAAGAGTATCTGAGCTGAAAGCGCGGTTAGGCTTTACAACCCTGTGAATCATTCATGCTGAACCATTAACCTCACCGCAGCTCATCTCAAGCTGCCAGTACTATCATTCACTACTATCGTTTATTACTTTCAAGAAGTGATAGTAGATAGCAGCAACTCATCATCCTAATAAAAACCTACAAACAGCTAGTCTGTTTGTAGGTTATCGTTTGCAGATCGATAGCGAAACACCTCTTCAAGAGGTAAATTAAATACCTCAGCAATCTTGAACGCGACTTCTAATGTCGGCGAATACTTATTTGATTCGATAGCCATTACCGTTTGTCTAGTGACACCGATAAGCTCAGCAAGTTGCTTTTGGGTCATTTCGTCATGTAAAAAACGTAAGGTACGAATTGAGTTAGTGATCCCAACACCACCTTGATCATTTTTACCCATAAATCTCTCCCGTGCGACCTTTGTACAACTGCACGCCATAATGAGCGACTTCAGCAACAAGAAATGCCACTAACAAAATGTGCAAAGGTAAATGTGGGATAGGCTCAAAAAATAAGGCTTCTGATTGTTGATCCAAACTGTATTGCACAATCGCCAACACCACACCTACCTGCAAAATCATTGCAGAATATTTATAACCAACAAGGTTAATCTGTTTCTCACGCACATCCATGGGCTGATTCAGTTCATCGTCACTAACAAATGCAAGCAGGATATAACTGATAACCATTAATACGACTGAGTAGATAATGACTTCTAATAAAACACCAGAAATCCATACAGTTGATGCAAGTTCTTCAGCGCTCGCATAATACATACGATTAATATAAATATAAAAAATATATGCCGTCACCAATAAATCCACCGATAACGTAACTTCCCTAAAACTGGTTTCTTGCAGCCACTGAAATAATTTATGTTTAATATTCATGTTAACCAAACCCCACTTCATGTTAAATATTTTTAACTTATGATTAATTTAAGCTTACTTTTTTTTCATGTCAAATATTTTTAACCTGAAGTAAAGTATTAAGTACTTAAGTTGTATTCGATATAAAGGTACAGACCAATGCTAGGCACTTAGCAACTGTCGACTTTTCATTGTTTTGGGGGATAGTTTGTTTTTTTGGAACCTCGCTAACCGCTAGATTTGTTATAGGGTTACTTAACTGACAGCAATAAAAAAGGAAGCGATTAAGCTTCCTTTTTTATTGGAAAATGATAAGCCGTTTACTAACTCAGGTGCTATTCATTAAATATGACATGAACTATGCCACTTTGAATTGTGAAATCGTCTGAGTCAGCTCTTGAGTAATGTCCTTTTGGGCTTTACTTTTAGTGGCCATTTCTTCCGTTTGTGACACAGCAGTTTCAGCTAACTGGTTTACAGAAACGGTTTGCTTAGTAATTTCATCTGATGCAGAAGCTTGCTCTTTGATGGTCGATGCGGTTTCATTCGACTGCTCTTTAATCAGTGCTATAGCTTGATTAATTTGCGCAAGTTTATCGCTGACTTTACTAATAAGTTCTACGCCTTGATCTGTTTTGCGTTTACCTTGATTCATCGCTAATACCGCGCTTGAAGCAGACTCTTGTAGTTTGGCAATAATCTTCTCAATATCGCCGGTTGAATCTTGAGTTCGACTCGCTAAGGTCCTGACTTCGTCAGCAACAACGGCAAAGCCACGTCCTTGCTCACCCGCCCTTGCCGCTTCAATCGCCGCATTAAGTGCCAGTAAATTGGTTTGCTCAGCAATGTTTTTGATCACTTCTAACACTTCAGAAATAGACTCAGAGTTTTTATGTAAATCACTCACAACCTCAGTCGCATTGCCAACTTCTTCAGTAAGATCTTCCATCAAGGTGTTTGCGTTATCAGCAAGCTGGCTCCCTTGTGACGACTCTTCTGTCGCTCGTGTAGCGTAATCTAGCGATGTTTGTGCATTATCAGAGATACCGTGAATCGTTTGCGTCATTTGTGTGGCTGCGGTAGCGATTTGTTCGATATAACCTTTTTGAGTATTCACAGTCGTTGTAAAGTCGTTGACCAAGATGCTCACATTGTCAGACTCCCTCATAACCTGCTCTGTCGTATTATTACATTGGCCAATAATGGCTTGAATATTTTGTACAAAGGCATTGAATGAGTCGCTTAACTGGCCAAGCTCATCATTACTATTAATATCAATTCGTTTTGTTAAGTCACCTTCACCAGAAGCAATATCATCCATTGCGGCAACGATACGGTTAAGTGGTGTAGTCAGGAGTTTTTGAATAGTAAAAAAGATTACTGCAGAGGTAATTAGCATCACCAATAAAACCATAATGATTGATGACACTATGGTGTCAAACACAGGGTCATCGATAACATGCATTGGCACCATGAAGCCAACTCGCCAGTCGAGCGCTTGAACATCATCATTCACTGAGGTGACATAAGCAAGGTAGGTTTCCCCCTTAAAGGTCACTTCACTGATCAGCTCTTTTGTATCTTGGCTGTCACTAAGTAATTGGCCAAATCCATTTGCGTCATTGAAAATGCTATCAACGCGATCCAATTTCGGCAGCTGGCTCATATCTATTCGGTTCTGATTATCAGGAAAAGAGATAATTTGCCCTTCGCGGGTAAACAAAAAACCAAAGCCTTCGTTTTCAAACGTCATGGTATCAATCAGGCCACTTTTAATTTCAGACGCTAAGATATCGATGCCCATCACACCAAGTAGTTGGCCAGAATAACCATAAACCGTTGTTTTTATAGATGTAACAATAGAACCGTCATTAGCATCAATTTCTGGGTTCGTGATAAAAAGTCGATCTTTCTTTAGCGCTTCTCCCCACCAAGGTCGCTTACCTGTGAAATAGGCTGAGTCGTTGTAGCGACCATTGATGTCAAAATACTCTTGTGTGGCAGCAGGTGCATAAAATACAGACTTTATCATCGGGTCATAAGCAGACTCGTGTTTGAATAGTTTAACCAAGTTTTGATATTGAGGATCACTATCAATGTCTGAGCCACGCTGGGTGTATTGGCTGAACCAGCCATTAACGAAAGAGTTGCCTTTAAGCGAAGTAACCACTCGGCTACGTTCTCTAAAGAACTCATGAATACCATTCGATGTTTCTTGAGTCGCACGCCTGATCTCTTGAATAACCGATTGTTCAACACTTTCAGCGCGATAAGTGGTTACAGCATAAGCAACGATAATGGCGATAACTGCAATGATGCCAGAAACGGAAAAGAGCACTTTACGTGCCACCGATTGTCTAGATTTCATAAATACATACCCTGGGATTTAAGTTTTTTATCAAACACAGAGGGCGTGGCCTTAATCAACAAGCCTAAATTTACTTAAAATCTGCTCAAGACAACGCACACTGTGTGATATTTATTATTGTTCTACTTTCAAACACAGAACGATTGAAGTATTTTCATCATACAATAGCTCAGTATCTTTTTGTAATAAAAAACCAACAAAAAATCAAATACTGCCATTATTAATCAACAACATACCATGTTCACACTTTCACTCTCATCGACAATTAACATTCTAGTCACTTATCGATAGGCAAAACAAAATGCGTCTAAACCTGTCGTAATAACCCTTTTTAACCTAAATGGTTCGGGTATGCTCACTTACTAATGTTTAAAAACTAACGCTTATTGAAATAGTATTTACCTAAAAGCACAGTCATAATCCCGCTCAAAATCACCAATGATGATATAGCTAACCTTAAAGTAAACACTTCATCAGCAAATATCACCCCGCCAACGGCCGCTATAACTGGTACCAGTAATTGCACCACACCAGCTTGAATTCCAGATAATCCAGCTAATGCTGTATACCAAATGACATAACCCACAGCCGATGCGAGGCCGCCAGAGATTATCGCTAATAAAACTCCTGTAGGTGTTATTGTCGAAAACGAGATAGTTGCCATCGATAAAATGAACACCAGTGGCAAAGTGCGGATAAAGTTAAAACTGGTATCGCTAATAGGTTCGCGAGACCGCTTACCTTCAAGGGTATATAAGCCCCAAGCAACACCAGATGCCGCCATCAATACAAAACCAGATATTGAAGGTGCACTCGCGCCTGGCATGACTAAGTAAACAAAACCTGCAAAGGCAATCATGACACCAAACCACTCAGCAAAATGCAGTTTTTGACCTGACATAGCATCGACAACAATCATAGTCATTTGGACTGTACCAAATAAAATTAGCGCACCAGTTCCTGTATCTAGGGAGGTATAAGCGTATGAGAAGGTAATTGCATAAATAAATAGCATCAAGGCGGCTTTCCAACTACCTTTAGAGATAGCTTGAGGATGGTATGATTTAAAACCTGCAGTTGAATGGCGACTGCTTCGTAACTTTTCCTCGTCAGTCGAATTGACTTGTCGCCAATTTGCCAATTGCAAAATAACAACTAACACCACTACTCCTGACAATAACCGAATTGCTGTAAAGCTTGCAGGATCGATAAGATCGTTTCCCAGTGCGACTCGACATAAAATGGAGTTTCCCGCAAACGCGAGTAATGCTAACAGCGTATAAACAAAGGTTTTCATAAGAGATGATATTTCAACTTAATTCTCTCGCCATCTACTGAAGATATACAATGAAATGTAGTTACTTTTTGTAGTTACTTTTTGTAGTTATTTTTTGTAGATACTTTTTGTTGATTCTTTCTACGTATTTTTTTGTACCTGCAGCCATTGTGAGAATATAAAAGCCATCTCTGGCTTGTTAAGCTTTCTATCCTCATTTTCTAGCCTTCTTTCTGCACTTCCAGTTCTACCTTTCCGTTCTACCCTTCTTTTCTGCCCTTTTGCTCAACATTGATACTTTTGCTGCATGTATTGTACTGACAAGCGAGCGATGTCTTTAAACACATCTAAGTTTAAATCAGATAACTTATTAATATATAGACACGATTTACCTAACTTATACTTGCCAAGGTTTTTAAGTAAGCTCTCAAACTCATTAAAACCTGGCATAATATAGACCACTAAGTTTTGTTTTCTGGGCGAAAAACCAATGACTGGTGAGTCTCCTTCTCGGCCACTTTCATATCGATAATGATATTGGCCAAAACCAATAATACTGCCAGTTAAATACGGTTTGTATCCTGATACTTCTTCCAAGATAGTCAGTAAATTGTGAGCGTCTGATTTTCTTGTTTCCTTGTCAATATTCGACAGGAATTGTTCAACCTCAGTCATTTAAACTCCTTTTACAATGATGGTTAGTAATACAAAGCCATAACTAACAAAGTATATTTTTGCGGATGCATTTATTAACTGATGCATAAATTAACTTTAGTACAAAATAACTTCTTGAACATCAAGCTAAGGGAGTTTCAAAAACTACTTTTATCTAACAAAAGACAAACATCAGCTATGTTCCATTTTCCAACCTATGTATGGAAACTGGATCCAAAAAGAGAAGTAAAAGAATGTTAAATACCAGTATGGGTAAACAAACTGAATACCGAGATCTTTATATAGCGCTAGCAATAAATAATCATAAATGAACAATGGAAGGGTGAGATAAAAAGCGAGCCAGCACGAGTTTACAAAATGCTTGTTGTCGTCCCACATTTTATTAAGGGTATAGCGAGTAACAGGAAAGTAAGCCAGTGTCACCAAAGGCACGATAATTAGTTTAGCTTCTAAATACCATTGTTGATAGTAATCAGGTAAGCCAATTAAGTAAAAACTCAGCCAAGTAATAAAGCTATAGACTAACAATTGAAAATGTTTTTTAACCGACATTATCACTGTTACCTCGTTAAACTATAGAGAAGAAGCATGATTTATAGCGTTACTTATCATACTCTCAATGCCTGCTTTTTTATTTGTTTTTTTCATACATAGCAGCCATGCCAATAATAGCTTCAGAGATAAAGATAACCCCATATTGGAGACTGACACCAAACATAACACCTATTCCAGCTTGAGGATCTGGGTCAATCCCAAACAATAAACCTATCGCCAGTATTGAAACAAAAAAGCCAGCTAAAGCTCTGCAAGTCGTTTTTAACGAAGTGGAATAAGTATTTTTATTCGATAATAAATAAACCACCGCATATGGGAGCATCATTAGAATAGTTGCAGTAACCCCACTTCCCCAAAAACGCCAAGTCATTGCCAAAAGAGATAAAATCGATAAACACTTAATTACATTAAATACCGTTAAGATAACCATAAGCCTTCCTTAGCTAATAACCTTAGTTCAATGATAATGCTGTATGAGCTCAATACTGTTCACTTTGTTATTGATTTCATATTAAGTATTTTCAAGTAACTCTATGATTTCATCAGATACTCGTATCATATTCTGATGAATATGGTGAGACAGTAACGCTAAATTATTAAAATCAGGTTTAGCGATTATTACAGCCTCAATTATTGAATATTGAGGCATTTCAGTTTTATATTTGTTCCACTTGGTAGATTTTAGCAAGTTCCAATATTCTTTTTGGATTGGGATGGTATTACCCAACAACCAAACCTCGAACCTCATCTCTAAGTGATTAAGTACAAGACCTAGCTTAAGCTTTTTACTCTTTAAAAAATCATTGGTGTAATAGAAATACGTGTAATCCATATAACCATGAAGGATTGTTGCAAACGAAAATTGATGCCCTAGCTCTTTTACAAGCTCCGTTCTGGTATTCATCATAAGTTTAACTAACTGGTTATATGCAACGATTATGTCTCCCTTACGAAGCTCATTTTGGTAAACTGCAACAATGTCATTTAAATTTTTCATAATTACTCGCAGAATTAGCAGCTATTTTCCTTGCATGAGTTAACCATATACCAAAGGGAAATTTCATCAACAAATGGCATAACAAAACGAAATATTAAGTCAATCGTCGCCCACAAAAAAGCCCAAGTCGATGACTTGGGCTTTCATTTAAACTTAACTAGCTTCTAACTCTGCATATTGCTTAGCTAGATACTTGTAGTCTTAGAATGGCATTTTCATTCCAGGAGGTAATTGCATACCGCCAGTCACTTCTGCCATTTTAGCTTTTTGATTTTCTTCGATGCGACGTGCTGCGTCGTTGAATGCTGCAGCGATAAGATCTTCCAACATCTCTTTGTCGTCTTCCATTAAGCTTGGGTCGATATCAACTTTACGGATGTTGTGTGCACCTGTCATGGTCACTTTAACTAAACCTGCACCCGCTTCACCAGTCATTTCTGACTGAGCGATTTCTTCTTGCATTTTAGCCATTTTGTCTTGCATTTGTTGGGCTTGTTTCATTAAGTTGCCCATACCGCCTTTTCCAAACATAGTCTTTTCTCTTAATTAGGTTATTAGCAAGCAGCCAAAGTGGGGCTAATCTTACTGAAAAAAAATAAATTGGCAATAAATCTCAGTTTATTGCTATCAAACTTTTGAAGCCGCTAGCGCTTTCGCGCAATTATTGTGCGACTAAAGCAGGAATTTGTTGGCCAATGGCTTGTAACTTCTCTGCTGGATACACCAAGGTATCAGGATTTAACTGTGCAGCTAATCGTGTGAACATCCATTGTACTTTGTCATCATTAATTAAAGCGTAATTTGCATTAGCTAATAACTCACGATGGAATCTTTTTCTTAATTCTAGCGGTGTTTCATGTTTTCTGTCTAAACCAACTGTAATTGATACTGTTGTTGGTTCGCCTAAATGCTCAGATAATGCGATTTGAAGTTGCTCAATCGCCACATCAGCAGCCAAATGTTTTTGATCCGGCTTTAATAATAATGGGATTGGGTTTTCCAATCGCTGGCAAACAGAATTGACTGCCAACTGCCGTACTCGGCCACCAATGCTCAATGATGCCATCACCTTGTACCAATGTAAGTCTAGCTCATCACCTGATATTTCATGTTCACCACTGACAGCAATTGCTGTTGATGGCGCCACTTGCGACAGAGGTGTTTGTGATGGAGTTGTTTGTGATGGAGCTAAGGCATCACTCTGTTCACTAGCATTAACTTCGTTACTATCCACTATGTTATTTGTGGCATCATTCGATAATGAAGATGATACAGTCTCTGTCTTAACTGAAGCTGTATCGACTTGCTCAGTTGATTCAGCTTTAGTTAATAATTGCTCTTTAGTTATCTGAGCTTGAGCCATTGGTGGCTCGACAGCACCTTCAGGCTTATTCCAAGGCGCTCTATCATTCCCATTTTTAACTTCATCTGTTTCGGCAGAAGTCGCGTTAGATGAATGATCTTCTGAATGCGAGTTTGATTGCTGGTTTGATTCAGTTTGTGCATTTCCTTCTGCGGCAATTTTACTGCGTGGTGCGGGTACCTTAATACTAGGATTCGCTGCCGCCTGTTGCTTTTTTACTTGTTCACCTTCTGTGGCAAGTGTTGTTAAATCAGCTTTTAATGAATCATTGGTCGCCAGTACAGCATCAAGCAGCGCATCTAAGTCCGCCGCTTCTTCTGCAGTTGGCTCTGGCGCAGCTTTAGTCTCATTGACTTGAGTTTGCGGCGCGTTATTAGTTGAATGACTTACCATCAACTGGCTATCATCAAACGAAGAGGCTGAAAATGAATTCATATCATCGTGTTGATAATCATCCATTGAGCCTTCTTCACTTGCTTGGGCAAATTGCTCATAAGCATCCATTGGCATGCCATCACTGTCATTTGACTGCGCTTGAGGCTGATTTAAAGGTCCTGTTTTATGTTCAGGTTTAATTTCAGGCTCTGTTAAAGACTGCGCAGTAGATTGCGGCTTACCATCGTCAGCTGTAGGGGTGTTTACTTGAACTTGCGCTTCAGCAGGTGCTGTTTCAGTGTTTGACTGCGTTAATTTTTGCTCTGTGACTGATACAGCTTTTTGTTTAGTTGCAAGCTCTGTTTCCTGCTCTGGTTCTGAATTAGCATTAAAACCTAAGCTACTTGCTTGGCTTAATAGTATTGCTTGTTCAGCAGCAAGCGCTTCGTCTGATTGAGCCTCTAGTTTAGGTTCTAGGTTAGATTCTGGCTCTAATTCAGTATGTTTAACTTCTTGAGCTTCTGGTTTTAGCTCTGACGTTGAAACAGCTTCAGCAATAGCTTCTGCACTTGGCGCAGCAGGTAATGACACTTGCGCAGCATCATCGGTATGCCAACGTTTTACAGCTTTTTCAGGCACAAAGGCAATAGCTCTTAGTAATGCCATTTCTAACCCTGATTTAGGATCAGGGGCAAATGCCAGCTCTTTACGACCAGTGAGTAACAACTGGTAATAAAGCTGTACTTGCTCAGGAGTTAGTTGCTCAGCGAAAGCTAGAATTTGCTCGCTGTAAAGTGATTGCTGCGCGGCAGCTGGAGCAAACTGGCCTAAGGTAATTTGGTGGAGTAACTCGAGTAAACTTCGCAGCACTTCATCGGCATCAGCGCCAAAGCTCAATACTTGCTGAATTGTTACCATTAAATTAGCAACGTCTGCATCACACAGGGCTTTTAAAAGTGCGATAACTTGTTGGGCGTCAATACTGCCTAACATAGTCTGCACTTGCTGATGCATGACTTGACCACTACCAAATGCAATGGCTTGATCCGTTAAACTTAACGCATCACGCATACTGCCGTTAGCAGCCTTTGCCAATAAAGAAAGAGCTTGGGGTTCGTATTCAAGTTGCTCTTGAGTCAAGATGAAGTCTAATTGTTTAGATATTTCATCTTGGGAAAGGCTTTTTAAATTAAATTGTAAACAGCGAGACAACACTGTTACTGGCAATTTTTGTGGATCTGTCGTCGCCAATAAGAACTTCACATGCTCAGGTGGCTCTTCAAGTGTTTTAAGCAAGGCATTAAAACTACTGCGCGATAGCATGTGAACTTCATCGATAAGGTACACTTTAAAGCGACCGCGTGAAGGCTTGTACTGGACATTGTCGAGTAACTCACGGGTGTCATCCACTTTGGTACGCGACGCGGCATCGACTTCGATTAAGTCAACAAATCGACCTTGGGCAATTTCAACACAACTCGAGCACACTCCACAGGGCGTAGAGGTTACGCCTTGCTCACAGTTAAGTCCCTTGGCAAATAGCCGAGCTAAACTGGTTTTACCGACACCTCGAGTGCCAGTAAATAAATATGCATGATGTAAGCGCTGCTGAGTTAATGCATTTGTAAGAGCCAATAAGACATGTGACTGCCCTACCATTTCTTCAAATTTTGCAGGGCGCCACTTACGGGCTAACACCTGATAAGACATGGAATTCCCCAAGCTTTATATAAAACGGGATAAATTATAGTCACTGTAATAAATACGGTATGTAAGATATGGTATCTAAAAACGGTATCTAAAGTCAGTATCCGAAAATAAAAATTAACAATAACATGCAACAGATTGACGCGCTATGCATACACAATAGATACGCCATTTGTCGGGCGGGTTTGGCGAAGATTTAGACTAAGTTTATCGCTATATTCCCATTAAGTACTATAAACCTTTACATACCAATGCAAACGTTACCAATAGTGGTTTAAATAGGTAGCAGAGCTATATAACAGGCATAAAAAAGCAGCGCTAAATGGTCGCCATTTTAGCACTGCCCTTATTTGCCTTATCTAGGATATCAAATTACTCGCCTTCAAACTCACACAAGGTCAAAATGTCGATCCCTAAGGCTTCAATACGTTTCTCGCCGCCAATATCAGGCAATGAAATAACAAATGCCGCATGAGCAACATCGCCGCCAAGTTCACGAATTAACTTAACTGTCGCTTCAATTGTTCCGCCAGTTGCTAGTAAGTCATCAACCACTAATACTTTGTCACCTGGTTTTATGGCATCAACGTGAATTTCTAAGGTGTCTTTGCCGTATTCAAGATCGTAAGTTTGCGCAATTGTTTTTCTAGGTAACTTGCCTGGCTTACGTACTGGTACAAAACCAATACCTAATTCAAGTGCTAATGGCGCACCGAATAGAAAACCTCGGGCTTCAGTTCCTACAACTTTTGTGAATCCAAGCGACTTATAATGTTCAACGAATAAAGCGATAGTAGCTTTATAAGCTTCAGCATCTTCTAATAAGCTGGTCACATCGCGGAACATAATGCCTGGAATGGGATAATCAGGAATGGCTTTAATGCTATCTTTGATTAACGCTAAACTTGCTGGATTCATAGTCATATTGTGTAGTCTATTTAAAAAGGAATGGATTAATAGCCAGATTGGCAATACTCATTAAACTGAAATTGCAAAAATAGTATCTGGCATATCACTCGATTTGGCTGATAGTAAGCATGTTTTAAGTGAGTTGCAACTAACGAGCAAAATACTAGCAACTTTTAGTCTAACTCTGGGATCTGCCACATAAAAATCAGTAGTACACATAACATACAAACTAACATTATCTGTACCCAAAATAATGGCACTATTGCGATACTGATTACAAAGCTCAGCGTGGTCATTATCATCGCTTTACGCTTTAACTTCTTATTGATCGACCGTTTGTTTTGCCAATCGTTTAAACCTTGAGAAAACCATGGATGGGTCATCAACCAATGATGTAACCTGTCACTGGATCGTGCGAAACAATACGCTGCCAGTAATATAAAAGGCACTGTTGGCAACAGCGGCACCACAATACCAATGGTACCTAATGTTACGCTGGTTAAACCTACAATTACAAAAAAGCCGCGCTTTAACGACATATCACTCCATGCAAAATCAAAAAAACCATTCAATAGAATGGTTTTTGGATAACCGATGCTATTAAAAATAGCCCAGTATAATAACTGAGATTAACAGTTAAATTAAGCCTGCAAGTCTCAACGCTGAAATAGAAGCTGGTAATGTTGGTAATAGCAAAACAAGGATAAAACCAATAAAATACAAAATGTTAAATGGGTCTTTAAACGGCTGACTCATGTTATTTGATTCCTAAGAGTAATGTTAACCACCTTCTGGCAGCGTGAACTAGATCACAAAATTCGCGCTATTGTAAGTAAAAAGATGGTCAATAAAAACCCTTAAATAACTGTGTGTTTTGAGTTGTTCTGTTGTGCATCAGCTAAAGTGCAGATAATGCCCTTTTCAGCCAGTTGTTGGAGCATCTGTAAGCAGCCGTTTGACAAGGTTTCAGTACTCATTTGAGGATAAGATGTTTGCAGCCAAACGATAATATCATTCAGATAACAAGCTTGTGATTGGCTGATAAACCCTAATACTTGCGCTGTTAGCGGGTTCAACTGTAAAAATATAACTTCATCAGCCTCGTCACGATAGACACAAAAGCTATAAGGCTGCTCGCTTGGTTCTGTTGGCTGATAATTAACACTAATATGTTGCACATCATAATGATACTGAGTGACAGTGGCTTTTACTGACAGTGATAATGGCATCTCGGTGAGCATTTTGGTGGTTATTGATTGTTCTTTTTCATTATCAAAAACAGTAGCGATATATAACTCAAGCCATTCGTAATGCGCCAGTTCAATCATAAATGGTGGGTCATAATCCACAGTTTGATATTGAGTTTGTAAAAACGCGATAAACTCTTGAGAAATTTCTATAAAAATTGGGGTTTTACAGTCAAAGCTGACAAAAAACTGTTGAATAAGCTTGAGCCAGGCTTCATCTGTATATAGAGACTTTAATACTGGAAAAGCACCCGATACAAAACCATTTATATTATTAAAAAATAGTTCTCGATATACCGTCATTCGCTCTAAAGTCATACCATAAGGTAACGGCCGACTAGGATCTCGAATGTAGTCCATAAATGATTGCTGAGTGTCAATAAAATTCATTAAGCACTCCTTGCTTTTGACGAGGCTAACGTTTGCTGCTGATATTGATGAATTTGATTAATTTCCAGCAATAGCTCTGGCGTTTTAGGGATATTAAAATCTCGTTCTAACAAGGTTGGAAACACACCGTGTTGCTGATAGCTTTGTTGCAATAATGCCCAAACTGGATCAATCACATCCGCGCCGTGAGTATCCACCATTAGCTCGGAAGTTTCTTCGTAATGCCCTGCTATATGCATGTACTCGATGCGCTCAGTTGGCATTGATGTCAAAAACTCAGCAGCATTATATTGGTGGTTAATTGAATTGACGTAAATGTTATTAACATCTAAAAGCAATTTACAGTCAGCTTCCGTTAAAACAGCATTAACAAACTGCTGTTCATTCATTTGCGCACCTGGAGCGGCGTAAAAAGACACGTTTTCAAGTATGAATGGCCTCTCAAGAATATCTTCAACTTGTTTAATACGCTTAGCCACGTAACTGACCGCCTCTTCCGTGAATGGAATAGGCATCAAATCATACATATGACCGTTACCAGAGCAATAACTTAGGTGTTCTGAATAAATATTGATCTGGTGTAAATCGAGAAAGGCTTTGATGTTTTTAACAAACTCGGTATCAAGCTTTTCAGGACTACCAATTGAGAGTGATAAACCATGACAAAAAAACTCATGCCGTTCGGTTAACTGTCTAAACTGTTTGCCAAATTTCCCACCTAAAGTCATCCAGTTTTCTGGTGCCACTTCAAAGAAGTTAATCTCATCTGGTACCTGCTGACAAAACTCATCAAGCATCTCTCGGCGTAAACCCAGTCCAACTTTAGCTTGCTCTGTCATTACAACACTCCGTTTGTTACTTTTTATCAATTAAAAAGGCCTGCATAACAGGCCTTATCATGACGTACTTTACATTCACATTAAACATTCAATGGGGTAAAAAATGTTATGGATGTAAAGTTTATATGCTAGTAAAAAAATTACTTAGCACCACCACATTTACCTTCACCACACTTACCTTCTTTAGCTTTCCCTTCTGCGGCTTTTTTCATGTCACCGCCGCATTTACCTTCACCACACTTACCTTCTTTGGCTTTCATGTCGCCGCCGCATTTACCTTCGCCACACTTGCCTTCTTTGGCTTTCATGTCGCCGCCGCACTTGCCTTCGCCACATTTACCTTCTTTGGCTTTTTTCATGTCGCCGCCGCACTTACCTTCACCGCACTTGCCTTCTTTGGCTTTTTCATCACCGCCATCAAGTTGGTAACCTGCACTCATTTGCTCAAAACCAAATGGGTTAGCTTCAACTGAAGTTGATACACCAGCCGTTAATACTACCGCGCCTAAAGCCATTGCTACTGTTGTTTGTTTTACTGAGTTCATAATATTCTTCCTTATATTTAAACTTTTATAATGATGACCAACAGCTAACAGTGCTGGCTTACAATTGATTAGACCTACAACCGTTTACTTTTATTTCACAAAAATTGATCTAAGTCATAAATATTTTTAAAATTTCTTGCTAGAGAGTTCATTTCAATTGTAATCATAGTGTAAAAAAACAATCTATCAAGCTGATATTTAAGATTAATATTTCACCAAAGCCGTTTTAAAGTTTATTTACTGTTTCGAAATGAATTTGTATAAAAAACGAAAGTCGCTAAAATGGCGCTCCTTTTATTTACAACAGGTTCAGCCGTGCGCGTAGTATTAGCTCCAATGGAAGGCGTCATTGATGATTTGATGCGAGAAATTTTATCTGAAATTAATTCCTATGATTTAGTCGTCACTGAATTTGTCCGGGTGATAAGTCAATTACTACCAGAAAAGGTGTACTACAAACTGTGCCCTGAACTCCATAACGGTGGTTTTACAGCATCAGGCACACCTGTTCGTATTCAATTACTAGGACAACATCCAAGTGTGATGGCTGAAAATGCCCAACGTGCCGTTGAATTGGGCTCACAAGGGGTTGATGCTAACTTTGGCTGCCCAGCTAAAATGGTCAACCGCAGTAACGGTGGCGCTGTATTACTGCAATACCCTGACACCATTCACGACATTGTAAAAGCCATGCGTGATGCTGTACCTGCAGAGCAACCCGTAACAGCTAAAATCCGACTCGGTTTTGAAGACAAATCATTGTTCATGGAAAATGCATTAGCTGTATATGAAGCCGGCGCCACAGAACTTGCAATTCATGCCCGCAGTAAAGTGGACGGTTATAAACCGCCAGCTTATTGGGAGTACATCACCGAAGTGCGTGAACGCTTACCTATTCCTGTGATTGCCAATGGTGAAATTTGGAGTGCTGAAGATGCTAAACGCTGCATGGAAGTCACAGGCTGTGACAATATTATGCTTGGACGCGGCGCCATGTCGCTGCCTAATTTAGCCGCAACCATCAAAGATGGTGTTGCGCCTTATACCTGGTCGCAAACGTTAAGTTTACTGCTGAGCTATACCCAAAAACAGCTTATTGGTAAAAAAGCTGATTACTATCCAGCTCGAGTGAAACAATGGTTTACCTATCTTAATAAGCAATACCCTGAAGCTGACATATTGTTCAGAGAGTTAAGAGTAATGAAAACGACAGATGATATAGTGAAAATTTTAGAAAAAGCCTATAAACAAAATAGCCATTAATTGAATTTGCGAATTTATTGTTTAGATTCAATATAAACAAACCTTAATGTTAGTTCACTAAAATGAAGCATAGGTTTGATCTCCATCATAACAATAGAATTGATTAGCGTTAGACTAATATACCCAGTAAAGAGATTAAAAATTAGGCCCTTTTGTGAGCATTGAAGAGATACAACAGACATTAATGCAAAAAGAAGCACAACTTAAATATGAGTTAGTGCATCAACTTAACCAGCAGGTGAATGTTAATAGTGCGGCTCAAATTCACTTTAATATGAGCTTGACTGAACTCATTGAGCTAATGAGTGCCCAAAAGCTAACTGACATCCCTTTATTTGCTCAACTGACTCGCCTCGATGCAGCCCTTTGTCAGCTTGAACTTGGCCTATACGGTTTATGTTCTGATTGTGAGTCTGAAATTGAAGCACAAAGATTAGCTGCCGATCCGACAGAACAACGTTGCGCCAAGTGTGGAGAAAAACACCGCCAAGAACACCGTCAAGAACTTCGCTTAAGCCACTAATTTTCTTAGCCCTTTATTAATCTCCCTTCTTTTTAGCTTTTGACTTTCAATAATCAACTATTTGATGAGTATCATCCATAAAAAAACCTCCGACTCGCGGAGGTTTTTATTAGCTAAATTTCACTTTAGAATTTTTGATTGATACGTAGGTAGTAAGTACGACCTAGTACATCATACAAGTCAGTATTCACGTCACGGTAGCCTGAGAAGTCGTACCAAGTTGGTGCTTCTTCATCAAATACGTTATTGATACCTACTGTGATAGAACCATTCCAATCGTGAGAATAACCAAATTGGATATTATGTTTAAAGTAATCAGGTGTATCTGTAATATAATCATAGCCTAGATCACGCCAGTATTGACCTGATTGACTACCAATGTACACAGTAGTCCAAGCAGCGTTAAAGTCGTTGTAGTACCAAGCTGCTGCTAAATTACCACGCCATTGTGGGTAATCCTGAATACCTGCGTAATCGATTGCAATAGATTCTGAATCAGCTTGCTCTTCAAATTCTAATACGTGTGTCATATCGACTTTGAAGTTAAAGTCACCGAAACCAGTTTCTAAATTATATGATGTGGCAAAATCTAAACCACTGGTTACAACAGAAGACATATTGATGTAGCCACTTTCTATGTATTCAATTTTACCATCAGCTCCACGAGTGACGAAGTCTGAACTGCCGTTAAGTTTTTCATCACGAATAACATCTGTAGCACTTACTGCTTCAATCTTGTTGTCGTAAGTAATGTCGTAGTAAGAAAGCTCAACACTCCAAGCATCTGTGACATTCCAAACAGCACCTAATGTTAGCGAGTTACCTTCTTCAGCTTCTAAGTCTGGGTTACCGCCAAACCATGTTTTATGCTGGTTACCTGTAGCACAGTAGTTAGCATCTGAACCGTTGTTTTCTTCACACCATACTGAGTCATATGCAGTTTCAAAGCTTAACGACTGAGATGAGAACATCTCGCCCATATTAGGCGCTCGGAATGAATCACCATAACTTGCACGGACTAATAAGCTGTCAACTGGACGCCAGCTCACACCAATCTTAGGTACAACAGCATCAAATGTTGAAGAGTTAGTCACTACACCAGTAGCACCAGTTAACGAACCCTCTTGCTCATAACGCTCGTAGCGAACAGCTAGCGAAACATCGATATTAGCTGGTAAGCCCATTTGGATTTCTGTATATGCAGCAGTACGGTCACGCTCAGCATCGACATCATCACCACCTGAACCACCAGAGATAATACCTGCTGCTGATTCTGGGTCTGAAGTTTGCTTAAAGTTGATCATTTCATATTCAGCACCAACTAGCATAGCAAGTGTGAAGTTGTCATTATCAATAAATGTTGTAGAAGCTAAACCATCAATCTGAGTACTATCGAATTTACCTTGGTAAACACCGGTATGATTTGCTGCGCTATAAAGTGCAGTCATCGATTGATCCCACTCATCATAGCTCAAACCACTGGTGTTGAAGATATCGTAATTACCAGTATCGATTTCGCTTTGAATAATGTCATCATTAATCAAATTGTAATTAAATGAGTTAGTTGTTGAGCCTGAATATTGAGCATTGATTTCCCAATCGATACCGTTGCCGATATCAGCGAATCCAACAAAACCACCTAACATATCGTAGTTATTGGTTTCAGTTAAGGTATCACGCTCACCGATTTGCACAGAACGCATATATACTGTCATGTCTTCGCCAGTTGGGTTATAGGCATTATCAGCAGACATAACTGGATAGTTAGTAGAAACAGGTGTACCAGCATAACGAGTGTTAGTTTCACTTAATGATGCAGAACCACGACCACGGAATTGAATGTCGTCAGTAATGTCATAACTAAAGTTAGTCATGAACGAGTTACGCGTCATATCACCGAAAAGTTTGGTCACTTCACCATAACTGTAATAACAACGACCATTGTTATTGCCATCTGTACCGTTTACAACATTTTCTGTTTCATCACACATTTCAGAGTTTGAGTAGAAGTCATAAATGTCATCACCATTTTCATCTACTTTACCAGTGTTGTAATAACCATTTGGTACTGAACTGAATGAACTATAATCACCGTAAGAATCATCATCCATATTCCAAATATCACGATCCATTACAGCTTTGGTATCATAGTACTCGTATGTGAAAGTGATGTTACCTTTATCTGTGTTGTAACCAGTTGCAATAGAGAAACGAGTTGCGTCACCACCTTCAACATCAGGCATTTCAACACTGTAATCTAATTGCACACCTTCAAATTCTTTTTTAGTGATGATGTTGATTACACCAGCTACTGCATCAGAACCATAAACAGCTGAAGCACCATCACGTAAAATTTCAATACGTTCTACAATAGCGATTGGTATTTGTGACGTATCCGCTGTAGATCCAGAACTTGAACTAGTACCAGGCATACGGCGACCATCAAGTAATACTAATGTAGCTTGCGACCCAAGGCCACGCATGTTAATTGAGCTCGTAGCACTTGCACCTGAACCATAGCCAGACGTACCACGCCATGAACCGAATGCGTTAATAGATGAGTTGTTAAGTACATCAGCAACTGTTTTTTCACCTGTAAGTGCAATATCTGCGGCACTTAATACGGTAACAGGCGAAGACGTTTCCATATCCACTTGCTTAATACGTGAACCAGTCACCTCAATACGCTCTACTTTTTCTACTTCTTCAGCAAATGCTACACCTGAAAAGGCAACCGATGCTGCTGTCGCAGCTAGAATACTGCGACGAATCGCCTTAGCTGTTAACGTTAATGAACTCATGTAAATCTCCCTGGATGTTAGTTTTGCTAACACATTGACTTTTTATTGTTTTATTTAGTTAAACCGAAGTTAATAACCTCAACTCGATACTGTTAAATCAACATAAATCATTCAACAAGCAACACATAAATTTAACCACCAAGGTACAAATTGATACGTTTCAGCGAGAGCCAGATCACAGCAAATAACTATATACCCCTGCAAAACAAGTGGTTAATAGAACCCTTACGCAACCAGTCAGTAACTAACCCAAAGTGATACAAAAGGCTACACCTGTTTACACCAAGTTAGAGCTAACTAACATACTGAAACAAATGTAAAAAAAACGCAGAAAATAGCCTTAAAAACTTACAGTGTGAAAATAAAAAGTTAATGGATTATTTCTT
>NZ_BPEV01000035.1 GCF_019654955.1 Shewanella sp. KT0246 | reverse complement strand
GCTTAGCTGGACTGCTTTGATTTTGAATTTTACAGGATAAAACCATGTCTTTCTTGGTTGGGTATATCTAGGCATTTTAGCCTCCTCAAAGTGATGAGGAGGTGTCTACTAAACTGGGGGAAGAGCATAGTCCCGCTTGATTGGCTTGTTATCTTTCGATTACGTCGAGTATTTGCTTCATCGCAGGGTCTTTACCTTTAAAGTAGCTGTCCGACGACAGATTTACAGGAATATGAGGTGCGATCCAGATACGATGATCTTCAGCCTTTGAAGCTTGATGATATTGAGAAGAAATTATCCCCCATACACCACTATAGGGAAGCTTAAACCAGCCCGCCTCACCAAGATGATTAGGCCTACTGCCACTGGGCTCGCCTACGATGATGGCGTCTGTTAAGCGATTAATATCAGCAAGTAATAAATGTGCCGCTGAAAAGGTATTTCTGCCAACGATAACAAATAGCTTATTTTCTTCGCTCTGTTCAACAAAGTGAATCAACGCCCTAGTTAGCGGTGGTAAAATTGAGCCATTGCCCCCACTATTGTGGCGTAAATCCAGTACCAGATTTTTTATCTTACTTTTTGATAAGACTTGGCGGATCTCTTTGCTAAATAGTGCAATAGACTTGGACTTATTCTGAGCAATAGCATTTAGCTGCACGAAAAGGTAATTATCTTTTTTGTTTTCCTGATACCAGTAATTTTCATTCTTTTGTTGTAAATAATCCGGAACATTTGCGCCTTCTAACTTAGGTAATGTAGGAAAACCTCTAAAATTGAACGACTCTCCCGATAATTTGACTCGTTCATTTTTGCCATTTTTATCAGCTAAAGTTAAGAGAACTTCCTCTGCACTTTTTACGATGCCAAGCCCCTCTAGTACCTCAGGTAAAGCCAAATAATATGGCCCTAGCCAATATTGTTGCATCTCATTATCCCTGGCATTTACACTAGCTATCTTTTCCATTGCTTTTTCAATAGGCGTATCTGCAATTGATATCACTTTCCGCCCAAGTAAATGCTGATAATCTGCATTTGTTTTAACAATATAAAGACCATCACTAAATTTATAAAACTGGACAGGTAAGCGAGTAAATGAGCCTTTTTTGGAGTGAGTAGGAACAATAAAGTTATGTCCATTACCAACACTAGCGACAAGTTCCATAAACTGGAAAACGATTTGCTGATCGCTTAGGTTCGGAATATTCTGTGCTACTGCTTTTGCTTGAAGTTCAAGCTCACCTTCAGAAACGTGATGATAAGTATCAACATGAAGACGTTTAATCTCATCAAGTAAAAATTGTAAATCTACCAACCAGGCATCGTTTCTTGATAACCCTGATTCAAGGTACTCCCCCGAAAGCCGCTGATAGCTTTCATTATCAACGAGTTTTTGAAACTTGGGACTACCAATAAGTGACTTTCTGTCATCCCACCTAAATTCAAGGGCTGTCTTTATCCAATCAAGAGCTTGTGATTTATTCCCCAAAGCTGAATAACACTGAGCAATTTTAATCATTATGTCGTTAGACGGCGAGCCTGCCGACTTGAGCCCTGTCATGATTGTACCGAGTTCCAATGTTTGTTTTAGCGCAGGTATGGCTTGCTCGCATCGATCGGTTTGCAGATAACCATGCCCCAGCATAAACCAAGTATCACCATCATCTTGGTATTCTTGAGTAAGGCTTTTAAGTAATGGGATAGCTTTGTCCCACTCGCTTTTTCTAGCTAAGTGGATTGCCTGATTTCTCTGAGCCCAATACTCAGCGCCACTTTCGGGAAAGCTTGTTGATGGCAACCTACCAATGGCCTCATTGCTCATTAAATTTGACTTAGATGCAGCGAGTGAAGTGGTACATACAAAACAAAGAAGATAGGTAATTATTATTTTTTTCATGATGCTTGACTCTAATGTTGTCGAGAAAGATAACACCCTGTTAACAGGCAAAATATAGTTGGCTAAAATGAGGAACGAAGTGACAAAAGCCAACTGTTTTTTGTCCTAGTTTAACAACTTGTTAGAGAGCTATTTACGGCTAGGCTCGAACGAGTCATATCTTGGAAGCTTAACATCTAGTTCTTCCCAATTTGCTTTTGACGAAACAAAATTATGAGAGATTGGGCGTTCTTCTATATCTGAATCAAGAATACCCAGCCTTAATCTATAACGTGTAGGATCTTGTTCATTTGAACTATAAACTGGAGAACCACAATTAGTGCAGAAATACCTATTTTTACCTGGCTTAAATGAAAATTTGCTTAAGCTATTTTTGCCTGATGTAATCTCTAAATCTACAGAGCTTATGAAACCATTTGTGGCAAAAGCTGTACCGCTATTTTTTCTGCACAAAGAACAATGACAGTGAATAATGTCACTGATTTCACCATTTATTTTTATTTGCACTTCGCCGCATAAACACTTGCCTAGATACATAATTCGATATTCCTACAGCTCTCTAACGTCGCAATATGGGGCGCATAAATGCTTGGCTAAAATTAGCGACGAAGGAGCCCAAGCCAAGCGTTTTGCGTCCCTTTCATAAATGCCTAGTTATGTTTTTATACGATATAGCAAATAGTTACCCAGCAGCAATGGCCAAATTATTATTGCTACAGGTTGAACATAAAGCTTGGGCATCGTTATCACTCAAGGATTTAATGCTACATCTTCAGCACTTTACTCAGCGGTAAATCGCGATAACGTTTACCAGAGGCTGCAAATATGGCATTGGTTAAACTCGGGGCCACTGGCGGCACGCCCGGTTCACCGACGCCTGCAGGTTTGGCATCTGACTCAACAATAATGGTTTCAATTTCTGGTGACTGGCCGATGCGTAGCAGCGGATAGTTATGGAAATTTGATTGCTCGACTTTACCGTCTTTGTAACTAATTTCGCCCATCATCGCGAGGCTTAAACCAAATATGATGGCGCCTTCAGTTTGTGAGTGCACGCGGTCAGGGTTGACAACTGTGCCTGCATCAATCGCTGCGATACTCTTCAGAACCTTTAGCTTGTCACCATCCATTTCAACTAATGTGGCGACAGCAACATAGCTGACGAAGCTGCGATGCACGGCAAAACCCCAGCCTTGATTGGCTTTGATTTTAGGCTGATTAGCCATGGCCTTTTCAACGGCATCAATCACACCTAAATAGCGGCCAATATCAATGGGGAAGTCTTCTAGAGTCTCGCCATAGTTACCGTATTTAACCACTTGGTTTTCAAGCTTTTCATGTCGCGGTTTGCCCAATAGCTCACGCCACATGCTAATACAGGGTTTGCCTGCATTGACAGCAAGTTCATCGACAAAGCTGCCGACACCAAAACCATGCTGAATATTACACACTGAGCGCATCCAACCGATTCGAGAATGCGCCGTTGCTTTGACTGACTCCAGCTGAATTTGGCTTAGGTTAAACGGCATATCCGAAAAACCAAGGTCTAATTCCCCTGCTGATGGCATATCTACGCCTTCGGCAAAAGTTGAGCTAATCGACGGGAAACCTGTTCGGGCAAGTAATGCCGTTGGGGCGTTATTGCCATCTAACTTAGCTTGATAATGCTGTGCACTAATAGCATGGTAATACCCGTTTTGAATTTCATCTTCACGGCTCCATATCAGTTTGACGGGTTTAGCTATTTTTTGTGATAACCATGCAGCTTCAGCGCTAAAGTCAGGTTTCGATTTACGCCCAAAGCCGCCACCTAACAAGGTGACATTCACTTTAACTTGCTCGTCTTTTAAGCCTAAAACGCCAGCGACATTCTTTTGAGTACTTTGCGGCGTTTGGGTTGATGCCCAAATTTCGCAACTATCTTTAGTCACTGATGCCGCAGCCGCTGGCGGCTCCATCATGGCATGGGTTAAGTACGGTACGGTGTAAACAGCTGACAAACTATTATCGTTACTCCAATCAGTAACAGAATCGCCCAATTGACGAATAACCGTGCCAGACTCCCCGACGCGTTTTACAAGCTCAATTAAATCGGCATCCGAGTCATATTGGCTGTTAGCAGAGTCTGTCCAAGTGATTTTTAACGCTTTACGCCCTTGCAGCGCACTCCAACTATTGGTTGCAATAACGGCAACTCCGCCAAGCGGCTGAAATAACGGCGCACCTTTTGATATCGGGATTTGTATGACATCTAACACCCCTGCGACTTGACGAGCGGCGCTATCATCTAAGGTAGCCACATCACTACCAAACACTGGCGGGCGAGTAATTGAGGCGTGCACCATTCCTGCTACTTTGACATCAAAACCATATTCAGCTTTGCCGTTAAGCATATCGTCCATATCCACAATAGTGGGCGACTTACCAATGTGAGTAAATTTAGATGCTGGTTTTAGTACCACACTATCAAGTGCGGGTGTTGGCAGAGCAGACGCTGCAATCGCTAGCTCACCAAATGACAGGCTTTTACCATTGGTTTTGTGATGGATTTCACCTGCCTTTGCATACACATCTGATGGTGAGACTTGCCACTGATTAGCGGCGGCTTGCTCTAACATGCTTCTTGCTGTTGCGCCCATTTGACGCATTTTTTGATAATGCTTACGAATACTGCGGCTGCCATCGGTGTTTTGACTGCCATACTGCTCATCTGCTAGGCCTTGTACGACAACAATTTGATCCCAATCGGCTTCTAATTCATCGGCTAAAACTTGTGGCACACCTGTTCTGATCCCCTGACCCATTTCTGAGCGGTGACAGGTTAAATACACCTTATTATCTTCGCCAATGGCGATAAAGATATTCAGCTGTGCTTGCTTGCCTTGAGCGCTTGCCTCTTGACCGATTGCCATAGGACTCCACGCTAAACCTGAGGCTCCTAGTGCTAATCCGCCGCCCACTGCGCCAAATAGTTTAAGCACATTACGACGGCTAATATTTTCAACTGCGGTAAATGTGGTCATGGTTATGCCTCCGCTTTACGATTGTCTGCTGCGGTATTGATCGCAGCTTTAATACGGGGATAAGTGCCGCAGCGACAAATATTGCCTGACATCGCATCATCGATTTGCGCTTCAGAAGGTTTGGCTGTGGTGTTAAGTAACGCTGCCGCTGACATAAGTTGCCCAGCTTGGCAGTAACCACATTGCGGGACGTTGTGTTTCTCCCAAGCTGCTTTTAATTTTTCAGCTTCAAGCCCTTCAATGGTCGTTACAGATTTACCTGCGGCCTGCTTAATGCTGGTTAAACAACCACGTACAGGTGAACCATCGATATGCACAGTGCAGGCTCCACAAAGGCCAGCGCCGCAGCCGTACTTGGTGCCAGTTAACCCTAAGATATCCCGCAGTGCCCATAAGATAGGCATATTAGGGTCTGCATCTAGGGTGAAACTTTTACCGTTCACTTCAAGTGTTTGCTTTTGTTGCGTCATCACTTACTCCTTGTTAGCCAACCACCAGCTAAGATCGGCTTTGGTATCAATATCAATGGCGGCTTGCTCTAACGGAAAGACGGCCAAGGTTTGATTAGTTAAATGTTGTTTTAATAGTTTTTTAGCCCCTGAATCGCCAGTTAATTGCTGAAGGGCATCAAAGTCTTCAGCAAGGAATATGGCTGGCACACCTGGGTTTTGTTGATAATAAGCAGCTGTCGTTTGACCAAAAAGACAAAACAAACGATAGAGGCTTAAATAATGTAAATGAGAAATAGCCACTTGATCAGCAAGGCTTAATAGCAAGGCATCAGCTTTTTCAGCTTGGGCATATTTGGCGGCCATGTCCACCGAACTGGCAATACCCGATTGCCAGTCTTGATTGATGAGTATCGGCGTATTCATTGGCACCAATGGAGATAATTCATCAATATGACCGCCCAAAATTACGCAAGGTTTACCAATATCTATTTGCTCAGCAGCTTGAGTTAATTCCAATAAGCTATGCGTCAGCAAGCTGTGGTTTTCAGCTTGTGGATCTGGGTCTTTCACTTCTGGGCCTGATACTGTGGCAGCAAGCTTTGCACCATCAAACCGTGTGCTTTGACCCGCAGCCAACATCACGCTGATCACTTTGGGGGCTTTAGATAAAAAAGTCACTAGCCCATGACCCTATCTAAGCGGCATAAATCATCATCTTTACCGATGCTATGATGGAGCACCCCATGACACTGGGATAATATGCTTATTGCTACCGAGCTCGGTAATTCGCCGCCGAGCGCGAGTCCTGCAGGCGCTGAAAAGAAGCCACTGAACTCTTGCTGTGAAAGCTTGGCTAAACCTAGCACTTTATCTCGTCTGTGCCCTGGGCCTAATAACGCGATATAAGCGATATCGGTGGGCTGTAATGCGCTAAGTGCTAGTGCATCTAACTCAAGATTGTGATTCATCACAACAGCAGCGTCTAATTGAGTTAATGTGTCACTTTTAAGTTGTTGCAGTGGGGTTTTATTGATTTTAGCAACCGGAAAATCATAGCTGCGAGCATAGGCTGAGCGACTATCAAATACGGTAACTTTCCAGTCTAATTGGGCAGCCATTGCCGCTAAAGGCTGTGCATCTAATCCACCGCCGAATATGCCTAAATGAAATGGTGCACGAACTGGTATCGATAAATACTCTTTCTCAGCTAATGTGAGTTGCTGAGCTTTATTCGATAAGTCGTTAGTTTGAATTGGCTTATTGGTATCAGACGCAATAAATCTACCTGACATCTCACCAGCGTGACTGGCATTGTTATTAAGGGATAATTGATAGTGGCCGCGATAACCAAGGGTTAATTGCTGGTGCAGCTCAGGTAAGCCAAGGTAATGGTTGTCAGCCAGTAATGGCACCATCATGATATTAACTAACCCACCACAACCTAGCTGATAACTCGTGTCGTTTTCATCGGTGGCATCATAAGTAAGATGAAGCACTTGCTGAGTTTGAATTGCTTGCTGTGCATGTCGGCGTAAGTCGGCCTCTAGACAACCACCACTGAGCATTCCCAGAGTTTTGCCTAACGGGTCAAATAACATCATGGCACCGGGCTTACGGTAAGATGAACCTTCAACCGAAGTAATAACAGCTAATGCCCATTCAAGTTGCGGTTTTTCAGCCCAAATATCCAATAGTGATAATAAGTGATGCGCCATAAATCCTTGCCTGCTCAATCAATCCTTAATTAACTCATAGCCTAGTTAAGATACGAGTCATTGCCAGCACATTGTTGTGTTGGAGCTTATAAGCTAACAAAGGATGTCAATAATGCAAAGATTAGTGAAGGCTAAAGAATGTAATAAACCATGTAAACTCGAGGGAGGATTGCCAGCGAGTCAGGCTACTCGCTGGTTTGCATAGGTGCGGATAATAGGTAAAAAAATGTAACTTTATATCCCGACATATCGACTGGCTTAAGCCAGTAACTGATCTGCCACAAATGGGTTGTGCTGTCGCTCTTCTTCAAAAGTAGACATAGGGCCATGACCCGGAATAAAACTCACCTTGTCGCCTAAAGGCCATAGCTTTTGCGTAATTGAGTTAATCAGCTGCTTATGATCTGATTGCGGGAAATCAGTTCGGCCAATTGAACTTCTAAAAAGGACGTCACCAACCCATGCAAGATGCGACTCTTTTGAGTGAAATACCACGTGACCTGGTGTATGGCCTGGACAATGTAGTACTGCTAGGGTTTGCTCACCAATAGTGACTTCATCGCCTTCGTTTAAATACTGAGTTGGTTCAAAAGAATCTATATGCGGGAAACCAAAATTTTGACTCTGCTTCGCTAAGTTTTCTAGCCAGAATTGGTCAGCAATATGCGGTCCAATAATCGGAATATTGAGTTGATTAGCGAGCATTTTAGCACCACCAACATGATCAATATGACCGTGAGTTAATAAGATTTTATCTAAAGTAAGCCCTAACTTACTGACTTCGGTCACAATGCGATCAATGTCTCCGCCGGGATCAACCACTGCTGCTAGTTTGGTTTTTTCACACCAAATCACACTACAATTTTGTTGGAACGGGGTAACTGGAATGATTTGATATTTCATTTCTTATTTCCTCACAGTAGCAAGTGTTTGCTTTGAGCTTATTATGCTTCAAGTGGCGTAAAAAAGTTTGATCTATCTTTTAAATATTTATAAAAAAAACACAATCACACGAACGCTTGATGCCAACTTGATATATAGACCGTACATTCAATGTATTTATTTAAGCAATAAACAAGGTTAATTTACTCTTAGTTCCTTATTTTAATATGAATAGATCATTAACAATCAAACTGTATTTAAAGGTGAGTAATAAGAGTGAGTTGAAGCGATTATAAACAATTACAAACATAAATTAGCTTTTGCTAACAAAACTTAGCTAATTCAGCTTAAGTTTTCATTGTGATCGATAGTTAAGCTTTCTACAATACTACCTTTCTCTAGTCTCTCTTCACAGGTACGGCATGCAAATGGACAGCATTCTCTCAGGTATTGTTTCAAAGAAACATTTTTTCTCGGTTCCGCTCAATTATCAGCAACCAGAAGGAGAGAAAATAACGGTATTTGCTCGTGAAATAGTCAGTACTGAAAACCAACAAAAAGACTTACCTTATTTAGTGTATTTTCAAGGTGGCCCAGGTTTTGGTGCAGTTAGACCCATTGAAAATAGCGGCTGGATAAAACGTGCTTTGCAAGAGTATCGGGTTATTTTACTCGACCAACGAGGCACCGGCCTTTCAAGTTTAATTAATCATGTCACGCTGAACCATTTACCCCTTGAACAGCAAGTAGAGTACGTTAGCCAATTTCGAGCTGACAATATTATTCGCGACGCTGAGTTTATTCGCCTTAAACTGACCAACAATACTCAGTGGAGCATTTTAGGCCAAAGCTTTGGTGGTTTTTGTGTATTGCACTACCTGTCTGCTGCGCCAGATTCGATTAAAGAAGCCTTTATTACCGGCGGTATTCCATCATTAACTCGCCGCGCTGATGATGTTTACAAAGCGACCTATCAACGTGTGATTAAAAAGAATAATGACTTTTATCGCCGCTTTAAAGATGCAGAGCAATTAACCGCTGAGCTTGCTGAATACGTAGATAACAACCAAGTTTCATTAGCCACAGGTGAACAACTCACCGTTGAAATGCTACAGTTACTTGGGGTTAATATCGGGATGGAACAAGGCCCTGAAGCAGTGTATTACCTGTTAGAGCAAGCATTAATTGACACAGCTTCAGGCAAGCAGATTAATCCGCTTTTCTTACATCAATTTAGTCAGTTCTTGGACTACAATACCAACCCTATTTTTGCTTTAATGCATGAATCGATTTATTGCCAGCAGTTCCATCAGCAAGGTGCTAATTGGTCGGCCCACCGTGTAAGAGAGCAGTTCCAGCAGTTTAATTATCAAAAAGGTCAACGCCTGTTATTTACTGGCGAGATGATTTATCCATGGATGTTTGAGCAATTTAACCAACTAAAGCCGCTTAAAGCCTTAGCCGATGCTATTGCCAGTAAATCTGATTGGAGCAATTTATATGACGTTGATGTGTTAATGCAAAACACAGTGCCCGTTACAGCAGCAATTTATAGCGAAGATATGTATGTTGATATGAATTACAGCCTCGAAACAGCGGTCTTGGTTGATAACCTTCAATATTGGCTAACATCTGAATATGAGCACAATGGTATTCGTATTGATGGTGAACGAGTGTTAGATAAGCTGATTTCATTAAATCGTCAAAAGTCGTTGAGATAATATGACTTTTGGTCAAAAAACGGCTTGAGATCACAATGTGAATGACTAATTTAATTTTCGTTTAAGCATAAAGGCTCATAATCACTCGTGTTCCGCCCTTTATGTTGTGAACTAGTGAATTTTTATGAGTAATCCTTTATTGGCTTACTCATTTTTTTTGGCTTAAATTCTTCAGTAAATTCAACTGTATTTTACTAACACCATTTGTCATTTGAGTTGCAAAAACTAAAGGGAGCCTCAATAATTTTAGCTCCCTTCATGCAAGATAAATAATCTTAAGCAGTTTCAGCTGTTGCTTCGTCAGTCGGTTTATCACGCAGTGAAAAGTAAATTTTCGAAACCAAAAACTCAGCGATTAATATCCCAAATACCAATACAAAGAAGGCAACAATTCCGTTGAACGGCCCGGTAAAGGTAATGCTGTCACCAAATGCTAAGTTAATCGCTTCAAGCATAATAATTTTTGAAAAGAACAAAATTGCCCATGTGCTTAACGCGCGGTAAATCTTTGGCGCCGTACCCGGTTTACTCTTAAAGTGATCAGCTAACTTGTGTTCAAATGCAATAGTTAGCTTGAGTAATAATTGCAGTAAAATGGCAACTAACAAGGTTACCGAAAAAGACGACACGGTGATATGTTGCCAATACTCAGCAAGTAAGTTCAACACAGTTAAATCAACTAACACTGCTAAGGTATAACCTACAAAATAACGTTGTGGGCTATTAAAACCATGTAATGGTCTAGCTAGCGTGGTTTGTTCTTCTGACATAGTAAACCTCTAATTTATCTGTGTTTATAAACGATTAACTTGCCTATCAATAGTAACCAGTTATCAACAATATTCAAACAAATAAGTTACTAATGCCGATTAAATTAAGCTCCTGCAAGCTCAATTTGATCATTAAAATGCTTCGGCATTAGAGTGTTTAAGAATGAGGCAACCTAAATAAGGAGTGCCTAAATCAAAAGGCGCCAAAATAACTCTTCATTGCTTTAAGTCTTAACGTGGCTGCGCCTAACATATCGATTGGACCTAATAATGAAAACGGCTTTTCAGTTGATATCCACGCAGAGCCTCGAGCACCAATGGGGATTTCAATCCCTTCAGGGTCGGTGAATTCAATTAACACGGTGCGGCCAATGTTTTTCGAGTTATTAATAAGTTGCTGAGCAACACCTTGCTCTTGGCTACCATGACTACCTCTAGCTTCACCTGTTGCTAATGAAATTGAATGTACTCTACCTCGAAAAATATGACCTGGATAAGCATCAACATAAAACTCAGCAAACTGGCCTTGCTTCACCCTATTCCATAATTGATCAGGGATACGCATTTCTAAAATCTTCGTCTCAGTATTCCACAGTTGAATGTTACCCACTCTTGAGCCTGCTGCAGTGTCGATTCGAGTAATCGCACCATCAAAAGGCGCACGAATTTCAAGTTGGTTATTTTCAAATTCAGCTTGTTGCTGCTGCGCTAGCAATGACTCACGGTCAAACCTTAGCGAGCTGAGCGTTGACTGATATTGGTCAATATCGCGTTTTGCTACCACGTTTTTAACTTGAGTCAGTCTTGTTAAGTCTTGTTCTGTTTGGCTAATTTCGCTATCTAGGCTGTTAATTTCAGCTTCAATTTGGCGCAAGCTATTACTCTCTTCGTTATTTACCAAGGTATATAATAACTGCCCTTTTTCAACACGCTGATTATGCTCAACGTAGTAATGGTCGATTGATTCAGTTATCGGACTTAAAATCGCCGTTTGCGCTCTCACAACCGATGAGTCAGTTAAATCCACTGGCGAATAAAATCGATGGGCGAAAAACACTGCTAAGTTAATCAGCACGCCCACCACAACCATTGAAATGTAATTAGCCGTTGTGCGCTTGACTAAGCCCGTTTTTAACAAAATCCAGCAAATCAATATATATGGGTAAAGTAGCTCTTTCATTATGCTTGTCTCCCTTTTATCACTGCAGTAATTTTTTTCCAGTCCGTTACTACAATTAAGATGGCTGCTATCCACAATTCGTTATAAAAAAAGCCGATAGTACATAACCAAAACACCAACTTGGCTTGTCCCGTATGTTCTGCATGTTTTTTAGGTAGTGAGTGCAATTTCCAATAACCCCAAATCGCTAAGCAAATCGTGACAATCAGCATCATGGTCAGTGCGCCGATAAAAATCTCGGTATCAAGTAATTTCCCTTTAAGCGCGGATGTGGTGGTCCAATAATCCGCTGGAATATCTTGATGGTGCACAGTAAAACCGCTGGCTAATACAACTGAGCCGATGGCGATAAATACAAGGGTCATTAAAATAATGAATATCGTTTTGTAGCGACTAACAAAACCTGCTGCGGGTTTGGTTTTAGGGATAGTAGTAGGAACCGAATGTGTCATAACCTGCCTCTATTTGATGTTGTTTAATCATCTTGTAATGGCAGAAATTATAGGTTGAGGCTGGCATCAAAAGTTACCATTTTACGCCACAATATTAGGGAGCATAAATTGACCGATTTACTGGTTTGATAGCTGGTTAACTCACAAGCGACGAATATAAGAATCGAAAATAGTAATGCAGATTAAAAATGACTGACTTTCACATCATCTAACCAGATTGATTCGACTCGCTCAGAGCGCTCACGTAAAACCCCTAACTGAACAAACATATTCTCATTGCTGGCAACTAAGGTTTGTAAGGTTAAATCGACTTGCTGTTGGTTATCCAATGATACTTGTATATGGCCTTTATTCATCGACCAACGGGTTGCTAACTTAACGGTATACCAAACGTTTGTTTTTATATCGTCAAACTGCCATAAGGCTTGTTGGACGTTTTGAGTTTCAGGTTGATCACTAATCACTACCGTTTTGGCAATATTAGATACCAAACTCATTCTTGCACCATTAAGTTGTAATCGATAACTCTGTCGATAGGTTTTATCGGACTCCCAATACGCTATTTGATGGGTGTCATCACTGAACAAGTTAGGAAGCATAAACTGCCAGCTTACAATGGTCGTTTGGCCTTCTCTGGTATATGCAGGCTTATGCTGTAACTCAACACGATTAAGTGCATCGATACCACGCCAAAGATAGGATTGTTCACCTGTAATCTCAATTAAAGCTGCATAATCTTGAGCCATAGCGGAGGTTGAAGTTTGGGGTAATGCAGAAGTAATAGCTGGATTCGGTTTTGGCCGAATGCTAATACCTTGAGGATGTAAAATATATGACCACTTATCTAAACTTTGCTCATCAAAATTTTCGTGCCAAATACCTGTTGAGATAACACTATTGTCAGCCTGAACTAGAGCACTTTCAGCCAAAGAAGGTTTTGCTGAGCCTATCAATGTAATAGCAAGTATTAGCGCTACAAGTGTAGTAACAGCAACAACTGAAGCTGAATTTTTAATCCCTATTACTCGATTACGATAATATTGCTGCATTCCCAATTTATCCATTATCCATTAACCCTTTCAGCCCAAGATAAACGATTTATTTAAGCTCACAGATTAGCGAAAGTAGTAAAAATTAACGAACTTTATATTGAATAAACTATGTACTCAATAAACAACAATAAAAAAGCGCAATATTGCTATTGCGCTTCACGGTTAATCGAGAAAACTTGAATCAGTCATTAAGAACTAGTTAGCCTGATTCTCGCGAATATCCATTATTGGCATCACACCTTCACCCATCATGGTAGTCGGTAATTTTCCGTCCCATGCTTGCGCTTCAGTTAAGGTGACGATTAACGGGTTGTTTTTAAGCGCCTTGGCTTTAGCCTCAATCGCTTGAGCTTCAGCCTTACCTCTTAATAAAATAGACTGAGCCTCTGCTTCAGCAATCTTTAAAATACCTTTTGCTTTAGCATCAGCCGTGTTCACTGCGCGTAATGCTTCTAGGCGCTGTCTTTCAAGTTTATGCTCTTCTGCCGCAGCTAAGTTTTTCTCAGTTTGCTTAATTTCAATAGAGTTAATGTACTTTTGCGGCAAGATAATATTTTCAATTTGAATGTTATCAACGACAACCGGAAAATCAGCCATTTCTTCAGATAGTCGACGTTCGATACCTTGAATAGCACTGGCTCTGTCTTGAATCAATTGTTCAGCTTCAAACTGAGGAATCGTATCTTTTGTTGCTGAGCGGAATCGAGGGTCTAAAATACGCTGCTCAAATTGACTCAAACCACCGTAGCTTTTAAACAGTTCTAATGCGGCTTCTTTATTAACCGTCCAGTTAACCGATACTTCAATGGTGACTGGCATCTGTTCTTTAGTGCTTGAGGCCATTTTTTCCGCATTTTTACGGGTTCGGACTTCAATCACTTCTACTGTTTCAATAAAAGGAATTTTAAAATGTAGGCCCGGGTTTTGCTGATCTTTTGCTTCTCCGAAGCGTTTTACCACACCAACATGGCCTTCAATGACGATGTAGTAAGAGTTAAACACAGCAACGATGAGCAATAAAAATGGTATCGCTTTTAAAAGCGAAGAAGGGGTAATAACATCCTTGATATTCATAAACTTCCTAATGATTTAAATAACATAGCAATTTCCTGACGCGCTAGATTACCTAAAACAAACAAAATCACAACACAATTTAGTGAAATGTATCAACCAATCTCAACCAATAAATTACTTAGCGCTGCGGCTTTTGGTGTTTCTTGCTGATTTAGCAGTCCCCTTGGAGGTGCTGGTAGATGATTTACGTTTATAACCGCCTTTTGAACCTGAGCGACGCTTTTTATAACCAGGACCCGTTACCCCAGATAAGGCATTGGGTAATCGATTAGCAGCTTGAGTTATCAGTTCATTCAGTTGAGTGATTAATGGTGTCATAAACGCATCGTAACGTAATTGCTTTTGACTTATGGCATCTAGGCTACTTTCCCACAGCGCTGTCATATCTGGCGTTGTAGCAGATTCGGGCAATGAGTTCACCAAACCGCTTCCCACAGCCGTTGCTACAATCGCCTTGCCTTGGCGCTGTAAATAGCCACGCTTGAATAGCAACTCAATGATACCTGCACGTGTGGCTTCAGTGCCTAATCCATCGGTATCTTTGAGGATTTTTTTCACATCTGCATTGGTGACATAACGGTTAATTCCGGTCATTGCCCCTAATAATGTGGCATCGGTAAAATGCTTTGGTGGTTGAGTTATTTTTTCAACGAGCTCTCCATTTAGGCTTTGTAATTGCTGTCCCTTTACTAGCGCAGGCAGGGTTGCTAACTCATCATCATCTTCTTTGTTGGTATTAACACCATTATTGCTGTAGTTATTGCGACTAGAACTATTACTACTAGAACTGCCTGATGCAAAAAGCTGTTTCCAGCCCAGTGAGGTTTCTTGTTTAGCTTTGGTAGTGAATAAACCGCCCTCAATAGTGACTTCAACCAGTGTTTCGTCATATAAATATGCAGCGTAAAACTGCGCTAAGTATTGTCTAGCAATATGGGAATATAACTTGGCTTCTTTTGATGACAGATTAGCTAAATTACTGACCTTTTCAGTGGGTACAATTGCGTGGTGAGCATCAACTTTTTTATCATCCCAAGCTTTAGATTTAAGCTTAGCATTTGGTGCATCTGCTTTTGCCGTTAAAGAGGGATCGTTTTTAGTGATTGCATTAATCACATGCGGTGCTAAACCATGTTGCTCAACCGGTAAGTAACGACTATCTGAGCGAGGATAAGTAATCAGTTTATGACGTTCGTACAAGCTTTGGCATATATCCAATACTTCTTTAGCACTCATACCGAATCGTTTAGCCGCATCAATTTGTAATGCCGATAAACTGTATGGCAGCGGTGGATTTTGGCGTTTACTCTTAGCTTCGATTTGGGTCACTTCAGCGGATTGATTGCTAATGCGACCAACAACATTTTCAGCTAGGCCTTTTGCCAGTACCCGCCCTTCTTCATCCATATATGGCTGACACGCTTCACTGGGTTTCCACTTAGCAGTGAATGATTCATTTTGCTCAGTTAATAAATGCGCTAACACTTCATAAAAAGGTTTAGGAACGAAGTTCGCGATTTCTTCATCACGCCTCACGACTAACCCAAGTACAGGGGTTTGGACTCGTCCAACCGATAATACCCCTTGATAGCCCACCTTTTTACCCTGAATGGTATAAGCGCGGGTCATATTCATGCCATATAACCAATCAGCTCGGCTACGAGCTAATGCAGAGGTTGAAAGTGGCACAAACTCTTTATTGGTTCGCATTTGGCCAAGCGCTCTTTTTACTGCCGAAGGATTTAAATCACTGATCAGCAGGCGTTGAGTTTGAGCAATCTTATCGGCTTTTACCCCTGAATGAGAAATGACTTCATCCACTAGCAACTGCCCTTCTCTGTCGGGGTCGCCAGCGTTAACCAAGCTCGAAGCCTGCTTAATCAGTTTCTTCAAGGTAGACAATTGCGAACGTGTTTTTGATTTCGGCTTCAATTTCCATTGTTCAGGCACAATTGGAAGGTGAGCTAGCTGCCAAGACTTGTAAGCTGGATCGTAAGCATCGGGTTCGGCTTGCTCTAATAAATGTCCCACACACCATGAAACACAATCACCGTTGGCGGTCATAATGTAACCATCACCTTTTTTGTGTGGCTTTGGCAATACATCAGCTATGGCTCGGCCTAAGCTTGGTTTCTCGGCAATATATAGAATCATTCAAGTCTAACCATCTAGATTGGGAAGCGCTCTTAACACTGTATTTTAAATAATATGGCTCCTACTGTATATAATTACAGTTATTATTAACAGTAAATATTCACTGAAATTAGATTTAAAAAGAACTGGCAATAAATAACACCTGAGCGAGTTTAAATAACAATTAAAGGCTTCTATATCTAGCTGTTCAGTATTTAATTAGGCTATTTTTGTAGTTAATTTTCATAACCGAAAAACAAAGAATATAAAATCGCCCCTATTGCCATACAATTGACTTTTTATACCGCCAAAAACAAACGTTTCATCTAAGTTCCCATCATTAAAGCTGAAATAAAGTTGATCCAGATCATCATTGTTAACGAATTCTTGGGATAGGTTTAGTTATCGCAAATTTTGAGCTCAGGAGCCCGTTATGGAATTGAAGCAATGTGAGAAGTGTTACACAGACGTCTGCGTAAACGGGAAATGGTTTCATCATGATCATTTGACCACAAGTGCTTACATGTTAAATGGTGGTTCACCAGAAATGGTTGAACTTGCTAAAATGCCAACCACTGAAACTGAGTTAGTCGATATGCTGACTAGCACTTTTTGATTAAACTTGATTGAGTTTATTCAGCCTAAAAGTGGCAACAAAGCTCTATAAATTTTGATCAAAAAAGCAGTGTTAACACTGCTTTTTTTATGCCTGCTATTTAAACCCGCAACCAGAGCGAATTTTGTCTTTGGTTCTATGTAATAATAGGCTATGTGTTTGCTATTAATCATTCACGCTGCGCTTTCATAGTACGTACCACTAAAATAACGATAGCAGTGGCTGCAGGGCTCAATATTGTCAGTGCAGTTTTGGTTGACCATACCGTTATCAGAATATCGAGATCGTTATGGGATGTGTAATAATCAACAGGGAAATAGAAAATCAACAACCACAATGGTATTGAGCTTATGACAATATGAAGCATGTACTTGCTGTTAACCTCTCGCTGCTTAGCTTTTTTATTGCACAGATGAATAACACCAACAGTGATAACAGAAAAAACCACTGCCACACCCCATAAAAGAAAAGCAATCACCATTCCCATTCATTACCTCAATAAACGATTAATTAAACTTAACCACTGCATTTAACGCAGCTTTTAATACTACTGTTATCGCTTTATTAAGCTGGCTTATTCGACTTACTTATTCAACTTGCTTATTCAACTTACGAATTCAACTGCAGTAAGTCCCATTTATTGCCGTATAAATCTTGGAAAACCACGACAGTGCCATATTCTTCTATCCTAGGTTCTTCATTGAATACCACTTCATTGGCCAGCATTAACTTATAGTCACGCCAAAAGTCGTTAGTTTGAAGAAACAAAAATACCCGACCTCCAGTTTGATTACCCACCGACAGCTTTTGAGTTTCATTGCTGGCTTGGGCTAATAGCAACTTGGTGCCATTGCCATTTGGCGGTGACACTAACACCCAACGTTTTCCGCCACCTAAATCGGTATCTTCGAGCAAGGTAAACTGTAGTTTTTGAGTGTAGAAGGCAATAGCGTCATCATAATCGTCAACGACTAATGCAATCATTCCAATTTGCTGTTGAGTAACTGTCGACATGCAATGTCCTTTTAATTGAATGTAAAATTAGCACTAAGATTGTAAGGCTTTAATTATAAAAAATCTGATTTATTTTATTGATATAAAACAAGTTAAATAAAATTTGGTAGGCTTAAGTTCAGTGAAAATAAAAAATAAGCCACTCATTAATGAGTGGCTTATTGTGAATTAATTGGTCAACAAATAGTAAACTGCTTTAGCGACTATTAGTTCCTTTGAGCCACGTTTAACTGCTGACGAGGGAGTGGAAAAATCTATCTTTTCTCGGTAAATAGTAATTTTCATAATTAAAAGACATCACAACACGCTTTGTGCGTCCAATGATTTCATTGCGAGGCACAAAGCCAATCACACGTGAATCAGCACTGTTATCCCGATTATCACCCAATACAAGATAATACCCGGGTGGCACTGTCACTTCGTTAAAGTTAGCACGTTTTGATCCAAATTTATTGACTCTTATTGAATGCTCTACGCCAAGTAAATCTTCAATCTTATCCTGCAAATCATGGCTGCTTGTTATTTGGCTTTCTTGCTCAGTATCGAATTCAAGCTTTTGAACAGCTTTAGCGGTGACATCTAAATCATCTTGATAGCTAATACTTTGATTATTGATCACTAGTTGATTGTTGTTTAGCGAAACTGTGTCACCAGGAACTCCAACAACACGCTTTACCAATCTATTTCCAGCAGCTTCGGAGTCAAAAATAATGATATCACCGCGAACTGGATCGCCTGTTTTATATAAAGAAAAATGAGTAAAAGGAATGCGAACATCATACGCCATTTTGTTTGCAAGAATTCTGTCACCGATTAATATGCTTGGCTTCATTGAGCTTGTAGGAACGGTATACCAATCAGCGACTGCACTTCTGAATACGCTCATTAGCGCGATAAAAATGAGCAGTGATTTATACTCTTTTAGAAACTTTGCGAGTTTGTTTATCATCATAATCCCTTATGTTTAGTGTTGAACCTAGTGCTAGCGTTAAGCTTGCGGCTTTGCGCTTACCGTTTAATACAATGTACTTTCTGCAATGTACTCTCTGTAATGCATTTTCTGTAATGCACTTTATGTAATAATTTGAGCACTTGATTAAAGCAATTATAAGGCCACTATTATTTAATAATAAATTCAGTAACTTGATATTTTCAGGGTTAACTTAAATGAGTAATTTCACCACCTATTAGTCTCTTAACCTTAACAAGTGATGAGTCGTCACATGAAAATGAGCTAAACAAACCACTCGTTCAAAAATTTTGCATTAAAAAAGGAAGCCGAAGCTTCCTGTTATAGTGACGTCATCAATGAAGGGTCGTTAACTTAATTTCTCTGTAAAAAAGTTAATGGTACGATCCCATGCAAGTTTGGCGTTGGCTTCATCATAACGGCCTGTCGAGTCATTATGAAAACCATGCTTGGCGCCTTTATACATATGCATCTGATAAGGTACTTTATAACGATTTAAATCAGCTTCGTAATCAGGCCATGATTTATTAACCCGCTCATCTTCTTCACCAAGTTGTACCAACAAAGATGCTTTAATATTTTCACGAAGTTCTTTCTTAGCGGGTGTACCATAAAAAGGCACGCCAGCGCTAAGCAAGTCAGATTCGACTGCAGCAAGGTAGTTAACGATGTAACCACCAAAACAAAAACCTACTGCGCCTAATTTTCCGTTACTGTTACCATGAGATTTTAAAAATTTAGCCGCAGCGACAAAATCTTGCTGAATTTTATCTCTGTCCATCGAACGCTGCATTGCGCGGCCTTCATCGTCATTACCAGGATAGCCACCTAATGGATATAAAGCATCTGGCGCAAATGCAATAAAACCAGCTTTTGCTAAACGACGCGCCACATCTTTCACATAAGGGTTTAAGCCGCGATTTTCGTGAATAACTAAAACAACAGGTAACGGACCCGTTTTATTCGTAGGAATAACAAAATAACCTTGCCCTTTACCGTGGCCCTGTGGCGAGTCAAATGCCTCGTAAGTCGCTTTAATATCAGCGTCATTAAATGACACTTGCTCAGCAAGAGCATAGTTAGGGAGTAGCGCAGATGTCAGAACACTCATGGAGTATCCAACAGCGACTAAAGTACCCAGCTTCTTCATAAAGGTTCGACGGTCCATACCACCGTGGGCATATTCGTCGTACCAATCAAATGCTTCTTGCGGGATATCATTTCTTTGTGGCTGAGACATTGCTTTTCTCCATTTTGAATCTTTTAAAATTGAGTTCCTTTGACTAACCTAGGGGAGGAAAAGCACAATGTAAATAGTTTGTCGTACAAATAGTAAATGACTGATTTATTTGAATAGCTATTTTATATCTTTCTCAATACCGTATATATCTTCATCAATGGTTTCGATACGAGCTTCGAATATTGCCCGGGCATCATGTAAGCCACGATTGTAAAAATGCGCACCAATATTCTTGCCTAAAAAGTCCAATAAAAACTCTGCATCAAACTGTCCTAAATCTTGATCTAGCTCTTCTTCAAAATAGCGTTGAAGCTTGTTAACCATCATTTCACGTTGTTCTGCGGTAAATTCGATTTTAGACATTAAATAGCCTCCATTTAGTGTTAACCGGTAAACCATATATAACGGTTGATACTGTTTTAAAAAGTAATTAATTAAAATTCAGCTAAGTATGACTAATTCCCCTTTAATAAAACAAACTAATTTTCGATATTCATGACATAAAAAAGAGAAGCTAGGCTTCTCTTTTAAAAGTAATGAGTCATTCATCTGCGACTAAAGCGTCATTGGGAAATCTCTTACAGTTGTTTCATTTTCAACTACCACAACACTCTGCTCATCTGCACTTAAAAAGAACGGCAAAGAACCATCGTCAGGCTCAGCAATGTTGGTATCTTCTGGATCATCGTTTTGTGCTAAACAGGTATAACCTAAACTGTAGGTTTCTGCACTGACAAAACCAAACTCATATCCATAGCTTTCAACGTCTCCGCTGGCATCAAGAGTTGGATTAACTCTTGCTGAAGCTATTGGCGCCACTTCATCTTCACTGTAGTCAGCGTCTCTGAAGTCAGCCATTGACTCTAGTGCGGTGTCATTAGGATAAAGGTAAACAGCAGCGTTAAATTCAGAACCACCAGCTGCAGTCTCACAATCAGCCATAGTTTGTTCGCTGATTTGGCCAGAGATTGCGCCCACTTCAACAGTATTAACTAACTGAACAGAAGTCGGCTTTAGGGTCCAATAATCTTTATTACCTTTTGGTCCTTGTAGGCCTTTGGTAAGGTTAAATTCAGCAACAAAATTATTGGTTCCAGCTGCGATGGTGAATGATTTATTGAAGAAAAGTCTGCCAGTATCTTCCTCTTCAGCCCCAACACCACCACATGAGCCATTACTATTAGTGACAAGCCCTTCGACCATGCCACCGACCCATTCATTGGTGTCAGTATCTTGCTCTGCGCCAGACAGCACATATGAACTCTCATCTATTGAGACTTCATTGTTTTGCATGTAAATACACATCTGGTATTCGCCAACAGGAATTGACTGTCCGCTAACTAATGTTTCTATTTCAGAGCCTTGTACACTTAATAAATCGACGTGTTGTAAGCCATCGTCTCCAGTGTTTACATCAAATGAAATTGCACCATCGCTATTTTTTAACACGACCTGCTTAAATGCAATATTAACCACATTCGCTGATGCTGGGTTATCTGAAACACCTAAGCTAAACACACCTTGCTCTGGTGTTGGATTTGAGTCTGAGTCCGAACCACAACCGACTAATACACTACTAATTGCGACGGCCAATGCTAGGCGCGAATATTTTTTGATTGTCATCATAAATCCTTATTAGAACACCATTGATGAGTCTTAAATCCTTTTAGTTTCACTCAATCACTGTTTATTCATTTATTGTTTGTATCTGCACATTATAAGCGCTAATGCTTATGCAGGTTTGAAAATGTATATAAGTTGATCATTTTATGGGTTAGTTCGACGATATTTCCAGCTCACTAGCCTTATAGGTTTACATCAGCCCATAAAAACACACATCTGTATTACCTATAAATCTCTATAATAATCAGCTGTTGATGGGATTACACGCACAAAAAAGCCAGCTTTCGCTGGCTTTTCAAATGCAATGGCGTCACGTCAAATTAAGGATGACAAACGTTGTGCATCTCTAAGTTAGTACCAATGTCTTTGCTATTTGCTTTAGCATCATCGTTACGTAACTGTGTTAAGTGATCTAAGTAGGCTTGGTCAACATCATTGGTGATGTATTGACCATCGAATACTGAGGTTTCAAAACGCTTAATATCAGGGTTTTCCATTCCTACAGCATCGACCAAATCAGTTAAATCTTGGAAGATAATGCCATCTGCACCGATGATTTTTGCAATCTCGTCAGCATCACGGCCATGAGCGATAAGCTCATTGGTCGTTGGCATATCAATACCGTAAACGTTAGGGAAACGGATTTCAGGAGCAGCTGATGCAAAGTAAACTTTCTTTGCGCCTGCTTCACGTGCCATTTCAATAATCTGCTCAGAAGTGGTACCACGTACAATAGAATCATCGACTAATAATACGTTTTTACCTTTAAACTCAGTGTTAATAGCATTGAGCTTACGACGTACAGACTTCTTACGCTCTTGCTGACCTGGCATGATAAACGTACGGCCAATATAACGGTTTTTCACAAAACCTTGACGGTAAGGCAGATCCATACAACGGGCAATTTCTAATGCGATATCACATGATGTTTCAGGAATTGGAATAACCACATCAATGTCATGATCTTCCCATTCTTTTTGAATTTTAGCGCCCAATTTTGCGCCCATGTTTACACGGCTGCCATAAACTGAAATTTTGTCCATCGCTGAGTCTGGACGAGCAAAATAAACAAACTCAAAAATACATGGCGCATAGCTCGGGTCTACTGCACATTGGCGAGTAAATAGCTGGCCATCTAACGAGATATAAATCGCTTCACCAGGCGCAACATCACGCATCACTTCAAAGCCTACGGCATCTAATGCAACGCTTTCAGAAGCGACCATGTATTCGGTACCCGTTGGAGTTTCGTGCTTACCAAGCACTAACGGACGGATACCGAAAGGGTCGCGAAATGCGACTAAGCCCTGACCAATAATCATCGCTGCAACAGCGTAAGCACCACGAGTTTGTGCGTGTACTTTAGCCACTGCATCAAATACTTCATCAGCGCTTAAGGTTAAACTGCGAGTTTCTTGAAGCTCATCTGCTAATAGGTTTAGCAGAACTTCAGAGTCTGAGGTGGTGTTAACATGACGACGTTTTTTAACTAGGCTTTCAGCCAGTTCAACCGTGTTAGTTAAGTTACCGTTATGGGCTAAAGAAATACCAAATGGTGAGTTAACATAAAAAGGTTGCGCCTCTGAAGCACTTGAGCTGCCCGCTGTTGGGTAACGCACGTGTCCAATGCCAGCTTTACCTTGCAGGCGTTGCATATGTTTAACTTCGAAAACGTCTTTAACTAGTCCATTTGCCTTACGTAAACGAAACGCACTCTTGTCAACAGTCACAATACCTGCTGCATCTTGACCACGGTGCTGAAGCACGGTCAAAGCATCATAAATGGTTTGATTAACCGATGACTGACCAACTATTCCGACGATACCACACATGGGTAAGCTTCCTCATTGTAAGATGTTTTATATTTATATTTTGGGTACAAAGCTAGATGTGTTTTCCAAGTAGTCAAAAAACCACTGAATCACCACACCAAATTGGGGTACAAGTTCTGACTCTTTCCACCAGTCTTGACTTGGCGAACCGGTAAAAGCATCCAGAAAAAATAAGATTGCGCTGACAATTAATGCCCCGCGCAGTGCACCGAAACACAAGCCTAAAACTCGATCGGTACCTGATAAACCAGTTTTAGAAACCAGTTGACCTAATAAGTAGTTTACTAATGCGCCTAAGATAAGCGTGGCGACAAACAAGATGGCAATGGCAACACCGTTGCGCATGGTTTCGTCGCTCATTTGCGTTAAATGAACGGCTAAGTCTTGATAAAATTGGCTGGCAATAAAGAAGGCAGCGAACCATACCACTAAAGACATGGCTTCTTTGGCAAATCCGCGGATCAAACTGATGACAGTTGATAAGCCGATAACGATGAGAATAGCGTAATCAATCCAAACCATTGAGATGGGGATCCGGTATAGATGTTAAGACGGCGCGATTCTAACAGAGACAGAAAACTTTCTCACCAACTGCTAGATAAATTGACTTTGCGCTGTACCAAACAATAGTGAATAGTTAGTTTTCTAGGGGATTGTATTGAACAATTTTGCCTTGAAGACCGTTAATTTTTTTGATTTTTTTCTGGTATGTTTTCAATTTATCAGTCGAAAGCTCAGGGCCGACAAATACCTTAGTCAACGAACCATCAATTGGTTTTGCAGGTAAGGTGTAGGCAGTAAAGCCATTTTCTCTAAGCTTTTTAACTAAATCTTCAACATTTTTGGCATTGTTAAATCCACCCAACTGCAAAGTGTAACCCGCTTTAATAGGCTCCACTTTTTTCACTTCAGGCTTAGCTTTAGCAACTTGTTTAACTTCGGCAGTTTGAGTTTGAGTAGGTGCACTATTTGCGATCGACTCCTGAGCAGTATCTTCTGATACTCCTAGGTCTTGGGTTTGGGCGATTTCTTCAACTTCAAAGGTTTCAGGTTTGTAACCTTCACCAATGGCATCACTTGCTTGCTCATTGATTACTGGACGCAGCGGGATTTCAGTGAACTCTTCGATTTCTCGTTGTTTCTTGCCATCGAGTAAGTCAGGCAAAAATATCACCCCAAGCGCCACGATAACGACGGTTCCCACTAATCGGTTTTGAAATTGAGCAGACAAATGTTTATTCCCTTTGTAAAATTTTGCTAAAGCCAGCCACAGTGTAAAATGAGCCAAAAACAATTACCACATCATCTGCAGTTATATTTGCACTTATGCCCTGCCACGCTTGGCTAATTGAATCAAACTGATAAGATACGGACTTAGCTGAATTATTGGTTGAACTCACCGGCAGCTGATTTGCTAACGTTTGCGCATCTAAGCCGCGATCAACATCTAAGCTTGTAAAATACCACTCATTAACTGTGCCGTTAAGCTCGCTAAGTACAGCGGATGCATCCTTATCTTTTAACATGCCACACAAAGCAATAATGCGAGCAGGTTTATATTGTTGCAATTGAGATGCTAAATACTTTGCGGCATGGGGATTATGAGCAACATCGACTAGTACAACAGGTTTATCTAACACTTGCTCTAATCGCCCTGACAAGCTCGCTGTTGCGATGCCAGTGGTGATATCAGCAACACTAATTGCTGGCCATGTTTGTTCAATCACGGCAATGGCAGTCGCAGCATTAGCTAAGGGTAGCTTAGGTAAGGTCAGTTTATTAATGGCACACTTTTTGCCACTGAATTGCCATTTATCGCCATTAAGGTGATAGCTAAAGTCTTTATTAACTCGATATACCTTAGCGTTAATTTCAGCGGCATATTCAAGTACTGTACTTGGCAAGTCAGGCTCACCAATCACGGCTAAACAGTTTTCGCGAAATATGCCAGCTTTCTCGCGGCCCACTAACTCACGGGTATCGCCAAGATATTCTTGATGGTCGATATCAATTGAGGTAATGACAGTGACATCTGCATCGATAATATTAGTGGCATCTAAGCGTCCACCTAAACCCACTTCAAGTAACACCACATCAGGTTGAGTCTGCTTAAATATATACAGCCCTGCTAAGGTGGCATATTCAAAGAAGCTTAATGAGATTTCGGTTTGTTGACTTTGTGTTCTGGCACTTTCAATCGCAATAAAAGCTGCGATTAACTGTTCATCAGAAACATCTTGATGATTCAATCGAACTCGCTCATTAAAGTTAATTAAGTGAGGAGAGCTATACACGCCTACGGTTTTACCCGCTTGCAGTAATACGGACTCAATCATGGCGCAGGTCGTCCCTTTGCCATTAGTGCCTGCAACAGTAACAACCTGAGAGTCGAGATTTAGTACATTTAAGCGCAGAGCCACCTCAGTGACACGGGTTAAGCCCATTTCAATTTCAGTTGGGTGAATAGACAATAAATAATCTAACCACTGAGATAAACTTGCACCTTTATTTGGCGCCTTGATAGCCTGACTATCATTTTCACAACTGGCATTTACTGAAGTCATGTTATTCCTTAACTCAACAAGTCTGATTTATCCAAGGTTTAACTCATAAAACCGAGTTACTTAATCGAGCATAAATAATGGCCCCATAGGCGGCTTAGGTAATTGATATTGCTCCGGGTAAGTCACATCCACTAGATATAGGCCATTTGGCTTTGATGTTGGCGCAGCATACTTTCTATCTTTTAAGGCAAGTAGCTCATTGACCCATTCTACTTTTTGATTTGACTGACCAATTTCAATTAGGGTGCCGACAATATTTCGCACCATATGGTGTAAAAAAGCATTGGCTTTAATATCAATCATAATGAATCGCCCTTGGCGAGTAACATTAACAAATTCGATGGTTCTCACAGGGCTGTGAGCCTGACATTGCAGGGCACGGAAACTGGTAAAGTCGTGTTCGCCGACAAACAGCTGCGCACCTTGATGCATCAATTCATGATCAAGTTCGTAGTGATAATGACTTAAGCCATTGCGCAAAATGCCCGGTCTAAATTCACTATTATCAATAATATAACGATATCTACGGGCAGTAGCTGAAAAGCGAGCGTGGAACGTATCGTCCACTTCCTTTGCCCATCGAATCGCAATATCATCAGGTAGTTTGGCATTTACACCTAAGGTCCAAGCGGACATTTGGCGAGTAGACTGAGTGTCAAAATGCACCACTTGGCCTGTACCGTGAACCCCTGAGTCGGTTCTGCCAGCGCAAATTATCTCAATGGGTTCATTGGCTATTGATGATAAAGCGGCCTCGATTCTTGCCTGTACAGAAACAACTTCTTTCTGTCGCTGCCAACCGAAGTATTGACTACCATCATATTCGACACCTAACGCCACACGCATTGAAATAACCCTCAAATTTTAAGAGCGCGCATTTTAGCACAAAAAAAACGGCGCATGCATGCTGCGCCGTTTGATCATTTTTATTGCTTAGTTAACACACTATATTCGTTGTTTATTAGCTCATATTATCAAGCAGTTTACCCGCTTCTGTTTGTTGACGTTCGTTGCCGTCAATTTGAACTTCTTTCAAAATCGCTTTGGCGGCATCTTCATCTTCGATTTCGATGTAAGCGCGAGCTAAATCTAACTTGGCATTGACAGAGTTCTCTTCATCATCAACATCAATCATTTCAGCATTGCCGATTAGGGAGTTAACCTCTCCCATATCCACATCGACATCTTTATATTGATCACTTAAGTCGATGTCCTCATCGGCATCGTTAAGTAATTTATCAATATCAATAAAGCCATTCTCTTGCTCAAACGTATCAAGTATTGCCTCAGAAGGCGCTGCTGAACTATCGGACTGTTCTGATTCAGTTTTAGTTGATTCACTTACTGTGAGGCCTTCTTGGGCATCTAATGCCGCTAAAGCTTCATCTACGGTTAAATTATCATCAACTAATTGATAACTATCATCATCGTTACTGATACTGTCAGTTTGCTCTGCAGCAGGATGGTTAGAAGCTTGCTGGAATAAATCCGCTTCCCAGTCCAAAGCTGGCGATTCGGATTTCTTAGACTTTAAATCATCGAAGAAGCCTGAGTCTTTAGCAGCAATTTCGGTGTCAGGCTGTTCTTCAACATTCAATTCGACATTTAATTCGCTGTCTTCAGAATCTGCTACTGAAAGCTCAGATAACATAGCGTCAAACTCCTGCTCTGAAACAGTAGTTTGTTCTTGATCTTCTTGTGTTGAGTCTAATTCTGTTGCAAAGCTCTGCTCTGGCACCAGAGTTTCATCATTTGAAAATAGTGGCACTTCTTCGTCAGCGATTTTATCGACATCAAAATCTGCTAACAGGGCATCAAGCTCATCAATATCTGAATCTTGTTCTTCATTACTTTGTTGCGAAACTTTATCTTGCTGCTCTGCTGCAAGCAATTCAGTGACCAGCAGATCTTCTTGAGGCTCAGTTTCTTTTTCTGATTGCAATTCAGAAGGCGAATCATCTTGCATATCCAATAAAGACTCATCACCTGGCGCAAACTTAAGATCTGTCTCATTTGAGTCTGTAACATCTAGGTCTGTAACATCTAAGTCAGCTAACAATTCATCTAAATCGGCAGCTTCGTTATCAGTATTTTCTAATTTTGATGAGAATTGCTCTGGTTGCTCTTGTTCAATGTCTGCAATGATGTTGTCGATTTCGAAATCAGTATTGGTATCAAAATTGGCTTCATCTTTTTCGGTTTCTGAACCATTCGATTCTAACTCTGAAAGTAGCGAGTCGATGTCGCCATTATCTGATTCAATTTCAAGTTCAGACTCTATTTCTTCAAGTTCTGCACTCAATACCTGCTCAACATCAAGACCTTCATTGCTTAATGGAGCGAACTCTTTCTCTGGATCAACTTCAGCGATAAGCTCATCAATATTCGCCGTTTCATCTAGGCTGACTGAAACATCATTTTCTAATTCGGCGGCAATTTCTGCGGTAAAATCATGTTCATCTTCCGTAGGTGCGTCAATGGAGGCTAAAAGCGCATCCAAGTCATCTTCATCCGAAGTCGTTTCTGCTTGTTCAGATGCTGACTCTGTCTCAATTTCAGCCTCTAAAGCTAAATCAGCATCAGTTGAAATCTCATCTGGTAAATCAAAGTCGGCTAATAAGTTATCGATATCATCTTGGGTATCTGTCGCTTGAGCTTCTGTGACTTTAGCTTCTGTGGCTTGAGCCGCTAGTTCTGGCGCTGCAGGCTCATCTTCTGTTGTTAAGACTTCTGAATCTGTCTCTGCTGGTATATCAAATCCAGCTAACAGGCTATCAATATCATCTTGTGGGTCGGCAGCAGGAGTGTCACTTTCCAGCGATTGAGTATCACTAGAGTCAGTTTCTTCAGGTAAATCAAAGTCAGCCAATAGACTGTCGATATCATTTTGTGGATTGCTATCTTCTGTTGCATCAATGTTTGACTCCGAACTTGAATCTAAACTTGCTGCAGAGTCAGGCTCTGGTTCGTCAAAGCCAGCTAATAAGCTGTCTAAATCATCGGTGTCTGATGCTGTTTCTTGTTCTGCAGCGGTATCTTCAGATTCAACTGGCGAATCTAAACCTTCAAGTAAACTATCAAGGTCATCTTCATCAGCTTCAAGAGGTTGTAAATCTTCCTCTTGCTCTTCCATAGCTTCAGCCCATAGATCATCTAACGATGTTCCTTCAGCCTCTTCTTCAGTCGTTTCCGTATCTTCGGTGATGTACATATCAGCATCGGATGATTCGTCCAAGCTTAGTTCTTCAGTGGCTGTAGTTTCTAAATCAAGCAAATCATCGATGCTGTCGGTTGACGCTTCATCTTCATCTAAATGAATGGCTAAGTTTTCAATATCATCCACTTCTGCTTCAGGTTCAAAAGCCTCCTGTTCCATCTCTTGCTCTGCTGAAGTTTCAGCTTCATTCGATGCATTGTTCTTACGGCGCATTAGCCAAAATATCAACAAGAAAATAATGACTAAAGGTAGCGCAGCAACCAGTGCTAACAACATCATATTGTCTGAAATTGAACGCCAGAAATCAGTCGGTTCTTCTACCACCTCAGGTTTATTATTCTGCTCCACTAACTGCTGATGAGTCGTCTCTAACCCTTGGTATTTTTCAGTGAGTAACTGAAAGTCTTCTTGCATCGCTGATAGCTGCAAAGTTAACTCTTGGATCTTAGCTTTTAGTGCAGTGTTGTCTGCATCTTTCACCATTAACATATCTTCTGCACGCGCAAGCTCGTCAGTTAATGACAAGGTCTTAGTTTGTGCATCTTCTAATTTAACAGTTAACTCATCAATTTGAGGCTGGCTTTTAGCTGCGGCTTGTTTTGCTAAGTCTGTTGCCGTGGGTTGCTTTGTCTCAGCCACTATTTGTAATGGCTTTTGCGGCGATGGTTGATTAGCTACCGACGGGTTATTTGTTGAAGGAATCGCTGGAGGTGTTGTTGATGTAGCACGTTGATTCGCATTAGGAAGACGTTTATCGTTATTTTCAGCCCTTGTTTTAGCTTCTGAACGACTAACTTGTGCCATAACATCAGCAGATGGCACTAATAGTGTCATGCCGCGTTCTAATGAATTGTAATTATTACTGCTAAAAGCATGAGGGTTCGCGTCAAATAATGCCGCCATCACTTGATATACGGAGATATTTTGATTGGGTCTTACTTTTTGAGCAATGCTCCAAAAGGTATCAGCTGAGGTTGTTGGGCCATATTGACGAGCTGGCGCGGAGCTGACCTCACCATTTGGACCGGTAATTTTGAGCGTTTCTGCATGGGCAGGCTCGATAAAATGAGAAGCAGAAACAACGGCCATTGCACAGGCCATAATGCCAACAAAATAAGAGGTACGAAAAATCATCAATCTTTCCCTTTGAGCGCGATCGAGTTGTCTTCGTGACAACTGGCTTTAGGTCATTTATTTTTATTAATTAAGACTATAAACCAGATTTAGTCACCCTGCTACTGCTGACAGCGGTAAAACGAAAAAAGCCTGCAGGCTGCAGGCTTTTTAGTCTAAATAACTCTATTCATAGCAGATTAATAATAATCTCTAATGAGAACTTCAGCTATTTGAACACTGTTTAAAGCAGCACCTTTACGAATGTTATCGGCCGTTACCCATAAATTTATACCGTAATCGTGAGAAATATCTTTTCTTACACGACCGACAAACACAGGATCTGTGCCAGCAGAGTCGGTTACAACTGTTGGGTAGTCTTCATCGTTTTCAAATAACACCACTCCTTCTGCATCACGCAGAACTGCTTTTACTTCTTCAGCTTCAACAGGTTGACGAGTTTCTAAATGCACAGCTTCTGAGTGTCCGTAGAATACAGGAACACGCACAGCTGTTGGGTTAACCACAATATCGTGGTCGCCAAAAATCTTCTGTGTTTCCCACACCATTTTCATTTCTTCTTTGGTGTAGCCATTTTCCATAAACACATCAATTTGCGGTAACACGTTAAATGCAATTTGCTTTGGATAAACTTTGTTTTCAGCAGGTAAGCCTTGAAGTAACTTCGACGTTTGACCTGCAAGTTCATCAATAGCTTGTTTCCCAGAACCAGAAACTGATTGATAAGTCGCAACGTTAATACGCGAAATACCAAATGCATCATAAATCGGTTTTAAAGCCACTAACATCTGAATGGTTGAACAATTAGGGTTGGCAATAATGTTACGATTACGAAAATCAGCAATGGCTTGTGGATTAACTTCAGGTACAACAAGCGGTACGTCGATGTCGTAACGGAAATGTGAGGTGTTATCAATCACAACACAGCCATTCTCAGCAGCAATAGGTGCCCACTTAGCTGATACATCGCCACCAGCAGAGAAAAAGCCAATTTGAGCTTTACTCCAATCGAACGTGTCCACATCAAGAATTTCTACTTGTTTACCATTAAAGCTTACGGTGTCGCCTGCACTGCGGCTACTTGCTAATGGGTATAAGTTTGCGACTGGGAATTTTCGCTCTTCAAGGATCTCAATCATAGTTTGACCCACTGCGCCCGACGCACCTAAAACAACAACATTAAATTCCTGTGACATAATTAACGCTCGACTCCTGAAAAACCTAGTTTATATATCCAATTTACCTCAGATAGCCCCGTGTTGACTAGCGACAATGCACTAAATTCACGTCTATGTGTGTGATTTTTTCTCATATGGTCAAACCCATGGTTATTAAGAAAGCTATTTCTAAACAAATAGTCGTCATCACTGAGGTTGTAGACCAACCTTGAGATATTCAGTAACTGAGTTTCTGAAAGGTCACTGTTAATATTAAGCTGGCTGATATTAAAAGCGGGTAACAAATTGCTGACGCTCTTATCGACCTCAAGATTAAGAATAGCGCACAGTTTTTGGAACAACATGTGCGTTCCTCGTGCTTTACCTTCAAGGCTGTAACCCGCAATATGAGGAGTCGCAAATTCAACTAATGGAACTAGCTCAGGCATTGGGTTAGGCTCACCTTCCCATACATCCAAAACCAGTTTTAAATCGCTTCTTTGTTGCTTTACTTTAATCAGGGCGCGATTATCAATGACTTCGCCGCGACAGCAATTTAATAACCAAGTATTGGGTTTAAGTTGGTTGAGTTTAGCTTCGTCAAACAAATACCAAGTCTTATCTTCACCTGTTCGTGTAATTGGCACATGTAAACTAATGATATCGGCTTGGTCAATAATGGTATCAAGGGGAACAAACTCGCGAGATGCATTGACTTTATCGCCTTGTTTAGCCAAAACAGGATCGCACAATAGTACTTTCATACCGTAAGCTTTTAGACAATGTTCGAGTGCTGAACCTGTATTCCCTGCCCCAACAATGCCTACAACCTTACCTTTAAGCGGTTGCTTGAATCGTTTAGCAAGCTCTAACATGGCAATAAACGCGAACTCACCGACAGCTGTAGCATTACAACCTGGAGCATTACTAAAGGGAATATTGCTTACTTGAAGGTAATCAAGATCAATATGGTCAGTGCCAATTGTCGCGCTGCCGACAAACTTAAGCTTATTAGCTTTTGCAAGTAGCTGCTTATTTACCTTAGTGACGGAACGAACCAATAAAACATCGACATCGACCAGTTGCTCTGGTCTAAGTTGACGGCCATTAACAAGAGTTATTTCACCTAGTTCGCCAAATAATGCTTCAACATAAGGCATATTCTCATCAGCAACAATCTTCATACTTGGGATTTACCATCTTAAAACGATACGATTGCCTTATTCTATCAAGTAATGAGAAACAGTCGTTACCTTCAAAAACGAAATAATGAATTCTATTTTAAATTTGGATCCTAAACAGCGGTTAATTTACTTTAAATACAAAAAAACCTTCAACGTTTCCGTTAAAGGTTTTTAAATATTCAGTCTAAATATCAGCTTTAATGAGTCATAAAATACATCATAACGACAAGCTAAATATTATTACTTAAATTTACGCATCACTAATGTTGCGTTAGTGCCACCAAAACCAAAGCTATTGCTCATAACAGTGGTTAGCTCAGCATCACGATATTCAGTGACTAATGGAATACCAGCCGCTTTTTCGTCCGGAGTATCGATGTTGATACTTGGCGCAATAAAGCTGTTTTCCATCATTATCATGCTATAAATCGCTTCATGAACACCTGCAGCACCCAAAGCATGACCTGTCATTGACTTAGTTGAAGCCACTGGCGGAATGTTGTCTTGGAAGACTTCATGGATTGCTTCAAGTTCACGCACATCACCTACTGGGGTAGATGTACCGTGAGTGTTAACATAATCAATTGGTGTATCAACATCAGCAAGTGCCATTTGCATACAACGAACAGCACCTTCACCTGACGGAGCAACCATATCGTAACCGTCTGAAGAAGCGCCATAACCGATAATCTCGGCATAGATTTTAGCGCCACGAGCTAATGCGTGCTCTAACTCTTCAACAACCACGATTCCGCCGCCGCCAGAGATAACAAAACCGTCACGGTCAGCATCGTAAGTACGTGAAGCCAATTCTGGTGTTTCGTTGTACTTAGTTGATAACGCACCCATCGCATCAAACCCCATAGTCAGGGTCCAATCTAATTCTTCAGCACCACCAGCAAATACCATATCTTGCTTACCCATTTGGATAAGTTCAGCCGCATGGCCAATACAGTGAGCAGATGTTGCACAGGCTGAACTGATTGAGTAGTTCATGCCTTTAATTTTGAATGGGGTAGCTAAACATGCACTCGCGGTACTCGCCATAATACGAGGTACGATGTAAGGACCTACACGTTTAACGCCTTTTTCACGTAGCTTATCAGCTGCTTCCACTTGGTTTTTAGAAGATGCACCGCCGGTGCCAACAACTAAACCCACACGATGGTGAGAATATTGCTCTTCAGTTAAGTTTGCATCGCTGATAGCTTCTTGCATAGCAATGTATGCATAAGCGGCAGCATCACCCATAAAACGTAGCGCTTTACGGTCAATGTGATCTGCTGGGTTTAATTTAATCTCGCCCCACACGTGGCTGCGTAATTTCATTTCTTCGAATTGGTCAGAATGGGTAATACCACTACGTCCAGCTTTAAGTGAATCAGTCACTTCTTGCTTGTTATTACCGATGCTTGAAACAACACCTAAACCTGTTATTACGACTCTTTTCATTTTTTGCTATCCATTTTGTACGTGTCAGTACCTAATTTTGCTGCCGCAATGATATCCGCTTTAGACGAATAAAGTGGTCAGCTTTCAACAAACATAGGTAAAATAATCTCAATAGAACCAAATTTGAGTATGAGCTTTGACCAATTTAACCACTGACTTCCCTATAGTTACCCGAGATTGTGCAACAATATCGACTAATTTTCCAAGTAGTTACTGTCAAAACCCTAATTATGCAGCAAGCATAAGGCATTATTATGAAACTGTCTTGTCAGATAAGCCAAACTCTCACAAAACCTTGTGTATTGGTCAGCTTGGGTTTGGAATTGGCATGGAAGTCATGCTGCTTTGGCAATTATCTGAACAATTTAGCCAATCGATCCACCTCAGTGTATTTGATGCATACAGCATTAATGCATTTGAACTAAGTCAGTTGATTCAACAAGCTCAGATTCAATTGACCCAAGATGTAACAAGTCATGAATTAACAACTCTTTCTTCCCCTTGGCATGATTATGTTGTGCAATTAACAACATCCTCTATTGCCAATATTAACGGATGCCAGCGGCTCAGTTTTAACCAAGGTCAATTTGTTGTTGATGTTTACTTTGGTAATCTACACAACAGCATTCAAACTCTTCCTTTTAGCCAACAAGGCCAGCTAGAGCACTGGCATTGCTTACCTCATACGACGCAAGAAGAGTATTTAGATCAACACTTCACTCAAAAGCTATTCTGGCAAATGGGTAGGATCAGCCTCGACAGTGCTAGCTTTTACACTTTTGATGAAAGAAATGCTCCATCAAAGCTAGTCCATTACGCTGAGAGTGCTGGATTTACCTTAGTTTCAAATCCGCAGAAACGTGAAAATGGCGTTTTAAAACTGCTTAATAATGAAATTCCCCTATGTGAGCGAAAAGCACTTCGCCAATTATTATTAAGCGAGTATGCCTATTGTTTACCTCACGCAAATTTGCCCCCTGAAGATGATAATGAGTCCATTGCGATTATAGGCGGTGGCATTGCAGCCGCTCACCTTGCTTTGTCACTGGCTGAAAAAGGTAAAAATGTCACAATTTATTGTAAGGACCAAATGCTGGCTGATGGCGCATCAGGTAACAAACAAGGGGCTATTTACCCACTTCTAACTCCCGATAACGGTTTAATGAGCCAATACTTTCAACAAGCCTTTTTGTACAGTCGTCGCCGTTTAGAGGAGTTAACTGCTGCGGGCCATCAAATAGATCATCAGTTATGCGGCGTGTTGCAAACGGGCTTTGATGAACGTAGTGATGCAAGGTTAAATAAGATTATTGATGGTCAGCCTTGGCCAAACGAAATAGCATTTTCCGTAAGTTCCGCCAAAGCGAATGAGCTTGCCAATATTCAAATAGATAAGCCCGCATTTTATTACCCGTTAGCAGGCTGGATTTGCCCCCAAGAGTTTGCAGTGGCTGCAATAAAACAAGCACAGAAAATAGCCTCAAGTAAAGGCAATGAAGTGATTGTAAAGCTTAACTGCAAGATTTCAGCATTAACCAAAACAGATTCAGTTTGGCGACTAACCTCAACGGAGCATAATGAGTTAGGTACGCAGCATTATGAACACCCCATAGCTGTTGCAGCATCAGGCGCGCAGCTAACGGAGTTTGCACAAACTCGTTCACTGCAAGTCACAGGGTTTCGCGGCCAAGTGAGCCATATTCCCTCAAAAGGTAAACTTGCCGAATTACAAACGGTAATTTGCGCTCATGGTTACCTCACCCCTGAAAATAACCAGCATCATTGTGTGGGGGCAAGTTACGTTAAGTCACCTGACAACCTTGATTACTGTCCTGATGAACAACGAGAGAACGCTCAAAAAATGCATCATAGTTTCCCCGACAGGGATTGGGTAAATGATGTGGATGTTTCAGATGAAAAAGCTAGAGTCGGCGTACGAATGGTCACTCGAGACCATTGCCCTATGATGGGATTAGCGCCAGACATCGATAGCATATTCGCGCAATATCACACTGAGCCATTAGCAGACCATCAACTCACTGTTGCCAGTCGTAAGTTTTGGCGCCAGCACCGCGCACCTTCACATCAAGGTTTATACGTTTTAGGTGGGTTAGGATCAAGAGGGTTAAGTTCAGGGCCGCTAGCTGCTGAGGCATTAGCCTCCATTATTTGCGAGCAAACGCCGCCAATCAGTTACGACATGTTCGCAATGTTAAACCCCAATCGCATGTGGTTAAGAAAGTTACTCAAAGGCAAATCTTTGATGGTCTAATTTTCTAATTTAACTAAAGTCTTCAGTCAGCAAAATGATGAAAACTCACTTAACATCCATACCCGAAACTTGCTATAGGAAGTATTATGAACCAAAGGATCCACCAAGCTTATTTAGGCGAGTTGTACGGCATCGCCTTTTTTACTTTATTTCAGAATGTAGAACAAAACCCTCAACGTCAGCTCCTTTGGAATAAGCTTGTTGAAGTAGAAACACTAACTGCTGAGTTACTATTATCATACCTGTTAAAGCAATCTGAACGCTTTAGCTACCCAGTCGATAAAATGACACAGAAAGGCCATGAAGATGCACAGAAGTGGCTGGGGTTAGAGTGGACTGAACTACTGCAAACTCTAAAGACTTGGGTGGAACCCTTTGAGGCAGAATACCGTCAATGGGCAAAAGACTGTAAAGAAAATCAGGAGGTATTTGATTTAATCGCCGCCCATGAGACCGCCATACTGCAATGCTTTGAAGCCGAAATAATCCAAAAAAATGGCCAAGTTAAACTTGACCATTTTATTCAGCAACATAGTAAACCAGCTTAACGCTATTTGAGCCAAGTTTTGACTTTGGTGCGATTATTATTATCGCGACTCTCACGAATAAGCTCATCATCAGCCGCTACTTGGGCACTTTTTGATAAACGGTCATATAACAATACATTGACCGATGCCGCCAGATTCATACATCCCACAGTCGGTACATATACAACGTCATCTGCAGCATCAATAATTTGCTGTGGAATGGTGCCATCTTCAGGGCCAAAGATATAAAAAGCATTTTGCGGATGTTCAAATAACGGCAACGGCGTGGCACCAACCACTAAATCAACACAAATAATTTTAGCACCTTCTGGTGCTTGCTCAAGCAACGACTCCACCCGTGTTAACGGAATCGTTTTGGCTGCATTTTTAGTATCAACGTCATATTGCGCTTCGCCTGAGCGAGCAGCAAGTTCGTAACGATTACCAGTGTAAAGTACTGACTTTGCTTGATAACAACCCGCAGCGCGCATAATACCACCTACGTTAACTGGGGTTTTAGGGTTAACAAGACCAATAGCAGCCCTTGAGTGTTCGAGGGTACTATCGATAGTATTGATTTGTTCAGTCATGCAATATCACTTACTTTTACTATATATTTAATATCAGTGCTTAGTTAATAACTAATGCTTAATTAATAACTAGTGTTTAGTTGATATCGGGGCTTAATTAATTTCTGAGCTTACGTAATATCGCGTTATTTGATATCGCTGATAATTTGACGTAATTGTTGCCAAGCATTTTGCACTAATTCAAAGTCTGCTTGTTCTAATTCATCGTTAGCCAGTGCCAAACAATCAACCATTTTTTCATCTAACGCTTCAATACCGCTAAGTTGTTCTTGTTCAAGCTGAGAAAAAACCACTGCGATATGGCCTTGTAAGTAACCACTTGCAAATAGCGCGTCATCATCACCATTGGCAACTGTATGTTCAATCCAACCTTCTAATGCCGCATCGTACTTCTCTAACATGCTCTAACTCTCCGATAAATCTGGGTTGGCGACTTGGTACATCACGTAATCGTGGTATCCAGTGGTAATTTTATAATAACCAGCAAGCGCACTATCTAATTCAGGGTCGCCACTATCCACAATTAATGGCCTTCCTTCAAGTGCTTTTAACTTAGTTTTTGTTGCTAGAATAATAATATTGTCTTTTCCAATACGTTTAATCAGCTGTGGCGATAGTTGCTGATTACCTCGACCGAGAATATGCCCTTGGCCACCAATGAGGGTAATTACTAACTTGGCTGGGTTGTCTTCAGTTAATTCAAGTAACTGTTTTGCCGTTACATCTGATGCGATAAGTTGTTGATGCTGAATAACATCTACACCTAATAAGGTATTGTCGAGATGCAAGTCTTCCATCACTGCGGCAACCGTTGAGCCACTGCCAATAATATAAAGCTCATCTTCCATTTGATTAATAACATCTGCTGCAATATCTGCCAGCACTAATTCATCCACTTCTTTACCGCCCATTTTTACCGCTTGAATGTAACGCGGCTCAGCAGGTACTAGCATTTCACCAAAGCGTTTTGCTCTAACCGTGCCCTGTCGGAAAGCTTGTTCATCAATGTCCATCACATCGGCGCTCATCAAGCTAACTAACTCGCGTTTAAGCAACATACTGACGACGATACCCGCTGCATGTGGCGTGATGGCATAAACGCCAGAATGAATTTTCACGCCTGCAGGGACGCCTAAAACGGGCAATTGTGCAGGTAATGAGTCATCCATTACGGCATAAATATCACGGGCCGTGCCATCTCCGCCAGCAAACAACAATAAATCTAACGATTCATTTAAAAGAGCTTTGACAGCCTGCTGCGTATCATCAGCAGATGATTGATATACGGAGGATGATTGATTTGAGTCGGATGATTGCAGCGCAGAATCATTAGCTTGATATGAATGAATACAAGTGACTGAAAACCCCATCTCAACAGCAAGGTTTTGGCCCATATCGCCTGAAGCCGTAATTATATCAATTTGGTCTTTAAACGGCTCGATGACAGCCAAGGCTTGCTGCATTCTTAGACCTGCTTTGGGCTCAGCGCCTTTTTCAAACGCCAATTGCGCCACATTGTCAGAGCCTTTCAGACCGACACTGCCACCTAATCCTGCCAATGGGTTAATAATCAAACCTAATCTAAAACGCTTCACTGCAATGAATCCTTTATTTTTACCTTAAATCAGATGTGTAAACCTAATATCAAAACTAACAAGTGCTTTGACTATTTGGTTTTGTCTCTTTAATCGCAGCAGCTGCGATTAACGATAGTAGTGCACAAAAAGAGGCAAACAACCAGGTTTGGCCAGAGCCTGAACCGTCGCCCCATATCATTCCGCTTATCCATATCCCTATCGCGCCACCTAAGCCAAAACTTAAACTAGCATATAAGGCTTGGCCTTTACTGCGATGAGCAATATCAAAATTTCGATGAATAAACTGTATCGACGCAGCATGAGTTAAGCCGAAAGTGAATGCATGTAATGCTTGACTGATAGACAAGAGCAAAAGATTATCGACCCCGTAGGCAAGCAAAACCCATCTTAATACTGTAAAAGCAATACTGACAATCAATAATATTTTCACGCCAAATCGCCCCAGCAGTCTAGGCGCTAGCATAAACATTAAGATTTCAACGACCACGCCAAAAGCCACAAACAGCCCTGCTACGCCCTCAGAGTATCCTGCTTGTTTAAGATACAAAACGAAGAAACCGTAAAATGGCCCAACACTCATTTGTAATAAAATCGCAGAAATCAGGAACCAAATAATAGGAGAAGTTAACTTCAGAGGAGGTCTAGAGGCGGCATCGCCAAGTGAGGCTCTATTATTTGGTAAGGCTAAGGCACATAGAAACATACCCACAAATAGCACCATGCCAATTGATGGCACAATTTCAGCCCCATACTCACTAATTGCAAAGCCTGCGAAAATCACTAAACAAATATAACCTACACTTCCCCAACTTCGTATAGCACCGTAACGATGCGATTCATCCCCTAAACTTTCAAGAGTAATGACTTCAAGTTGGGCCAAAATAGCATTCCAGAAAAAGGTATAGACCATCAGGCTTAAGGCAAGATACGTTAAGCTGCCGTCAAAGAAAAAGCTGATATAGGTTATCGCAGCGGCAGCTGAACCGAATTTGACTAATTCAGAACGCATTCCCGTTCTATCAGCCACCATAGCCCATACATTAGGCGCAATAATGCGCGTCCCCATGAGTATCGCCATCAGAAATCCAATTTCTTGCGCATTAAAGCCTCGGTTATCAAAAAAGACACCAAGATAAGGAACCATTAACCCAAGAATTGAAAAAAAGAAAAAGTAACAAGCGCTGAGCCAACGGACGTTAGGCTCAGCAGATAACGCATTAGGCATTTATTTCATACCGATAACAGGGGTTTGAGAAACCACATCCTGATTTTGAGCGCGATGACGAAGCAAGTGATCCATAAGAACAATCGCTAACATCGCTTCTGCAATAGGTACTGCTCGAATACCAACACAAGGGTCATGACGACCTTTGGTAACAACATCAGCCGTTGTGCCTTGTGCTGTCATACTTTGCCCTGGCACTGAAATGCTTGATGTTGGTTTTAGCGCTATATGAGCAACGATAGGCTGACCAGAAGAGATGCCACCTAAAACGCCGCCAGCATGATTTGACTCAAACCCAGCTGGAGACATTAAGTCGCGACCTTCTGAACCTTTTTGGGTCACGACGCCAAAACCGTCACCGATTTCAACCCCTTTTACCGCGTTAATACCCATGAGTGCATGAGCTATATCAGCATCTAGTCGGTCAAATACTGGTTCACCTAATCCAACAGGAACTCCTGTTGCTGCAACAGTAATTTTAGCCCCGACAGAGTCGCCTGATTTTTTTAAATCACGCATGTACTCATCAAGTTGCTCTAATTTAGAGGCATCAGGAAAGAAGAAAGCATTTTGCTCTACTTCATTTAAGTCAACCGAATCAGCGCAGATAGGCCCAAGTTGGGACATGTAACCGTTAATTTCGATCCCATGAACTTGTTTAAGGTATTTTTTAGCAACGGCGCCGGCTGCTACACGCATCGCAGTCTCACGGGCAGATGAACGTCCACCACCACGATAATCACGTAGACCATATTTTTGCTGATAAGTGTAATCAGCATGACCTGGACGAAATAAGTCTTTGATATTTGAATAATCTTGACTGCGCTGGTCAGTGTTCTCAATTAACAAACCAATTGAAGTACCTGTTGTTTTATCTTCAAAAACACCAGATAAAATGCGTACTTCATCAGGTTCGCGGCGCGCAGTTGTATAACGTGAGGTACCCGGGCGACGGCGATCTAAATCGTGCTGCATATCTTCAACCGTCAGTTCAAGACCTGGTGGGCAGCCATCAATAATACAACCTAATGCAACACCGTGACTTTCACCGAAAGTCGTTACGACAAAATTCTGACCTATGCTATTTCCCGACATGCTATCTGATTACCTCAACGTGATATATTTTTCTAATCGTTATTATTCACTATCTTTATAGATGGCGAAAAGTGATTCATTTTCAACTAGCTGATCATAGGTAAGAACAAACACACCGTCTCCGCCATGTTCAAACTCGACCCAAGTGAATGGAACATCTGGGAATTGCTCGTTCAAATGCACCATCGAATTGCCGACTTCGACAACCAATAAACCATCAGGAGTCAGATAATCTGCTGCATTAGCAAGAATACGCTTGGTTAAATCTAACCCATCACGACCTGATGCTAAGCCTATAGCTGGCTCATGACGATATTCATCAGGCATATCGCCGATGTCTTCTTCATCTACGTATGGTGGGTTCGATACGATCAAATCGTAATGTGGACCTTTTTCAATCGATGAGAAAATATCAGATTGAATGGGGAAAACTCGGTCTAATACATTTAATGATTCAATATTAATTTGAGCAACTTCTAGCGCGTCTTCACTGATATCCAATGCATCAACCTCAGCATCTTCAAACGCATAAGCACATGCAATAGCAATACACCCACTGCCAGTACATAAGTCCATAACACGTGACACTGGCTTGTTGTACAGCCATGGGCTGAAACCGTTATTGATCATTTCAGCTATTGGAGAGCGTGGCACTAACACACGCTCATCAACATAAAACTCTAGATCAGCAAAGCGGGCTTTGTTGGTTAGGTATGGAACCGGTAAACGCTCTCGTACACGACGAATAATTAATTCAACAATCTTGTGTTTTTCACTGCTAGTCAGGTTTGAGTTAACCACCTGCTGACCAATTTCTTCAGGAAGATGTAATGCATGGAAAACCAAAGAAATAGCTTCATCCCAAGCATTATCAGTTCCGTGCCCATAATAAATGTTAGCATCATTAAAACGGCTCACAGCCCAACGCAACATATCGCCAACGGTTCTTAATTCGGTGACAGCTTCATCTACAAAGATTTTATCCAAAACATAACTCCTGAAAAATTGTTCCTGACCATTGTAACTGAAGTCTATTAAGATGACCTAGAATTCAATACAATAGCGCTATGAATAAAGAAAATAATCCTGACTTTGCGCTGTTTTCAGAGCAATTTGACGGCGTTAAACCGTTAAATCAAGATAAACACCATTTTAAGCAGTCGGTCAAATCCAAACAACAAGTCGAAATAAAAGAGCAGCAAGTATATGCTGATAGTTATTTCTCGGATAATTATCAACCTATCTTGCCTGTTGAAGGGCCAATGCGCTGGTTGAACGAAGGCGTTGAAAAAATTGAGTTGAAGCGATTACGTCGCGGAGATTATCAGCCTGATTTATTACTTGATTTACATGGTATGCGCCAAGCTGAAGCTAAACTTGAATTAGCTGCGCTACTGCAGGCATGTGTCAAACAACATATTCTTTGCTGCTGCGTGATGCATGGTTACGGTTCTGGGATCTTAAAGCAACAACTACCTATGTGGCTCGCACAGCATCCCAAAGTGAAAGCTTTTCATCAAGCACCTAAAGAATGGGGCGCTGATGCAGCTTTACTCATCTTGGTTGATATTGGCGACCATGCTCATCGAAGATAATTTTAATAACAGTTTATGAGTGCTCGGTATTTCGATAACCAAGCACTCACCAGACTTCACACTTTACAAAATGACTGAAACTAGATTTAAGCACTCATTTGCGTAGGGGTTTGCATCAATTCAAAATGACCGCCATGTTCATTTCGCTCAATTGACGCGATAGCTGAAGTGGCAAAAATAGGTGGTTCCATTCCGGCGACTAATTCACTGACCATGTAACCTAGAATGGGCATGTGAGCAATGACTAACACCTTGTTAGCATCATAATGTTCTGCATAAGCCAAAATCGCATCAACAGCAATTTGTGGGCTTCCTGAAGGCGTAATATCATCTAAAACTAACCACTTATTCGGCTCTGGTAAGTGTTTAGCGACCTCTTGCCACGTTTGCTGAGCTCTTAAGTAAGGACTCACAATCACTAAATCTACACTAGCGACTTTTTCAGTTAGCCAGTTTGCCATGGCATTAGATTGAATGCGGCCTAATTGCGACAGCATTCTTTCTCTATCAGATGGTGCATCAAAGCTTGCTTCACCATGTCGCATCAAAAATAGCTGCATACTTCTATTGCTGCTCATCGTCGCCACTCATTATTATTGTGTTTGTTTTTCAATTGTAGCCTTAAAAAGGCCATCTACAAAGTATCAATGAAGTAAAATTAATTAGTCTTTAGTCGATATTTTCATTAGATATTTGCTAAAAGTCGTCAACGAGATCAATATATAACAAGCCTTCTTATCTGGAGCATTATCTTGACCATAAAGCCAGACACAGCACTTGATGCAAAAAATAACATCGTTACTAGCCCAAATGACCATCGCCAATATCGCCATATTGAGCTCGATAACGCATTAAAGGTCTTACTCGTGGAGGATAACACTGCGACACAAGCGGCTGCTTCCATGACAGTGTCTGTAGGCCATTTTGATGACCCAATTTCTCGCCCTGGCATGGCTCATTTTCTAGAACACATGTTATTTTTAGGCACCGAAAAATTCCCTGATTCTGGCGAATATCATCAGTTTATCAACCAGCATGGTGGCTCAAATAACGCTTGGACTGGCACAGAACAAACCAATTTTTTCTATAGTATTGATTCCGAACACTTCGAAGAGTCATTAGATAGATTCAGCCAATTTTTTATTGCGCCAAAATTTGATTTAGATCTTGTTGACAGAGAAAGGCATGCCATCGACTCTGAATACAGTTTAAAACTAAAAGATGATATTAGGCGTGTTTATCAAGTTCAAAAAGAGTCGGTTAATCCCGAACACCCTTTTAGTAAATTTTCAGTGGGCAACCTTCAGACCCTTGCAGGGGATGAAGCAGAAGTCAGACAGGAACTTCTAGACTTTTATCGGTCGAAATACAGCGCAAATATTATGACGCTTTGTTTAGTTTCTCCACTTTCATTGGATGTTCAGGCTAAATTAGCACAACACTTTTTCAGCCAAATCAATAATCGAAATGTTGAGTTTAACTATCCTGATGTCCCTTATCTTCATGAAGATGCAAAGCTTAAACACATCAATATCTCACCGGTGAAAGACCAAAAAAGATTAAATATCAGTTTTGCCCTTCCTTGTATTGAGCCATTCTACCAACGTAAACCACTTACATTTATCAGCCACTTATTAGGCAATGAAAGCCCTGGTAGCTTGCTGTCTTATTTAAAAGAACAAGGCTATGCCAATAATTTATCAGCAGGTGGTGGCGTCAATGGCTACAACTTTAAAGATTACAGCATCAGTATTCAGCTCACAGAGAAAGGGCTGCAGCAAGTCGATACGATTATTGAATGTACTTTTGAATATATTGAGCTAATACGCACTTCAGGAATAGAACCTTGGCGTTATGATGAACGTTCAAGTCTGTTATCTACAGCCTTTAAATATCAAGAGCAAATAAAAATACTCGATTTAGCCAGCCATTTAAGCATCAACATGCAGCATTATAAGGTCGAAGATATTGTCTTTGGCGACTATCGTATGGATGGGTTAAATCCTGAAGAAGCATTAAGCTTATTAGAGATGTTCTCCCCATCCAATATGCGTACTCAGTTGGTTTCCAAAGAAGTCAGTACTAACCAGCAAGCTAAATGGTATTTTACCCCCTACTCAGTTGAAGATATTCCTGCTGAGAAAATAGCCCATTGGCAACAGGCAAAACCTAGAGCAGAATTGTCACTACCAACAAAAAACCCGTTTATTGTGAATAATCCACAATCTCGTGACGAAGCCAGTAACAGTGATGTACCTGTTGTGGTTGCTGAAGATGAAGGTTATCGAATTTGGCATCGTAAAGATGATGAATTTAACGTACCTAAAGGCCATTTGTACCTTTCTTTGGATTCAGAAAATGCGAGCCCAACACCTAAACATGCGGCATTAACGCGGTTATACGTTGAGATGGTTTTAGATTACTTAACAGAATCAACTTATCAAGCTGAAGTTGCTGGGCTTAATTACAACATATACCCTCATCAAGGCGGTATAACTCTACATCTAACCGGCTTTACAGGTAATCAAGAAACCTTATTGGCTTTAGTGATTGAAAAAGCAAGAGAGCGTAATTTTACTCAAGAGCGCTTTAAACTCATTAAAAAGCAGCTACTAAGAAGTTGGACTAACGTGGCTCAAGCTAAGCCTATTGCTCAACTATTTACTAGCCTTACAGTCACACTACAAAAACGCTCTTATGAGCCCGCGAAAATGGCAGAGATGCTCGAAGATGTCACCTTAGATGAGCTTCACGATCATGTGAGTGCATTTTACGAGAAAATTTATGTAGAAGGTTTAGTTTATGGCGACTGGCTTGTTAGCGAGACTCAGCAACTCGCAAAACGATTAAAGCAGGTTCTATCTTTAGTCACAAAGCCAAGCTCTGAGTCCAGTCGCGAACTGATAAACCTTAGTGACAGAGGCACGTTAATGCGTGAACTTTCTGTTGAACATCAAGACAGTGCAATCATCGTTTACTATCAGTCAAATGAAACCACAGCTAATACTGTTGGTTTATTTAGTTTGCTAAACCACACAATGTCGTCTACTTTTTTTCATGAACTAAGAACAGAAAAACAGCTTGGTTACATGGTCGGAACAGGATATCTACCACTTAATCGCCACCCAGGGATGATATTCTACATACAATCACCAACTACCGGACCTCGCGAATTACTCGAAGCCATTGATGAATTTATCGCTGACTTTAACTATGCAGTAATGCAAATTACAAAAGAGCAATGGGAAACGACTAAGCTAGGCTTAATTAATCAAATATTGGAAAAAGATGCCAACCTTAAAAGTAGAAGTCAGCGTTACTGGGTTTGCCTTGGTAATAGAGATTATGACTTTAAACAGCGAGAAAGAGTAGTTGAAGAAATCAAGAAATTTACTCGTGCAGACCTTATTAAGTTTATCGTGAGCAATATGCGCAGTAAACACAGTGACAGATTAGTGATGTTTAGTGCTGGTGAGCAACACACTCAATTAGAGCCAATGCCTACAGCGCAAGTGATTACGGACTTAAGAGGATTTAAACAAGATGCCAATAAGTTTGAATTCTAGTGATTTACAAGACGTTTAAAAATTTTTACAGAATTTATAAAATTATCATCATCGGTGCTTTTTACAGTGTAAAAAACTGCCTTATGAAGTAAATGGAGTCTATTTAGGATGATTTTTAATCATTGCAAGCCATTGTTTGTATAAATTTAATACAGAGTGTTGAAATATATTTTTTTTATTCTTACCAATTTTTGACAAAGTATTAACTTTCTGAAAAAGTGGAGTATTACGTTGAATAATTCTAAATCACAGAAGATAAAAGTATCCTGTTTATGCAAATGATAAGTCGGTTGTTAATTTGTACATTTCTCCTTGCTCATGCATTGACGAGCCTTGCTTTTGCTGATTCTGGTTCAAATTATGATCTGACACTTAATACAGAGATTTATAATACTGAAGATGGTTTATCTCAAGTAACTGTAACTAGTATTGTTGAGGATAAAGATGGGTTTGTATGGTTAGGTACCGTTAATGGACTCAACCGTTTTGACGGTACAAATTTCAAACACTTTTTTGCCGAAGATAATAATTCAAATTTACCCAGCTCTTTCATTAAAAGTTTACTCGTAGATAGTCAAAATAGGCTTATTGTTGGTACGGATTTAGGGTTAGCTTTATACAATGATACCTCAGAAACTTTCTCTTCAATAGAAGTCGATAACAAGCCATTAACAGAAGCGATATGGTCTATATCTGCACTTTCTAAAGGTGTGGTCATTGGTCTAGACAACAAAATTTTAATTCTTAATGAAAGTTTAACAAGAGTTTTATGGGACTTTAATAGCGAAGTATTACAAGAAGTTAAAAAGGTTGTTGAGATTGAAGAAAGCTTATATATAAGAAATTATAATGGAATAGTCTTTAAATTAGAAGATAATAAACTATCAACCATAGCCTATAAGTCAAATGACATAGGTCTAATATCTAATAGGCTAATTATATCTACAAACGATGGTTTATTTAGCATTAAAAATAACAATAAAGAAAAAATTTCCGATGTTGTTATGACGTACTTAGAGCCTTCTAGAGGAGGTAATGAATTAACTTCTATTATTGATTCAGATATTGTTAGAATTGACGAAAATAACACTATTAAAAAAATTGGTTTCATTGATCAAGATGCATCTAGAAAACGTCCATATATAAAAGAAACCAAATCAGCGATATTTATAACTGATGTAAACTTGGGCGTAATAAAAATTGATAGAAACAGAAATTTAATTAAAAGTTCAAAGTTTATAAAAGATAATATTTGGGCTGCGACACAAACTGAAACCAATATATTCCTTGCTACTGACTCTCTTGACGTTAGAGTGTTAGACAAATCTTTAAAGTACCTTTACTCAATTGAAATTGAGAATGCTTCAGGCCCAAAATCAATAAGAGTATTAAATAATAATCTATACACAGGCAATATTACAGGTTTAACTAAAACTGATTTATCCACCTTAAATACCGTTCAAATACTTGACAAACATATAAGTAATGTAAAGTTGAGTGAAAATAAAGATTATATCTTCGCTTCAACAATTAACGGTAAAATTTTTGTAGTAAAAAATTCCACAGTGGTTGAAACACTAACTACTGGAGAACGTTACCCTATATTTGATTTAATTGAGAGAAATAATGAGTTATGGGTAGCCTCTCAGGGAGGATTATTTAGAATTAAAAATGGTAAACCAGATAAAATCTTCTCGGAGAGTATGGTTACCACCTTAAAATTCGACGGAAATGAACTCTATTTTGGTACCAGAAATTCATTACTAAGATTGAATAT
>NZ_BPEV01000034.1 GCF_019654955.1 Shewanella sp. KT0246 | reverse complement strand
GTTGTTGTACAGATAATGCAGAGGTCGAGTCTTTTTTTCATTCATTGAAAGCGGATGTAATCAGAGGAAACACATTTGAAACGAGCACTAAATTACATTCTAAGCTCAAAGGTTATTTAAACTATTTCTACAATAGACAGCGCCTGCATTCGAGCTTAGGATATAAAACACCTGTTGAATTTGAGCAGAAATTATTTTGAAAATGGACGGTGTCTATTTTATCGGGTGAAGATCACTAAAAACAGTTTGCTCGGTTTCGCTTCGCTATACATTTTAGCAAACAATTTTTAGCCCCTCATTGGGGCGTTAGCTATATACAGGTACTGTTATTCTGGTCACCTAGTTAGAGGTGATACCATTACCTCATAAGATAAAAAAGCCTAACTTAATAAAGTTAGGCTTTTTAGTATTCAACTTTTTCAGTGCTTAGAAAGTCACTAGTCTGAAAAGGTGCTCCAAATCGGCGCATGATCTGATGGCTTTTCAATGCCACGTAAATCGTAATCAACATCAGATTCAGTTAAGCGTGGTAATAACGACTGAGTCACCATGACCACATCAATGCGAAGTCCGCGGTTATCGACAAAGCCTTTACTGCGGTAATCAAACCACGAGTAACGTTCAGTGCGCTCTGGGTGTAACTCACGGAAGCTGTCAACTAAGCCCCAATCTTTGAGGCGCTGCAGCCATTCACGTTCTTCTGGTTGGAAACTACATTTACCGGTTTTAAGCCAGCGTTTAGCGTTAACGTCACCAATACCGATATCTAAATCCACTGGTGAGATGTTGATATCACCAATAATGGCAATGTCTTCATCTGGGGTGTGGTTATCAGCTAAATGCTGCATCAAGTCTCGGTAGAACTTACGCTTAGCTGGGTATTTGGTTTCGTGACTGATGTTTTCGCCTTGTGGGAAATAGCCATTCATTACGGTAATAATGCGGCCGTTAGCCTGTTTGAATTTACCCATGATCATTCGGCGCTGGGCATCTTCTGCATCATCTTTAAACCCTTTAATGACTTCAATCGGTTCAGCTTTTGACAACATTGCCACGCCGTAATGGGCTTTGCCGCCGTGATAATGTACGTGATAACCCATGGCTTCAACGTCAGCGACAGGGAAAGCTTCATCGTGGACTTTGGTTTCTTGCAAACCGATAACGTCAGGCTGGTGGCTGTCGATAAGCGCTTGCAATTGATGTAAGCGGGCGCGAATACCATTGATGTTAAATGAGACAATTTTCATTAGACAAGTACTCGCTTAAATGGCTTAACAATGACGCTCGCGTATACGCCAGCATCGATGTATGGGTCTTGGTCTGCCCATGCTTGTGCGGCAACTAATGACTCAAACTCTGCAACCACTAATGAACCTGTAAAACCGGCTTCTGCTGGGTTTTCACTGTCGATAGCAGGGTGCGGGCCTGCGACTAATAAGCGACCTTCAGCGGCTAATGCTTCTAAGCGTGCAAGGTGAGCTGGGCGGGCACTCATGCGTTTTTCTAAACTGTTTTCAACATCTTGTGACGAAATCATGTACCACATAGATAGGTTCCTTGAATTATTTTATTTGTTCCGATTCATCATGTTCCATATGTTTGTATAGGTACATAACGGTAATAACAGTATTGACTAGGGTAAGGGCGGTTAAACCGAATACTTTAAAGTTAACCCAAGTTTCTAGCGGCAAGCTAAAGGCAACATAGATGTTAGCAATACCACAGGCAACAAAGAAGCTGACCCAGTACCAAGTGACGTGTGCCCAGATATTGTCGGGGCATTTCATTTCTTTGCCGAGCATGCTTTTAAGGATAGGTTTATTGATTAACTGGCTCACCATTAATGCGATGGCGAAGAAGGCATAAACAATGGTGACCTTCCATTTGATGAAGGCGTCATCGTGGAATATCAAGGTTAAGGTACCGAAAAATGTCACCATCGCAAAGGTGATTAAATGCATTTTTTCGACTTGTTTATATAGGATATAAGTGACAATAAGCTGCACTGCGGTAGCTGCGATAAGCGCGCCTGTTGCAGTGTAAATGTCATAAAATTTATAGATGGCAAAAAAGATTACCAACGGAAGAAAATCAAGCAATTGTTTCATATGATGCGATAGCCTAAATAGATAAGTCAGTTTATTGATTAATAGCCGTCATCGATTTTTTGTAAGCTTGAGTTGGGTATTAATCATTATGGTAATAGTAGGCTCAGAGTCTAGCATGGCGGCAGGGTTGATATGAAGGGTAACGAGGGTGAGATTGGCTGATTTATGCTGTTTAAGGGTTAATAAAACTTCATAATTGATAAAACAAAAATGCCACTCGAAGGAGTGGCATTTTAAGTCTTAAATCAAGCTTAATATCTGTAACATTAAGCCATAAATTTATGACTCATGTCTGTTATTTAAAGTCTGTTATTTAAGACCGTTTATTTGTGTGTCGCCGCTTTCATATTACGAGTAAATTCAGCTAGCTCGCTTAATAAGGCTTTTTCATCGTCTTTATTACGTTCGATGATTTTGACCACTGCGGAGCCTGAAATGGCGCCTGCGGCACCCGCTTTAATGGCTTCGCTCACTTGTTTAGGCTCGGCAATACCGAAACCTAATAATGGCGGTGGTGCATTAAACTCTGCAAGTTTAGCAAGGACTTCACCAATAGGTGCGCCTGCTTTTGACTCTGTGCCTGTCACCCCAGCACGAGATAGCAAGTAGGTATAACCTTGACCGTTTTTACTGACCATTTTTATGGTGTCGGTATCCGCATTTGGCGGCGCGATAAAAATAGGAGCAACGCCATGCTTATGAGCCGCTTCACTGAATGGTGCCGACTCTTCTACTGGTACATCAGCAATCAATACTGAATCTACGCCAGCTTGCTTAGCTTTAGCGTAAAAAGCATCAATGCCATTGGCGAATACGAGGTTAGCGTATAACAGTAATCCAATTGGCATGTCAGGGTATAACTCACGGACCTGTGTCAGCAGTGAGAAACAATCTGCAACGTTAGTACCTGAATCTAATGCGCGTAAGTTAGCGCCTTGAATCACCGGCCCATCAGCTAATGGATCTGAAAATGGAAAGCCTAGCTCTAATGCATCAGCGCCATTATCCACTAAGGTTTTGATGATCTTAAGTGACACCCCAACGCTTGGGTCGCCAAGGGTCACGAACGGCACAAACGCACCTTGCTGTTTTTGCGCTAATTGGTCAAAAGCTGCTTGATAACGATTAGTCATGATAAGTCCTTACTTCGCAGCTTCAGCAGAAGCTTTTTGTTCTAAAATGTCAGAGACGGTGAAGATATCTTTATCACCACGGCCCGATAAGTTAACCACTAGAATAGTTTCTTTAGTGGCTTCTTTAGCCATACGGACTGCATAAGCAATGGCATGGGCTGATTCAAGCGCTGGGATAATCCCTTCTGTGCGCGCAAGCAGCTGGAAACACTCTAGTGCTTCATCATCGGTTGCCGACTCATAGCGGGCGCGTCCTGTCGCATTAAGATGCGCATGTTGTGGGCCAACTGATGGGAAATCAAGACCGGCTGAAACAGAATATGACTCTTCAATTTGGCCATCGCTGTCTTGCATTAATGGCGCTTTCATACCAAAGAATATGCCCGTTTTACCGTGCTTAAGCGGTGCGCCGTGCATTGGCGTATCAATGCCTTTACCAGCAGGTTCAACACCGATAAGTTCAACGTCTTTTTCATCGATGAAGTCAGCGAACATACCAATAGCGTTTGAACCACCGCCAACACATGCGATAACTGCATCTGGCAAGCGACCTTCTTTTTCAAGAATTTGTTTTTTAGTTTCTTCACCAATCATACGTTGGAATTCACGCACGATTGTCGGAAATGGATGTGGCCCCGCTGCGGTGCCAAGCAGGTAATGCGCTTTGTCATAACTTGCTGACCAGTCACGCATGGCTTCGTTACAGGCATCTTTTAAGGTGGCTGAACCTGATGTAACAGGGATCACTTCTGCGCCCATCAGTTTCATTCTAAATACGTTTGGTGATTGACGTTCAACGTCTTTCGCGCCCATGTAAACCTTACATTTAAGGTCTAATAGTGCACAGGCTAACGCCGTAGCTACGCCATGTTGGCCTGCACCTGTTTCAGCAATGATTTCTTTTTTACCCATACGTTTTGCCAATAGCGCCTGACCCAGTACTTGGTTAGTTTTGTGCGCGCCGCCATGGAGTAAATCTTCACGTTTTAGATAGATTTTGACCATAGGGTTAGGGCTTAAGTTACGGGTTAAGGTTAATGCGGTAGGGCGACCGGCATAGTTTTTCAGTAACTCAGTAAATTCTTTTTGAAACTCTTCATCTTCTTGAGCTTCTACAAAAGCGGTTTCTAATTGCTTTAGCGCTGGAACAAGAATTTGCGGTACGTACATGCCGCCATATTCGCCAAAATAAGGGTCAAGCTTGAGCTTTGTCATTGGGTCTTCCTTATCAAAATTGTCTGAAATACCCATGTAGGCTATTTCGTAATGCTGTATAAAATTCGGGTCTAATTCTTTCTGATTGCCGTGAATGCTTGGGCAACCTTGTGTGCATCTTTAATGCCGGGCTGTGATTCAACGCCTGAGTTGAGATCTAAACCGTAAAAACCTTGCTGGTTGGCTTCGAATGCATTTTCAGGTGTTAGGCCACCTGCAAGCATGCTGTTTTCTCGTTCTGTGTTAGTTATCGCAGAATTTTCGAGTAACGCTTGCCAGTTGAAGGTTTCGCCCGTGCCGCCAAAGCCTGTGTTAGTTTTACTGTCAAATAAGAATCGGTCTGCACCTTCTGGTTTGTTACCTAACGTTTGGCTCTCGCTGTCTACGCTGACGGCTTTCCAGATTTGGCAATCAAGTTTAGCATCGGCAAGCAAGAGTTTAAGCTCAGAGACATCGTCACTGGTTTCGCTGCCATGCAATTGCACTACTGACAAACCGACCGCTTTTACGGTTGCAACAATGTCTTCATTGGCTTTGTTGACGAATACGCCGACAAAGTTCAAAGCAATGTTATTTCGTTCGCTTTGATTGACTAATGAAGCCGCTTGTTCAACAGTGACACTTCGTGATGATTTTAGGTGGAAGATTAATCCTCCAAAAACTGCGCCAGCTTCAGCTACTGCTTTAATATCTTCAAGGCGAGTTAACCCGCAGACTTTGTTATTGCCAAAAATCAGTTGACGACAAGCAAGGTCGATATCGTCTTGCGCCATGATAGAGCTGCCCACAAGGTAACCATCTACTAACGGATTTAAGCGCTTAACCTGCTGATTATTATAAATGCCTGACTCACTGATAATGACTCTGTCAGTTGGAATTTGCGGCGCTAAAGCTTCAGTGGTGGCTAAATCGGTACTTAAGTCACGTAAGTTGCGGTTGTTAATACCCACAATACGCGCATTAAGATCAATGGCGCGTTCCAGTTCTTCTTGGTTACTGACTTCGGTTAGCGCATCTAAATTGTATTTGGCCGCTTCTTCAGCCAATAACTTGTATTGCGCATCATCAAGTACTGACAGCATTAATAGTACCGCGTCAGCACCTTGATGGGCTGCCAGTTTGATTTGATATGTATCGACAAAGAAGTCTTTACATAAAATAGGTTGGCTGACACGAGCGCGTACTAGTGGAATGTAATCAATATCGCCTTGGAAGAATTGCTCGTCAGTTAATACCGAGATGCCTGCAGCGTATTTACCATAAATATCGGCAATTGCTTCAACGTCAAATACTGGACGAATAAGCCCTTTAGATGGGCTGGCTTTTTTACATTCAAAAATATAACCCGCATTTGGCGCTTTAAGGGCATCAAATAAACTGCGGTCTGATATTTTGGGTTGTAAGCTTGATTCTGGATAACGCAGCTTTAACGAGGCTATATGCGCTACTTTGGTATCAACAATTTTAGTTAATACGTTTGATTCTTTAGCCGTTTTATTAGCAACGTTAGGCATTACTGTAGACATTACTATGCTTCCTCTTGCTGGCTTGCTTCAGCCAGTTGAGTTAATACCGAAAAGGCTTTGCCGCTATTGATTGTTTCAAGGGCAAGTTGAGTACCTTGCTGTACAGTGTCACAAACCCCGCTGACATATAGTGCACAACCCGCATTAATCGCAACCGCGTCACGATGGGCAGGTTTACCTTCGCCTTTTAAAATAGCTTGAGTAATAAGGGCGTTATCACTTGGCTCACCGCCTTCAAGGGCTGAAATTTCAGCAGGCTCAACGCCTAACTCTTGTGGCGTTAGCTTATAAAAACGAATGTTGCCGTCGTTAAGCTCTGCAACTTGGGTTTCGCCATGTAGGGCGACCTCATCGAGTCCGCTGCCGTATACGACCATGGCACGTTTAACACCTAAAGCGTTTAATACGTTAACGATTGGCGCAATTAATTTAGGTGAATATACGCCAAGTAACATGGCTTCAGGTTTAGCGGGATTAATCAGCGGGCCTAATATGTTAAAGATAGTACGGGTTTTAAGTGCTTGTCTTACAGGCACTGCGTGGCGCACACCTGCATGATAATGTGGCGCGAATAAAAAGCATAAACCGAAGTCTTCAATACACTGACTAGCTACTTCTGGTGCCATGGTTAAACCAATACCGCAGTGTGATAACACATCTGATGCACCTGATTTACTCGATACGCCGCGGTTGCCGTGTTTGGCCACTTTTGCGCCAGCAGCTGCTGCAACAAATGATGCTGTGGTAGAGATATTAATGGTGTTATGACCATCACCGCCTGTACCTACAATATCTACCACACCTGTTGCTAATGATTTAGGGCTGCGTGGAAATGGTTTAGCGGCTTTACGAAGTGCATCTGCTGCTCCTGTGATTTCTTCAATGGTTTCGCCGCGCATTTTTAGTGCCACTAACATGCCAGCCATGGCAATAGGGTCCATTTCACCTTCAACGATTGCGGTAAATAATTCAGCACTTTGGCTGCGGGTTAATGCATTGCCTTGATAAAGTGAGTCTAATAGTGGTTGAAGCTGAGACATTATAAGGCTCCCTTTTGGTTAGTGGATTGGCTGCTTTCATTAGCGTGCGTGAGGTAAGTCAAGGTTTGGGTTAATAGCGTGCTACCTAAAGTGGTTAAAATAGACTCTGGATGAAATTGGAATCCAACCGCTTTATCTTGTGGATGAATCACCGCCATTGGCATGTCTTCGGTTGTGGCAATCACGTCTAAACAATCAGGCACTATGGTAGCCACTAAGCTGTGATAGCGCGCTACTGGTAGTGGAGAAGGTAGGTTTGCAAACACACCTTCGCCGTTGTGCGTAGTTGGGCTAGCTTTACCGTGAACCACAAAGGGAGCACGTTCAACTTTACCACCGTAATACTCAACCATGGCTTGATGGCCTAAACAAATACCCAGCATGGGCACTTTGCCCGCGACTTTGCCGATAAGCTCCATCATGCAACCAGCTTCATGTGGTGCGCCTGGTCCTGGAGACAACACTAAGGCTGCTTGTCCTGATTCTGCGATAAGTTTTTCAGCTAAGTAATCAGCGCTAACATCATTACGGTAAATCAGCACTTCGAAGCCTAAACTGCGAAATTGATCCACTAAGTTGTAGGTGAATGAGTCAAAGTTATCTAATAAATACAGTTTCATGTTATTGGTGCTCTGAGAAGTCGTCATTATAATCCACCTCCCATTTTGATGGCAGAAATCACCGCTTGGGCTTTTTGACGGGTTTCGTCGGCTTCAGCTTGTGGGTCTGAATCAAATACCACTCCAGCGCCTGCTTGAATAAAGGCCACATCATTTTTAACAAAGGCTGAGCGAATCACGATACAGGTATCCATGTCGCCTAGACCATTTACGTAACCGACTGCGCCGCCATAACTGCCACGGCGAGCTTGCTCGGCTTCTCGAACCAACTGTGACGCACGCACTTTTGGCGCGCCGACTAAAGTGCCCATGTTCATGCAAGCTTGATAAGCATGCAGGGCATCTAAGTCTTCACGTAATTGACCAGTAACACGGCTAACGAGATGCATCACGTGTGAGTAGCGGTCAACTTTGAGCAATTCTGCCACTTTACGGCTGCCGCTTTGGCTAATACGGGCAATATCGTTACGGGCTAAATCAACCAACATTAAGTGTTCAGACAACTCTTTTTTATCAAGTCGAAGCTCAAGCTCAATACGGCTATCTAAGTCAAAATCAATGCTGCCTTCGGCAGTTTTACCGCGCTGACGTGTACCTGCAATTGGGTATACTTCAACTTGATTGCTTGCTGCATCATATTTAAGAGCACTTTCAGGAGAGGCGCCAAATAAAGTGAAGTCAGGGCCGCGAAAGTAAAACATGTACGGGCTTGGATTGGTTAACCGAAGTGCTCGGTATGCGCCCAGAGTATTGGGGCATGGCAGACTAAAACTTCTTGAAGGAACAACTTGGAAAATATCGCCTGCGACAATGTGCTCTTTTAAATCCCCCACGGTTTGCTTAAACGTTTCGTCACTGATGTTAACTTGAGTTTCAGCATCGACTGTCACTAAAGGTTGAACAGGAGTCAGTGTTTGGCATTGCTGATTAACATCAATAGCACGCTTTGCAAGTGTCTCGGTTAGTTGTGTGTCAGTTGAAAACTGATGGGTGATGATTTCAGCGTGTTGCTGTTGGTGGTCTACTAATATGAGCGTTTCGGCGAGGTAGAATAAGTAATCAGGACAATCGTTATCAGCATTAGGCACTTCTGGTAGTGGCTCTACAGTATCAATTAAGTCATACGCCAGTACGCCACCTAGAAACAAATCTTCAAAGGCATCTTTTTGGTCAGTTTGAATGTGCTGAACAAACATTCTTAAACCATCAAGAGGAGATGTCGACTTTAAACGGGCATCTTCATCCTGTAATTCTTGAGCTTTAGCAAGGTTAATGGTTAACACCTTGTCTTGCTGTTGCTGCTCACTTGTTTTGAAGAAGTCACTGATTGGTGCAAGTAAACTTGCACCGTTATCGGTGAGGGCGCTGAATGTCAGTTTGTAACCGTCACAACGAACCATCATGGCGGCGTGGGTTAACACAATGCTTTTTAGGTGATCTTTGCTTTCAATCTCAGCGGATTCTAGCAACATAGTATGTGGCGCATTGGCGGTCACATGCTGATAAAGGCTCAATGGATCAGCGTGATATGCTAAGGGTTGCTTCTGGGTCACTACATGGGCGAACTGATGTTCCATAATACTTATTGCGCCTCTCTAATATGTTGATTCTTCATACTCGATACTCTTATTTGGTGCCAGTGCCGTGCTCGGTTTGCGTTAGTTTTATCGGAGAGTGCAAGCCGTAAATAGCAAGAAAGCCCACATCTCTGCGGGCTTTCTAGTAAAATCTTGTAGTTATTTAAATAACTACAACGCTTCACACCACCCGTTAATTTGGGAAGTGCCACCACCAATTGATGTTTAATGCGTTAAAATTTGTCATTTAAATCGAAACTCTTGAGTTTAGGTTGTATATCTAAAAAGTTAGCAAAATGCGTTTGGCTAACGTATGCCTTATAGAAGACCTTAGCTGAGGTTTAAAGTCAATTGAATATTTCTCAAATTTGGTATTTTTTTGCTCATCAAGGTGAAAGCGCCATCAATTTGCTGAATATGTAGCAAATAATCACGTCAGGGTTAAGCTTTTCAACAAAGATTAAAGTACAATAACGTTATGATAACAGACTCTCTCTTGGCCGATCTTCACAGCCATACGACCGCATCTGACGGCGTACTTACTCCTTCTGAACTTGTTGAACGCGCCATTGAAAAGGGCGTTGAAATGCTAGCTATTACTGATCACGATACCGTGGCAGGTCTTGCAGAAGCACATCAATTTAATCAACAACATGAAAAGCCGCTTAAATTAATCGACGGTGTTGAAATTTCAACTCGTTGGCAAAATTTTGATATCCATATTGTTGGTTTGAACATGGATAAACAAGCGCCAGAGTTACTTGATTTTTTAAGTCGTCAACGTGAGTTACGTGAAGAACGCGCTCAAGAAATTGGAGTACGTCTCGCAAAAGCAGGTATTGAAGGCGCTTATGAAGGCGCTAAAAAATACGCCGATGGCGCGGCAATCAGCCGAGGGCATTATGCGCGTTGGTTAGCTGAAAACGGTTATGCTAAGGATATGCCGAGTGTCTTCAAGCGTTACTTAGCTCGTGGGAAAACAGGTTATGTGCCCAATAATTGGAGTGATATGGCTACAGCTATCGACATTATTCACCAAACTGGCGGCGTTGCTGTTTTAGCGCACCCAAGCGGTTATAAATTGTCGGCTAAATGGTTAAAGCGTTTGGTGCGAGAATACAAAGAAGCGGGCGGTGATGCGATGGAAGTCGTGCTAGGCCAACAAAGTATTGATGATCGCGCTAACTTAGTCGCTTTAAGCCATATGAATAACTTAAAGGGTTCCATTGGCAGTGATTTTCATTTCCCGAGTAATTGGATTGAGTTAGGCAAAAATTTATTCCAACCTGCTGGCGTACAGTGGGTTTGGCAATCAGAATCTTGGACGGAGCGAACATGAGCCAATTCTTTTATATACATGACGAAAACCCGCAAGCAAGATTAATTAGCCAAGCGGTAAACATTTTAAAGCAGGGTGGGGTGATTGTTTATCCTACTGACTCAGGTTATGCATTAGGTTGTATGATTGGCGAAAAAGATGCCATGACCCGTATGGTGCGTATTCGTAAAATCGAAAATGATAATAACTTTTCACTGATGTGCCGTGACTTGTCTGAGCTGGCGAACTTTGCTCGCGTTGATAATCAAGCTTTCCGTTTACTGAAAAGTTGCACCCCTGGCCCTTACACTTTTATTTTTAAAGCCAGCAAAGAAGTGCCACGCAGATTACAGTGCGATAAAAAGAAAACTATTGGTATTCGCGTGCCTGATAACTTGATTGCGTTAGCGCTGTTAGAAGCCTTAGAAGCGCCGATTATGTCGACCAGTTTAGTGATGCCAGATGAAGAGTTTGCTGAGTCTGATCCTGAGCATATTCGAGATATTTTAGAGCACAGTGTTGATGCTATTATTCATGGCGGTTACCTAGCTGAAAACCAAACTACAGTGATTGATATGTCCGATGGCGACATGGTTATTGTGCGTGAAGGCGCAGGTGATATCAGCCCGTTTGAATAAGTTTTTTGAGCAAATTAAAGGGCAGTTTGGGGCGCAGTATAACTTTTGGTCTGCAAGTTTGTGGGATAGTTGTTTCAACCCTAAGCAATAGTGCGTATAATCGCGCGTTCGGTAATTTCTAGCTATAGTTTTGACGTATTAATCAAAGTGTAAGGCAAATCAGTTTACCATTTGTTATGTGTTGCTACTTGTTTTAACCAACTGATATTAAGTCATTAAATTAAGGAATAAACCAATGCAGGGTATCCAAAAAAGTTTACCCCTAGCGATAGTTCGCGGTGAAGCCGTTGATGCAATGCCGACCGATTTGTTTATTCCGCCAGAAGCGCTTGAAGTGTTTTTAGAGACATTTGAAGGGCCGTTAGATTTATTATTATATTTAATTCGCAAGCAAAAACTGGATGTTGTTGACTTGCCAATTGAAAAAATTACCACTCAGTATTTAGTCTATATTGATATTTTAACTGAAGCGCGAATTGAGCTTGCTGCTGATTATTTAGTCATGGCAGCGACACTTGCAGAAATTAAATCTCGACTGTTGTTACCTAAAATAGTGACTGCAGATGAAGAGGAAGAAGATCCTCGCGTGGTGTTAATTCGCCAGTTAAAAGCCTATGAAGTGATAAAGCAGGCTGCAGCCGATTTAGATGGGCTGCCACGATTGGAGCGCGATGTATATTTAGCACAAGCTAAAGCCGCACCAAACATTAAGCCGGTTATTATGCCTCCTGAAGTATCATTAGTTGATATTGCTCAGGCGTTTTCTGAGGTATTAAAACGAATTGATGCGAACGAACATCATCATGTGAAGCGTGAGTTGTTATCAACCCGCGAGCGAATGAGTCAGATTTTAGCAAAACTGTCGACTGAGCATTTTATCCCTTTTACTGATTTATTTGATGTTAGTGAGGGCAAAGCAGGTGTGGTAGTGAGCTTTTTAGCTTTGATGGAACTAGTCAAAGAGCTATTAGTTGATTTGGTTCAAAATGAGCCGTTAGCACCGATTTACGTGAAAGCGTTTTAATCGATACGGCACAAGATATGAGAAAGGACATAATGCAAATAAACGATATTCAATTAAAACAATTAATCGAAGCCAGTTTATTTGTAATGGGAAAACCACTCAGTATCAAAATGATTAAAGACACTGTTTTAGTGAAGTTTGATGTGTCTCGAGCAAGGATTAAAGCTTGCTTAGATGAGTTACAACAAGATTATCAAGAGCGTGGGGTACAACTGGTTGAAGTGGCTAGTGGTTATCGCTTTCAAACCCAAGAGTTGTTAAGTGAATTTTTACAACCTTTGTGGCAAGAAAAATCCCCTAAATATTCACGGGCGACGTTAGAAACCTTAGCGGTGATTGCTTATCAGCAACCAGTAACGCGCGGTGATATTGAACATGTAAGAGGTGTGGCCGTCAGCAGCCACATAATAAAGAGTTTAGCTGATAGACATTGGGTAAAAACCGTCGGTCATAAAGAAGTGCCAGGGCGACCAGCACTCTATGCTACGACCACAGAGTTTTTATCCTATTTTGGCTTGAAAACCTTAGCGGATTTGCCTTCGCTTAGTGATGAAGAGTCATTGCAGGTGCTATTTGAGAAAGTATCATTGGCACCACAACAAACAGAAGAGTCGAACTAGATGAGCGAAAAATTGCAGAAAGTCTTGGCCCGTGCAGGCCATGGCTCCCGTCGTGAGATGGAGGCATGGATTGCTGCAGGCCGTATTAGTGTAGACGGAGAAATTGCCAGTTTAGGTGATCGCGTTGAAGCGGATGCCAAAATACGCATCGATGGCCGTGCCATCGTTATCAAAACTGAAGAAGACATCATTTGTCGCGTATTGGCTTACCATAAGCCAGAAGGTGAAATTTGTAGTCGTAAAGATCCAGAAGGCAGAACCACTGTGTTCGAACGTTTACCAAAAATACGTGATTCACGTTGGGTAGCGGTTGGACGTTTGGATATCAATACTTCGGGTCTATTATTATTCACATCAGACGGTGAGCTTGCTAACCGTTTAATGCACCCTTCAAATGAAGTCGACCGCGAATATGCGGTACGTACTTTCGGTGAAGTGCCAGAGGCCGCTGTTCAGCGTTTGCGTAAAGGCGTAACCCTTGAAGATGGCCCTGCAAGTTTTGATACTATAAAACCTGCTGGTGGTGAAGGTCTAAATAAGTGGTGGCATGTCACGCTTAAAGAAGGACGTAACCGTGAGGTTCGTCGCTTATGGGAATCACAAGAAGTACAAGTAAGCCGTCTTATTCGTGTTCGCTACGGTATGGTTGAATTACCTAAAGCATTACCGCGTGGTGGCTGGACTGAGCTTGATATGGAACAAGTTAACTACTTGCGTCAGTTAGCCGGTTTAGAGCCAGAAACACGTACATTACTTGGCACCGATAAGCACAGTGTTGCTCGCGCACAAGTTAAAGGCGCTAAAATTCGCCGTGCTGTACGTAAGCATAAAACAGCTGTTGCGCGTCCAAAGTCGACACGTCAACGAGGTTAAACTGCTATAGCCGTGTGCTATGAATTGTGTTTACCGATTAAGGTCGCCATTGGCGGCCTTTTTTATTGCTTATCTTTTTTGCTAGCGGTTTATTGTTTGCAGCTTAAAGCGCGCCGTTTATTGATATATCGTTTGGCTCCAGCGTTAAAATTTTGCTTTTGTTAAAGGCTCAGATAGAGCTGACCAGTCTTAATCAAGCATTCTCAATGATGGATATGCTCAAATGGTCATAAATATAATCAAGGGCTTCCTTGAAACTGTGAATATCGCTAACTATATTTAATTTGATGATTTTTTAGCCAGTTACATACACTTACTGTTAAGGGAGTATTAAATGAAAAAGTTAATCGTCATGGTAGTAGCTTGTCTTTTATATGGCTGTGCATCGGCGCCGACATGGAAGGGAATGTCTGAAAGGGAAATAGCAGACTGGAAAGCAATAGGGTTTGATGCTGCAAAAGCACAAACATGGAGTAAGAGTGGTTTTAATGCTGAACAATCTCAGCAATGGAGTAAAGCAAGTTTTAGTGTGGATTCTGCATCGGCTTGGTCAAAAGAGAAGTTTAACCCAGAAGAAGCAGAGACTTGGAAACAAGCTGGCTTTGAATTAGATGATGCTGTCGATGATAGGGCAAAAGGTTTAACCCCGGTTAAAATGGATAAATAGTGCTTATTTTAAGCGTTAAAGCCTAGATTGCTGCTCAAATAGCCAAATAGATAATTTATTTCAATTTGTACTTTACACCAGCGAGTGAGATCGCTATTATCTCGCTCGTTCGGAGAGATGGCAGAGTGGTCGAATGCACCGGTCTTGAAAACCGGCATGGGTTTGTAGCCCATCTAGGGTTCAAATCCCTATCTCTCCGCCATATTTAGAAAAGCCCGCTAATTTATTAGCGGGCTTTTTGCTTTTTAAAATTTGAGATATTTGGAAAGATATTTAAAAGGTTTGTAGCACAATCCATTTAGGGTTCGAATCTCTATCTCTCAGTCATATTTAGAAAAGCCCGTTACTGCAAAGTAACGGGCTTTTTGCTTTCTGGAATTTGAGTGAGTTTGACTAGATAGTTAACAGGTTTGTAGCGCATCAATGTAGGATTCAAATCCCTATCTATCAACCATATTTAGAAAAGCCCGCTACTGCAAAGTAACGAGCTTTTTGCTTTTTAAAACTTGAGATATTTGGAAAGATATTTAAAAGGTTTGTAGCACAATCCATTTAGGGTTCAAGCCCCTATCTCTCCGTCATATTTAGAAAAGCCCGCTAATTTATTAGCGGGCTTTTTGCTTTCTGGAATTCGAGTTAGTTCAGCCAGAGAGTTAAAAGGTTTGTGGCGCGTCAATGTAGGGTTCATAACTCGTTTATGCGCCATTCCATGTTTACTATTTTGAAAACTCGACGTCGTGGTACTTAATTAATATCAGTTTTAGACATATGGATTTCACACAGGATTTCCAAACTTCGTTTGGATTAACGTCGTGGCGCTTCGCCCACACCAGACGAAAGGGAAACAACAGCATTTCCCTTTTCGATATCCCTTGCCGCTCCGGCGAAATTTAAACAGCAAAATTTCCAACGGAGAATCATCCAGATTTAAACTTCGTTTGTATTCCGCTTCGAACATCTTCAAAAATCACTAACGCTTCCGACGGGGGAGTCCCTTCCCCTCGAAAACTAGCCAGAATCTTAAGTGCAGGATGCACTAAATGCCTTAAAGCACATGGATGTGCGAGAAAGGCCATGTCAGGATTCACGTGATTCTCTTGATGTTCTCAAGCCTACTGGATACACAAATGAAGCTAAATCGAAGAAGTAATAATCCCAGTGTAGATGCAGCAGCGAGCTTCCAAAACATAGATGTTTTGGCAGAGCTTACATGGATGCTTACTTTTAAATCAAGAGCCAGCGTCTCGCAGTTGTATCTGCACATTAAGGTCGCTCTTTCACATCTGAACCATAGGGATATGGTAAATGTCTTTATGATGTATGGAACATCATTGACCATGTGATCGCGACATTTCGTTCGTCCTGTACATCCCAGCGGCAGGCAATGTAGTGATCTTCTTTAACAAACCCAATATAAATGAAGTGAAAAGTTAGTGGTTATAACACGTTTATGCCCCGAAGCTTGTTAGCCACTGCACCTGTTTAACTAGTCATCTAAAGTCAGCATTCTCTTTAATTAAATATCACGTATAGCTGTGTATTTATACAGTTATAATTAAAATGCAACAATTGACAGTATTTGCTTCTCGTTATGTAAAAGCAAAATTCTTGGTTTTACCAAACGAATAGACTTATATTATTGAAAGGTCAGTATTTTATTTGTGAGAAAGTTTACATAACGCCCCCAAAAAATTCTCGATTATCTACATTCTCGTTTTCACCGTAAAAATGATTATTGCCTCACAGAAATCTTACTGTTAAGTTATTAAAAATATTAACAAATAAAGCTGGAAGTGATTGGAGAACGGTAAGATGCCCAAGGGTGTTTATCGGAATTCTCGCTAATACGCTGTTAAGAGGCAAAGGGAAGTGGCTAAGAAAACTTGGGATATAGGAAATATCTTTAGTGTTGAGTTAAGTGATGGGACATTTTCTATTGGCCAAGTTGTTGGGCGTGAGGCGGAAGTTCTTAACTCAATTACATGTGCTTTTTTTAAGGTTAGGTTTCAGCATTATCCTTCAATGGATGAAGTTTTTGAGCTAAATGATACGAAGTTAATAGCTTGCCAATTTACAACTAAGGATCTTCTTACTAAACGTATTTGGAAAGTGCTAGGAAATAGGAAGCCAGTTATATCTACTATTTCATTTCCACATGAAGATTGCAGAGATAATGGGTGGATCGGTGCAGAAATGCACGGTTCAGGAATTATGAACCAGTTTCTTAATGCGTACTATGCTCTTGAGTTTTGGGATGACTGGTTCGAACCAGATTATCTCGATACTATTTTATGGAAACATGCCAAAAAACCTGAGAATTTGAGGTATAAATTGCCTCTTAACAAGCTGCTAAATCCAGATTCACCATAGCTGTCATGCCATTTGCTGCGCAAGTCGCCCGCCAGCTATGGTTCACTTATTAGCAGGGCGTTAGCTGCACCTAAACTGGAAGATCGAATGAAAAACCTATTATTCATCCTTATACTCTTTCCATGCTTATCTTTTGCGGGGTCGTTTATCCCACTACTTGACGACTTTGAACCCACGTACGAAGTAGAGATTAAGGCAGTAAAACCAAACTTTGTCGTCGACTCTATCAGAAGAGGCACTGATGATGGCAATTATGCATCGACCTCCGATGCAGGAATAATCACCTTTCGGCTAACTAACCTGCCAAAACAAGTTCAAGGTTACATCTTTGAAATTGTGGAGGGTGATTTCGAAGATAGGCTGTTTATCGGCAATCCTGTAACGCCTTCCAAATATGTAAAAGATAAAAGTGAATTCACCTTTATTTGGCTCGATGGAAGCAGTGAAGAACAAGAGGCCTTTAAAGTTAAGGTTAAAATTACTGCTGTTTCTATTTCAGGAAATAAAAGTGAATCACAGTACCTTACCGTATCTCACGCTGGTGTTCAAAAGCCTTGGTGGAAATTCTGGTAATCGTAGCTAACAAGTAGCTGCACCTGACCCATACTGCGTGGCTGAATTTGTGTATTCCGCTGCGCTTCATAATCACACAAATGCAGCCACTCCGCATGGGCGGGTGAGCTAGGCGTTAGATGTCTGCATTATTCAAGTCCGGGGTTTTAGTTGGAGATTAGAAAATTAAACACATTGCGTGGGTTGGCTGCATTAATTGTGTTTATTACTCATTTTAGCGATATTACAAATTGGCTTAATGGAATGTTAGGCGGAGGCTCTGGAGCATACGGTGTAATGCTGTTTTTCTTGCTGAGTGGTTTTTTAATGTCTCACTTATACCTGACCCAAAAATTCAGCAACGTTAATATCAAGCGCTACTTATTAGCTCGAATCGCAAGAGTCGTTCCATTATTCTTGGTTATTGTACTTAGCTCTTATGTTTTGTCCTTAATCGGCAATGATAGTCTTTATTACATTCCAGATACGAATGCACTGATTAGTCATCTACTATTTTTATATGGTGACAGTGTACTTTGGTCAATCCCCCCTGAAATACAATTTTACTTCGTATTCCTGATTTTTTGGTCATTTTCAAAGAATAGGAGAGGCTATATTTACCTTTCAATATTAGCGGTTATGCTCCTGCTATTTTTAGCAAACTTTCCACGAGTATATGGAGACATAAACGGAGTTCGTTACAACTTATTTAATACGTTAAGAAGTTTACCTTATTTTTTTATTGGGGTTATTTTTGGAATGCATTATAAGTCTTTTGAGGTGCCGAAATACCTTAAAAAACATTACTTTATTTTCGTGTTACTCTTAATACCTGCTATGTATCCAGAGCTCTCATCTGTTACGTCTGATGCTAAGACAAGAATGTGGTTAAGCTATGAAGTATTACTTGTAATGAGTTCCGTATTTTTTTGTATTGTATTTTTAGTTCCTGATAACAATGTACTATTAGCTAACAGATTCGGTGACTTCTTGGGAAAAGTATCTTATTCATTATATTTGCTTCACATGCCAATTATTATTTTTGTAAACAAGCTCAATTTAAGTGTTGAATTGAAATTATTATTATCTTTCGTTCTAACTGTTTCAGTAGCATTTGTATCATTTAAATATTTTGAAAAGCCCGTTGCTAGGTTCATACGTAACATAGCATCTAACAAGTCGTTTTAAAGGGCAAAAAACAGTTGGCTTTTGCCCCTTCGTCGCTAATTTTAGCCAACATATTATTTGCTTCTTAACGAGGCATTATAAGGCCTAAACATGACTCTTGAGCAAATTGCCTTTTTAGTTCTCTGGCCTATCTTTTCGCTCATAGGGATAATAGCTGTATACAAAAATAAGAAGCATAATGGCAAAGAGCGTTTTAAGTTTTCAGTTATCTTTATAATTGTTCCAATTCTTACAGCATTGTTTTATCTTTTAGTTACTTACCGAACTAAAGTGTTTTTTTGGTCTAATTCTGCCACCAAAGATCAAATGTGGATTGCTGACTCTGATATTGGTCATGATTCAACAGGTGGTGACTCTGGAACTAGTGGTGGATAATAAGCGCTTATAACAAGCTAATTTGCTCATTATTAGGGCGTTACAATCTCATTCCTGTCTAAGAAAGAGTTAGAAATTCACTTGTAAACGTAACTTATTTAGCATTTAATCTTTTTGCGATTATCTTTTAATCTGTTGGCGTTTTGATGAGTTATCACTACAACTAGTAATGCGAGTAATAAAAGCTAATTATGATACTAACCCGATTAGTTTTAGCCAAAACTGAACAAGCTGCGCTGTTAAAGTCGCTTGCCGTTAAAGCCTTTCAAGCTGATTTTGAGCAGTATGGAAGTTTTCCTCCTCATATTGAATCCACGCCTTGGCATCAGCAAAGTATTGAGTCTGGTCACTATTATATTATTAAATATGGAAGTCAAAATGCGGGTGGCATTTTAGTGGTGCTGAAAAGCCTGACTGAAATTGAGGTGAAGTACTTCTTTATTGCACCTGAGTTTCAGGATAAGAAAATAGGTTCTGAAACGATAAATCTACTTGAAAAACGCTATTCCCAAATCGTTAATTGGTCGCTTGTTACTCCCTATAAAGCTTTTCGTAATCATCACTTTTATCAAAAGCTCGGCTATAAAAAAGTAGGCGAAATTCAACCTGATATTAACGAAGCTTTTTGGTTATTTGAATACCAAAAAACGATTTGATTACCCCATCATACCCTTGTGACTTATCTCTATATTTAATTCTCTTAGTATAACTCTCTTAATTTAGTTAGGTGGTTTACAACCGTTGCAGTTCAGTATTTTATTCAGTAAGTTACAAGCTTAAATTAGTGAAACTAGATGTAACGGTTAAACGGTAAATAGTATTAAGGGAAACATGATGAAATGGAATTTTGTAAGCAATATCTCGACATTGCGCGTATCACTGCTGGTGTGGTTGGCGCTATTAATCCTTGCTTTAGCACCGTTTAAAGCACTTGCTGAAGATAAACCTACAAAAGTTGAGTTTGATTATGAAGGCTTTACTCAGCAGTACTTTGAAGCATGGAAAGGTTCACAGAAACCTGATGCGACCAAAGAAGATTTAGAACATTATTTATCTTTTTTAACTGATGATGTGGGTTACCAGCATTTACCTTGGAGCGATGACGATAGCCGTCAGCCTGACGGTAAAGCTGCGCTTCGTAAAGGAATGAGCTATTACTTAGCATCACACGATGAGTATTCAGCCAAACTCACTAATCAAGCCTACGGTCATAATGTGATAATGATTGAGTTCCATACTGTGGCAAAAGGGACTCACCCTGATAATGGTCAACTAACTCTTCATGATAACTCAGCGTTTGAAGTGCTTGAAATAGACGATGGCAAGGTGTCTGTGATTAGGCACTACTCTCAATAAAAGATTAAATAAATGAGTTAAGTAAAGTAATAATTAAAGCGTTAAATAAAGTATGAAATAAAGCCCCAAGGATTGAAAATGACAGGCATAACAAATTTAAATCAATTATTAGCTAATATGTCGCCAGAGTTACATACTGGTGAGTTTGTATTTTGCCATGTAAAAGGGCGAATTGCTGAATATGCCCATTTAGATCCCTTGTGCCTATTTCAGGAGCAAGAAGGGTTAACATTAGTGTTATCTTCAGAGGCAGCTATTCAATCCTACTTAACGTTTGAGGGACGTTTTAAGCAAATTACGTTAACGGTTCACTCTAGTTTAGAGGCGGTGGGATTAACTGCGGCTATCGCTCAAAAACTAACAGATTACGGTATCAGTGCCAATGTTATTGCTGCATATTATCATGACCATATCTTTGTGCCGGCCGATAAAGCCGCACTTGCCATGACAGCGCTAAAGGAGTTTTCTGTTAATTGAATTGAATTGAATTGAATTGAATTGAATTGAATTGAATTGAAGGTTTAAAACGATGCTGTTTATTTTTTTGCAAAGGTCATTGCATATAGTATTTCTAAAGCCTTTCAAAGTCATCGCAAAGAAGTGAGTTAAATGTCATCTATTTCTATCAAGCTTTCGCTCCAAGATTCATGTAACTCACTTATTCTCTAGTCAATTTAGCTACTCAGCGCCGATAGCCAATATAACTAACTAATTTAATAGTTATATTTGAGTTCTATATCGAATTAATTCTATACTGCAATTACACTAACAAGTCTCTAATTAACTGTTAACATTCTAATGGGTTAACAACTCAATTTAGCAGCTCAAATATAGCGTCGATTCAAGGGAAGGTTATGACTGATAAGAATAAAGAAGTTTCTTCAACTGAGGTTGTTGCTCAAACTGAAGAGGCTCAAGCCCAAGTCGAACAAGCTTCTACTGCTGATACCCCAGCAGATAAAGCAAAGAATCAAAAAATTCGTAAAGTCACCAATATCATTTTAATCGTGGTGTGTTTTTTATTTGTTTTTCACCTTATTGCTGACAGATATATTCCTTCTACAGATTTAGGTCGTATACGTGGTTTTGTGGTGCCAATTACTCCTCAGGTTTCTGGTGAAGTGATTGAGATTACTGCCTCTGCAAATACATTAATTAGAGAAGGTGAAGTACTGGCACGGATTAATCCAAAAGATTATGAAATAGCACTGTTTACTGCACAGCAAAATGTGACTCAAGCAGGGCAGAATATGGGAGCATTAACAGCTAATGTGACCGCTGCAAAAGCTAAAGTTGCTAATGCTGAAGCTAACTACACCAACGCTAAAGTGCAATCAAAACGTATTTTTACAATGGTTGAGCAAAATGTGATGTCGCAGGCTGATGCGGATAATGCCCGCGCAGAATTAGCCAGTGCAGAAGCCGGTGTTGCGGCGGCAAATGCTGACTTAGCCAAAGCAGAAGAGCGCTTAGGCTCAGAAGGTGAAAATAACACTGCCGTTAAATCTGCATTATTAGCACTTGAACAAGCAGAGCTTAATTTGGCGAGAACTGAAATTAAAGCACCAACTGACGGTGTAGCCTCTAATTTTCGTTTAAAAGAGGGGTTTTACGCTAATGCAGGGCAACCTGTTATGACGTTTATTTCGTCTGAAGATGTGTGGATTGAAGCAAACTTTAGAGAGAACAGCATTGGTAACATGAAGCCTGGCGATAAAGTGGAGTTTGCGTTGGATTATGCTCCTGGCAAGGTATTTACCGGTAAAGTCGCTTACATCGACTATGGTGTTGACTGGGGCCAAAACGAGCAAACAGGCAAACTTGCACAAACAACTGGTCAAACAGGATGGTTAAGGCAGTCTCAACGTTTCCCTGTGACCATTGTATTTGATGAAGATGAAGCGAAAGGTTTGCGCCGAGTAGGCGGCCAAGCTGACGTAATGGTTTATACCAAAGAGAGCTCAGTTATGAACTTATTTGGTAAGTTCTGGATTCGCTTAGTAAGCTGGTTCTCTTATGTCAGATAAGCAAACTGTTGCCATAGCCCCCGAACTTGAGGAAGCGATTTATACCCGTCGGGTTATTCGTTTTACTCTAGGTATCGGGCTGGCCGTGGCAGTTTCAGCGATATTTGCTTGGCAATTAGCGTTTATTGTTCCGGTGTTCGTGGCTAAGTTTTTAGTCGATAGAACCGAGCCGACTATTCAAACTGTTTATGAGTTGCTGTTATCAATGGTGGCGACGATTGCAATTGCATGGCTGGTAAGCTTTGGCCCTGTGCAATATCCGATGGTGTTGTTGCCACTTCTTGCGCTGCTGATGCTCTGGGCTTACTACCTTTTTTCAAATCCTAAATGGAATTTCTTTGCCACTATTTTGATTGTAGCAACCTTAGTATTACCCTATTTAGGCATACTTCATCCGGGTGCTGCTATTTTTGTTGGGGTGGGATTAAGCTTCTCAGGTGTTGTAGCTGTCGTCATTTTTACCTTATTGCATATTTTATTGCCTGATCTATCTCCTAACCGAGAAACCCATGTCGCAGCAGGGTTGACCTCTGATGAGCGCCTTTATGAGTCTGTTCGTGCATTGATTATTGCCTTTCCTGTGATTACTTTTTTCTACTTATTTGAGATTACTGGTGCGCTATTGACGATGATTTTTATCGCCATTTTGTCGTTACAATCTGCGGGAAGTAAGAGTGTAAAAGTGAGCTTGTTTTTGCTGATCACTAATGGCATCGGTGGTGCAATGGCGGTGGTTTTTTACAATTTATTAGTGATTGTCCCTGAGCTCACTTTTTACGTGGGTTTAGCAATGATCTGTGCATTATTATTTAGCCAAAAAATTTATGCTAACCCTGAAAAAGCGCCTATCTTTGCGGGAATATTTTCAGCGCTATTGGTGGTTGTCGGCTCGACAGCATCTTCAACTGATGCTGATGTGGCTACCAATTTTTATATTCGAATTGCGCAATTATTTCTTGTGGGAGTATACATGGTAGTAGCATCGTTCTTTCTTGAGACACGTAATTGGAAGTTTTTACAGAAAAGAACTGCCATGTAATGATTTGGCTATTTAGTTTTTTGATTCGTTGACCGTTAGTTTGAGGTGAAATAAATGCCATCACAAGTTTTTGAAAAAGAACAAAGCGCTTTTATTCCACTTTTGCGTGCCGAATACATAGCTCCGTTTGTCGCTAGACTTAAAGACTTTGAGAACAATGTTTATCCGCTTATTGAGCAAGCAGGTTTACCCGAGAGTCTGCTGACAAATGAGTATGATTACGTTTCAGAACAAGCGGTATTAAATTTATTAAAGTTAATGGCTGAAAAGCTGGGTAGGCAACGCTTTTCTGAGTGGTTATATCAAGTCGCTAGATCAATATTCATTCCTCAACACTTAGCTAAAATCTCCTTAAAAGGCTCAGTAAGACAAGCATTGATTGACTTTACTCATGTGGTAAACCTTGAGTCTAAACAAACCCAAGTACATTTGAAAACGGCCTTAAAAAAGGTGTGGTTTGCTCGTTTTCGTCAAAAAGAAGACCCCATTGAAATTGACCTTTCTGAGCAATTTGCTTTAACCATGATGGTTGAGTTAGTTCGAGCTGTGACACAAACCCATTGGCAACCAATTGATATTGCCCTGCAGTCTTCAAACGAAGCGCATTACTTAAACGTGTTAAAGCTTAATGAGTCACAAGTGTTTTACGCACGTAATGTGACTGCATTAAGTATCTCTGATGCGGTTTTAGATGGTCCTGTAAAGCTTAAAGAGGGGTGGGATTCCACATTAAAAACCATAGTAGAAAGCCCTAAAGGTTTTATTGCCAGCCTTCAGTTTGCATTATTACCTTATATGTCTTCAGGACGATTACCTATAACCGCTGCAGCAGATCTTTTAGGGTTAAGTGTACGTACATTGCAGCGTAGGCTTTCTGAAGAAGGGGTGAGTTACAGCCAAATGGTAGAAGGAATTTTCTTTCAGCAAGCTAAGACTCTTTTGTTAAACAAGGATATTGCTGTTACTCAGATATCAGCTTCCTTGGGTTATGCTGATGTTGCGCATTTCTCCAGAGCATTTAAGCGCATGTCTGGTTTCTCACCTCGAGTGTTTCGTCAAAATAACCAACCAAAATGAATTTGATACAACATTTGCAGTAAATACGCTATTGCCTCTGTCTTAAGTCTCAGTTTTATATTGTAAAATCGTTGGTTAACAGTTTTAAATGTTCTTTAATTGATATTTCATTGATTAATGAAATGTTTTTATGTTGTAGCGGGTGTTTTATTGGCAAAGTTGCGCTATATTTTTATTAATAAACGTATCAAAATTACTTTTGTTTAAAAGAGTTAGCGACCCATAACTGACAACTTGGTTTGTTAATATTATTTTTAAATGGAATGACATTAAATCAGGGACAGACATTATATGAGTGATAAACCTATTTCGAACTCTGCGGAGTTTACTCATGCAGCAGTGGATGCTGCGATTAAAATAGCGTTAATTTTCGCGATGGTGATTTGGTGTTTTAAAATCATTCAACCTTTCATTATGCCCATTTTATGGGGTGGTATTATTGCAATAGCTTTATACCCCGTCGTAAAACTCATTAGCCGTAAGCTTAAACTGACTATGGTTAAATCGAGCTTGCTGATCACCTTACTTTCATTGGCCTTGTTAATTGTCCCGACTGTATTATTTTCAGGCGCTATAGTATCTGGCACCCAAGATTTTGTCGCTGAAGTTCACGATGGCACTTTAGTGATCCCCGCACCTAAAGAGTCGGTTGCTGAACTCCCTTTAGTTGGCGATAAACTGTATAACGTTTGGTCTTCAGCTTCGTCCGATTTAGAGAAGTTGGTTAGAACTTATGCCGATGAAATAAAAACATTTTCAACCAAAGCAGCTGGTGCATTTGGTAGCTTTGGTATGACAGTCTTGCAGTTTTTAATATCAATCATTATTGCTGGCGTGTTTATGGGTAAAGCTGAAGGTTCAAACCAAATGTTCCATAAAGTCTCAGTAAGGCTTGCGGGTAAGCATGGTGAAGAGTTCTCCGCACTTGCTGTTGCTACCGTTCGAAGTGTGGTGCAAGGAGTTATTGGCGTCGCATTTATTCAGTCTATTTTGGCGGGTATTGGCTTAGGGTTAGCTGGGGTACCCGGTACAGGTATTTGGATGCTACTGGTGCTTATTCTAGCCATTATTCAATTACCGCCAATATTAATCTTGGCACCTATCATTGCTTATGTATTCAGCGTGGAATCATCTACGACAGCAATTATCTTTATGATTTGGAGCATTTTAGTGAGTGCCAGTGATGCATTCTTAAAGCCTATGCTAATGGGACGTGGCGTAGATATTCCTATGTTGGTGATATTGCTAGGTGCAATCGGCGGCATGATTTTGTCTGGCATCGTTGGGTTGTTTGTCGGCGCCGTGGTACTGGCATTAAGCTACAAACTATTTTCGGCATGGCTAGTTGTTGAAACTGCCGAAGTGGATACCGATTCAGTGTTACCTGAAGTTGAAAAGACAGAAGGATAAAGTCTGATGGGTAAAGTGATGTCGCAGGAAGACAACTTTAGTTATTTACTGGGGTCTTTAGTATTGGTGTTGTTAAGTGCGGCATTAGTTGAACAGTTTTTTGATGCTGGGCAAATGATTGTGGTAGGCACTACCGTAATGAGTTTGTCTATTTCGGTTATTGGCTTAGGTCAAAATAAACGCTGGATACGTTCAAGCTTTGGCTTGATGTTCACTACACTTGTTTTTGCCAGTATCGGCTCAGTATTTGAATTACTTAATCTGGATATTGTTGCCTTATTAACCATTCTTTCTTTTCTGATTGCAGCAACCTCACGCGCAGCGAAACAAGTATTATTTTCTGGCAAAATTTCGACTAACCAGATTATTGGCTCTATTTGTATATTTTTGCTTTTAGGGCTTATTTGGGCGTTCACCTATTTGTTATTAATCGAAATATTCGGTGCGGCCTTTAATGGAATCGAAGTACAGAAATGGCCTGATAATTTATCTACTGCAATTTACTACAGCTATATCACGCTAACCACTGTGGGTTACGGTGAGATTTCTCCCAATATGCCCATCGCGAGATTTTTTGCTTTTGCAGAGGCTATTTGTGGTCAGTTTTATATGGCGATTATTGTTGCCAGTTTAGTTGGGGCAAAAATGTCACAAACTGAAAATTAGCTAAAAGGCTAATTAAACTCTACTTTTTCGCGAAGTAGAGTCATTGACTCTAACGGATGAGGTCGCATGGATTTAACGAAGAAAAGTGTTTTGATTGTTGATGATATGGACGCCATCCGTAAAATCAGTTCAGATCAATTGCGTCGCTTTGGCATTGGTCATGTTCATCAGGCAGAAAATGGTGCAAAAGCGTTAAAAGTACTTCAAAACTATACCATTGATCTGATTATTTCTGATTGGAATATGCCTGTGATGTCGGGCATTGAGCTATTAAATGAAGTCCGTCAATCGACAAAGTGGCGACACATTCCTTTTCTAATGATAACTGCTGAGGCGGCAAGAGAGAGGGTGAGCACTGCAATCACAAGCGGCGTCACAGATATTGTTATTAAGCCATTTAATACAGTGACTTTACAACAACGTGTTGCACAATGCTTGAGTGGTCATATTAGTAACAAAGCTCAGTCTTTCCAGCAAGACGACCCCGCGTTAGTCGCCGATACTCTAAGTTCTCCCAATTCATCTAATACGATAGATGATAAAGATGCTCCTCGCTCTTCAGTATTGGTCGTTGATGATACTACCGATAATCTCACTTTAATTGGTGGATTATTAAAAGACGAATATCAAGTCAAGCTGGCTAAACAAGGTCAAAAAGCGCTGGAAATAGCCCAATCAGATTCGCCTCCCGATTTAATTCTATTAGATATCATGATGCCAGGTATGGATGGTTTTGAAGTACTAAAACGTCTAAGAGAGCATCCTCAATCTGCAAATATTCCTGTGATATTTGTTACAGCATTAACTGAAGATAAATACCAACTTCAGGGGTTAGATAGTGGCGCAGTCGATTATATTAGTAAACCTATCCAACCTGAATTATTAAAGCTGAGAGTTCGAAACTTGATGACTTATGTGCAAATGCATAAGCGTCTGCAGTCTGATTTTGACAACATGGTGACTACGGAAAAGTTAAAACAAGAAGTTCAGCAAGTATTGCAGCATGATTTAAAAGGACCTATTGCTGGGTTAATGGCGTTACTTGAACAGATAAGCCAAGATCCTCACATTTCCAAAAGTAACCTAGAAAATACTCACATCGCGGAAGATATGTCTTTTCAATTGTTGAATATGATCAATATGTCTAGTGAGTTATATAAAATTGAAACCGGTCGATTTACCTTAATACCAAAGCCATTTTCCATGTTCAATTTACTGGAAAAAATTATTGCGGTTTTAAAGAAAACTTTCCAAGTAAAACATCTATTGATTTACCTCGATTGTGAAGAGGATGGTGACGAAGACTACCTAGCACTGGGTGACGAAAGTCTTAGCTATTCGATGTTATTTAATCTGCTTAAAAATGCCTGTGAAGCAGCGCCAAATAAGACGCGCGTATCAATTTCTTTGAAGAGAATTGATAGCATTTCAAATACCGATTTAGATAAGCCTGCATTGATTATCACTATTCAGAATCTTGGCGTTGTAGAAGAACATATCCGCGACACTTTTTGGAACAAATACACTTCAGCTGGTAAAGATAATGGTACGGGTATTGGTACTTACTCAGCTAAGTTACTTGCAGAAGCACAAAATGGAAACGTTGCTTTAGAAATCAGTGATGAAAATGACACAACAAGCGTTTCGATTTCACTGCCACATGCTATGCAAGATTTATAAGCTATTGTTTTTGGATGGACTAATCTAGTTGAGTAAGGGGTCTGGAAAATAGGTTAGAAAATCATATAAATAGCTGATTGGTCTATCACTGTAATAACTGATGTAATGGAATTGGATGGAAATGAATATAACTTTATCCTCGATAGCAATTGGATTGTTGTTTTTACTATTGTGGCTGTTTTTACGTCTAAGAAAGCAAGCTAATAATGACCTCTCAACATTTTTTGAAAGTGGCACTAATCGGACTTTCACTGGCTTAATAGTGTGTTGTTTTTTAGTGCTACTTTCACTCATCGCTGCGATAGGTTTGAATGTTGCTTATAAACATGATTTAGAAAAAAGTGGCTTAGCGTTAAACTCTGTCGCTTTGACCACCGATGCTGCCTTGTCTTCATGGGTTAGAGGCTGGGAAGATAGAGTGGGCGCTGTTGCAACCAATCCATTGTTACTACAACGCGCTATTTATTTAACAAAAATCGGTCCAGATAAGGAAGAACTCCTTGAAAGTGATCATTTAGCCTGGTCTAGAGATGCTTATAAAAGGTATAGCGAATCGTTTGGTTCGTTAGGTTTTTTCATTATCACGTTAGATGGGAAGAATATTGCCTCAAGTCGTGACAATAATCTTGGCGTCACTAATATTGTTAAACGTGAACATCCCAAATTATTTGCTAGAGCTGTCAAAGGTGAAATTGTCATCACACCTCCGATGCGATCTGATATTGCTTTATCTAACCCTTATGGAATAGAGCGTGCTGATACCCCAACCATGTTTGTACTCAGTCCTATTACTCAAGATAATGGCGAAATTACCGCTGTGCTTTCACTTCGAATTGACCCTTATCTAGAATTTGCGAAATTAACCAAGAGTGGTGCAGTTGGAGATACTGGTGAATCATACTTTGTTGATGAGCAAGGCCGGATGCTGTCCCATAGCCGCTATGAAAAGCATTTAATTTCTTTTGGGTTACTAGAAGAAGGACAAATGTCAGTACTCAACCTGAAAGTCACTGACCCAATTCATGAGTTAACTGCACAGACCCCTGCAAGTGTTAATCATAATGAGCTTGGTCTGACTTACTCAGCCAAGCAAGTTAGCGCTAAGCGGAACGGTAGCAGTTATGAATCTTATCGAAACTATTTAGGTGTGGATGTTATAGGTGCTTGGAAGTGGGATGAGCGCTACGGTTTTGGTATCGTCACAGAAATGTCTATTGACGAAGCAAGCAGTAATTATTCGTACTTTAAAACCATCATCATTATTCTCATCAGCGTCATTGCGTTGTCATGCCTGTTATTGACTGTAGCAAGCCTCTGGCTTAGTCGTCATATTTTACGTCGATTACAAATCAGTAATGAGAAGTTAGAAAAAACCATTTCAATTCGAACTAGAGATATTCAAGAACGAGAAAACCGTTTATGGGATTTATACGAAAACTCAGCAGTGGCTTACGCAACTTTAGACGTCAATGGTAAGTTTACTAAGCACAACAAACAGTTCGCATTAATCACGGGTCATGAGCGCAAAGAGTTCACTGAATTAACCTGGGCAGATGTGCTTAATACCGATGATGGAGAAGGTCAGAGAGTTTTTAAATCGGCTCTGAAAGGTGTAGATACCTCTGATGCTAGGCTTATTTTAAATACAGAATCAGGTCAAAACCTTGCCGTGTCTCTTACTGTAAGAACTGAATTTAATGACGATACTAGCTTGAATGAAATTCGACTAGCACTGCTTGATATTGATGAGCAGGAGACTGTTCGAGCAGAGATGCAAAAGAATCAGCAACAGTATCAAACCTTAGTCGAAAATATTCAAGGGGCAGTATTTCGGTGCAATTACGTCGATTTAGTCAGTAATGATTTTACCGTTTCTTATATTAGTCCTAATTTTGAGCATATCACGGGCTACCCTGTTGCAGACTTTATTGGCACAGACCCTAAGCGGCGCTTTGTTCATTTAGCTATTGATGGCGACGGAGAAATGTTCTTTGAAACAGTCAGACAGGCAGCATTAAACAACAAAAAAGTGGTTGTTGATATGCGAATCCTTAATCGTTCTGGTGAACTCAGGTATGTTCAAGTTATGGCAAAGTTTGAAACGTCTGAAAATAATCGGAAAGGTTTTTTCGATGGCACTTTATTTGATATTACTGAACAAAAGCTTGCTGAAAACCTTTTATTAGACTCAGAAGAAAAACTTGAAGTTGCCGCTAAAAGTGCCCAAATGGGAATGTGGGATTTTTACCCTCACGAAAATCGTGTTGTCGTCAATCGTATGTACAGCCAAATGTTAGGTTATGAGCGGCTTGATATTTGTGCAAATGAAGATAAATGGGCAGAACTGACTTCGGGAGCTGAAACTTTTTCCGGCTTGATTCACCCAGATGATCATACTGATATTCTTAGTTTAAAACAGCCTGTAGCCGAAGGCGATGTCGAGCAAATTATTCGTCAAGAGTTTAGGATGCTCCGTAAAGATGGCAGTTACGACTGGATCTTAAGTATTGGGCAAACTTATCAATATCACGAAGATGGCAGCCCTGAACGGATAAGTGGCGTGCATATTAATGTTAATGCAGCAAAAGAGTTAGAAAGAGAGCTCGCAGCCGCCATTGCCGAAGCTGATGACGCCAACAAAGCCAAAAGTGATTTTCTGGCGAATATGAGCCATGAAATTCGCACTCCAATGAATGCCATTATCGGCATGTCACATTTAGCGCTAGAAACTGATTTAAGCCGTCAGCAGCGTAATTACATTGAAAAGACCAATGGTTCAGCTCAATCTTTATTAGGGATCATTAACGATATTCTCGATTTTTCTAAAATTGAGGCTGGTAAATTAGACATCGAAAACATTGATTTAAGCATTGATGAATTATTAAATAATGTTAGTAACCTTATTGGCATTAAAGTGGCTGATAAAGGTTTGGAGTTGTTATTTGATATTGATGAAAACATTCCTAAAAACTTGTTAGGTGATCCATTGCGAGTAGGGCAAGTGCTCATCAATTTAGCGAACAATGCCGTTAAGTTTACCGAGCATGGCAACATTATCATCTCAGCTAAATTAGTTGAACTTACCCCAAATCAAGCCAATATTATCTTTTCTGTAGCCGACTCAGGTATTGGTATGACGCCTGAGCAGCAGTCGCGACTGTTTAATGCGTTTTCACAAGCTGATGCATCAACGACTCGAAAGTATGGTGGTACAGGTCTAGGCTTAGCTATTTGCAAAAACCTTGCGGAATTGATGAATGCTGAGATCACGTTAAGTAGCGAGTCAGGTGTTGGCAGTATTTTTAATCTCAATATTCCTTTTGACTTAAATCCTATTTCTTCGAGCTCTCCAATGGAGCAAGACCTTTCTTATCTTGATGGTAAGTCGGTTTTATTAGTTGATGATAATCAGGCTGCGAGAGAGATATTATCTAACTTGTTGGTTAATGTAGGGATGAAGGTCAAAGTGCTAGATAGCGGTAAAGCTGCTATTGCCTGGCTCGACAGTGGTGAACAAACTGATGTCGCTATAGTCGATTGGCAGATGCCTGAAGTCAGTGGGATTGATGTCGCTCGATTTATTGGCGAACTCACACCAGAAATTAAACCTAAACTCATCATGATTACAGCGTATGGCAAAGAGGACTTATTACTCAGTGCAGCTGATGTGCATTTTGATAGCATTTTAACAAAGCCACAAACTCAATCTAGTCTCATTAAAGCGCTTTCTTATGTTATGTCGGATGAAGAATATCAATCTAGACATACTGATGAAGGCAGTGAACTGTCGAAGGCTCTAAAGCATTTAGCGGGCGCCAATATATTGATTGCAGAAGATAACGATTTAAACCAAGAGCTCATTCAAGAGTTACTTAACAATAAGCAAATCGAAACCACCATCGCGGTTAATGGTCAACAAGCCCTTGAACTGGTAGCTGAACAAGATTTTGATGGCGTGTTAATGGATTGCCAAATGCCAGTGATGGACGGCTATTCCTCAACCAGAAAAATACGTGAAATGCCACAAAACCAAGCTTTGCCTATTCTTGCGATGACAGCCAATGCTATGGCTGGAGATCGCGAAAAAGCGCTTGATGCAGGAATGAATGATCATATACCTAAGCCTATTGATGTAGAAGCGATGTTCATAACGATGGCGAAATGGATAACCCCAGTAAATCCGACTGAAATAGAATTCATTGAGCAAAATGGTACAGAGAAATTAGACTCAAATATTATAGAAATGAAGCATGTTGATACTGCTCAAGGCTTGATACGAACACAAGGTGATGTACGTTTATATCAAAAGTTATTAGCTAAATTCGTTACTGGTCAAAAAGGTTTTATTGGCGCATTTTCGAAGGCAATAGCAGTAAATGATGAACCTTTAGCAGCTCGGCTCGTACATACATTAAAAGGTGTTGCTGGCAGCATCGGCGCAATTAAGTTAGCTGAACAGGCCTTACATTTGGAGCAAGGGTTGTCTGAAAGTGACGTGAGCACGTTAGCTGACATTGAACTTGAGCTGTCTAAAGTATGTGAAGAAATATCCACTTCAATTCCTGCGGCGCAAATTGATAAAGTTCAACTATCATTAGACAAGTCATTAGCAATCAAAACCTTAGAAGTTTTAATTACCATGCTTGAAAGCTTTGATATGGAAGCGACTGAATATCTCGACAGTCACGGCGATTGTTTAAATGTAGAGCCGTTAGTACACAATTATAAATTACTAGAAAAGCAGTTGAATGATTATGAGTTAGATACGGCGATGGAAATCGCTAAACAGATGATTGAGCAATTATCGTTAATGGACTGAATAACGACGTATTAACGGATTGAACAAGGAGTGTAGATGGAAAAGCAGACTATATTAGTAGTGGACGATACCCCTGAAAACATTGATGTGTTAGCGGGTGTATTAAAGTCAGATTATCAGATTAAGATTGCTAAAAATGGTGAGTTAGCACTTAAAATTGCTCGTAGTATCAACTTAGACTTAATCTTGCTAGATATCATGATGCCGGGCATTGATGGTTTTGAAGTGTGCAAACAACTCAAACAAGATGAAAGAACTCGCCATATTCCAGTGATATTTGTGACCGCTAAAATTTCTGCTGATGATGAAATAAAAGGGTTAGAGCTCGGCGCTGCCGATTATATTACTAAGCCATTTAATCCGCCTATCGTACAACGTCGCGTACATACTCAACTAGCATTAACAGATCAAAACAGAATACTTGCGATTAAAGTACAGCAAAAGACGGCGGAAATTGCTCAAAATCAATTAAATGTTATTCGCCGCTTAGGCCGCGCAGCCGAATATAAAGATAATGAAACAGGGATGCATGTCATTCGCATGAGTTACTACACTCACGTGCTAGCTCTTGCAGCGGGGATGAATGAACCTGCTGCTGAAGTGCTAATGAATGCAGCCCCTATGCATGATGTAGGCAAAATCGGAATATCTGATGCCATTTTAAAGAAACCCGGAAAGCTCGAGTTTGAAGAGTTTGAGGAAATGAAAAAGCATTGCGTAATCGGCGCTGAAATCCTTGGTGACAAGGATTCAGAACTAATGACCATTGCTCAAGAAGTCGCGCTGACTCATCACGAAAAGTGGGATGGCAGTGGCTATCCCCATGGGTTAAGTGGTGAGAATATCCCATTAAATGGTCGTATTGTCGCCATCGCAGATGTATTTGATGCGTTAACCAGCGAGCGCCCATATAAAAAGGCGTGGACAGTAGACGATGCTATATCGCTTATTAAGCGAGAAGCAGGGAGTCACTTTGACCCTAAGTTAGTGCCGTTATTTGTTGATAAACTAGATGAAATTTTAGAAATAAAAGCTAAATTTAAAGATGTTGAGTAATGTTTTTATGGGTTTTATGTTGAACTCAATGAGTAAATGCTTAAGTGAGGGTGTTTAATATCACATATGGCGTGAAATGGTAACAAATGTTTTAGCGCTCGATTATAATAAGCCTATATCGAGTTAAGCGCTAAGCCAATGAGTGAAAAATGCTAAACGATGTAAGGCTTATTCAGAAGCGGTTAAGTAACACAGTAGTCATCTACGTGGCTTATTTCTGAACGGATTATTCACTCTATATGAGTGCCCTTATTTATCTGTGTAACTTGCCAATAACGGCAATTTAAACCTATTTTCGACAGAGGAAAATTACATGTCTAAGACTTTTATCAGTAAAAAATTACTTTTAGCTGCTGTTATGGTGCCTGCTTTATTAACAGGTTGTGCGACAGGTGATAACCCAGAGTCTAAAAAAGCCAATGCGCGTAAAGAAACACAGTCAGCGTTACAAGAGATTTACGCTGAACATAGCGGCGCAAAAACTGCGGTCGCTCAGTCAGTGGGTTATGTAGTTTGTACTGGTAGTAACAGCTACTTGTTTGCACTGTCAACCGGTGGCGGGGTCTGTGTACTAACCTCAAACGGTCAAAATTCTTATTACCGTTTCGCAACTGGCGGTGTGGGTGCGGGTATTGGTTGGAAGCAAATGGCCTTTGTACAAGCCTTTATGGATAACGATGCGATGACTCGCTTTAAAGAGTCTGGTTATGAAGGTCAAGCGCAGGCTGAAGCCAGTGCAAAATATGAAGAAAGCGGTGACCAAGCGTCAGCTAACCAATCTGTCGATGTCAGTGGTGTAAAAACCTACCAAGTTAACCTAATGGGGGCTGCAGCACAGGCGACGGTTCAAGGTTATAAGTACTGGGAAACTGATTTTTCTGACGATTTTGTTGAAAATGAAGAGTAAGCGCACCGCTTAAAAACTTCTTTGAATTAGTTTTTTAAAGCGAATTTGCTTAGCTTATAGAGTAAAAAATGAAAACCGCAACTGACTATTCAGTTGCGGTTTTTTATGGGATTAAATCAGTGGCAATATTTCTATAATGAGAATTTTTACTTCAGGTTTGTCAATTTTTAGACATTTGAGTAATTTTTGGCGTTTAGTATGAAGATTTAGATAAATTAATTAGGTTATTTTTTATCTTGGGGGTTAGCCGTTAATTTTAGAGGTTTGTGCTGATAATATAAAAAAAATTAGCCTGTTTAGCATAAAGTAGTGAAAATTACAGATGTGATTTTTAGTACGAGTTGAATTTACGAGTCAATTTCATGAGAAGAACTTATTAACTAAGCTATTCCTACAAGCTTAAGCGCTTATTTCGCTTTCCGTCAGTCGCTCAATGAGCTAAATTACCCATGTACGGATAAGAATAAAATTCAGGACGAATCTGTTTTTAAGGTGGATAGAAGTTGATTTCAGTATATTTAGTTGATGATCATGAATTAGTGAGAACTGGCATTCGTCGTTTATTAGAAGATGAACGAGGAATAAAAGTGGTTGGTGAAGCTCCTGACGGCGAAACTGCAGTGCAGTGGTCTCGTCAAAGTGAAGCGGATGTGATTCTGATGGACATGAATATGCCAGGTATGGGCGGATTAGAAGCCACCCGTAAAATTCTACGCTATCAACCGGAAGCGAAAATTATCGTACTCACGGTTCAAACAGAAGATCCATTTCCTACTAAAGTGATGCAAGCTGGTGCGTCAGGTTATTTAACCAAGGGCTCGACGTCGCCTGAAGTGCTGCGTGCCATTCAACAAGTGTCGCGAGGACAACGTTACTTATCGCCTGAAATAGCTCAGCAAATGGCATTGAGTCAGTTTAGTCACTCTGATGAAAATCCGTTTAGCAGTCTATCCGAGCGAGAGTTGCAGATCATGTTGATGATCACCAATGGTGAAAAGGTTAATGACATATCTGAAAAGCTAAATTTAAGCCCTAAAACAGTCAACAGTTATCGCTATCGTTTATTTGCCAAATTAGATATTGGTGGAGATGTTGAGTTGACCCGCCTAGCTATTCGCTACAAAATGCTCGATGCCAGTTCTTTTTAGACATTAGGTGTTCATACCAAGGTATCGACGCCTACTTTAGGATAGTTGATGCCTTCAAGCTTTAATTCAAAATTATTTTTAAAAACCGTTTCATCTTCTCCAGGTGTTTATCGTATGTACGATGACAAAGGTGAAGTGATTTATGTCGGTAAAGCAAAAGATCTCAAAAAGCGTCTTTCTTCGTATTTCAGAGCGAATCTGCCTAACGTTAAAACTCAAGCGCTTGTTGCCCGTATTGCTAATGTTGATGTGACGCTAACCCATAGCGAAACCGATGCATTACTGCTTGAAAACGATTACATCAAACAATACATGCCTAAGTACAATGTATTGTTACGTGATGATAAGTCCTATCCGTATATTTTATTAAGTGGCCATAAGCATCCTAGGTTGGCATATCACCGCGGCCCGAAAAGAGAGAAAGGCCATTACTTTGGGCCTTATCCTAATGGCGGCGCTGTGCGTGAAAGCCTAAACCTCATGCAAAAGCTGTTTCCTATTCGTCAGTGTGATGATTTGTATTATAAGTCTCGCTCTCGGCCTTGTTTACAATATCAACTTGAGCGCTGCAGTGCGCCTTGTGTAGGGCGTATCTCAGATGAAGATTATGCAGGCCAAGTTAAACTCGCGAGTTTGTTTTTACGAGGTAAAGACCAACAAGTGATCAGCGAGCTGGTGGCTAAAATGGACACTGCTGCCAATGAAATGGAATATGAGTCCGCGGCGCAATATCGTGATCAAATTACTGCATTAAGACGCGTCGCCGAACAGCAAGAAGTATCAAACCATAAAGGTGATATGGACGTGATTGGCGTGCATTACGCATCAGGCATTGTGTGTTTTCATTTATTGTTTATTCGCGACGGTAAAATTTTTGGCAGCCGTAGTTATTATCCGACAGTACCACCGGAAACCGACTTAGAAGAAGTGCTGGTGTCTTTCATAGGTCAGTTTTATTTAAACGCTGATATTCAAAGAACAATTCCTAAAGAAGTCATCATTAGCGAGAATTTTGATGAGAAAAAAGTTTTAGAAGAAACTATTTCAGCGGCGTTAGAGCGTAAATTTGAAATTAAAACCCATGTACGAGGGGAGCGCGCTAACTTCTTACGATTAGCAATAACAAATGCAACGAATGCAGTGAATACGCGTTTATCTCACAAGAATACCGTTGAGCAGCGATTTCAGTTATTGGAAGAAGCGTTGGAGTTTGGCCATCAGATCACCCGTATGGAATGTTTTGATATCAGTCATACGATGGGAGAAAGCACCGTAGCTTCTTGCGTGGTGTTTAACCGTGAAGGCCCTCATAAAGCAGACTATCGCCGTTATAACATTAATGGCATTACCGGCGGCGATGATTACGCTGCAATGGAGCAAGCACTAAAGCGTCGATTCGAAAAAATTGATAACAACGGCAAAGTGCCGGATATTGTGTTTATTGATGGCGGTATTGGCCAGTTGCGAATTGCACAAAAGATTGTTGATGAAAAGTGCGTGAACTTAGATAGACCACCATTGTTAATTGGCGTAACTAAAGGTGAAGGCCGTAAAGCAGGGCTCGAAACGTTTGTATTTGGCGGTACAGAACAAACTTTTGAGCTTGCCAGTGACTCGCCAGCATTCCACTTAATATTGCACATTCGAGATGAATCACACAGATTTGCTATTACTGGCCACCGTAATAAACGTCAGAAAACTCGCAATACTTCGACATTAGAATCGATCCAGGGTGTTGGGCCAAAGCGTCGCAAACTATTGTTACAACATTTGGGCGGAATACAGGAAGTGAAGGGCGCTAGTGTTGCTGAATTAACAAAAGTACCCGGAATTAGCCTAGAAATGGCACAAACAATCCATGATGCATTGCGAGGGGGATAAAATTAAGGCAAGATTGGCGCTGTTTCTGACTATTTGGTTTCTTCAATGCCTTTTAATTTACCTATAGCGCTAACATTATTCCGGTTGTTACTGTTGCCGGTTTTTGTCGTAGTTTTTTATCTCCCTTACGCTTGGGCGCCTTTTGCGTCCGCATTTATCTTCTGGTTAGCGGCGGTAACGGACGCGTTAGATGGTTATGCAGCAAGAAAACTCAAACAGTCGACTCGTTTTGGTGCCTTTTTAGATCCGGTAGCGGATAAAATTATGGTGACAACGGCGTTGGTGTTGTTGGTTCAGCAAAACGATAATATTTATCTCACCTTAGCTGCACTGTTCATGATCGGCCGTGAAATTGTTATTTCAGCGCTGCGAGAGTGGATGGCTGAAATTGGTAAGCGTGGTGTCGTTGCAGTGTCTTGGATTGGTAAATATAAAACCGCAGCGCAAATGGTGGCGATTGTTGGTTTGATTTGGCAGCCGAATGAATTTTTGACTAATGTCGCTTATGGACTATTCTATGTCGCTGCTGTGCTGACTTTCTGGTCGATGATGAGTTATATTTCAGCAGCTTGGAAAGACTTAACCGCTGAGTAGTGCAATAAAAGTTCAATAAGTTTATTTAGTGCGCACTCAGTCATTTTTGTTGAAAACAGCAATTGACACCGACACTGAAATCGGTAGAATGCACCCCCGTAGACAGCGATGCTTCAGCGTATAACCGAAAGGTTGCAACTTGATGACATCGAGGCCTAATCTGCGAAGATAGGCAAATGATTGCGAGATTAGCTCAGTTAGCTTTGTATCAGACGATACCTTGTTAAGTGAATTAATTAAGCTAAAAATGCGACATTAGCTCAGTTGGTAGAGCGATACCTTGCCAAGGTATAGGTCATCGGTTCGAACCCGATATGTCGCTCCAATCATTCTCTATACGGCGCGATGGCAGAATGGCTATGCTGCGGATTGCAAATCCGTCGACCTCGGTTCGACTCCGGGTCGCGCCTCCACAATTTTTGTTTAGTTGCTAACAATTACGTTAAGCAGTTAAGACAACACTTTTGCCCGAGTGGTGGAATCGGTAGACACAAGGGATTTAAAATCCCTCGCTTAATAGGCGTGCCAGTTCAAGTCTGGCCTCGGGTACCATTATTCTTCTATGAAGAGCTTACATACGACTTATTGTATTAAGTGTATGGTGCGAAAAAGCCTCAACGAAAGTTGGGGCTTTTTTGTGCCTGAAATTTTTATTTTAAGAAAAGTAAAATCCCTCGTCGTTTTAAAATCAGGCGTGCCAGTTCAAGTCTGGCCTCGGGTACCATTATTCTTCCATGAAGAGCTTACATACGACTTATTGTATTAAGTGTATGGTGCAAAAAGCCTCAACGAAAGTTGTGGCTTTTTGTGTCTGCAATTTGAATATGTTTAGCGCTCGAAACTTGAGCTTTATAAATATATGTTCAGTGAGAGTTAGCTGATTTTCTTGATTTGTTAGCTAACTCCCATTGATTAAAGTGGAGTTCTACAAAAGCCTTAAATTATTTTTGTTCAATCTTATAATCTAATTGATAGAAGTGAGCTTCACTTTTGCCATTTTCAAACTGGTTGTATACACCTGCTTTAAAATAATTGAGCATCTCTTTCCAGTACGTGATGTCATGCTCTACTTGATTCTCACCATCTCTGTTAATCACTAGTTTTGAATCACCAACAATGATATCGAATTTAGTTGGGGCATTTGGGTCATATGCACCGAGATCAAAGCGAACATAGGCATTTTTACAATCTGATGTGTCGCGGTTACCGCTGTCTTTACTGCAGTTTACTGCATTGTTTTTAATGATCGCCCAGTAATGATCTTTAACCCCTTTGCGGTCAGCTTCATACACTAAACGTAATAGTGGGTGAGGGATGTAACCTACTCCATGCTTGCCATCATCAAAGGTACCTTTATTGTGCACTTGTAAAAATGTCATAGCGTCATTTTTAGAAGGACTATCTTTCACTGATTCACGCGGGTTGATTGGCTTTAGTTCAGCAGAAAGATGATAAAAAGTATTGGGACTATCTGATTTGAAGTTTTCAAGAACTCTTAACTCATTACGTAATTTATAACCTTCCATGTTCATGACTAGCGCTTTAGAGCCTTTATCTACATAAAAGTGTTCGTTAACGATGCCGCTAAAATCGCTGTCAGTGGCTAATTCATATTTACTGCCAGGTCTTGAATTTGGGGTTGAAATTTGCAGCTTTGACGCAGATAAAATATTAGAAAATTGAGAATAATCTGCTGGCGCTTCACGTTCCCCCGTTGCTGCGGGATATGGATTTACCCTTGGTTCGGTTGTCGCTGCACATGCTGTTAATAAACCCGATACGATTAAGGTTAAAGGTAGTACTGTTAATTTTTTCATTGTAACGACATTCCTACTTATGGCTTTTATGAATTATTTCGTATTACTTTCTTTGAATGACTTTATCTGGATTATCGCTTAGAACATCATCTGCGATGTTCGTAATGGCTTAGCACCAATATAACGCTAAATAATACATTTGACGTATAATAATACAAATTAAATATGACTCAAATCACAACATATTTACTCTTTCAACAAACGCAGCTCAAATGTGCGTGTATCTAAGTAAAAACTTATATTTCGTTTACTCTCTTTTAATTGGATTTAAGCTAATTTATTAATCTATAACAGCATTTTTGAATAAAAAATTTAGTGTTATTGGGATTTAATATAAAAATGACAAGTATTGATTTCGGAATGATGTATCTAGCATTACTTGAAATCCATTAGAGATATTGACAGGGTAGAGTGTTCATTCTACCATTGTGGGTAGAATGAATACTCTACTAGGTAAGATTGATGGAAATGGATCCAAACACGACTGATTGTCCACTACCTTTAAAAGTCCAAATTGCTGCAAGTTTAGAGAAGGCCTTTAGCCAGTATGGGTTTGCAGAGCCCAGTGTGGCGCAGTTAAAAACGGCATGTAATGTGAGCTTGCGTACCCTTTATAAACATTACCCTTCTAAAGAGGCGATGATTGTCGCAGCGCTTGAATACCGTCATCAAAGATACCTTTCTTTTTTGGCTGATGATTCTTTAACGAATGGAACGGAGTCAGTTCTACATATTTTCACTCAGTTAGAAAAATGGATGCAGCAATTTGCCCCGAACGGGTGCATGTCAATGAATGCGATAACTGCTTTTCCTGATAATCAGGATGTCATTAATGTCGTTGCAGGCCATAAAGAAGAGGTGCGTCAGCGCTTAGCACAAGTGAGTTGCCGGCCTGATCTCGCATCTGCGTTATTTCTACTACATGAAGGCGCTTCAGCCACTTGGCCATTACAAGGACAAGAATCAATCCTTTCTGCCAAACAAATCATATCTATCATTATGGAGTCACCAGTATGCCGTCCTTAGAAGCACCAAGCCTAAACCAAGCAATCCCAGCAACAATGACAGGGGTTCAATTAATTGGTCATGGTGGACCTGAAATGTTGCAGTTAAACCAACATATTGCAGTGCCGACACTAACAGATAATGAAGTGCTAATTCGAGTACTCGCTGCTGGCGTAAATAATACCGATATCAATACCCGCACGGGGTGGTATTCCAAATCTGATGTTAAAAGCGGTGATGCTGAAAGTGATGACACTAGTTGGTCGGGAAATACATTTGTTTTTCCCCGTATCCAAGGCGCGGATGTATGCGGCGTTATCGTCGCGGTTGGTAATAAAGTTAGCCAGAATCGAATTGGCGAGCGGGTATTGATCGAGCCGTGCCTTAGGGAACATAATGGCCAGCAGCTTACTTCGCCTTGGTATTTCGGCTCCGAATGCGATGGCGGCTTTGCTCAATACACCAAAGTAGCCTCTCAGTATGCCTGTGCAATTAATAGCTCGCTAACAGATGCTGAGCTTGCTTCATTTCCGTGTTCATACTCTACCGCAGAGAACATGCTTACTCGTGCGAATGTTGGCTCAACAGATACTGTATTAATAACTGGGGCTTCAGGCGGTGTGGGCTCTGCAGCAATTCAGCTAGTAAAAGCGCGTGGGGCAAAAGTCATTGCAATCACTAGTCCAAGTAAAAATGAGCATTTACTTAGCTTAGGCGCCGATAAAGTCTTAGCTAGAGATGTTGATTTAGTGGAAGTGTTAGGTAATAACAGTGTCAACGTAGTGATAGATTTAGTGGCAGGTAAGCAATGGCCGCAGTTACTCGAGGTACTTAAACCAGGGGGCCGTTATGCGGTTTCAGGGGCCATTGGTGGTGCGTTAGTCGATCTTGATGTAAGAACCTTATATTTAAAAGACCTGAGCTTCTTTGGTTGTACAGTATTAGCGCCGCAGGTATTTCAAAACTTAGTTACTTGCATTGAAAGTGGCAAAATTAAGCCTTTGGTCGCAAAAACTTTTGCCCTAGAAGATATCGCAACAGCTCAAGATATTTTTCAGCAAAAACAGTTTGTCGGTAAAATAGTACTCACGCTGGTTTAGCTTAAAGGTTTTAGGCAAGGTGTTGATGTTTAAAGTTTTCAGCATTGATTTTATTACTGATAAGTATCGCAGCTTGCTTCCCCCAGTGTTGATAAATACTTTCACTGGGGTGAAATCCATCTTTGGCCATCGTCGCGCTAGCGAGTGACTGGCGCATGTCTAATTGCTCACACGGTAAAGCACAGCTTTTAATCCATTGAGTTAATGCATGATTAAATTCATTAGATCTCGCGCCAAGAAACCATCTGAATGGTTGTGGTAAAGCAGGAAAGGCTGACATAGGCGGTACGCTGGTGATGATTATTTGTTGGCAAGCCAATGATGTAAAAAGTAACTCGCACAATTGCTGTTGCTGACTAATCCAAGTCTTAGCCGAAATAGGGCTTAAAACATCATTCACACCTAATGAAATAACCACCACATCGGCAGAAATTTGATGGGGTTGAGTTAGAATATAATTGAATTTGTTGAGACAGTTTTGGGTGCTATAACCACTCTTTGCGATTAATTGCCATTTGAGTTTGTAATCACCTAGAGCCGAGGATTGTGTTGTTTGACACATCATTGAGGACAAGGAAGTGACTAATTGGCCTGATAGCGCCTGTTGCTGAGTTTCTACCCCAACACCTGCAGCCGCTGAATCGCCAACAATCAATAAAGATAATGTCGTTGAATTTGCATCCGAACCATCATTAGCTTCAGAATTGAAAGATGAGTTTTCAGTGTCGTTTAGTTTTACGACGCCTTCCCGAAGTCCATTGGGTTCAGGCAGCTTAAGTGTGGTTTTTTTGACCCAAATAGCTTGAAGTAAATATACAGGCCATAACAAAAATAAGCTTAAGTAATGCAATGTCGGTCATCCTTTCCGTTAATCATTAGTCGTCAGTTATAACTTAAATATCTAACCACTTCACCCATTTTTCTTTTGAATTGATTAACTTATTTAAAAAATATCAGTTAAGTAACCAGCTGATATTTAATTTCGAATAACTGTTCAACTCCGGGGTAAACCTCCTGAATGAGTGACTTAAGAAATGAAAGCTCCATGTTCTCTTGTTCAGCATGCTCCTCAGTTAATTGATGAAAAGCCACTTTAGTCACCGCTAATACCTTAATGTTGCAAAACCAACGGTCATCTTCAAAAGTCGACACTGACAAGGTTTCACCGACTTTGAAGTGAGATTCTGATTCATCTCGTAAAGTAATGGTTTTAGCCCCAGATAAAATGTCTTTTTCAAAGCGACCAAAAAAACTTATAGGTGTTAATTCACTCATTGAGTAACCTTCTATTACTTATCAAATAAAACTAATTAAATAATACCAACCAAATATCGTCCTATTATTTTGCGCTAGTTTGAACTGAAATGACAATGGGTTGATTGATTCTACTGAACTCTGACTTTGCAGTCTTAACTTGTTGGGAGTGATCCCTTATGATGTGCGCAATTTTAATCGAATAAATATTTAGGAAGGTCATTTGCACACTTTGGCGCAATTAAAATCAGGCGAATTAAATAGTCAGAAATTACAACGTATCCAAATTGCTGAACAATTAGTTGAATTCCCGCATGAAGTGTTAGCGTTTGCAGACACCTTAGAGGTGCTGGATTTATCCAATAATCGTTTAAGCCAATTACCAGATGAGTTTGCACAATTAACTGAGTTGAAAATTTTATTTCTGTCATTCAATTGCTTTACTGAACTTCCTGCAGTGATTGCCAAGTGTCCTAAACTTGAAATGATTGGCTTTAAAGCGAACCAAATTACCACAGTTGCAGAAAACAGTTTGCCAGTTGATACCCGTTGGCTAATTTTAACCGATAACCAAATATCCAAGTTACCTGACTCAATAGGAGATTTGCACCGATTAAAAAAATGCGCGCTTGCGGGTAACAAAATTACTGCTTTACCAAATAGCATGGCGAACTGTACTGAGCTCGAGTTACTGCGCATTTCAGCCAATGAATTAACCCAAGTACCAGATTGGTTATTATCTTTACCTAAGTTGGCTTGGTTGGCATTTAGTGGTAATCCAGTGACTGATAATCACGTTAGTCATGACTCGTTTCGTCAAGCGAACATGGCTGATTTTGAACTTGGTGACCAACTAGGTCAAGGCGCATCAGGGGTAATTTATCAAGCTCACTGGAATAAGGAGTTTGAGTCACAAGCAGGTATCAGCAATATCGTTGCGCTGAAGATGTTTAGAGGCGCAGTGACTTCTGATGGTTACCCTAAAGATGAATTACATTGCTGCTTAAGTGCAGGCCATCACCCAAACTTAATTAAAGTACTGGCGCAGATTTCAGAACCAGATCATTTAGGTTTGGTGATGGAGCTTATTCCACCGCGATTTTATAACTTAGGTTTGCCACCTTCACTTGTCACCTGCACCAGAGATACCTTTGCAGATGATATGGACATTTCTATGGCGCATTTAGTCAAAGTGATGTTGAGCATGGCGGGGGCTTTATCGCACCTTCATCAACATAAAGTGAGTCATGGAGATATTTACGCCCACAACACGATGATTGATGCGCAAGCTAATATGCTGTTTGGTGACTTTGGCGCAGCGACTGATTTAAGTAAATTATCCCCACAGCAAGCTAATTTTATGCAATGGATTGAAGTTAGAGCGTTTGGCAATATGCTGGATGACTTATTGCAGCAACAAATTGCATTGGGTAATAAAGCCAACACGACTGAATTCACCGTGCTTTCAGAACTATCTCAGCAATGTTTACAGCATCAATCTGATTTACGACCGAGTTTTGATGAAATTTGTCAGCAGTTAAGCAAGTTAAGCTAGAATTTAACTTCTGAGAACAGAAGAGCCAGGAAGATAGAACAAACTAGAGTTTAATATTTCAGCTGCTACATAATGGTATATAAAAAATCAAAAGGTAAGTTAGTAGAATGAGCCAAGCGGAATTAAATCTTCTGATTGAACAGGTAAAGCAATGTGAGTTGTGTAAGCCTGAATTAGCGCACGGGGTTAACCCTGTTGTGCAGCTTCATTCAACTGCCAAAATTTTAATAGCAGGACAAGCACCTGGTCTTGCGGTACATCAGTCTGGTGTCCCCTTCGACGATGCCAGTGGCGAACGTTTAAGAGAGTGGTTAGGGATTGATAAGGCAGTGTTTTACGATCCTAAGCAAGTGGCTATTCTGCCAATGGGCTTTTGTTATCCGGGAAAGGGTAAAAGCGGTGACTTACCTCCGCTTAAACAATGCGCCAAAACGTGGCGTGCGTTATTGCTCGCCGAGCTTGATCAAATAAAGCTCACCATTGTTATTGGCAAGTATGCTCAAGACTATCATTTAGACACTGCTAAGCAGTCTTTAACTGAAACCGTTAAAAATTGGTCAGACTATCCTCGTTCAATAATGCCTTTACCACACCCCAGCCCAAGAAATAATATTTGGTTAGCGAAAAATCCATGGTTTGCTCAGCAATTATTACCTGAGCTTAAATGTCGAGTTAACGACGCATTAAAGGATTAGTTTTAAAGGCTTGGCGTTAAATGGTGCTTTAATGCCGTGTTTTCGTGCTATTTGCTTGTAAAATGGGCATTCGAACAATAAGTTTCATTTTTTTATTGATTCAATCTGAAAAATCAGTAAAGTATGCACCACATCAGCGGCGGCAACCGATTGCTTCGTTGAATATCAAATTTTGTAACGCGTTACGACGAGTTACCAGAGTTTGCCCGAGTGGTGGAATCGGTAGACACAAGGGATTTAAAATCCCTCGCTTAATAGGCGTGCCAGTTCAAGTCTGGCCTCGGGTACCATCATTTACATACGTAAGTATGGTGCGAAAAAGCCTCAACGAAAGTTGGGGCTTTTTTGTGTCTGAAATTTGTTGAAATGATTCAAAGAATAAAAGCAAAACCCCTCGTCGTTTTAAAGTAGGGCGTGCTAGTTCAAGTCTGGCCTCGGGTACCATCATAAAAAAGCCTCGACATTAGTCGGGGCTTTTTTATGTCTAAAAATTGAGTAATTGTAGAAAGATAAAATCCCTCGTCGTTTTAAAGTAGGGCGTGCCAGTTCAAGTCTGGCCTCGGGTACCATCATTCTTTACTTTAAAGAGCTATACGTAAGTATGGTGCAAAAAAGCCTCAACGAAAGTTGGGTTTTTTTTGTATCTGTAATTTGAGTTTGATATTTGAGTTGTTGAGTTAAAATCAAAACCCCTCGTCGTTTTAAAGTAGGGCGTGCTAGTTCAAGTCTGGCCTCGGGTACCATCATAAATAAGCCTAGACATTAGTCGGGGCTTTTTTATGTCTAAAAATTGAGTAATTGTAGAAAGATGAAATCCCTCGTCGTTTTAAGGTAGGGCGTGCCAGTTCAAGTTTGGCCTCTGGTACCATCATTCTTTACTTTAAAGAGCTATACGTAAGTATGATGCGAAAAAGCCTCAACGAAAATTGGGGCTTTTTTGTGTCTGAAATTTATAGAAATGATTCAGAATAAAAGCAAAATCCCTCGTCGTTTTAAAGTAGGACGTGCCAGTTCTAGTCCGACAAGGAGCAATCAAGTTCAATTTAAGCTGAGTAAAAACAGGACATAAAAAAACAGAGCAAATAATTGCTCTGTTTATTATCTTGAAGACTTAATTACTCTTCGTTACTGGCAATAAAGTTATTGATTGCTGTGAGTATCAAATCTTTTTTCATTTGAGTTGGGCTGACTTTTTGATCAAACCAAAAACTCATTGGTTGGTCGAATCCAATACCGTGCATGTAGTTGTAGATTGCTTTACGAAGTCCTTCGCCTAGCATGGGATGATCTGTGCCGGTTGGGTCAGTAAAGTCGACATCATTTTCTGCGAATAAAATATCTGGTCGTTCAGCTAGGGTAATACCAAATTGTTCAGGGTTCATACCAATCGGGCTGTGAACCGTGGCAACAAAACGGTGCCAGTAAGCTGACTGAAAACAACCTTGCTCCATCATTTGACGTACCATTTCAAGGGAATCAATGGTTTCTTGCTCAGTTTGAGTTGGGAAGCCATACATCAAGTAAGCATGAACCAAAATACCAGCGTCACTGAATGCTTTAGTCACGTGAGCTACACGCTCAACGCTGACGCCTTTTTTCATCAGTTTTAATAAACGGTCGGATGCGACTTCAAGGCCACCGCTGACAGCTATGCAGCCTGAATCTGCGAGTAACTGGCAGCGTGCTTGGCTAAAGGTTCTTTCAAAACGGATGTTACCCCACCAACTAATCACTACATTACGTTCAATTAATCGTTTAGCTAATGAAAATAACACTTTTGGCGGTAAGGCTTCATCGACAAAATGAAAACCTGTTTCACCAGTTTCTTCTATGATCTGTTCGATTCTATCGACCAATACATCGGCGCCTGCAGCATCGTATCGGTCAATATAATCTAGGCTGACATCGCAAAAGCTACATTTACGCCAATAACAACCATGGGCTATGGTGAGCTTGTTCCAGCGGCCATCACTCCAAATTCGGTGCATTGGGTTAAGCATTTCGCATAACGACAGGTAATCACCTAACGGCAGCCCATCGTATATTGGTGCGCCCACATCAGTTTGTGGAATATCGTGAAGCTCGGTATTTTCATTAAAGTGAACATAAGGTTGGCCACTTTCATCTTCTGCCAGAAAATAAGTACGCACTAAATCATCAATTTCACGCTCACCTTGGAAGTATTCCAGCAAGGTGATTAAAGGGCGCTCGCCGTCATCCAGACAGATAAAATCAATAAACTCAAATACGCGGGGATCTTTCAGCGCTCGTAGTTCTGTATTAATAAAACCGCCACCGATAACGATAGGGATTTCTGGGTTGATACTTTTGCAGGTTTGCGCAATACGCAAAGCGCCGAGCATATTGCCTGGAAAAGGGACGGTGAGTGCAATCACACTCGGCTGAGTTTCTTCAAGGTAATGCTCGACTAATTGCTCCAAGATTTCAGAGCTAAAACTTGGCTCGCCCATTAAGGTATCGTAGAGGTTATCAAAGCTTGGGTTGGCTGCGGCAAGTTGCTCACCATAACGACTTACTTCGAAGTATGGGTCAACCCCTTGAGTGATTACGCTCGATAAATCATTGATAAACAGCGTGGCTAAATATTTGGCTTTATCTTGTACGCCTAGGTTACCAAAGGCTGCTTGCAGTACATCACCTGATACCGCTTCCATTTGTGCAATGGCATCAAATGCAGGGCCTTCAGGTAAAAAACGGCGCGAGTTAATCCGCATGGCAAGGCTTGGGTCTTTGCCTTGTAAGAACCGAATCGCAGTTTCGACGGTTAAGTGGTAACGGTCAAATTCAGCAAGAAAATTAAAAATGACATCAGGGAGCTCGTCATCTTCAAAGTGTTGGTAGTTCTCTTCTACATGCTGACGAATAATCTCAAGTGCTGGCGCTGTCATCATTTCTAAAAACAATTCAATTGCAGGATCGCGTTGCACCGCCTCATAGCCTCTAGAGCGTAAAAAGCCAGTTAAATACGCAGTAGCCGGATAAGGCGTATTTAATTGAGTCATCGGTGGTGTCATTAGAAGAACGGTCATAACCTGCCTTTAAATAGGTAAACTTCAGCACTTGCAGCAAAACAAAGTGGCAATATCACAACTGAAAAATACAGCTGTTAAAAATAAAAAAGGATTCTAACAAAAGCAGTGGATAAAAACCCGTAAATTAGCTTTCAGCATTATTAGATGAGGTGGTTTCTGGAGTCCGTGTTTATAACTGGCATTTGTCACCTGCATTTGTCACCTGCTTTTGTCATATAGCCATTTGAGTAGCATTTAGTGATTCTATATCTGTTATATTCTTGGGGGGCTTTAACTTTCCAGTTCATTTTTATTTTATCTATAAATCATTAATGCTTTGAAGCTTACTAGCCATTTGGAGAAATCAAAGTCCTGTTGCATAGTTAATATCAGTTTTAGTCATATGGATTTCACACTGGATTTCCAAACTTCGTTTGGATTTACGTCGTGGCGCTTCGCCCACACCAGACCAAGAGGGTATCAACAGCAATACCCTCTTGGAACACCCCGCTGCACCTAATAAATTTTCTGAAAAGCGGGAAATTTCAACGGTGATCTAGCCAACTTTTAACTCCTTTTGTATTCCGCTTCGTCCATTTTTAAAAATCGCTAACGCTTCCGATGGGGCGTCCCTTCCCCTCGAAAGCTAGCCAGGATCTTAAATGCAGGATGCACTAAATGCCTTAAAGCACATGGATGTGCGAGAAAGGCCATGTCAGGGCTCACACAATTTTCTTGATGTTCTCAAGCCTACTGGATACACAAATGAAGCTAAATCGAAGAAGTAATAATCCCAGTGTAGATACAGCAGCGAGCTACCCAAACAAGGCGAAGTTTCACAGTGTGAAACGCTCTGAGCGAGATAAATGGATGCCGAACTGGCCGTTTAACATGGATGTTATTTGTTTTGGCAGAGCTTACATGGATGCTTACTTTTAAATCAAGAGCCAGCGTCTCGCTGTAGTATCTGCATATAAGGTCGCTCTTTCACATCCATTTGTTCGCGACATACCGTTCATCCTGAACATTCCAGCGGCAGGCAATGGGTTAGATTGAAGTAGTGATTTTCTTTAACAAACCCAATATAAATGAACTGAAGAGTTAGTGGTCATAACACGTTTATGCCCCAAAGAGTGTTTGAAATAGATATAATCTGAAGCTTAGTAGTTTGTATTCACCCTCAATAACCTTCAATTGTGTGGCCAGAATTACTATGCCATATATGGCATAATTATTTTGCACTACCCCCATTAACGTTAAATTGAAGAGGGCGCACATTTTTTCTTGTCGATTATCAGATACTTAACACTGCTTCCAGAAGAGTCAGAATATGAATAAACAAATTCGACTCCTTCCTGCATAGTTTGCTTTAACGCACTGTTTAAACAAGCTCTTTCTTTAACTAATGAGAAAAAGTTTGATTTAATAATTTTAGACGTAGAATCATTTGTGACATAATTTAACAATGTGTAATGATATGTAAGTCGCAAACCTGGGCCTACACTAACTCCGTCTAGACGAGTATCATCATCAATCAATCTAGGACCCACATCGTTTATTTGTTTTGCTGCTATCGTTAATTCTTTTATAATAGATTGAGCTTTAGCATCTTTTTCTGATTGTTGTGAAATTGTTTTACCAAATTCCTCTCCGATGACACTAAAAAAAGCAAAAACAATCAATAGTGCTATCGAAATGGC
>NZ_BPEV01000033.1 GCF_019654955.1 Shewanella sp. KT0246 | reverse complement strand
TCTTATTTCAGTATTTTTATAACCTAACACTTCGGAATTAAAATGGACTTTACCTTACTTTCAACACTCGCCGTAATACATTGCTTGGCACTTATAAGTCCAGGCCCAGATTTTGCCATTATTGTAAAAACATCTACCCAGCAAAGTCGCCAGACTGCGTTGATGTGCGCTGCGGGCATTAGCGCCGCTATATTAATCCACAGTTTACTGTCGCTTTTGGGTATCAGCATTATGATAAAGCAATCTGAGCTGGCATACTTTACGGTACAAATTATTGGGGTGAGTTACCTTGCGTGGATGGGATTTGGGGCCTTAGCCTCTGCAGTAAAATCTTTTCAAAATAAATCGGAGCCTTCTGAAGTACTGCAAACACCTTCTGCTAAAGCTAATATTAGTTTCGATGCTATAACGCCTGCTAAAGGCTTTAAAATCGGTTTATATACTAATTTACTCAATCCTAAAGCGCTGATTTTCTTTATTACTATATTCACAGTACTGGTGACACCTGAAGTTACTGCATCAACCAAAATAGCTTCGGCCAGCTTATTGTTTATTTTATCGCTAATTTGGTTTTGCTTTTTAGCCTTAATACTGACTAAACCAGCAATACAAAATAAAATGAGTAAAGGAAGCAATATCATCGATGCAATAACAGGAGTGATATTCATCGGGGTGGCACTCACCATATTACTAAGTCTGATACAGCAACTGCTTGTCTCATAAGTCAATTACTATTACAGTCAGTTAAGGTTAAGCATTATTACTTTATTATCTACCTATAGCAGGTAGTTAACTGGTGAGTTAGAAAAGTTAACTAGACAATATTTAATAAGCTTTAAAATCATATTTCTAATTTTATAGCGATAACACCAAAGAGTATTTTATGAGAATTTTGGTAATAGAAGACGACCCTATCTTATCCCATCACTTGAATGTGCAATTATCTGATTTAGGTAATCAAGTTCAGGTTGCCTTAACAGCAAAAGAAGGGTTTTATCAGGCTACGAACTACCCTATTGATATCGCTATAGTCGATCTAGGCTTACCCGATAAAGACGGTATGAGCCTCATCTCAGACATACGTAATGCTGGCGTCAAAGCGCCGATTTTAATTTTAACCGCCCGGGTAAATTGGCAAGATAAAGTAGAAGGCTTAAATGCTGGAGCCGATGATTACTTAGTGAAACCTTTTCAAAAAGAAGAGCTAGTAGCAAGATTAGATGCATTAGTAAGGCGAAGCGCAGGCTTTGTAAAACCCACCATCAGTAGTGGCACACTGCAACTGGATTTAGCAGCCAAACAAGTGAGCCTAAATGATGAGAACATGGAAGTGACTGCTTTTGAATATCTCATTTTGGAATATTTGATGCGTCATTGCCACGAAGTCGTTGCTAAACAACGTTTACTGGACGTAGTTTATGGAGATAAAGAAGGCGATCCGAATACCATTGAGGTTATGGTCAGCCGTATTCGTAAGAAACTCAGCAAAGGTGGGATTGAAAACCCTATCGCCACTATTCGCGGCCAAGGATATAAATTTAATCTCCCATGCAGTTAAGATTTAAGCTCAAAAAGCGTCTGTTAACACGGATGTTCATTACCTCACTTTCTATCATTGCATTGGTGGGGTTTGGGCTTGCTTGGTCAGTGACCATCCTTCATGCCCAGAATAGTTATAATAAGGAAACTTCGCAGCTCATCGCAGAAATGCCACAAATCGCTGCCGAACTAAGAGAATACGATCTCATCCCAGCAGACAATGGTTGGCTTAAAGAAAATAACAAACAAAAACGCTATATGATGGCGAGTTGTACCCAGACCTTTGATGAAGTGTGGATTTCTACATTAGCCATAGACAGCGGTTTGGATAACATTTGTCAGCGCTTTGAATCAATAGCAGACACAAACCCGCCATATTACCTCACGATGTCAGATGAAAAGTCCTACTTTGCTTATATGCTGCCAGTTGAACTTAATCAAACTCAGTACAACATGGTAGTCCTCAAAGATGCTAATTCTGTTGAGGGAGAATTTATTCGCTTCAAAAAACTTACTTATCTGCGTCTCGCTGTGGTTATGCTTCTCGCAGTAGTATTACTTGTCAGTGCGGCATACTGGGGAATGCGCCCGATGGCAAGATTGAAAAGCGAATTGCAGGCGATTGGAGATGGTAAAAAAAAGGCGCTTTCGGACGGTTATCCTCATGAACTTGAAGGTGTCACTCAAGCATTAAACCAATTATTGTCGCAATCTAGTGATCAGCAAGAACGCTATCAAAATGCGATGAATGATTTAGCGCATAGCCTCAAAACACGATTAGCTGCAGTACACGCTATTACTGACGACAACTCACTGACTAAAACCGATGCGAGCGAGAAAATTATGCAGCAAGTGGGTCAGATGGATCAGCTGGTTAAATATCAATTAAAACGCGCTTTAGTCGGCAGACAAGGTTTAGTACAAGAACAAACACCTGTAAAACCTATGATTGATCAATTATCGCAAATGCTGTTTAAAATTTACCGTGAAAAAGATATAAAATTTACCGTTAATGTTGAGCCAGAAGTGAGCTTCCCGATTAATAAAGGCGACTTAATGGAGCTTTGTGGCAACTTGATGGAAAACGGGTTTAGGCTATCAATTAGCGAAGTCATCGTTACTGCCAGTATTGATCAAGACGGCAATGCAGTACTCATTGTTGAAGATGATGGCCCGGGTGTTGAAGATGCTTTAAAAGAGCGCATCATTCAGCGCGGCGTGCGCGCTGATACCCAATCACCAGGACAAGGGATTGGACTTGCAGTGTGTAACGAAATTGTCAGCAGCTACCATGGACTACTTTCTATTACAGAAAGCCATTTACAAGGCGCAAAATTTACTATCAAAATTCCGCCTCAATAATCATTGTTTAAATCACGAACTAAATGACTAAATATGTACTAACAATTTAACTTCACTAAATAATTAGCACCAATAGCAAGTAATAAAACGGGGCGAAATGCCTCGATTTTATCTAATTGGCGCATATAAGTTTTCAGCCTTGTTAAACATAATCCATGACGTAGCAATGTACTTATCACCACTAATCGGTGTATTGCCTTTATGGGTATGAGTAAAGCCTGCCGGCGCTATGACCATAGTGCCTTTTTTTGGAGAAACTGATTTATTTTGATAATAGAATTCTGTCTCTCCACCTTCTTGTACATCATTCAGATAAAACATATATAACAGCACTCGATGCAGCGCTTCATGAGAGCCTGTTTGAGGGAAATGTTCTGAATGCCAGTGAGGATATCCGCCAACATCTTGAATATACTTCTGAAGATTCACCACGCCGCTACGATACAAATACTTAGTTAATGCTTCAGCTCTTGGCTCACCAAGAGAAGAAAAATTATCAGGATTGAGGGTGACTGGTTTACCTTGCTCATCGGCTACTGAAACTGAAACCGCTCCCATTAATGCCATGGGATATTTTTTGAAATAACTTGCGGTGTGCTTTAATGTATTCTGTAATAGCTCATTCTTAAGCGAAATCATATCTTCATGATTATCCAAGGTTAAATCAAAGCTTCTCTTTTTCGTCCTATCTACGCCTTGGCCTGTTTTTCCTTCCATAACGCCTTCATGTTTCTCGAAAGCCATTATTAGCCTCTCACACAAATCATCAGGTAATGCATTCGGGATGACTTCAATAAAATCCATATTAAATCAGCACTTTTTAATAATGTAGTGATAATATGCTGCCATGGAATTGATAAATTGGCAAAAATACTCGCTTATCACTTGCTATTCAAATAATAAAAAATGCTTTAGGTATTTGCTTTAACCTATGAAAAAATCTGTAAAAGTATCAATAAATCAAATTCAAGTGGGTAACTTTATTCGCTTACCTGTCTCGTGGAAAGATCACCCATTTCTGTTTAGTAGCTTTAAAGTAAAAACAGAGTCTCAAATAGAATTAATCAAAAGCCTCGGCATTGAGCACGTTTATTTCGACAAAGAACGTAGTGATAGCCCATTAATAGATAAAGCACATATCACGCAGAAATCAGTACTCGTTCAAGATGAAGGCCTAGATAAATTAAAACTCGAAATGGATCAATACAAACAGGATCAAATCGAGTACCAGAATAAACTGCGCCGAAGCATCAAGAAAACTGAACAACAATTTGAACGGTCTTTAGCAATGATGCGCTCAACAGTATCTAAGTTAGGAAGTCGGCCACTTAACTCCGTTAATGATGCTAAAGATATGATTAGTACCATGACGAGTATGTTGCTAAATTCAGATGATTTAGTACTGCATCTAATGAGCGACGCAAAACCTGACGATCTCATTTATCATCACTCAATGAATGTATCAGTGATGTGTATGATGCTAGCTAAAAGCCTTGAATGGAGCCGAGAAGATATTGAGCTAGTTGGATTAGGTGCATTATTTCATGATGTCGGAAAACTTAAAATTCCAAGCAATATCTTAAAAAAACAAGTCCCGCTTACCAAGCCTGAACAAAACTTAATTAAGCAGCACCCGCTGATGAGTCTTAATTTCCTGAAATTAGCAGATACATTTCCGGAGCAAGCAAAACCTATGATTGCTAATCATCACGAATTCCTTGATGGCTCAGGTTACCCAAAAGGTTTAAAAGCAGATGAATTAGATAAATTCAGTCAGTTAATAACTATGGTAAATGAATACGATGATTTGTGTAATGGTACTAAAATTTCCAAAGCCAAAACACCCTACGCTTCACTGGGTATAATTTACAAAAATTATAAGCACAAACTTAACACCGAATACGTTGGGAAATTAATTAAAACTATTGGTATTTACCCCCCTGGTAGTGTCATTGAATTGTCCAGTGGACAGTTTGGCTTGGTCATGTCAGTTAACCTAAACAAGATATTGTTCCCACAGATCATGCTTTATGACCCTTTAGTCCCTAAAGACCAAGCGCCAATTATAGATTTAGAACGAGAAGAAATCAGTATCGTGCGTTGCTTACCCACATCAGCTTTGCCTGACAATATTTTTAAATATTTAAACCCAAGGGAACGCATTAGCTACGGCGTTGGACAAGCTTAGTAGTCTTAGCCAAAACATTAATTCATTAGGCCTGTTTATTTTTAGAGGGCGTTGTTGGAGTGAAGGGGGTAAACTAAAAGCGCTTTACTTACTGTTGAGCGAATTTAGCTTAGATTACTTGGAGGTAACCCTCTCACCTCAATTAAAACGCTTTTATCTCGTACAAAACTTAACCAATAAAGTTCAACATGCCCTAATGTAAAAACCATTAATAACAGAGTTATTAATGGTTTTTGTAAACATGGTTACGCTTAATTAAATAACGTTTATCTAAAACGATTATAACCAACCTTTCCGCTTGAAGAATAAGTAGGTGCCACCGGCACTGGCAAGCATCAAACCAATCGCCATTGGATAACCAAAACGCCAATCTAATTCTGGCATATTGGCAAAGTTCATCCCGTAACTACTGGCGATAACTGTTGGTGGTAAAAATACCACGGCAGCAACCGAGAAGATTTTAATGATTTTTGTTTGCTGGATGCCACTGAAGCCCATCGCGGCATCCAATAAGAAATTTAATTTATCGAAAATAAATTGGCTATGTGGCATTAACGATTCAATATCCGATAGCATTTCACGTAAGTCTTTAATGTTCTCTTCAGATAAATGATCACGATAATAACGTTGAATGTAACGCAATGAACGTTGTGTATCGAGCAAACTTAAACGAATTTTGCCATTTGAGTCTTCTTGCAGCGTGATCATTTTAAAGACTTCATCGAGCTCTTCATCATCAAACACTTTCTGGCTAACATCATCGAGAACTGAATACACATCTTCAATTAAATCAGAAAGGTAATCTACTTTAAGATGAAATAGCTCTAACATCAGTCCTTGTGGTGTTGTTGCATCTAATCGTCCTAAACGTAAATAGTTACGCAGCAAACGGATCAAGCCCACGTCATCTTCGCGAATCGTCAGTAAAAAATCTTTTCGCAAGTTGAACGAGACGTTAATCGCACGAACATCAGAGCCAACACGTTGCGGGAAAAGAGAGTTAATGTGCAACCCATCTTTGCTCTGAAAAAAACGTGCTGAAGCTTCAATTTCATTAATGTCTTCCTCTTCGGGTACTTCCTCTACCGAAAACCGACTTAACCACTCACGCTCATCGTCATTGGGTTTGAACATGTCTAACCATAATGTTTGTTCGGGTATACTGTCTTGAACATTCAGTTCATGAACAGTTAACTTGCGATTGTGATAAACATAGGCAGTAATCATGATTCCCCCAGAGTGGTCACTTTAAGGTGTCCACCTTCAATTAACTTTATACAACTGGCATAAATTTTGGGGCTAGTGTACTAAAATAATTTGATAATAAAATGTTTAAATGTAATTACGAGCAAATAAGCTCACAAATGTGCCCAAAACGTTTAATACATATAATAAATGCAAAAAAAAGCGCCCAAACGGACGCTTTAATTGAAATATGCCGCTTTATTCACCTTTCAGACGTCGGTCTAATTGATCTTTTAAGTTAGCTGGTACACCTTTAATTAATAAGGTGTCAGAAATAGGATCGTAGATAACGCGCTCACCTAAGTGACCACCATCAAAACTCAATGTTACTCCGCCACCCGTGCCCGAAAACTTCTTCAATGTGCGTAAACTAGCTTTATCAGCAGGAAACTCTTCATCTAGCTCGTAAGTGCCACCACACGCAAAATCATAAAATGAGTCCATGCCAGAGTCAGCTAATTCGTCAGCCAAATCTTTCACTTCAATATCTGCGCCTTCATCAGCACGTTCACTACAGTAATCAAATACTTTGTCACGGCACTGCTGACGCTCATCTTTAGTCAACTCGCTGCTAGCAACAAAGTCTTCTACAGCGTGCATTAAGGTTTTGTTTTGCGCTTTGGTATTCACGCCTTCTACGCAACCCATAAAGTCTAAAAAGAAATCGGCTACCTTGCGTCCAGCACGACCTCTAACAAACGAGATATATTTGCGAGATTCTTTATCAGCTTGCCACTCTGTTAAGTCGATACGAGCTGCTAATTGAACATTGGTTAAGTCCAAATGATTATTCTGCGATAGCTCCATGTCATCAAGTACCGTCATTGACGGTTTAGCATTCAGCAAAGCCACAAATAAATAATCACTTGTCATGCTGGTATAACAAGACATCAATAAAAATCCGCCTTGGCTGAAGTCGTATTTAGCGAGTTCTTCTTGTAGCAACTTACTGGCAGCACTACTGAACTCAACAAAACCTAACTCGCCACTACGATATTCATTTAATGCGTTAGAAAAAGCAGGGTTTGCTTCGCCATCTTCCCCATGAGTCCCAAAAAAGCCAAAACCTTTACCCGCTTTTCCAGTATAAGTTTGGTGTAATTCTTCCAACATAGACTCTACTGCATTGCTGTTTAATAGCGGCTGGGGTCTAAGACGACAACTTAACTGTCCCTGACTGTCTTGGGAAATTTCGTGGATAATTGCTTGTTCGATATTGATGCTCATAAGCCCTAACTGATCTCTATTGATGAAAGCGAAATAGCGTTCGATATCATAACAGACCGAGTTAAAAAGTCTCAAAAAATCTTATCGAAAACGTGCAATAACAAATCAAATAAACTTGAGAATTGTCAGCTGAACCTTCAGAGAAGAATGTGGCATAAAATCAGGATAAACAGCTAAATATTGTTGTATTTTTAGTCTTTAGAAACTTGCAGCAACCACGCATTAAATCCGATATAATAGCCGGCTAATTCATTACTTTTTGAACTTTTCTGATTATGGCTATCCAATCTAAATATACCAACACTCAAGTTGAAGCATTAATAACTGAGCTTTTAGCAGTACTAAACAAGCATCAGGCACCAACTGATTTAAGCCTGATGGTATTAGGCAACTGTGTATCACACTTACTTGAAAACAAAGTACCGAGTGAATCTCGTCAAGCTGTTGCTGAACAATTCGCAAAAGCGTTAGCACAATCAGTAAAAGCTGACTAAGACGTACTAAAGTCATTTAAATTGTTCAAAGGTATGCTATTTTTATATTTTACTTTTGACACAATTATTTTGATTCCAGATAGGATTAGGAAAACGATACCGCATGGTTGAGCGCAAAAAACAAATGACTCGTGACAAAGTGTCGCGTCTTGTTAACTGGGGCCACTGGTTTGCCTTCTTTAATGGTTTTTTAGCCATGATAGTAGGCGCTCGCTATTTAAGCAGTGTCGGTTACCCTGAAACCATTATTGGCTGGGGCTACCTTGCAATCAGCACGATTGGTCACTTCAGTTTTTTAGCCTTTATTGTTTACGTCGTATTTCTTTTTCCTGTCACACTGCTGCTGCCCTACTCAAAAATATTGCGTGGCTATGCAGCGCTAGTGGCCACGTTAGGTCTATGTATCTTACTGTATGACACCATTGTTTATGATGATTACGGTATTCACTTAAGTCCATTTGCGTTTGACCTTGCTTGGACAGATCTTAATGCCCTTCTTAAAAGCACATCCTACATAGCGACACCGACAGCGATTATTTTAATCGAGCTAACTGCAGCTAACTTTATTTGGAAAAGAATAGAGAAATTAGAGAAGAAGCAGCTCGGTAATAAAGCGATTGCTTTCGTGGGTATTTGTTTTATCAGCAGTCATTTGGTTCACATTTGGGCTGATGCATCTGATGTTACTCAAATTACCCGTTTTGATGATACCTATCCGCTGTCTTACCCTGCAACAGCCCGGTCTTTCATGGAAAGTCATGGTATTGAAGGCACAAACAGTGATGACAACAGTTATCAAACCAAAGCAAGAAAACTAAGTTACCCAGTTGCGCCACTTGAATGCAAAGCGCCAGCTGAATTACAAGAACAAGCCAATGTGCTTATCATCACTGTTGATGGTTTAAGAGCAGATATGGTCAACGAACTCACCATGCCTTTTTTAACTCAGTACCAAGCTGACAATAAGCAGTTTTCTGAGCATTACAGTGGCGGCAACCAATTCAAAACAGGCATGTTTGCTTTATTTTATGGCTTACAAGGTAACTATGGTGATAGAAAAGAGTTTTATCACACTGCGCCTATTATGACTGACGCATTGACGAAAGCAGGTTATCAACAAGCTATTTTTCTGCCAGAAGAAAATCAACGTGTGTTCGAGGGGCGTTCAATATTTGATGGCCTAACTATTTTTACCAATCATAGTGAAACAAGCAGCGCACAAACCGACATGAAAAATGTACAACAGTTTGTTGACTGGAGTGCAGAACAACAATCACATTGGTTCTCGCTGGTTAACCTATCTGCACCGAAACATTACGATACCCCAATTGGCTTTTTAGGTATTGAAACAGTTAAGCCACATATCGATTTAAAGCCTGCGCAAAGGGTCCTTTATAATCAATACCGTCAGTCACTTTACTTCATTGATCAGCAGTTACAGAAAATTGTAAGTGCACTTAGTGATGATACCGTTGTGATGATTACCGGTACCCATGGTCAGGTGTTTAATAGTAATACTTCTGAAGTTAATCAAAACCTCTCACCGGGTAACGTTCAAGTGCCTTTTGTTATGCATTGGCCGAAAGCGGGTGCAGATAATGTGACCTATCGTACAAGCCATTATGGCATTGTACCTACTGTGATGAGCCACATACTTCATTGTGACAATCCAATCACAGATTACAGCTCAGGTTACAGCTTATTGCAGCCGAGCGAGCAAAGCTGGGTCTATATTGGTGACAGCCGCACATTTGCTATTTACCAAAGTGAAGAAATAACCGTACTGGACCGTCATGGTAAATATCGTATTTATGATATTGATTATCAAAAAAGGCTCAAACACAAATTAAGTGCGCCAGAACTGATTCAAGTGATGCGTGAAGGAAGAAGGCTTTATAATCAGTAATACTGCATAAACGTATAAAATACAATCGATTGATGGTGTTTTTTAGTAAAGCTATTGCCTGAAAAATACCTTATTGATAGTCTATGCAGCATAAGATTTTAATCGGGATATGGCCTAGTCCGGTAAGGCGCTTGTCTGGGGGACAAGAGATCACAGGTTCAAATCCTGTTATCCCGACCAATTCTTATCAATTATTTAAACTTTTTTTAGCTTGCGGCAACTTCTATAGCCAAAAAACAGCATAGCCCAATACTCTGTAAATTTACTAATCGACTTTACCTTGAGACTTCTACTATTCAAATAGCGATTTCAATATTAGCTAACCAACGCAAATACATATTGCCATTTTTGACCTCTGTCACTTAATACAATGCTCGAATGTAGACTTCTGTGAGTGATGTAATAGAACAATCACATTCTAATAAGCTATATTGCTGGATTCAAAATGCATGAATGACAGCTGATTAGTGAGGAACGTGGCAATGTGGTGGCGAATTATTCTAATTTCTTTGGCTTATTTACTTTTAGGTGCACACTTTTTACGATTCGGCCAAATGCCACTGGCGATAACTTGCGTGATGCTTCCCCTTCTACTATTGCTTAAAAGTAACCTGATTACTCGGATCATCCAGCTAGGGCTAGTTGTTGCGACAGTTATGGTTTGGGGAATATCTACATACCAGTATATTGACCTCAGAATGACAATGCATCAACCGTGGTACTTATTGGCAATAATCATGGGCAGTGTTATTAGCTTCAGTTTATTCGCAAGTTACTGCATCAATGGCCTGATACATCCACCTAGAGATAAAAATTGCTTATTTAGATAATCAGATCATGGTGAACAAAATGAGATACAAAAGAGCCGAGTTTAACTCGGTTTTTTTGTAGCTATTTCATAAGAGTTAAACTCTAAGCATTGCTCAACTTATCCCTAGAAAAGCATTCACAATACTGAAGTAAATCATCAAACCTGATATATCAACAATAGATGCGAGTAACGGACTAACAAGTACTGCAGGATCTAGTTTACAGGCCCTTGCAATAATAGGTAATACGCCGCCTAAAGTGGTTGATATTGTTATTTGAATAAACAACGCAACAGCTATCGCACAGGCAATGAGTTCTAAATCAAAGCCACCAGTAGACATACCATCACTAAAAAGCATCACCCTTGCCACAATAACCAGTGCGATCACCAAACCAATGACTAACGCAACTCTGCTTTCTTTCCACAATACTGACAACCACTGGCGCTTCTTAAGCTCTCCAGTGGCCAAAGCTCTAATCACTAAAGTTGCTGCCTGAGCTCCAGTATTACCGCCAGCGGCAGCTATCACCGGCATATAAATAGCCAATAACATTAATTGACTGAGAGTATCTTCATAACTTGCAATAATTAAACCTGAAACAATGCCTAACAAAGCCAGACCAATAATCCAGCCTATTCTTTGTTGCACATGTGCAAACACCCCGGTATTTAAATAACCTTTATGGGGCTCAACTTCTGAAAGAATTATGCCTAGCTGATGTGCATAATGTCTCGCTCTAACATCTTCACCAATAATATCTAATTCAGCGATTAACTTTTGGACATGAATAACTGAACACTCACCAAGAATATTGACTGCATCCTCAATAGGCATTGAGGTTAATAATGCGACTTGTTCATTTTGAGTGTAGTGAGTAAATTCTATATAGGTTGGGCTGGTGTCTTCATTCGTTTCTAGAATTGAATCGTAAGCTAAAGCTTTATTTATAAGCTTCATGGAATATCTCTCTATCTTGCAAAGCTTAACCGACCATTTTTAAAGCGGCAGGTCTTATTCATCAGCCACCTTCAAATAAGTGTGCTAATCATTTTCTAAATACAAAAGTATTGTGAAATTAAGTAGAGAATTGGGAGAAAAATAAAAACTAACTAGTGAAATGCAATCTCAGCCACTGCAGGGCTAGACATTCATTGACAGAACGACTGTAGGTTATTTTTCTCCCTTTCTACTAGGGGGATAATCGGTCGTTTTCATTGTCGTTTCCAAATAAGACTGGTTATTCCAGCGCCGCGCAATATATCAAAGGCCTTCGGTTTTGGACAAGAAGATTAATGCAGGAAAAAGTAAAAATAACAAAACTATGACACAAATTTAAAGTCGGCAAACAGTAGCGCTTTAGCCAAGCCTTTATTGATAACAAAAGATAAATTAACGTATCAGAGCAAGTAAAAATGAACTCCATATGACTCTATTATCAAGAATTAACAGCTACTTTAATTTAAACAACCATTGCTTGATGGTCTTTCTTCTGTACCAAAGTAATAAAACGAACACACCAATATAAATGCTCGGTTCAATAATTTCTGACTTTACCGACCAATAAAAATGAATTGGCGCTAACAATGCCATGACATAAACCCAATTATGTAATGACTGCCAACCTTTACCCATCTTACGTTTTATTGCCTGAAAAGAAGTTAATGCTAAAAAGGTAGCAATAATAAAGCAGGCAGCGCCAACTAAAATATACGGCCGTTTAATTATCTCTTCAAATAGAAAGCCCCAAGCAAACAGCAAATCCAAACTAATAAATGCGGCGATATGTAAACTTGCGTATGCAAATACATATAAACCTACTAACCTTCTTGTTTGCAGTAATAGCCCTTGCCTAAATCGTTTAGCAATTGGTGATATAAGCAGTGTTACCACTAAGGCGTTAATCGCACCCATGCCTGTATAATGAATAATATACTGCACCGGATCGCCGCCGGCATTATCGGTTAACACCATTACGACTAAGTAAATTATTGGGGTTAAAAAGCTTAAATGTAATAAGCCTTTTAACCAGAATAAACCTCTAGGTGTCAGACGCTTCAATAGTACTTCCTTAAATCTAAATTTTTATATAAATCTGCCACTTGTTCGCCATAGCCATTAAACATTTGTGTCGGGATACGTTTTGCAGAAAATAACCCGCCCTCACCGATGCTGCGCTCTGATGCCTGTGACCACCTTGGGTGATCCACCTGTGGATTTACATTGGCATAAAAACCGTATTCATGTGGCGCTAATTGATTCCAACTGGTTGGCGGTTGCTTGTCCGTCACGCGGATTCTGACTACAGACTTGATGCTTTTAAAACCGTATTTCCACGGTAAAACCAGTCTAACTGGCGCCCCATTCTGAGGTGGTAAGGTTTTACCATAAAGGCCAACTGCTAAAAATGGTAATTCATTCATTGCCTCATTAATGGTCAATCCTTCGACATAGGGGTAATGAATGCCGCCGCCCATTAAACGATTCTTTTGCCCAGGCATTTGGTCTGGATCAAACAAGGTTTCAAAAGCAACATGAGTGGCTTTACTCGACACACCAGCCATTTTTAACAGCTCAGCTAATGAAAAACCAACCCAAGGCACAACCATCGACCATGCTTCAACACAGCGCAATCGATAAATACGTTCTTCAAGATCGAACTTAGTGGTTAAGTCATTCAAATCTAAGGTTAAAGGTTTATCAACTAAACCTTCAATTCTTAGTTCCCAGGGGTTAACTTGAAACTGCTGGGCGTTTTCAAACGGATCTTGTTTGCTGGTGCCAAATTCATAAAAATTATTATGACGAATTATTTTATCTTCTGGAGTTAAACGATCAACTATTTGAAACTGGTTAGGCTTGCTGTAATCAAGACCCTGCACGGCAAAAGGAGGTTTATCTTCGCTGCCAAATAAATCAAACAGCCCAGCTTGAACTTGGCCAGGTAAGCTTGCACCCAAGGCGCCAAGTCCCAGTGCTTTAATAATATTACGTCTGTCACTAAACACGCTTTCTGGAGTGACTTCATTTTCTTTAAGTGACCAAGAAGGCGTATTGCTAATTCCTTTCGTAAAGCCTTTTTTTGACACCATAAATCACCCCTTGTCGTTCAATTAGAACCAGATTAACTATCTTCGATAAACTATAAGACAGTTTAATACGAATATTAATTTCAAAAAGTTTATATTATTTATCCTTTTGAGTTTATTAATTAAGCGCTTAAGTATGAAATAGCCTGCAACTCCCTTGCGCCATCATTAACGGCATGAGAATCTTAAGCATCATTTTCAGTTGGTCGAAATCATGACGCTTCCCACTTCTTTATCTATCGCCGAAATCATCGCATTATCTGCCGCCGCTTTTTTAGGTTTACTCATTGGCGCCCTACTTAATCAACGTTTAACCCGCCAGCGATGGGAACAACATCGGGATAAAATTGCCGCTGAAACAAGCCAACTTCAAGCAGATTTAGAGATTAAACAGCAACTATTACAGCAACAAATTGATGAAAAAGAAGACGCGCTGCAACAGGCAAGAGAAAGGTCTGAAATACTGATTGCTCAGTTATCTAAATTAGAAGCACAAGCAGAACGTGTGCCGCAACTTGAACAAACATTAGCTGATGGCCAGCGTAAGTTCATGGAAACCCAGTTGGCACTCTCTAAATCCAATGCCATGCAACAAAGTATTCAAACCCAAGCTAACACTGAAAAAGCGGCGCTAAACGACAAAATTGCCCTACTAGAAAGTGCAGAAGAAAGATTAAAACTGCAATTTGAAAATCTGGCTAACCGCATTTTTGAAGAGCGCAGCGAAAATTTTAAGCAACAAAACGTCACTCAAATTGATGGCGTGCTTGGTCCCCTAAAGCAGCAACTTGAAGGGTTCAGACAGCAAATCCGTGAATCCTATACTCAGGAACAAACTGAACGTAGTGCACTTAAGCATCAACTTGATCATTTAAAAGACCTCAATCTTAAAATGAGTCAAGATGCGATTAACCTTACCAAAGCGCTCAAAGGTGATAACAAGCAACAAGGTAATTGGGGCGAAGTCATACTAGAGCGAGTATTACAAGAAAGTGGTCTACGTGAAGGTCATGAGTACGATACCCAACAAGATTTAAAAGATGAGCAAGGTAAACGCTTCAAACCCGATGTCATTGTTCACTTACCTGAGCAAAAAGATGTGGTTATCGATGCAAAAATGTCACTGGTGGCGTACGAGCGATTCTTTAACAGCGAAGATGAAATCGTTCAGCAACAAGCAATTAAAGAGTTAGCTCTCTCAATTCGTCAACATATTAAAGGCTTAAGTCAGAAGGATTATCATAAGCTTCATGGCCTTAAGAGCCTTGATTATGTGCTGATGTTTATCCCCATTGAACCAGCTTTTTTATTAGCACTAGAATCTGATCCTTCGCTGGTAAGCTTCGCATTAGATCATAATATTATGCTCGTCAGCCCAACAAACTTATTAGTTGCACTGCGCACAATAAATAATATTTGGCGATACGAATATCAAAATCAAAATGCACAAAGCATCGCCGCGCAAGCGGCTAAGATTTATGACAAATTATGTGGCTATGTTGAAGATATGGATAAATTAGGCCGCGCCCTAGAAACCGCGGATAAAACTTATCAGCAAGCAATGAGTAAATTGTCACAAGGAAAAGGTAACCTAATAAGACAAGCTCATATCATGCAAAAACTAGGGGTTGAAACCAGCAAGAACCTAGACCCACAGCTAATTAATAAAGCTTTGGATGACTCTAAAGAGAGCTAAACATTAAGCAACTAGATATAAGATTTAAGCAAATTTTACAGACCACAAACGACTATTTGCACTATTATTTGATTGAGCAAAATTGTTGAGTTTTTTAAAAGTAAATTGCTGAGTTAAAACGCGAGATACAATAACAACACTACAGAGCATGTTTAAATAACAGTTCAATCAATTATTGAACTCTAAATTTAGTTTTCGCAACGAAGTCGTACTGAGGCGGAGGTCTCATTATTATGCGTAACATGGTGCATTTTTCATTTGTCATTGCCGCCCTGCTTTTGTTGCAGGGCTATAGCTACTGCGTCAGTGCTAAAGAAGCAAACTACAGCGCTGAACAGCAACTTTATTTAGATGCCCGTCAAGCGCTAGATAAAAAACAAATGAAAACCTATCAACAATTACGTACTAAACTCGGTGAGTATCCGCTAAACGTTTATCTCGATTACCATGAAAAATCTACCAGCATTTTGAAACTCAATGGCAAACAAGCTCACCAAGCCATTGAAGCATTTAACGCAACTCCCTTATATAACAACTTGCGCTACCGCTATTTAAAAAATGCCGGAAACAGAAAGCAATGGCAAAATTTTCTCACTATCTCGCCAGACTCGCCCAATGATACTGCGCTGCAATGTTATTATTTTAGAGCACAACTGTCACAAGGAAACGACAAAGTCGCTTTTGCTGGCGCACAAAGATTATGGCTATACGGCCGCTCTCGTCCAAAAGAATGTGACGTATTGTTCAGCGAGTGGGCTAAAGCTGGTAAACGCAGCCAAGCGCTCATTTGGTCACGGATGCTATTAAGCTTTAACGAAAGTCAGTACGGCTTAACTCAATATCTAGCAAGAAAAATCACCAAAAATAAAGCTGAAGCTGATTTACTTATATCCGTTTACCGCGATCCAAATAGTTTACGTCATACCCGTAAATTTTCTTCTAAGTCACCAATGGTGGCTGATATCGTTACCGTAGGGCTGAGAAAGCTTGCCCGTAAGGACTTAAAGCAAGCGGTTAAACTTTACAAAAAATACGATAAAGCGAATCGATTCAATGCCATTAAAAGGCAGCAATTAAATCGCTATATTGTTCGCCGTGCACTGATTTATAAAGAAGCTGACTTACTCGAACATATCGATGCCAGTTTACCCATTTTAGATTCTGATGACTTATTTCAAATCAGGCTGCGCTGGGCGATTAGCGAGCAAGATACCGCATCCATAAAGCGCTACCTTGCATTGTTAAGTGATGATGTCATTGACGACTCACGCTGGCAATATTGGCAAGGGCGCTATTTAGATGAAAACGGGGCAAATGAAGCTGACAAACTTCAGTCTAAAAAAATTTCAACGCAACTCAGCCAAGCTCGTAACTTTTACGGCTTTCATACTGCACAAACCATTAAAGCGCCGTTAGCAATGAATGACGATAATTTACAGTCATCACCGCAGCTTGCCGCCAGATTAAATGACGATCCCGCTATGGCAAGGATTGTAGAATTAATTGCCATGGATAAAACTCGAGATGCCCGCAATGAGTGGGTACATATGCTTCGTAGGCAATCTAATCCAATGCGCGCAGAATACGGTTTGTACGCGCTTAAACAAGGTTGGTTTGATTACAGCGTTGAAGCCAGTATTCAAGCTAAACAATGGAATAGCTTAAAGCTACGCTTTCCGCCAGCGGCGCAAACAGAGTTTGAAAAAGCCAGTAAAAAGTACAAAGTGAATATTGATGAAGTGCGCGCAATCGCAAGACGTGAAAGCGCATTTTATCCTTATGCCACATCCGGTGTTGGAGCCCGTGGTTTAATGCAATTAATGCCTGCGACAGCCAAAGAAACCGCGCGTAAGAATAAGCTCAAATTCAAACGTAAAACCGATTTGTACCAAGTGGAGTACAACATTCAACTTGGTAGTGCTTACTATGCAGAGCTATTAAAGCAATTCGATAATAACCGTGTGTTAGCCTCTGCAGCATATAACGCAGGGCCTCATCGAGTTAAACGCTGGCTAAAAGAATCCGATGGAAAATTAGATGTCATGAGCTTTATCGAAACCATTCCATATAAAGAAACACGAGAGTATGTGCAGGCAGTGCTGAGCTACCGTTTGATTTACCAACAATCCCATAGCCCAGATGCCAGTATGTTTAGCCCACAAGAACTGAGTTTTTTATATTAAAACAGCTGTTAATAATGTCTTAAGCATTTAATAAACTTTTACAGCTTAATGACGTTAAGTGCTTTCCTTCTAATTAATGACAAGGTAACGTTATAGTTTCGGTGTATTTGTTAACAAACATCACTTTTTAATTTGTTAACTAACGGAGTCCTGAGTGCCAGCGTCAAAACTAAAACAATTATTATCGCAATTAGAAAGTGTATTACTGGGTAAACCAGAGCAAATTAAACTGGCTGTGGCCTGCATTTTGGCTAAAGGCCACTTATTAATTGAAGATTTACCGGGAATGGGCAAAACCAGTTTATCCCAAGCGCTCGCTACCTCTTTAGGCATGAGTTACCAACGGATCCAATTCACCAGCGATATGCTCCCTGCCGACATTCTCGGTGTGTCGATTTATCAGCAGGAACAGCAACAATTTACTTTTCACCCTGGGCCCATTTTTAATCAAATGCTGTTAGCCGATGAAATTAACCGTGCTAGCCCTAAAACCCAAAGCGCGCTTCTCGAAGCTATGGCTGAACGCCAAATCACCTTAGATGGCACCACTCACCCGTTGCCAAAACCTTTCTTTGTTATTGCAACGCAAAACCCTATTGAGCAATCAGGTACGTTTCCATTACCTGAATCACAATTAGATCGCTTTATGATGCGTATTTCTATTGGCTACCCGAATGAGCAAGCTGAACTTGAAATGCTCAAAGGCTTAACTTCACGCAGCGTAGCTGAACCACTGTCTCAATGCTTTACGCCTGATGAGTTAATCAGCTTACAAAACCAAGTTCAGAAAGTGAGCGCATCTGATGCTGTACTCAAATACCTCATTCATTTAGCACAATTTTCTCGCCAGCAGGCTGATGGCAACGGCCTATCTCCCCGTGCCAGTATTGCGCTGTTAGATGCCGCTAAATCTTGGGCGTTTATACATCATCGCAATTACGTGGTACCTGAAGATATTCAAGCGGTATTTCACTGCGTGGCTGAACACCGTATTCGCACGAATAGTCAGTTACAAGGTCAAGCCTTGTCTGATCATATTCTTGCTAGCGTTAACCCAATTAGCTAGCAAGTATGAATAAGAAAGTTGAACCACGAGCAAGTTTTCAGCCAAATCAAAAATGGTATTCACGCTTCATTCCTCATCGAATAACGCGCCGCTGGGGGCATTGGCTTAACAAGCGGATCCCCCCCAACAAACAGGTCACGCTGACCCATAAGAGTATTTTCATCTTACCCAGTGGCTTTGGTATCGCGTGGTTTGCACTTATTTTTGTACTCTATCTATTTGGAACAAACTATCAAAATAACTTAGTCATAGGCCTAAGCTTATTGCTGGCAAGTGTACTGCATACTTGTATTATCTACAGCTATAAAAACCTTGCAGGGTTAACACTTACATCTCAAACACCACCTGAAACTTATGCCAATCAAAATATTGCATTCCCGGTAAGTTTAACCAGCAAAATAAACAAAAATAACAGTCAAACTAGCCATCAACAAATTTGCCTAAACTTTGCTGACCAGCGACATATTCGACTGACAGATGTTGGTGAGTCAATCCATGCAACTATCGCTTTCTCTCCACAGGTTCGTGGCACATTTAATCCAGGGCGAATTCAAGTTTCATCCAATTTCCCTTTAGGTTTGTTCCGCACTTGGACTTATGTTGATTTAGATATCAATCACATCATTTATGCTGAACCGCTCAACACTCAAGTATCGCTCACCAGTTTAGATGACGATAACAGCACAGAATTTGACCACGGCAAATTACAGCCTGGAGTAGACGATTACAAAGGCTTAAAAACCTATGTTGAAGGTGAGTCATTAAAACAGGTCGCTTGGAAACAGTGGGCCCAAGGTCGAGGCATGCTAACCAAAGAGTTTGCGCAACCAGAGGGTAAACCCGTGTGGTTAAGCCTTGATGACACTCGAGGCAATAGCCTTGAGCAAAAACTCAGCAAACTCGCATGGCAAGTCAATGCCTTATCTCAAGGACAGCAAGTGTTTGGTTTAGCCCTTAATCAGCACATCATTGAACAAGACAGCGGCGAAGCACACCGTAAACAATGCCAACAACTCATTGCACTGTTCGGCAACACTAATGAATTAAACAATGGGAGTGCTGATGAAAGCTAAAAAAACAGCACCTCAAAATGCAAGTTTAACGGATTCATTTAACGATAACTTTAATGAAAACATCGGTCGTAATACCCTGTTTTGGTTACTGTTAACCAATGTGTTGGTGTTATCGCCACTTTATCAAGATGCCACGTTGTGGAGTATTGGTATTTGCGCCATTTGCTTTGTTTGGCGAGTGGGTATTTATTTTGGCAAAGTCGCCGCCCCGCCAAAGCTATTAGTCACCAGCCTTGCCATTGGCGCCGCCGCCACATTAGCTTTAGTGTCTAAAGAAATTGGCATGCTTAACGCACTCGTTAATTTGCTACTGCTGGGTTACGCGCTTAAATACATTGAAATGCGTCAAATTCGTGATGTAAAAGTCGTGGTATTAGTAGGCTATTTTCTCATTGCGTTTGCGCTGCTTGAGCGCCAAAGCATCTTAGATACTGTGCATTTACTGTTTGTCTGCGTTATCAACGCCTGCGTCCTTATCAGCGTATATCAACATAGCAGCAGAAAGGTTCACTTAAGCTTTGGTTTAAAATTATTTTTGCAAAGTCTGCCCTTAGCATTACTCCTTTTTGTAGTATTCCCGCGCCTACCTCCATTATGGTTAGCCCCAAGCATGAACAATGCCACTACAGGCTTATCTGATGAAGTTTCACTGGGAGATATCAGTAAACTCACTCGCTCGCCAAGCCTGGCATTTAGAGTCGGATTTGATAACGAGACTCAAAATTTTTCTAAATCACAGCTTATACCTAATCAGGAACTATACTGGCGCGCGTTGGTGATGGAAAACTATGATGGAAAAACATGGAAGCAAGCAAATAAAAGAAAAAATCAACAACTTAAGATTTATGGGGAAAGACCTAGCAGACCACGTCCCCAAGGGCCTGAGCTTGATAACCCTTTAAATTATCAGGTAATTACCGAACCCACATTTCAAAAATGGCTTTTTGGCTTAGACCAATCCTTCTCTCCCACTGAGCAAGTGGTAGAAATGAGTGATTTTCGCTTATTCTCATTACGTAATGTAGATCAACGTTTTAGTTATCGAGTGACCTCTTATCCTAACAGCAAACTTGAAGCTGAATTACCACCACTGACCAGGCGGATTAATTTAACTCTGCCAACTAAAACCAATCCTAAAACTCAAGCGCTGGGGCAGCAATTTGCCAAGGAATACCCTAACCCCGTTAATCGCATTAACGCAATGATGCGTTATTTTACTGAACAACCGTATTTTTATACCTTAAGCCCACCTCCTATCGGCGGCGATCAAGTGGATGATTTCTTGTTTGAAAACAAAGCGGGGTTTTGCTCTCATTACGCGTCAGCATTAGTGTTTATGGCACGTTCAAGTGGTATACCGGCTCGTATGGTTGCTGGCTATCAAGGCGGTGAGTACAACCCTAAAGCAGGTTATTACAGTATTTATCAGTACATGGCTCATGCATGGACCGAAGTCTGGTTTGAAGGACAAGGCTGGGTTCGTTTTGATCCAACGGCTATGATAGCGCCTGAGCGAATATTAGATGGTTTTGATGCCATGTTTACCGGCCAAGATAGCTACTTACAAGACAGTCCGTTTACCAGTTTGAGATTAAAAGAAATCCCTTGGCTTAATGATATTCGACTGCAACTAGCAAGTTTGGATTTTTACTGGAGCGTCTGGGTACTTGGCTTTGATGGAGAGCGCCAGCAACAAGTGCTCAGTGAATTACTTGGTGATGTAAATACCAGTAAAATGATCATCTTAATGATTATCAGCTTTAGCCTTATAGCGTTAGTGATTGCCTACTATGCGGGTGTGTTTAATTTAAGCCCCAAACAGGACCCAATCATCAAACGCTATAACCTTATATGCGCTAAGTTAGCTAAAAAAGGTTACCCACGTGAGACCATGCCACCACAAGCATTTGCAAACTTTGTACATCAAGTGCTACATCAAGAGCAACCGCAATTGGTATTCGATTTTGAAAAAATGACAGAACACTTTATTGCACTTCAATATCAGCAGTTAAGTGATAAGCAGGTTGAACAACATCAAATCTTGTTTAAGCGCTACTTTAGGAAAGTGAAAATGGGATTGTAGGGTTAACTTTTTAATTTGCTCATTTAAATGAGATTAACGTCGTGGTGCTTCGCCCACACCAGACCAAAAGGGTATCAACAGCAATACCCTCTTGGAACACCCCGCTGCCCCTAAGAAATTTTCTGAAAAGCGAAATATTTCAATGGGGATTTTCACAGCGTCAAACTTCATTTTTAGCCAACCTCGTCAATCGGCAAAAAACACTAACGCTTACGATGGGGCGTCCCTTCCCCTCGAAAGCTAGCCAGACATCCATGTCTGGGCTCACGTAATTTTCTTGCTTTCCTCAATTCACATTGAACATTTTGGCCTTTAAAAGATGTGTTTTTCTAGCTATGACAAACGAGGCTGCAGGCTCAAAATTCTCCGTTTGAAGTGCCCGAATGCTTTGAGCTAATTTGCGTGATGGAGGCAGGAAACCGACACAGCCTAAGATTGAGCCAGGGATGGCGAATCTGAGGCGGTAGTAAACTCGCTAATTTAGCATAAGGAACCACACTTCGTCGGAGCGGCAAGGGATATCGAAAAGGGAAATGCTGTTGTTTCCCTTTCGTCACAATTTACAAAAGAAGGGGCGAAGCGCCACGACCTTTATCCTAATTCAAACAAAGTTTGGAAATAAAGGTAAAATAAGTTGAAGTAGAAGAAACGAAATCTCTTACCTCTTTAACCTGCCTTATCAGCTCCCCTACTAACCAAACTATCACAAATCAAAGCAAGCAAAACTCTTCCTATTTGCTTGCTATTTTATCGTTTAACCCCGCTATGTTATAAAAGCCTTTCAAACCTAATAACAACCTCTTAGAATGGTTTTTATCATCAGTTGCCGAGTCAGTAATGCTTAGATTAATTCAATCGAATCAGATGGAAGTGCTATCTGAACAGCTTTCCAAAATGTTAGCCATTCCCCTTGATAATGCTAACTTGCTGGCTAACGAGCATGTGCTAGTCCAAAGCCCAGGTATGTCGACTTGGCTGCGTTTAGAAGTCGCTAAATACAATGGTATTGCAGCGGCCCTTTCCTTCCCGCTTCCATCTAGCTTTACTTGGCAACTTTGCCATGAATTATTGCCTGATGTGCCCAAAGATAATGCTTTTACCAAGGCGGCCATGACGTGGAAGTTAATGGATTTGCTGCCAACTTTATTAACAGATGAAGATTTTGCGCCACTAAAAGCGTACCTCACTCCTGAGTTAACGACCGATTTTACAGGCACTAACCTAAACTTAGATCCTTCTGCGGTAGAAGCAGCACAAACACATACCCCTACAAAAGATAGCTTAAGTATTTTATCGGCCCAGCATCAACAGCATTTTGATGCGATGAAGCTTTATCAATTGTGTGGCCGTATTGCCGATATTTTTGACCAATACTTAGTTTATCGCCCAAGTTGGATCCTTGGTTGGGAGCAAAACGAGCACCCGATAAAACTGGAACAAAATCAGTTATGGCAACCTAAGTTGTGGCGAGCATTAATTGACTACAATCAAAACACCATCAAGGGTAGCCATTATCATCGCGCCAATTTACATCAAGAATTGATTTCAGCGCTGCAAAACCCTCAAACGGTTATCGGCTCATTACCAGAGCGGTTATTTGTGTTTGGTATTTCATCCATGCCACCGCAAACCCTTGAGGTGCTTTACCATTTAGCCGAACGTATCGAAGTTATCATGTTTTCATTAAGCCCTTGCCAGCATTATTGGGGCGATATCGTTGACCCTAAAGCTCGCGCTCGTATGGCGCTGCAATACGCTGATAAAAAACAGTTAGGTGAACTGTGGGAAGAAAAGTTAGAAGTCGGCAATCCCATTTTAGCCAATAACGGCAAAATGGGACGTGAACTTTTAGATTTAATGCTGGAGTTACCTGCTGAGCACACTGACTTTAGCTACGATTGTTACATAGAACCAGAGCAATCCCCTGATGAGCTAAACCTACTTCAAGGTTTGCAGTTCGACATTTTACAAATGGAAACATTAGGCCAAGCATTAGGGCCAGATGCGCATTTTTATCAAAATGCTGAGGCGCGAAGAAGTCTTAAACCAACTGATGATTCGATTACTTTAAGAAGCTGTCATAGCCCGCTACGTGAAGTTGAAACCCTGCACGATCATTTATTAGAACTCCTTTCCAATAAAGACAATAGTGACAGCTTACTGCCTAAAGATATTGTGGTTATGATGCCTGATGTTGCAGCTTATGCGCCGTACATTGATGCAGTTTTTGGCACAAGTAATAGCCAATCAAGCTCTTTACAAGGCGCGTTAAAAGGTACTCGTCAAAGTAACTATTATATTCCTTATGCCATTGCAGATAGAGGCGCTGCGCAAGAGTCGCCACTAATTAATAGTTTCTTAAATTTACTTAATATCAATCAAAGTCGTTTTGGCTTAACAGATATCATTAGTATTCTTGAAGTGCCCGCTATTTTACGCAAGTTTCAACTCGATGATGACGGTTTACAGCTCATCAGGCGCTGGTTAGATGACGCCAATGTTCGTTGGGGGCGTGATGAACACACTCGCCTGCAACAAGGTGTTCCTGGTTTTAAACAGAACTCATGGGCATTTGGCATTAGCCGTCTTATTCAAGGTTACGCTTTCAACGACGACTCATCGATTTACCATGAAACCTTGTTAGTAAAGGGTGTTGAAGGACAATCTGCGCAAACCTTGGGTTACTTACTTAACTTTTTAGAGTCCATTGATGAGTATCAACTGCAACTTGCGACCACCTGCCCGACACTTGAGCGCATTGAACAGCTTTATCAATTACTCGATGTATTTTTTGAAGCTGATGACGATGAACGCGAACAAGTTCAAACCATCCGTGAAGCATTAACAGCATTAAAAGAAGAGTTAGAAGGCGCAGGTCATCATGGCGAGCTTGATATTGAAGTGCTTAAACAGTGGTTCAATCAACGCTTAAATGAATCAAGAGTGGGTCAGCGATACCTTGCAGGTAGCGTTAACTTTTGTACCTTAATGCCAATGCGATCGATTCCATTTAAAGTGGTGTGTTTATTAGGGATGAATGACGGTGTTTATCCTCGAGTCCAGCATCCTGTGGGCTTTGACTTGATGGCGCACAATGGCGCAATAAAAGGCGACCGATCTCGTAGATTAGATGACAGATACCTCTTTTTAGAAGCGCTTTTATCAGCAAGGCAGCAGCTTTATATCAGTTACATTGGCCACTCAGAGCGCGATAATGCCGAGCGAATTCCGTCGATGTTAGTGTCAGAGCTTATTGAGTATTATCAACTGTGTTACTTTGCCGATTATTGCTTCACCGAAGGTTCAGACTCGACTCTACGGTCAAACATCAGTAATGACGCTGCCGACCAAGCTATTATTGAGCATTTGATTGTTCAGCAACCGCTGCAACCTTTCGATGCGAAACTATTTCAGTCTGAGATTTCTGACTCGCCATTGCAGCAATCTAGGTTACAACAAACTTCTTTTCAGCAAAGTTATAGCCATCAATGGTGCCCGCCTAAGTTTAATGATCCATTAACAGCGCAATGGCAATCGGCATTTATCGACTCTGCTAAACCTATTGCTGTGGATTTACAATCAGATTTAGCCGATGCAGCGACAGAACATCAACTTACTCTTGAGCTATCTGCTTTATTGCGTTTCTTTAGAAGCCCTGCGCAGTTCTTTTTAAATCGTAGCCTTAAAGTCGACTTTAACCTGCGTATTCAGGCCGACGATAATGATGAACCTTTTGGTTTAGACTCGCTTGAGCGTTACAAGCTGCAATCCGCTTTACTCGATAGCGCTATTTCAAATCAGTTAGAACATGCAGATATTGAGTTTGTCGCCAAGCTAAAAGCTAGCGGTTCATTACCGATGAAGCCTTTTGATGATTTGCTACTCAATCAATATCAAAAAGATATCGCACCACTCATTGGCCGTGTATTGTATTTAACTGCTGAAACTCAAACCACTGAAGTGGATGTGGATTTATCCTTTAACGACATTAAATTAACGCCGCAACAAACTATCGAAGTCAATTTGATTGGCCGCATTGATGATATTTACGCCAAGGGCCAAGTGAACTATCGCCCTGGGACTGCTCACGGCCGGGACTTTTTGCGGGTTTACTTACGTCACTTGTGTTTAAACGCGGCTGGAGTAGAGAAAAACAGTTACCTGCTGGATATAGGCCATTTTCATGCCTTTACTGCCATAAAAACTGATGCAGCACAGCAACTGTTGCAACTGTTTATTCAAGCTTATGTTAACGGCCAAGCACAGCCTCTTTGCTTTATGCCCCGTACTGCCCTTGCCTACGTTGAAGCCGAAGGTGAGCACGATGAAAAACTCCATGAAGCCCAAAGCCAATGGATTGATGAACAAACCGAGTTTGGTGAAGGAAACGATCCACACAATAAACGTTTATTTAGCTTCCCAGAGGATTTCACTGAGCAAGGATTTGGCCATACAGCCATGCAACTACTTAAGCCAATGCTCAGCGTGTATCACAAAGGCACCTTGGCTGACTTAGATGAATACATCAATGAAACCGTATCGACTAGCACTGAGGGCAATCAATAATGGTCACAGTAACCAAATTAAATCCCCTCACCTTGCCTTTTGTGGGCAGTAGCTTAATTGAAGCCAGTGCCGGTACAGGTAAAACCTATACCATTTCAGGGTTATATTTACGTTTGCTGTTGGGTGATGAAAACAACGCGCCATTAACCTGCGAACAAATCTTAGTGGTGACTTTTACCAATGCGGCCACCGAAGAGCTACGTGACCGTATCCGTAAACGGATTCAGGTGGCCTTTAAATGTTTTATTGGCCTAGAAACTAACGATGAGTTTGTCAAAGCGCTTTATCAGCAAATACCTGAATCTGAACGTGCAATCGCATTAAGACGATTAGATTTAGCGTTAAAGTCATTAGATGAAGCCGCCATTTTTACCATTCATGGTTTCTGTCAGCGGATTTTGTCAGACATGGCGTTCGAGTCATCATTGCTCTTTGAATCTGAATTTACCCTAGATGACAGCGAGTTTTTACACCATGCGGTAAGGGACTTTTGGCGTGAAACCTGTTACCCATTGCCACCCGTATTAGCCCAAGTGATTGCCAATGAATTTGGCAGCCCTGATGATTTAGCCAAACAACTAAGGCAGCTATTAGGTGCAACGCAAGCTAAAACCTCATTTATAGCCAAAGACTTTAATAAGTTAACCAATGAGCTTATTCAAAGTTTATCACGCTTTAAAATGCGCTGGGCAGCCGACAGTGAAACAGCACTGACATTACTCCACAGCCTACCGCTTAATGGTGCCCGCTTTGGTAAAAAAGCCGATGACTACCCTAAACTTGCAGCAATGTTTGACCGCTTAAGCAATTGGGTCAAAGCAGATTATGGTTTGCCGCCAATTAAAGAATTAGAAATGCTGGCACTGTCAGGTCTTAAGCTCAATAAAGGCGGCACGGTACCAACGCCATCTGAAGCGCCACTATTAGATCATATTGAGCGATTGTTTGATTTAATAAATCAAATCAAACCCGCATTTTTAGTTCGGGCTAAAGATGGAATAAAATTACGTTTTGCGCTGCAAAAAGCCCAGCGTAATTTGATGACCCCAGATGATCTATTAATTACCTTAGCTGGCGCACTGAATTCTGCGCAAAACAGTCAAGCTGCTGAATCACAAGCATCACAAGAGGCTGAGTCTTGCGTCTCGCAGCAGCTTGCTAACGCCATTGCCAGCCGCTTCCCGGTCGCCTTAATTGATGAATTCCAAGATACCGATCCGCTACAATTTGCGATTTTCTCGGCTATTTATCAGGAGCAAGAACAATTAGATAAACTCAGTTTGCTAATGATTGGCGATCCTAAACAAGCGATTTATGCCTTTCGCGGAGCCGATATTCATACCTATATTCAAGCCCGTAAGCAAACCCAAGCCCATTACAACCTTGAAACCAATTACCGCTCATCAACTGCGCTAGTAAAGGGTGTAAACCAGTTATTTAGCCAACATGACGACCCGTTTATTAGTGATGCGATTCCTTATGATGTAGTCAATACGCCAAAAAGTGCTGACAATAAAATACTCACCGAAGCAGAAACTCACGCTGCAGCACTGCGCATAAAGTTACTGGGTGAAGATGACTCCGGATTAAATAAAACCACTGGCCGTAAAGTATTAGCCAATGATGCCGCCAGTGAAATTAAGCGGCTATTAACTGAATCCCAAGATGGTCAGTGTTTTACGGGCAATGGTTTTACGGACAATGGTTTTACGGACAATGGTTTTACGGAAAATAGCTCAAATGGCAAATCAGCCAAACCGCTTATTGCTAAAGACATAGCGGTACTGGTGCGCGACCGAAACGAAGCGGCTGTCATGAAAAAAGCCTTAAGCGACCGTAATATTGGCGCAGTATTTTTAAGCCGTGATAGCGTCTTTAAAACCCAAGAAGCCTTTGAGCTTGCGATTATATTACGTGCTTTAGCTACCCCAAAAGATGAGCGCAGCTTACGCAGCGCCATGGCAACCGAGTTAATGGGCTATAGCGCCCAGCAAATTCATCAATTTAATCAAGATGAAGAACAGCGCCAAGATTTATTAGATAAATTCGCTGAGTGGCATCAACTGTGGAATCGTCACGGCATTATGCCAGCACTGCTTTCCCTCGCCAGTGAAACAGCACTCATCAAACGTTACTTAGCCAAAGGGAATGTGAATGAGTCAAAAGCAATCAACGAAACTGAAAGTGGCGAGCGCCGCTTAACCGATTTTCGTCATCTATCTGAGCTGTTACAACAAAAAGCCACCGAGCTTGATGGTAGCAGCGCCTTAATCAATTGGTTTGAACAACAACTGATTGATGGTCAAGGGAGCGACGAGCAGCAGCTTAGGCTTGAAAGCGAGCAAAACTTGGTACAAATCGTCACGATTCATAAGAGTAAAGGGCTTGAGTACCCAGTATGTTTTGTCCCCTTTATCAGCTTAGCCCGAGATAATCGCCGAAAACCCACACCAATGCTTTACCATCAAAACGACCAATTAATATGGGATGTAGAAGCCACTAAAGAAGGTTGGGAGCAATATAAACAAGAAAATCTTGCCGAAGATTTACGCTTGTTATATGTGGCGCTCACCCGCCCTGTTTATGTATGTTACTTATACATCGCCAATCATAGCCGTATGTTAAAAGCGGGCATTAGTAGCCAATTATTTGAAACTGCCATCGGTTATTTATTGGGTATCACCAGTAAAGAGTGCGACTTTGAGCAGCTCAAATTAAAAGCACAATCGCTTACGAAAGATAAAGCTGGCAATGTCATTAATGCAATTAGTATTACTGAAATCGATGCCATCGATGAGTCAGCGCTTATCAATATTGATAACAACGACCAAGACCTTGCTCCGAAAACATTAGTGCGCGATTACCATACGCCTTGGCGAGTAGGCAGTTACTCAGGGCTAGTGAAGCATTTAGCCCATGAAAAAGTGACCCCAGGGGCAGACGATGAAGACTTCAGTCAAGAAATACAACCACAGTTTGAACCAAGCAGTGATATCAATCCGTTTGATACTGAAGCTCAAGAAGATGCCATTAACCGTTTTACCTTTGAACGCGGTGCCAATGCCGGTAGCTTTATGCACTTGGTATTAGAGTTATTTGACTTCACCAATGCCGATAATGAATTACCAGATGCGTTAATCAAAGCGATGGATCAATACGGTTTTGATAAAGAGATTTGGACAGACACCTTATTTGATTGGTATCAGCAAATATTGCATACCCCACTATTAACGGGTTATCAGCAATGCGATCAACAATTGCTTACTCCGCAAGGGATGCCGCTGACCTTAAGTGAGTTAACTGAAAAGCAAAAACTGGTGGAGATGGAGTTTTACTTACCCATTAGCCGATTAAAGTCGGAGCAATTAAACCAACTGTTAACCCATTACGGTTATGATGCAGGGCTTGAATTTGATGAGCTACAAGGCATGTTAAAAGGCTTTATCGATTTAACCTTTGAATATAATGGTCAATATTACATAGCCGATTATAAATCGAATCATTTAGGTGACGACTACCAAGATTACAATATCGACGCCATGAGCAAAGCCATCAGTAGCCACCGCTATAACCTGCAATATATCTTGTATACCTTAGCGCTCCATCGTTACTTGTCATTGCGCATGCCAACCTATGACTATCAACGTCATATTGGCGGCAGCTTTTACTTATTCCTACGTGGAATGAGCCCTCAATCGCCGCAATCTGGAGTGTTTTTCGACAAGCCACCTCAAGCGTTGATTGAGCAATTAGATGTACTATTTAATGCTTCAATTGATCTAAGTACTTCAACAGAAGCGAGAGCATCAATGGAGTCTGCATCATGAGTCAATTACTCCATCTCAGCGCACCAATAAAAGATTTATTAAAACACTGGCAACAGCAAGCACTAATCACCCCCCTTGATCGCCACTTCGCTTTGGAAATGGCCAAAGTTCAAGTTGAGGCTAAAATTTCACGCCAAACAACTCAAGTCGATAACGGCTCAAACGGTGATTTTTTACTGTTTATTTGCGCCCTATTAAGCCAGCAACTATCAAGTCAGCATAGCTGTTTAGTGATCAACGATATCGATTTGGCTAACCCTTTTTGCGAGCAACAAGCTTTGTGCAAGCTAACGCTCGACCACCAGCAATTAGCCAATGCCATTATCGACTTGGATTGTGTTGGTGAGCCCAATGATAATAAACCACTTATTTTTGAACATGGGCGTTTATACCTTAATAAGTACTATCACTTTGAAACCGAAGTGGCTAACCGCCTAAATCAAATGGCAGCGATTAACTTAGATATTGATTTATCAGCTGGCTCTCAAGTATTGCCCGCTTATTTAAATGACTTATTTGATGAAGTAAATCCAAGCTCTACAGCCCCGATGATCAACTGGCAAAAAGTGGCTACCGCCACTGCTTTAACGAAAGCCTTAGCGGTGATTACGGGTGGCCCTGGCACAGGTAAAACCACTACGGTGACTAAGCTTTTATTGCTTCTGCTGACTCAATCATCATTAACCATACGCTTAGTCGCACCAACGGGGAAAGCTGCAGCAAGATTAAGTGAGTCAATTAAAGCGTCAAAATCCCGTTTACTTGCTCAAGTCAGCCAAACCGGCAAACCAGAGTTAATTGATGCGCTAAATAGTATTCCCGAAGAAGCTGCTACCTTACACAGGTTATTGGGGGTTATTCCTAACTCCCATGCTTTTCGCCATAACAAAGACAACCCATTGCGATTAGATTTATTGGTGGTAGATGAAGCCTCGATGGTTGATTTACCTATGATGCATAAGCTGTTAAATGCATTGCCAAATAAAGCCAGGTTGATACTTTTAGGCGATCAAGACCAGCTAGCCTCTGTTGAAGCTGGCGCAGTCTTAGCCGATATTTGCTCGGGACTTGCCAATACGGCTGTTAGTTCAACAGCTAACCCAGAAATATCCAACGAGCAATCACAGCCTTGGCGAATGCGTTATTGCGCCAAACAAGCTGAATTACTTCATCAGTTAACAGGTGAAGATACCCATCAATTTATTGATCAAACACCGATGATTGGTGACAACTTATGCATGTTAATGCACAGCCACCGCTTTAAAGGTGATGCGGGGATTGGCTTGCTGGCTAAAGCGGTTAACACTGTCGATATCAATGGTATTCGCCGTGAGTGGCAACAAGGCCATCAAGAACTCACATGGATTGAGCACCTGCCTGAAGGCCAAAGCTTACAGTTACTGCAATTGTCTGTTGCGGCTTATAGCGAATACTTGCAAATGATCCTCGATAATCAATTTGCTTATCAGCAGAATTCTGATTCTGGTTCACGTGAGGATATTCATCAAGCGATAGACATTATTGATAGCTTCAATAAATTCCGTGTTTTATGTGCCATGCGCTCAGGTGAATTTGGCGTCGATGGAATTAACCTTGCAATTACCAATGTACTTAAGCAAAACCGTTGGATAAAGCCAAGCCAAGAGTTTTATCTAGGCAGACCGATTATCATCCAGAGTAACGATTACAACCTGGGCTTGTTTAACGGTGACATTGGGCTAATTTTACAAGATGAGCTTAAACCTGAGCGGCTTATGGCTTACTTTGTCAAAGCTGATGGTAGTTTACTTAAAGTGCAACCCGCTCGCTTGCCACATCATGACAGCTGTTTTGCGATGACCGTACATAAAAGCCAAGGCAGTGAGTTTGAAAAAGTAGCCTTCGTTTTACCACAAAAACCCAGTAATGCTCAGTGGCAACTGCTCACTAAAGAGTTGGTATATACTGCCATTACAAGGGCTAAACAACACTTTATCTGCTTAGGCTCACCTTATGTATTCGAAAAAGCCTGTAAGCAAGTGACCTCAAGAGCATCAGGATTAGCAATGAGGTTATGGGGAGAGGCTCGTTAGCAGATTGGTATTCATCTAACAGTTAACTGATAGCTGTTAGTCTCCCCCAAATATCATGCAAGAAATAACGAAAGGGAACCCTATTCCTTTCGTTATATTAGGTGAACTATTAACAGTGACTGTGAAGATGTCATTTAGATTTATTTAAGTATGCTCAATGTGAGTGCCTTTTCTTCAAATGAATAAAATCATCATTAAAGTCAATTCTGTAGCCTTTTCACTTTAAGCAACCTATTGAGTAAACCAGCGAGCAGCATTACTGATTGCTTTTTGAAAACCGCTCATTGGCTTGATGATAAAGTGCTCCATAGTCACTTCCGTTGGCTCATCCAATGATTGTAAAATCGTATTCAGCTGCTGTAAGTTTTTTACCGTTAAATCAAGGTTTGCTTCATTAGGTTGGTATGTTGAGCCAATAGGATAGTACTCCCCTAACTGCGCTTTCATTTCAATATGAGCACCAAGTATCGCACTCACTTCATGGGACTCAGCAAACTGGGTTAATCTAGCAATACTTGAGCGATATTCATCCCAATTTTTAACATAAATATATCCTGGGTATAAAGTATCTCCAGTCAATAGCCATTTATTTTTATCGTCGTAAAAAGTTAATGCTTCTTCTTGATGGCCAGGAGTGGGGAATACCGTAATATCTCTGCCTCCAAGCGCAATGGTGAATTGCCCTTGTGGCCATTTATCAAACTGATAAAACTGCTGTACAGCTGATGATGAAGGCATAACTAGATGTGTATTTTTTTCCCCTTCAAAAGATTTATCACCTTGATAATGATCACTATGCCCATGAGAGTGAACGATAATCAGCTCCTTGTTGGCGATCATATCGCTACCCAATATTGTTTGTATTTCTTCATAAAAACTAAAATCAGCGTCACGATTAAGTGCACCGGTATCAAGTATTAACACTTTATTTTCACCGACTAAGATATATATAAACGGCGCTTCGTATGTTAAACATTTATTTTGACGGACAATATAGCTGTTAGGATCATACTGATAAACCTCATGTGCTGGCTGATTATCAGCATTACAATCCAACGCGCCATGAGCCCAAGTGTGACCATTGAATATTGATATTGGCTGAGTTTGCTCGGTATCACTTAAATGTATGCTTGATTGAGCAGAGCATCCTGACGTGATGAAAACTAAAACCATTAATAACACTAATGTCAGCCAAGCTTGTCTAGTAGGGGTAAAGTCCTTAATTGAAGACCTCATAAATTCACCGTCCTTGAAAAATGATTTTAAACTCAGGCTAAATACATAGCTAAAATACCAAAGTTCAGCTAGCTATATTGTTAACAGTAAAAGCTATTAAGCTTAGGAAGCAACAGAACTAGGAATCATCACTAGAGCATTAAGTCATTTATAAGTGATGTTTGTTATTCAGTAAAATCTAATAATGTAAGAAAAGGTTTTAGATTTTGTCGTCCCCCCCCACTGCTAGGCTTATAAATATTGTGAGTAAATTACTGAAAGCACCATTAACAGAGCAAATGACACTCTGATTATCCTTGCCAGTCTCGGATGAGTAAAAAGTGGTTTTATTAAACGGCCAAATATTAACCACAAGCTATCAACGACCATAGCAATTAACATGCAAATTAGGCCTGTAGAGATATAACTTATCCACGACAGTTCAAACGGCAATAAGAACTGTGAGAATATTGCTAAAAAGGCTGCGTAAGCTTTGGGGTTAATAAGGTTCAGAATAAAGCCATCTTGAAAGCTAGGAGCATGATGTATTTCTTTATCAATAACCAAGGGCGCCGTTGCAATTTTGTAGGCAATAAAGCAGAAATATAGTCCACCGATAGTTTGGCAAATCACTTTGACATTGGGATAAACACTAAGCAGCGTGGATAACCCAAGAGTTGTAACTATAATGGCTACTAACAACCCTAGCAAAATCCCCATAAGAAATGGCGTACCTTGCTTTATACCAAAGGTTGCCCCTGTGGCAGCAAGTGCGATAGGTACTGGACCTGGCGAGCCTAATAATAAGGTTGTGGCAAGCATAAGAGAAGCAATGGATTCTATCAATTTCTCACTCCATGGGATTTATAAAAGATAGCTAAATTTTGACAAAATAAAGGCTAGCAAAGGGCATTTGCTAGCCTTCTATTATTGATAGCCTAAAGATCTAGTTAACAGTACTAGTTAATAATTAGGAACAGCCTTGGTTAATTAAAAACTATTTTCAGGAATTCTTACCCAGCCTTCCATTAACACCCTTGCACTACGGCTCATACTGGCTTTGTTCACTTGCCAGTTACCATCAACCATTGTTGCCTCTGCGCCAACCTTTAGCGTACCGGACGGATGACCAAACACCACTTGAGTACGTGGAGTGCCGCCAGCAGCTAAGTTCACTAATGAACCTTCTACAGCCGCTGCAGTACCAATCGCCACAGCAGCAGTACCCATCATGGCATGATGAAGTTTACCCATAGATAAGGCACGAACTTGTAAATCAATATCTGAAACTGTAATTGATTTTCCGCTTGATGAGGTGTAATCACTAGGGGCTGAAACAAAGGCAATTTTTGGCGTATGTTGACGACCCGCCGCTTCATCAATGTGATTAATTAACCCCATTTGCACAGCCCCATGAGCACGAAGCATTTCAAAAAAAGCTAAAGCGTGTGGGTCACTATTGACGTCATCTTGCAGTTCATTACCTTGATAGCCAATATCTGCAGCATTAACAAAAATTGTCGGAATGCCAGCATTAATCATGGTGGCTTTCACTGACTTAACGCCCTTTTCGCTAAACTCTGGAATAGATTGCGGCAATATCAGCTCATCAACCACATTACCTGTTGGGAACATCGCCGCGTCAGCATCAGCTGGTGCCATAAATTCCACAAGCACTTCGGCTGCAGGAAAAGTAACCCCATCGAGCTCAAAGTCACCGGTTTCTTGCACTTCACCATTTGTCATTGGTACGTGAGCAATGATGGTCTTGTTAATATTGGCTTGCCAAATTCTCACTACTGCAATGCCATTTTGTGGAATACGGCTCGCATCAACCAAGCCGTTTGAAATGGCAAATGAGCCAACCGCTGCAGTTAAATTACCGCAATTACCACTCCAGTCTACAAACGGTTTATCAATGGCCACTTGACCAAATAAATAATCTACATCGTGATCAATTTGAGTGCTTTTTGATAAAATTACCGTTTTACTGGTACTGGATGTTGCCCCGCCCATACCGTCGGTTTGTTTACCGTATGGATCAGGGCTACCGATCACTCTAAGTAATAATGCATCACGAGCAGCACCCGCTACTTGAGCCACTTTTGGCAAATCAATTAGATTGAAAAAAACGCCTTTACTGGTGCCACCACGCATATATGTGGCGGGTATTTTTACTTGTGGAGCATGCGCCTGTTGTTGCGTAGACATACCAATTCCTACTCATTTTATTCTTATAAAATCTATAAATCATCAATGGATGTATGGGACTTAATCGCCCCCAACATTACCAAATACCAAGCGCGAGAGATCTTATTCGCGCTTATATCATATCGTCTTTGATTTAATAGCTACTGATTACAGATTACTTTCAAGAAAGTCTTGAGCAAAGCGCTGTAAAATACCGCCAGCTTCATATACCGATAGCTCTTCAGCAGTGTCTAATCGGCACTTAACAGGCACTTCAGCTTGTGAGCCATCACGACGATGAATAACTAATGTCATCATAGCCCCAGGGGTTCGCTCACCCACCACATCAAAGGTTTCGCTGCCGTCGATTTGATATGTATGACGGCTTTCACCATTGATAAATTCAACAGGTAATACGCCCATACCGACCAAGTTAGTGCGATGAATTCGCTCAAAACCTTCAGCGACAATCACTTCAACACCCGCTAAACGAACGCCCTTTGCTGCCCAGTCACGACTTGAACCTTGGCCATAATCTTTACCAGCAATGATCACTAATGGCTGCTTACGATCCATATAGGTTTCTATGGCTTCCCACATACGGCTTATCTTCCCTTCTGGCTCAATACGCGCGTATGAACCTTGCTTAATTTGGCCATTGTCTTGGACCATTTCATTGAGCAGCTTAGGGTTGGCAAAAGTAGCGCGTTGAGCGGTTAAGTGATCGCCGCGATGCGTCGCATACGAGTTGAAGTCTTCTTCTGGTAAACCCATTTTATCAAGGTAAGCACCCGCTGCACTATTGAGCATAATCGCATTAGATGGCGATAAATGGTCAGTGGTAATGTTGTCACCCAATACCGCTAATGGACGCATACCCTTCATAGTACGCTCACCTGCTAATGCGCCTTCCCAATATGGGGGACGACGAATATAGGTACTTTGCGGACGCCACTCATATTGCGGATCAATCTTAGGTGAAGAGCCCTCTTGTGAAGAACCTGTGCCATAGTCCACTTTAATATCAAACATTGGCTCGTACACTTTACGAAATTGCTCAGGCTTAACGCTTTTAGCAATCACTGCATCGATTTCAGCATCTGATGGCCACAAGTCTTTTAAGCGAATGTCATTTCCTTCACTGTCTTTGCCCAATACATCTTTTTCGATATCAAAACGAATAGTTCCGGCGATAGCGTAAGCAACAACTAATGGCGGTGATGCCAAGAATGCTTGTTTCGCATAGGGATGAATACGACCATCGAAGTTACGGTTACCAGAGAGCACTGCGGTGGTGTATAAATCGCGCTCAATAACTTCTTTTTGAATAACTGGGTCTAATGCGCCACTCATACCATTACAGGTGGTACAAGCAAAACCAACAATGCCGAAACCAAGGGCTTCAAGTTCGGTTAATAAATTGGCATCTTCAAGGTAAAGTTGCACCGCTTTAGAGCCTGGTGCTAATGAGGTTTTCACCCATGGTTTGCGAGTTAACCCTTTAGCATTGGCATTACGTGCAATGAGACCTGCTGCAATAACGTTGCGCGGGTTTGAAGTATTAGTACAGCTAGTGATTGCGGCAATAATACAGGCACCATCAGGCATTAAGCCTGCTTCATTTTCAACTTCACCACTGATGCCTTTTGCAGCTAAGTCACTGGTTGAAACACGGCGATGTGGGTTCGACGGGCCAGCAATGTTGCGACCTACTGATGACAAGTCAAACTTAAGCACACGTTCGTATTCAGCATTGGTGAGCGTATCAGCCCATAAACCATTAGCTTTGGCATAGGTCTCTACAAGCTTAACTTGTTCATCATCACGACCTGTCAACGTTAAGTAATCAATGGTTTTATCATCGATATAGAACATTGCAGCTGTAGCGCCAAATTCTGGGGTCATATTAGAGATGGTTGCGCGATCGCCTAATGTTAGGTTTGCTGCGCCCTCACCGTAGAACTCAAGATAAGTTGATACTACTTTTTGCTCACGTAAAAACTCAGTAATCGCTAACACAATATCGGTGGCAGTGATACCAGCTTGACGCTCACCCATCAACTCAACGCCCACGATATCAGGTAGGCGCATCCATGATGGACGACCAAGCATAACGCTTTCAGCTTCTAGGCCGCCCACACCAATTGCGATAACGCCAAGCGCATCCACATGGGGCGTATGGCTGTCTGTACCTACTAACGTATCAGGAAATGCCACACCTTCTCGGGCTTGTACCACTGGGGACATCTTTTCTAGGTTAATTTGATGCATGATGCCGTTACCAGGCTGGATCACATCAATGTTTTCAAATGCCGTTTTCGTCCAATTAATAAAATGGAAACGGTCATCATTTCGTCTATCTTCAATAGCGCGGTTTTTCTCAAAGGCATCTTTTTCAAATCCTGCATGCTCAACAGCCAATGAATGGTCGACAATTAATTGAGTTGGTACCACGGGATTTACTTTAGATGGGTCACCGCCTTTTTCAGCAATAGCGTCACGTAAACCCGCTAAATCAACTAATGCCGTTTGGCCTAAAATATCATGACAAACTACACGAGCTGGGTACCAAGGAAAATCAAGATCGCACTTACGCTCGATAATTTGCTTAAGTGAATCGGTTAGCGTTTCTGGTGAGCAACGTCTTACTAGGTTTTCAGCATATACGCGTGAAGTGTATGGCAGTTTTTCATAAGCACCTGGCTTAATGGCGTCGACTGCAGCTTTGGTATCAAAATAATCAAGATTGCTACCAGCTAGGGGCTTTCTAAAATTGGAATTCATAATCAATCCGTTGTTATTAATGGTTAACAACTTTTCTAATCGCTTACTGTGTTTTACTGAATGAAATGCAGATCGTTTTTGTTTTTATTGAGGCATATTCAGCAGTGAAGTAACGATAAAAAGATGTAAAACAAACTAATTTATTCGCGTTTAAATAAACAAAAGGCTGACGGATTCCGTCAGCCTTTACGCTTTATCGTTCACTAATTGGCGTTACTGTACGAGGCTCTGAACCGGTGTAATCAGCACTTGGTCTGATAATACGGTTATTAGTACGCTGCTCCATAACATGCGCAGCCCAACCCGTTAAACGAGAACATACGAAAATAGGCGTAAACAACTTGGTTGGAATACCCATGAAGTGATAAGCCGAGGCATGGAAAAAGTCAGCATTACAGAATAGTTTTTTGCTATCCCACATGAACTCTTCACAGGCAACAGAAATATCATAAAGACTGGTATCGCCATGTTCATGGGCAAGTTTTTCTGACCACGCTTTAATAATCACATTACGTGGATCTGAGGTGCGATAAATGGCATGCCCAAATCCCATGATTTTCTCTTTACGCTCTAGCATGCCAGCCATTTGAGTTTTAGCATCTGCTGGTGAGGTAAACTTTTGGATCATATCCATCGCCGCTTCGTTGGCGCCACCATGTAATGGACCACGAAGTGTACCGATAGCACCAGTAATACATGAGAACATATCAGATAATGTTGATGCACAAACACGAGCGGTAAAGGTTGAAGCGTTAAACTCATGCTCAGCATAAAGGATTAACGAGACATCCATCACCTTACGATGTTGCTCAGATGGCGTTTCACCACGAAGTAGCTTTAAAAAATGACCGCCAATGGTGTCTTCATCTGTAACACAGTCAATTTCAACGCCGTCATGGCTAAAACGGTACCAGTAACACATGATGGCAGGAAAAGCGGCAAGTAAGCGATTAGCAGCAGTATTTTGCTGAGTAAAATCCATTTCTGGTTCTAAATTACCTAAAAATGAACAACCTGTGCGCATCACATCCATTGGGTGTGCATCTGCAGGAATACGTTGTAGTACTTCTTTTAGCGCTTGTGGTAAATCACGCTGAGCGTTTAGTGCCGTTTTGTAGGTTTCTAGTTGGTCTAGTGTTGGCAGTTCACCGTTAAACAGTAAGTATGCGACTTCCTCGAAGGTGGCATTTTCAGATAAATCAGCCACATCATAACCGCAATAAGTTAAACCAGAGCCTGATTTACCCACGGTACATAATGCTGTTTCACCTGCGCTTTGACCTCGAAGGCCCGCGCCACTTAATTTCTTGTCTACCATAATGATGTCCTATTCTTTTATGTTTCTGCTATTTTTCACATATTCGATAAATCAAAGATGCTTATTATTTATTAGGTCCTGTTAACACTTACTTCATTACTCTTTCTAACTTATCTGCTTGCTAAAAATTGTCATTGTCCCAAAACAATGTTTGGCTAATTTTTATACTGACGTTTTATACCAACAATTAGCGCATAACTTCTAGCAGACAGCTTTTACATTAATATTTATGTTGTTTACTTGTTCTTACCTTCAGCAAATAAGCTATCTAGTTTTTGCTCGTAATCGTGATAACCCAGGTAATCATACAAATCCATACGAGTTTGCATGGTATCGACAACCGCTTTTTGGTCACCATCATTTAAAATTGCTGAATAGACATTCTCAGCAGCTTTATTCATTGCACGGAAGGCACTTAATGGATAAAGCACCATGTCTGCACCCCACTCACCTAGCTGCTCTTTATTCCACAACTCTGTTTGGCCAAACTCTGTAATGTTCGCCAGAATAGGCACGTCTAACGCCTCAGAAAATGCACGATAGTGTTCTTCTGTTTTAACGGCTTCTGCAAAAATACCATCTGCACCTGCTGCCACATAAGCTTTAGCGCGAGCGATTGCCGCCTCTAAACCTTCTTGAGCAAATGAATCAGTGCGAGCCATGATGAAAAAGTCAGGATCAATACGCGCATCAACCGCAGCTTTAATGCGATCAACCATTTCTTCTGTTGAAACTATTTCTTTATTTGGACGATGACCGCAACGCTTTTGCGCTACTTGGTCTTCCATGTGCACCGCTGCTGCGCCTGCTTTTTCCATATCACGAACAGTTTTAGCAATGTTAAATGCGCCGCCCCACCCCGTATCAATGTCCACTAATAACGGTAAATCACAGGCTGAAGTAATGCGCTGCACATCAACGATTACATCGTTCAATGACGTCATACCCAAATCAGGCAAACCGTATGATGCATTTGCAACACCGCCGCCTGATAAATATATCGCTTGATGACCTATTTGTTTTGCCATCATTGCAGCATAAGCATTGATAGTACCGACGATTTGTAGTGGTTTGTTGTCAGCTAGTGCTTGACGGAATTTTTTGCCTGCGCTCATGACTTCCCTCTCTTTATTGTGCAATTGTGTTCAATGGCTTGCCGTGTTTTGCTGTTAATACACGTGCGATTGAATGGATTTGTTGGTTTATTAGTTTTCTAGCTTCGATTCGATATTGGCTTTTGAGTACATGATATGACGGCGCATGAGCATTTCTGCCAGCTCTTCATCACGGTTCGAAATCGCTTTGACTATGTGTTTATGTTCATCAAATGCAGTAGTGACACGTGGACCTGCCATACCAAGTTGTACGCGATACATACGTATAAGGTGATACATGCCCTCAATAAGCACGGTAATAAGATGTTTATTCTTACTGCCTAATATGATGCGGTAATGAAAGTCGACATCGCCGGCTTCTTGGTAATAGGATTCGCCTGATTGAACTTCGTCAAAATGACGATTCAGCAGGGAATTTAAATCAGCAATTTCAGTATGTGACATATTTTTAGCAGCAAGTCTTGCAGCCATGCCTTCCAACGACTCACGAACTTGATATAGCTCAATCAAGCCTTCGGGCGTTAACGCCACAACTCTTGCGCCAACATTTGCTTTGCGCTCAACCAAATGGCATGACTCTAACCGATTAATCGCTTCACGAATAACGGCACGGCTTACTTGATACTTTGTCGACAGTTCAGTTTCACTCAATTTTGAGCCAGCTTGAATATCGCCCTCGACAATATCTTTGCGCAATTCAAAGAAAGTCTTATCAGCTACGGTTACTGGCTGTTCGTTAAAGAATGTCATTAGAATAAAGTTAAGCTATATTTCGAATAATTGTCGACAATATATGCTCATTTATTGGCATGGTCAATATAAAACCAGCTCATTGTCGACAAAGGTCTAACGTGGACGTCAACATTTCAGTACGTTTTTAATTGCAATAAGAAGATTCAAACAAAGTGGCTCTAGTATTGTTATTTCTTAACAATAAAAGCACAATGGAGTAACACTGATATTTCTTATTAAAGAATAATAGAATCAAGGCTTAATATGTCAGAGAGTGCAAAAACAGTTAACGTAAAACCTGCTGAGAAAAAAGGCTTTTTAAACAGCATTAATCACTTTCGTGGAATAGCGATTATTTTTATCGTTATGGCTCACTGTTATCGCCCTGCCGGTTGGGAGGTCGAAACATTAGCCGATAAAGCTTGGTTTAATTTAATGATGAATGGCACGGTATTTTTTGTGTTTATTTCAGGTTTTTTATTCCACCACGTGTTTTATCATCGCTGGGATTATAAGAAATACATGAAAAGCAAAACCAAGTTTGTATTCTTGCCTTATATATTGCTATCACTACCTTGGATATTTTGGCACTTATCAATCGGTACAGATCCAGCGATGCATGTAATGTATGCCGATATTGAGAAGCCCGTTGTTGCAGCAAGCTGGTATGTCATCACTGGCAGAACATTAACCGCGTATTGGTATATTCCAATGGGAATGATGTTGTTTGCTCTATCTCCTTGGGTAATGCATTTAATCAAGCGTCAACACCTCCTTTTCGTAGCAGTACCATTATTTATAATTGCCATGCTAATCCATAGACCAGAGTCAAACCTTAACGCGATTCAGTCTTTGTTTTATTTTTTACCTGTCTATTTATTTGGAGTGTGGGGCTCGGCGCACAGAGACAAACTATTTCCATTCATCGATAAATACTGGATTTTGATGTTACTACTCGCCATCGTATTAGCAGTTGCTCAAGCTCATTGGTTTGGTGCGGGTACTTTAAATAAAGCAGCACTTGAACTGACTGTGCCTGATTTGATGTTGCCACAAAAGATATTACTGACTTTTGTCATATTGGCGATTTTAAATAAATTTGAACACATCAGTATTAAGCCACTGCAAAAGCTCGCCGAAGTCAGTTTTGCAATTTACTTTATTCATCCTTGGATAACGACTCCTTGGTGGATGATCTATAACAGTCCAGATATTTTCGGCTTAGCGGGTAGCGGGAATATTCTCACCACATTAATTGTCACTATGCTAGTCATCGTCATTTCTTACTTCATTGCCGTTGCGATCAAGAAATTATTCGATAAAAAGAGCCGTTATCTCATTGGCTGGTAAAATAGGCGAATCAACGTCAATAACTAAGGCCTTGTTGATTAACAGCAAGGCCTTTTGATTGGCTGACAAACTGGTTTATTTTGTATAGATGAAGGCGAATAATTAAACTTTAGTAATTAATAACCCATATTGATGATTAGATAAGCAGTTACCGAAAACCTTGCTTGCACTAAACCTTACCAGTTCATTATCATGAACCAACGATAAACCTATTTTCACCGTCAACTTCTCACGGGGCTATATGACAACTATCAATGTACTGCTAATTTGTGGCGGAGGCAGCGCTGAACACGATGTTTCAGTATTGTCAGCTAACTATTTTGAATCATCTTTAGCAAAGTCAGATAAAGTAAATCTGCTTAGACTAGAGCTTGATGCTAATGGCCACTATTTCGATACAGAAGGTAATCGATGTGAGTTAACTAACCGCCGTGAAGTTCGTTTTGATAATGAAAGTAAACCCGCATGGCCTGTAGATTATGCCATTCCTTGTATTCACGGCTTTCCCGGAGAGACAGGTGATATTCAATCATATTTTAACCTGATCCAACTGCCTTATTTTGGTTGTGAATCTGAGGCATCAAGTAACTGCTTTAATAAAATTACAGCTAAAATGTGGTTTACTGCATTAGGTATTCCTAACACACCTTATATTTTCTTAAATGATTTAACTCAAGAGGCTGTTTCACAAACGAAAATTGCACTTAAACAGTGGGGATCTGTATTTGTAAAAGCAGCGTCTCAAGGGTCATCTGTTGGTTGTTATAAAGTTGATGATGCATCACAAGTCGAACAAGTCCTAAATGATGCTTTTGGTTTTGCACCGTCTGTGGTGGTTGAGAAAACCATCGTTGCACGAGAACTTGAAGTGGCAGTTTATGAATATCAAGGTGAAGTGATTGCCACATTACCCGGGGAAATTATTTGTGCAAGTAATACCTTTTACACTTTTGAAGAAAAATATAATGCTAGCAGCAAAGCCAGAACGGACATTGTCGCGCAAAACTTATCCGCAGAAGTAACACAACAAATCAGAGAGTATGCCATAAAGGCATTTAAAGGAATGAAGCTCAGACATTTATCAAGAATTGATTTCTTTTTAACAGATGAGAATGAAATATTATTAAATGAAATTAATACCTTCCCTGGTTCTACACCCATTTCGATGTTTCCAAAAATGCTTCAAAATAACGGTGAAGACTTTACCGCTTACCTTGTAAACAACATCGAAAATCAGCTTTAACGCGACATATTAATTGAAATAATATTGGAGAATGTTTGCTGATGGCCAGCATTTTCCAATTCATCCCGCCACGGCTTATCTTGCACCTTTACCATATAAAAGTCTTGCCTGTATGTGTCAGTAACAAATGCAATACCATGTTGCATCAACTCGTAATGAATGTCGTTAATGAACACCAACGAGAAACCTTGCCGCCCGGTTAATTGATTAATATCTTCCCTAGTTAAACTGACCCCAGACTCTAATTGATCAAACTGTAACTTAAGCCAGTTAGCAAAATCTTTAGAACTCACCATAGACATAATACCCCTCCAAACAAAGCTCGTGTTGTTATCAGCGGATATCTCATCCGTTGAGAGCTAGCTGAATAGTAGTAAGTATAGTTTGTTAACTTAATTATTTTGCAAACAATACTTTTTATAGACCAAACAAGCTTCCATGTAGCACTTTAGTTGTAACAAAAATGCAGAGCTCAATTGTTAAAAAATGTATCCTAAGTCGCTCAAATAAAAAGGAGAGCTTGATAACATACTGAGCAAATAAAGCGTCAATCAGGTGTCAAACGTCAAATAAGTGACTTCAATCACTTGCATTCATTAAACGAACATACCATCACCCCATTAACAAAATAAACTTTAGCACTACATTTTTAACATTACACTTACGCTTTGTAAGACTTGTAATAACTTGAATACAAGGGAGACTCAAATGTTCTACAAGGTGCTGATTAACTCTATGATCATCCTTACAACTGGTTGTGCTGCTAATACATCAACCAATAATCCCATAAAATTAAGCCAAAACGTTATAGGGACATACTTAAATGATGATGGTTTTGGTAACAACACTAATTTAGTGCTAAATGATGACGGAAGCTATCAGTCATCACTTGAAGGAAAAATTGGAATTTATGGTTTTTCATCAGGTATTTGGTCTGAGAATGAAAGTGTTATTTCGTTTTTACCGAGTGATGAGTCTGGTGTTTTAAAAAGCTCTTTGAAGCCAATGGTTATAATAAATAAAAAAGATGGCTTTTCTCTAGTACCAACTCAAAAAATTAAATTACACAACCAGTTAATGGCAGATTTTGGAAAATCGACATACTCTTTTACTCTCAACAAAATTTAATAAAAAAGCTTTCCTCTGCCTACCTACAAGGAAGCACCGTAGGCTAAATTTACTTTTTCCATAAACCCATCTTGATACATGCTGTTTAACGCATCCACTAACGCCTCATGCTGGGTCCTATCCAAGGTTTTATTGCACGCCATCGCCCGTAAAGAGGTATGAAAAATGAGTTCTGGCTCCCCCAATTGAATTTTAGATTGTCTCATTAAGGCTTGGGCACTAATCAACTCAGCAGCCCAAAGGTCGATGCGATTCCTTTCAAGCTTTTTGATATTTAATGCATCATCATTGGTAACCTGAACTTGATACCGAAATGATGTCAGATATTCACTGATCCCACTGCCTAAATAAGTACCAATAGATAATGGCTTAGCATCTTGAAGCGTCACTAAAGGGATTGCTTGACTCTTTGAACTGAATAAACCGTAGCGCGAGATCAAAACAGGCCCAACCCAGCGATAATCACTTTCTTTTTGTTGGGTGCGCACAATAGGTAACACACACACATTATGGCTTCTTTTTGTCATCGTCAATCCACGTTTTAATGGATTAAAAACCACCTTATATTCGATTTCAGCTCGCGAAAACATCTCGTCGATAATATCAATTATCAATCCTTGATGTGTAGTGTCCGTTTGTTCTGCAAACGGAACGTGCTGATAGGTGTAAACAGTAATTTCGGAAGCAAAAACCATTTGAGATAAAAAAACATTCATAATTATAAAGCAACCGCAAAACCAAGAATAAACCTGTTTATTACCAAGCATTGATTGCCTCCTCAAAAGGTAACGTTTTGCCTTTAACTTCATTTGGCATCATCGCTTTTGGGGCACCAGGTTTATTCAACCAAACCGAGGGGTTAACCTTTTTATTCACTTTTGGCCCACAAGTTAAATTTTGCTCCTGTAATTCAAGTAAATGATTATCAATCTGCTCTGCTAGCGTATTCAATCCTTCCGGTACAGATAGTTTCCCTTCAATAATGAGGCTTATAGCTTGCCACCAATAACCCGCCATCCCTTGATAATCAGGCACATTGGTTCCAGTAGGCGTCCAAATATTTCTCGCATGACTTCGATAAAACTCAACTAGACCACCTAAATAAGGTGCTCTTTCTGTCATGTAATCAGAATCTATATCCGATTGACGAATAGGCGTTGAACCAACGAGTGTTTTCTTTAATGAGACCGTCTTTGAAACAACAAATTGAGCGTACAACCAAGCAGCAATTTGATGGCTTTCTGGCGTGTGACTCAAGAAAGTCCAAGCACCTGTATCTTGGTATCCTGACTTCATGCCTTTTTGCCAATATTTGCCGATAGGAGATGGAGCGACTCGCCATTTCGGCGTACCATCTTGATTCATCACAGCTAAGCCTTGTTTTGTAAAGTCAGGCACAAATGCGGTATACCAAAATATTTGTTGGGCGATATTGCCTTTGGCTGCCCAATCTCCAGATTCTGAGAAGGTTAACTGCTGCGCTTCTGGTGGCGCATATTTAACTAGCCACTCTTTATACTTTTCTATGGCGTATATCGCAGCAGGACTATTTAACGCCCCCCCTCGCTCAACACTTGCCCCCACAGGATGACAGTCCTCAACACGAATACCCCATTCATCAACTGGCAAGCCATTAGGCAGCCCTTTATCACCAACACCAGCCATTGATAACCACGCATCAGAGATTCGCCAACCTAGTGAAGGGTCTGATTTGGCGTAATCCATATGCCCATATATTTTAATACCATCTATCTCGTTAATATCAGCAGTAAAAAACTCCGCAATATCTTCATAGGCTTGCCAATTCTGCGGAACTCCTAATGGATATCCATACTTGGCTTCGAACAACTTTTGATACTCCGGTTTGGCAAACCAATCACTCCGATACCAGTACAAATTAGCGAATTGTTGATCGGGTAATTGATATATTTTTCCATCTGGGCCGGTAGTAAAAGCAAGGCCAACGAAATCATTTAAATCGAGTGATGGAAGCGTATAGGCTTTTGCTTGATTATTTATCAGATCAGTTATCGAAATCACATGCTGTTGTCTAAAATGGCTACCAATAAGATCGCTATCACTAATATAGGCATCATAAAGACGTTGGCCTGTCATAATTTGAGCGGAAAACTTTTTAATCACATCGTCTTCGTTAGTTAACTCATGAATGACATGAATTCCGGTTATTTCGTAAAAAGCTTTAGCTAAAATATTGGCTTCATATTGGTGGGTATTTATTCGCTCAGAAACAACTCTAATGGTCATGCCTTTAAAAGGTTGTGATTTATTCTGAAACCAACTTAGCTCTTCTAATTGCTGGGAAATTGATAACGTTGAAGGTTGAAACTCAGAGTCTAACCATTTTATTAATAGCTCATTGGAATCTTTAGATTCGACAGTAGATGGTTGTTTATCTTGGTGAGTGATTAACGAAATCTCGCTCGAAGCAACGTCAATAGGCAACGCAAAGCTAAAAGACATCATAGCCAAGAACTGCAAAGCTAGTCTGGGCTTGAGTAATGTTTTAACGTCATTATATATTGAATTGAATTTCTGCATGCATCCTGCTTCAGTGTTCGTTTAAAACATATTAGCCAAATTAAGTCTCTATAACTGCTGTAAAATTCGTCTATTTTAATATAGCCTCATTAGTGACAAAAAGGCCAGCTTACGCTGACCTTTTATGATACATACTGACTAAAATCTTTGCGACTTTATCACAGTGGGAGTATTAGAAACCTTCCACTCCAGCCATATCAGGTAATTCATGTGCAATACCTTTATGACAATCAATACAGGTTTTTTCACCACTTGCTAAAGATGTTGAATGCATTTGTGATGCACGCTTAGACTGGCGAGTGAAATCCATATAATCGAAGTTATGACAGTTACGGCACTCTAACGAGTCATTTGCTTTAAGCCTATTCCATTCATTTTCAGCTAAGTGACGACGCTTAGCTTCAAATTTTTCACGAGTGTTAATCGTACCAAATACTTTGCCCCATACTTCTTTCGAAGCCTGCATTTTACGGGCAATCTTATCAGTCCAATTATGCGGGACGTGACAATCAGGACACGTTGCTCGAACACCACTGCGGTTAGTAAAATGAATCGTTGTTTTCAACTCTTCATAAACATTGTTTTCCATCTCGTGGCAACCAATACAAAACTGTTCTTGGTTCGTCACTTCTAGGGCAGTGTTAAAGCCACCCCAGAAAATCACACCAGCAACAAAGCCACCTAGAGTAAGAAAACCAAGACTGTAGTGGATACTTGGACGGTTTAGTACTTTCCAAATTAGCTTCAGATTTTCTATTAATTTTCCAATCATACCCGCTCCTAGTGCTCAGCTTTAGAAGATTCTTTCATGAGTTCTTTAACATCCACAAAATCATTTTCAACGAGTAACTTAGCATCCAACTGAGCTACATGGCATTGAGTACAGTAATAACGACGTGGTGATAATGAAGCCAAGAAGTTATTATCTCTATCCATGTAATGTGTCACACTCACCATAGGTGCTTGTGAATGTCCTGTACTGTTACGAGCATGACATTGCATACATTTATTCACTTTCAAATCAACTTGATATCCGTCAATTTTGTGCGGAATAATCGGCGGTTGCATTGGGTAGTTACGCACTTGTTTTACATCAGAGTTAATTACCTTCTGCATTACTGGTGGCGTTGGTTCGACTTCAATAGGGGCTAAACGTAATGTCGCCACTTTGTCTTCAGGTACAGTTGCAGCCATCAAACTAAAAGAGAAGCCCAATAACGCAATCATTGATAAAATTTTACGTGCTTTCATGGTCGTTCTCCTTAGGCTTTGACAATCTTAACCGCACACTTTTTAAAGTCAGTTTGTTTTGACAAAGGATCTGTCGCATCAAGTGTGACCTTATTAATCAGCTGGCTAGCATCAAACCATGGTACGAAAACCAATCCAATTGGTGGCTTATTACGCCCTCTTGTTTCAACGCGGGTTTTAATTTCACCACGACGAGAAATAACTTTCACTTCATCACCACGGCGTAGTCCACGCTTTTTAGCGTCATCAGGATGCATGAAACACACTGCATCTGGGAAGGCTTTGTAAAGCTCTGGTACACGTTGCGTCATCGAACCAGAATGCCAATGCTCTAAAACACGGCCTGTTGATAGCCAAATATCAAACTCTTCATCTGGCACCTCAGGTGCTGGCTCATATGGCAAGGCGAAAATAATCGCTTTACCGTCTGGTTTACCGTAAAACTCAAAGCCTTTACCCGCTTTCACATAAGGATCTGATCCTTCACGGTAACGCCATTTAGTCTCTTTACCGTCAACCACAGGCCAACGCAAACCATGCTCAGTATGGTACACATCAAAATCAGCTAAATCATGACCATGACCACGGCCAAATTGAGCGTACTCTTCAAATAAACCTTTTTGAACATAGAAACCAAAATGCTTCGCTTCATTATTCATAAACTTAGGGTCGGCATCACTTAATGGGAACTTCTCAACGTTACCGTTTTGGTAAAGCACTTCAAATAATGTTTTACCTTTGAATTGCGGATTAGCATCAAGGACGTCTTTTGACCAAACTTCGTCAGTAGTAAAGCGTTTTGAGAATTCCATCAACTGCCATAAGTCTGACATTGACTCTCCAGGTGCTTGTACCATTTGATGCCAAAACTGAGTACGACGCTCTGCATTACCATATGCGCCTTCTTTTTCTACCCACATTGCTGAAGGTAAAATCAAATCACCTGCTTGAGTAGTAACTGTTGGATAGGCATCAGAAACAACGATGAAATTGTCAGGATTACGGTAGCCCGGTAAACCTTCTTCGTTCATGTTAGCCGCAGCTTGCATGTTGTTGTTAACTTGAACCCAATAACAATTCAAATCACCGTCTTTAAGGCGACGGTTTTGCTCAACAGCATGGTAGCCAGGTTTAGGCGGAATAATACCACTTGGAATATTCCAAATATCTTCGGCAAGTTTACGATGCTTAGGGTTGGTGACCACCATATCTGCAGGTAGACGATGCGAGAAAGTCCCCACTTCACGAGCGGTACCACACGCAGACGGTTGACCCGTTAACGAGAATGGACTGTTACCCGGAGTCGAAATCTTACCCACTAGTAAATGAATGTTATAAATTAGGTTGTTACACCATACACCGCGAGTATGTTGATTGAAGCCCATAGTCCAGAAAGAAGTAACTTTCTTTTTAGGGTCAGCATATAACTCAGCCAGTTCTATTAATTTATGTTCAGGAACACCTGACAGCTTGCTAACGCTTTCAACATCATAATCAGCAACAAACTTTTTGAACTCTTCAAAATCAATTGGGGTTGAATCACCAGCAGTACCGACATTTTTTGCTTTTTTCTGCAATGGATGTGATGCGCGTAAACCATAACCAATGTCAGTTTCACCTTTACGGAAATTAACATGTTTACTGATAAAGTCTTTATCGACTTTGTCATTTTGAATTATGTAGTTAGCAATAAAATTCAACATTGCTAAATCTGTTTGTGGCGTAAATACAATCGGCAAATCGGCTAAATCAAATGAGCGATGTTGGAACGTCGACAATACCGCCACTTTTACATGAGGAGCACTTAAGCGTCGGTCAGTCACACGAGTCCAAAGAATAGGATGCATTTCTGCCATATTTGAGCCCCACAATACAAAAGCATCAGCCGCTTCCATATCATCGTAACAGCCCATTGGTTCATCTATACCAAAGGTACGCATGAAGCCACCTACTGCCGAAGCCATGCAATGACGAGCGTTAGGGTCAATATTGTTTGAACCAAAACCCGCTTTCATCAGTTTAACTGCAGCGTAACCTTCCCAAACTGTCCACTGACCTGAGCCAAACATACCAACAGCCGTTGGACCTTTAGCTTTGATGGTTTTCTTCCATTTTTCAGCCATGGTATCAAATGCCATATCCCAGCTAACAGGAGTGAATTCACCATTCTTGTCGTATTTACCATCGGTCATTCTTAACATTGGAGTTTGAAGACGATCGCGTCCATACATGATTTTTGATAAGAAATAGCCTTTAACACAGTTTAAACCACGGTTAACTTCACTTTTAGCATCACCGTGAGTAGCAACCACTTTACCGTCTCTCGTAGCGACGATGACTGAACAGCCAGTACCGCAAAAACGACATGGTGCTTTATTCCACTCTAATTTTGTTTGCTCCGAGCTAGTGATCAGGTTACTCGCTGATGCGGGTAAAGCCATACCAGCAACACCAGCTGCTGCCATAGCAGCATTGGCTTTCATAAATTCACGTCTGTTCATACTCATTCTTCACCCTCTTCTAGCTCTTCGCTTTGGTGATAAACCATAGTGGCAGTTAACACACCTGGGATTGCATTAATGGTAGAGATGTCATCCATTAAAGAGCGCTGTGTTGGCCCTTCAATCACCACTACAATTTTCATTTCATTATTCACTGATAATTCAGCATTTTTCATCGCCATAATCTTCTGACGAACTTCAGCCATTTGTTCTGGTTGAACTTGAACAATTAGGCTAGTTACATGGATTTCTTTTTTGCTCATCGACACTTACTTCTCTATTATTTATTTTTGTTAGATTAAACTAACCCGCACCGGGTGGGCCTGAAAGGATTTGACTGAACCAAATGGTAAAACCAAGTGCACTGACTAACAGTGCTGATAAGATTGGTGCTAAAAAAACCGTTAAGAATATAAAAATTTTAAATTCTAGGCTTTTTTCACGTTGCAGATCTGTACTCATGGAGCCTCCTGCAGAGGGTTATAAAGAAAGTAATGTAACTTAGTTGTTACCTACTAAGAATTGCGAGAATTTTATCTTTAATCAAAGACTAAACTATATACTCACAAATTGGTAAAGCGAATATTTGTTGATCTAGATCATAAAAACAAACTAAACAATTGCTCTGTATGGATTTATATTTGACTTAACTAATCCAACTCTATAGTGACAAGAAAATGACTTACAAAATGAATACAATTGAAAATCGTTTCTAATACCTAAGTATATATAGCCGCTTAGTCAAAAGTTATCAACTTGTTAATCATTCATTTGCGATTATTAAATAGGCAAAACACGAAAACTTTTAAAGTCTCTCCACACGAAACTGAATACAATTTTGATTATTTCCATAAACAAACAAAAAAGCACAATTGAATTGATATTCAATTGTGCTAAATAAATGATATTGACTGGAAGAGGTTCAGTTTAGCGTCTTACTCTATATCGCAATACTTTTAATGACTTTTGCTCGTCGACATCTGCAAATACAGGCGGGTTTTCAATACGTTCAACAAACTCAATATTTGGCGCAGTTTCAGTGACCTGTTCCATTAAAAAATCACATCCTAACTCTGGCGCATTCAAACACAGCAACACTTCTCCTTGCTCAGCTAACAGTTCTGGTAGTCTACGTAAAAGTCTTACGTAGTCTTTAGTTGCCACAAAACTGCCTTTTTGATTACTTGGTGGATCGGCAACAATTAAATCATAAGGGCCTAATTTTGTAAGCTTACCCCACGACCTGAATATGTCATGACCAAGAAAACGTGCTCCTGATTCAAACCCATTCAAAAGGTGATTTTGTTTACCAATACTCAGCGCGCCTTTACTCATATCCATATTAACGACTTCAGTCGCACCGCCTTGCAAACCGACAACTGAAAAAGCACAAGTATATGCAAAAAGATTGAGTACTTTTTTATCCTTTGCATGGTCTTTAACCCATCGACGACCGTTTGCCATGTCCAAAAAAATACCATGATTTTGACCACGTAAAAGGTGTACTAAAAAATCGGCACCATTTTCTGTGATGATATGTTTTTCAGGCACTGCACCGGACACTATTTCAGTGACTGTTTTACCAGCATTTCGATATTGAAATACAAGATTAAAACTCAATTCGCTGTGGCTTTGTTGCCATACTTCGGCTATTGCGTCAGTCAAAGTAAAACGCTCAGCTTCTGATAGCTCTTTAAAACTGGTTAATAGCAACACAGGCTTAAACCAATCTAAACAAAGGTGTTCAAAACCTTCAAATCGACCACCTCTGCCGTGAAATACACGGCAAAGTTCATCAGTTAATTGAACTTGAGCAAGAGCTTGCCCAAGTGGAAAATCTTCACACACTAAATTCATGTTTTTACATTCACAATTTTATAAATAAGCTATTAAAGAAAATTTATGCTTTATCAACGTTAGTTGTTTCTTCGGCATCTGGCTGTTGAGATTTGTCCGGCTCAACAGGGATTTCGTCTGATAATAAAATGGCAAACCATTTTCCGCCCTCGCTAGACTCAAGTGCAATTTTAACAATCATGGTTAATGGAACAGATAACAGCATACCGACCGAACCCAATAACCAGCCCCAAAAGATTAATGACAAAAACACTACTAGAGTTGATAACCCCAAACCTCGGCCCATAAACCGTGGTTCCACGGCATTGCCCATTACTGTATTCGTACCAAGATATAAAAGTGCAGTAAAACCAGCAGCCCCTGGCCCCATCTGAATAAACGCTAATAAGACTGCCGGGATAGCCGCAATGATAGAACCAATATTTGGAATATAGTTAAACAAAAAAGCAATAACAGCCCAAAGCAAAGCGTAATCAACTCCAATAATCGATAAACCAACACCAATGATAATGGCCGTTCCGATACTGACCAATGTTTTAATCACCATATACTGGTTTACTGAGTGCAAAAATTTATCAATTTGCTTTAAACGCATGTCTGGATCATCAAGCGCTAAATGAAACTTTTTAGGTAAAGATTGCGCTTCAAATAACATAAAAATAATGGTCAAAATGATTAAAAACAAATTGGCCATCACATTACCTAAGCCTGACAACATATTT
>NZ_BPEV01000032.1 GCF_019654955.1 Shewanella sp. KT0246 | reverse complement strand
GAATTGCTCATTATCACCGTTGTTTATGTTGTTAGTTGCGCTGTCATTTGGATGCTCTTCAGTAAAAAGACAACAAAACTACAGAGCAAAGTCGATGCTTTAACTGTATTAGTAAAAGAAAATGATCGACAGCGTGAAACCGTTAAAAAAGAATTGCAAGAATTGCGCAGCGGCACAATCGGTGTCGGTAGACGAGTTGTTGAACTCGAACAGAAAATTAGCAAACAATCTGAGCTTATTGAAGAGGCTAGCCAACAAGATCCGCAATCGAAGATGTACTCTAGAGCCCTTAAAATGGTCGGTTTAGGTGCTGGAATTGAAGAGTTGATGCAAGAGTGTGAGCTGCCAAAAGCAGAAGCGGAGTTAATTATTCGGTTACATAAAAAGTAATTCTGTTATTTATGCTTTTTCGATAATTTTTTGATGAAGGTTGTTCCATTGTTCCGGAAACTTTCCATCAAGCATATAAATAAACGCAATAAGCTCTGCAATTAACGTGTAGAGCTCTTCTGGTACTTCTTCACCTAACTCTAGCAATTGCAAAAAGTTGCTTAGGTGCTCATCTTGGTGGATATACACTCCAGCCTCTTGGGCTAAAGATATAATCTCTTCCGCAATCAAATCTGTGCCAGTAGCTGTAATGGTAGGGGCAGTGTTTCCATCAAAACTTAATGCCACTGCTTTTTTTACTTCAGTCATTTGGATTACCTATCTTGTTTAGAAGGCTATGCATTGGTTTTCACCAAGTAATGATCACCTGGTAACAGGGTTGCTGGTACCACATCAATTTGAGTACTGATATCTCTTGCTTGTAGGCCCACTTGCTGAATTTTACTTGCAAGAGAGGTTTGATATTGCTCAACCTTTTCTAGCACTTTCATATCATTGCCTGTAAAGGTGAGATCAAGGTAATCACCTTGTTTATGAGCCTTCACCAGTAGTGGACCTTGAGCTAGATTAAACTTAAGCTGCAATTGCCAAGCTGCTTTCTCATTATCAGTATCGTCTTGTGGTTCCTTTTCAAACTTACCTTCTAATTGCTCATCTCTTTGGCCAATCGAATATGGCAAAGCAAAATACCAAGTTAGGTTCTGATTAGAGTCGCTACTGCTTTGCTGATAGAGTCCGATACTGCTGGCAAGTTTTCCCATTGCATCAAGGCTGCCAGCTTTATCTAAGGCGGCTAATAATTGTGGCGCAGTAGAATTTGAATTGAATACTTTTTGCTGCAGCTTTGCCATATAAGCTTGTAATCGTGGACTCATTGCTGAGCTGTTAGTGTTTAATTTAAAACCTAAAATTAGCTGAAATAGAGTGGTTATCGCACTACCAGAAAGGTTGATGTTAGAAGCAGAAACTGCATGTGATAAGTTTAAGCTTGCTAGACTTTTTAACTCTGCTTTGAGTAATTCAGGGTTTGCAAGTTCAGTTAAAGGCGACGGGTCGAGTCTTGGGATTAATTTTAACAATTGAGTGGCAAGGTTTTGCTGCAGGTTCGAATTTGCTTGGGTGGCTTGTATTGGCAATGCACCCGCTTTAGATAAATTTTGACTCAGAACTTCAATTGGTGATTTTAAAGCGTTATCTAACCGAGCTTGAGCCGCAGAATGTTCAGGGTTAAGTTTACTGGCAAGTAATTTAAGCTCATTGACTTGATTAGCTGTAAGGGTGTTTTCTGGCTTGAGTAAGTTTTGAGTAATTTGTAAATCCAATTGTTTAAACTGATTTACTGTTAATTTGCTGCCTTGATTTAACTGATGTGTTAATTGCTCAAGAGTCTGGCTATTTAACGGCTGGCGCAATAAAGCATTCAAATTCTGTGGTAAGTCATGATTTGATGTTGTTGAAGTCGAGGACTTTACTGATGAGTTATTAGTGATATTTGCAGTAAAGGGGAGCTGTTCTAGTTTTTTTAAAAATTGGGTTAATACTTGTACTGGTTCTTGTTTACTGATGACGGTATTCGTTGTTTGAACTAAAGCTAAATCTATAGATTTATTTGACGTTGGCGTCATTCTCACACTGTCGATAAGTTGTATTGGACTTAATCTTAAAAGCAGCTGCCCTGCTGATTGGGTAATTTGAGCTAAATTGTGACCTAAAGGCAGCTTGTTAAGCGGTGAAATCATCACGTTAGTGCCATTTTCAAACCGCAAGCGGTTTGTATTTATCTCTACTAAAGGTAAAGGGTAGCCTTGCGGTCGAGAGGCTAGAGTAAGTAGTTGTTGCGAAGATACTCCATTTGATTGTGCTAAGTTTAGTATCTCTATTGGAAGATTCAGTTTAATTGCTTGAGAAACTAAAACAATCTGTTGATTCAAAGGCTGATTTGCTGAATTTACTGCTTGTGCATTCATGGTTTGTAATTGCTGTAAGTTACCTGCGTTAAGCATTAATTTCGCGCCAGTTTGAATTAACCTACTAATTTGTTCATTAGCCTTAAATTGGTAATGTCTGCCATCAATCACAATGGCGATACTATCTGACTTAACTGAACTAGCCGAAGAAATTGAAGCCTGATTGGTTACTGTCGCAGGTAGTAATACGGTGTTAGTTGCTAAAGAACTTTGGGCTAACTGATTGGTTGATTGTTTTGTATTTGATGAAGGGTCAGGGAGATTGTTATTGGTGATATTAGTGCTATTTGAACCAGTGTTTGTAACCTTGGTACCAGAAGTGATTTTTTCTCCATGAGGGTTTTGAACCTCAATTATCGAAGCTCTACTAGTCTGCTTGTCCGTTGATATTGTGTGTTTTATTGATGTCATGGAAAATCTAATAGCACCTTAAAATATGTTCTATTACAAATTAATTGTTGATCTATGAAGTCTCGGCAGTATTCTTAGCGATAATTGATTTACTAGAATGTTATCAAAAATTGCATTTAATCTATTTCGTTTTACATTAACCTTTATCGACTCGAAATGTTGAAGCTTTAATGTTTCAGTGCATTTCCTGTCGGTGATAATTTGTGCTTTACTCAGTAGTAGACAGGTTAGTTACTGTATTGCTTTTGTGCATTATTAATTAATTTTAGTAGATTAAACTTTGATTGTATTGGGTTAGTTATTCCCGTAAAGAGAGATGTATGAAGTATAAATGGATGTTACTTTCTTTGTTGTTGGGTTGTGTTTCTGCTTCAATAAAAGCAGAAGGTGTCAGTGCAGAGAGTACTGAGAGCGAGCATGTTCAAAAACCTGCTGTGGAGATTATCTATACTGATCCCCGTGACCCTATCGAAGGCTTTAACCGTGCAATGTGGGACTTTAATTACCTTATTTTAGATAGACATCTATTTCGTCCTATTGCTCATGGATACAACGATTATCTGCCATCTCCCGTTAAGTCTGGTGTAAATAATTTTGTCCGCAATTTCGAAGAACCAAGCTCTTTAGTAAATAACGCTTTACAGGGGAAGTGGGGCTGGGCAGCTAATGCTGGAGGGCGTTTTACAGTGAATACAACCTTAGGTTTACTAGGGGTTGTGGATGTAGCTGACATGATGGGAATGGTTCGAAAACAGGACGACTTTAATGAAGTGTTAGGTTATTACGGTGTCCCCAATGGCCCTTATTTTATGGCGCCTTTTTTTGGTCCGTATGTGACAAGGGAACTCGCGACAGATTGGGTTGATAGTCTATACTTTCCTTTATCAGAGTTCTTATTGTGGCAATCTATTTTAAAATGGGGATTAAAAAATCTCGATTCTCGTGCTTCTGCTATTGATCAAGAACGTTTATTAGATAATGCGCTTGATCCATATACCTTTGTCAAAGAAGCTTATTTTCAGTATATGGATTACAAAGTTTATGACGGTAATGTGCCTTCTAAACAAGATGACGATGAGTTACTCGAAGAATACCTATCTGAACTCGAGTAACCCTGCCGAAGTATAAAGCTTCTTCGGCAGTTAGCTGCCGAGGGAGTTGTATGGCATTAACAGATGTCGCAGTGCTTTTAGTTGAAGATGATTCAGTTTTTAGACAATTACTCGCGGATTTTTTAACCCAACAAGGTGCCGTTGTATTTGAAGCCTGTGATGGTGACGAAGGCGTCATTGAATTTAAATCACATACTGTCGATATCGTCATTGCTGATTTAAGCATGCCAAGGTTAGGTGGACTTGGTATGTTAAAGCAAATCCTCAAAATAAATCCTGCAATTCCGTCTATTGTGATTTCTGGCAACAATGTAATGGCTGATGTAGTCGAAGCTTTGCGTTACGGTGCTAGCGATTATCTAGTTAAACCTGTTGCTGATTTTAAGATTATTGAACAAGCAATAGAGCAAGCTATTTCACCAGCTAATTCACCTGAGCAATCGTTTGACAGCATAGAATTTGGTCCGTTAGATTTTACTGATAGCGACGCGGTGATGAACTCAGCTGCAAAAATGAGTCAAGATTTATCCTATCAAGAGCTCAGTGATAACTTCACTTTGCTTGAACATAATGCAGAAGCTGCTAAAAGTGTTCAGCAGCAATTATTTCCAGCCTCTAATGTCCATTATCCCAAGGCTCAAATTCATTATAGCTTGTGTAAAAATAGCGATGTCAGTGCCTACTTTATTGATTCGACTATGGTCGGTGATAATCATTTGATCATGTATATGGCTCACTTTCACCCTGAAGATAATCGCGCGGCTTTTGGTTGTGTACTACTTAGAAGTTTCGTAAATCAAAAATTAAAATTGTATAGAAATGGTCTCAGTTCGACCTTGGTTGAGCCATTTAATATGTTGAGTTATCTCAATGATAGAATGGTTAACTCAGGTTTGAATCTTTACGTGGATATTGTTTATGTCGCGATTGAGCTGATGAACTTTCGAGTCGCCATCGGCCAAGCTGGTAGCGGGTTGAGGTGTTACTTAAGAAATGATAATGGTTTAGCGCCACTTGCGCTTTCTGAATCTTTACAGCTTGGTACTGTTGAGTGGAATAAGCCGAGCATGCAGTTTAGAACTTTGATGCCAAATGAGAAAATTTGTATTGCGAGTAATATTTCTCATCACCGGAATCTATTAATGAAGAATAAATTTGATGGATTATTTTATGATGAAGAATTGCCAGCAGGTGGTTTTATGGAGCTAGAAGTTATCTGATGTTTCTGTAGCTGTAGCTGTAGCTGTAGATTGTATGCATAAGATAACCGTAAATTTACATGTCGTTTGAACATAAAAAAACCTCGCTATTGCGAGGTTTTTTTATGAACAATAAACTTAGTACTTAGCTAGGTTTAATTGCTTCATGTTCAGCGGTAACTGCCATTTCTTCAGTTAATGCTTGTTCTTCAGTTTCATTGTGTCCTTCAGCGCCATGCATCCAGTCAACAAGCTTGTCAGCCATAAAGTAAAGAATGATACCTGATACAGCAGAGGTGATTGCGATACCTGCGAAGATGGCCATAGCGTTTGCTAATTGCTCTTCTTTCTCTCCGCCATGTCCAATGAATGAACCAACGATACCGCCTACTTTGTTCGCAATAGCAACGAATAGGAACCATGCACCCATCATAAGCGAAGCAATACGCAGAGGAGCAAGTTTAGTTACCATAGAAAGACCAATTGGAGATAAACATAGCTCACCCATTGTATGGAAGAAATATGCACCGACTAACCACCACATGCTTGATTTAGCATTTGCGTCGCCGCCCATTTCAAGTACAGCACCAATCATGAATAAGAAACCAATACCCAGTAACACGAGACCTAATGCAAATTTAACTGGTGAGTTTGGTTCATTCTTACCGAGGCGGATCCAGATAGAGGCAATCACAGGTGCAAAGATTACAATGAACATTGCGTTAAGAGATTGGAACCATGTAGTAGGAACTTCCCAGCCGCCAATCATACGATCGGTGAAGTCGTTGGTGAATAAGTTCATTAGACCACCGGCTTGTTCGAAACCAGCCCAGAAAATGATGGTAAATAGACCCATAACCATGATGACTTTAATACGGTCACGTTCAATTTTAGTCAGTGGCTCTTTACGCACTTCACCCATTTCCTGTTGCTTTTCTTTTTCAAGTTTAGCTGCAGGGTAGCGACCAATATCACCCAATAGTTTTTGAGCAAAAATAAATTGGATGATTAAAGAAAGTACCATACCAATACCGGCACAAAGGAAGCCCATTTGGAAGTTACCGTCGTAGGCCGCAACAACAGAACCTACAATGATACCAGAAAGGAATGCACCAACGTTGATACCCATATAGAAGATAGTAAATGCCCCATCACGACGATGATCGCCTTCTTCGTATAAGTCACCAACCATAGTAGAGATATTTGGCTTGAATAGACCGTTACCAATGATTAGGGTAAATAAACCAAAATAGAATGCTGTAGTTTCAGCACCAGGGATCCAGCTATGTGGGAAAGCGAGGATGAATTGACCGGCTGCCATTAATGCACCACCAATCATGATGGCTTTACGTTGTCCTAAATAATTATCAGCTAACCAACCACCGATGAGTGGGGTTAAATAAACAAGACCGGTGAAAGTACCGTAAAGTGAGATTGCATCACCTTGTGTCCAACCAAGACCATGTCCACCTTCTGTTTGAACTTTATCTACAAGATATAACACCAGAATGGCGCGCATTGCGTAGTAACTGAATCTTTCCCAGAGTTCTGTTGTAAACAGCAGGAAAAGCCCCTTGGGGTGACCAAGCATGGTCCCCTGTGGTTTTGCATTGCTCATTAAGTCTTCCACCTTAAGCTTGTGATTGCCTGCGGGACAAAGGTCGCCACAGAAATTGTTGTCTGCAATGGTAATTAATTTCAACGTATTGATATTTTCAGGCTTAAGCCTTTTAGTGTTTCAATTTAGTTGCTATAAAATTAATCACTTTGTTGTTTATTTATTATATTAAATATCGTCTTTTTAATGTTTTAATCATGAAAACCTCAAAAAGCTAACCTTATATACCCTTTAAAGCCCCTAGAAGTCAATGCTAGTGGGGCATCTGGCAGAGCAAATACTTGTACAAAATTACCATTTAATACAAATTCTGAGTTACGTGTGTTGTGGTTCAGTGGGGTTTTGTAAATATTGTTCTTTAAAAGTATTGGCGGTGGAGTTGGAGCACAGATGACGAATAATTTAGTACTTAACCTTAAACGAACAATGAACGAGTCTTAGAATTGAATCTATACTTGTGTTTAGATGTGGTAATTGCTTTTCAAAGTCTTAACAAGGCTATAAAATGCAACTCATTGGATTTACGTTGCTAAAGCAAGTTGTGAGGAAAGTCGTTAATGTTTTGGTAACAATTGCTGGCGGTAATTCAGGTAACTAACAAGGTTGGAGATTGTATGTTTTTTAAATTATTACTCTTGTTAGTGTGTACATGTCTCAGCCTGCCAAGTTTTGCTTGGGAAGATACCGATAAAGATGGTGTACCTGATAAAAAAGATGCCTGTCCAGAGACTCCAATGGGTGTTGTGGTGTTAGCTAATGGGTGCCAAGAAATTTCTGATTTAATCCCCAAGAGTGAATTACAAAACTTGGATATGCAGCAAAATAAAATCAGTCATGTTTCTTCAAAACAAGGTTTAAAAATTTATTTTGATTTTGGCCATGAAGATGTTCTAACCACACAATTACCAACAATTGAAAAAATGTTACCTCTTTTACGGGAAAACCAAAATATTTTATTAGTTGGGCATACTGATAATGTCGGCTCTGAACAAATTAATTTAAACCTGTCTTTGCAAAGAGCGTTGTCTGTAAAAAAGGTATTAGTTAATCAGTTTGATTTTGAGCCAAGCGGGTTAACAGTGCTAGGTAAAGGCAGTCTTGAACCCGCGGTTGAAAACAACACTGCTCAACAAAGACAATTAAATAGACGTGTAGAATTTGTAGTTAAAAAATAATTTTTATTAAGGGAGTACAACAATGGATAATATTGAAGGTCTAATGGATCAAGCACCTGAGTTTATAATGACTTACGGTCTTAAAGTTGTCATGGCGATTGTGATATTTATCGTCGGTAAATATCTTGCTAATGTGGCTAAAAAACTAACAACAAAAATGATGTTAGGCCGTAAAATTGATGAAACAGTGGCTTCATTTGTTGGCAATTTAGTTTGGGGATTGGTGTTTGTATTTACCATCATTGCAACTTTAGGGCAGATTGGAGTCCAAACTGCTTCTCTTGTCGCTGTTATTGGTGCCGCAGGTCTTGCTGTTGGTTTAGCGCTTCAAGGTTCATTGTCAAATTTCGCTGCTGGTGTGTTGATGGTTATCTTCCGTCCGTGCCGTGTAGGTGATTTTGTTGAGGCAGCTGGTGTTGCTGGTGTGATTGAAGAAATTACTATTTTCTCTACTAAACTTCGCACAGGTGACAATAAAACTATTATTGCGCCAAACTCAGCGATGATGGACGGCACAATTACCAACTACTCAACTAAAGAAACACGTCGAGTTGATTTGGTTATCGGCGTGGGTTACACCTCTGACATTGCAGAAACCAAGAAAGTTATCTCTTCTGTATTAGACAGTAATCAATATGTACTTAAAGATCCTGCTTACACAGTTGCACTTGGTGAATTAGCAGATTGTTCTATTAACTTTGTGGTTCGCCCATGGGTTAATACTGCTGATTACTGGCCAGCTCATTTTGAGTTACTAGAGCAAATTAAAAATGCGCTAGATGCTGCGAATATTGAGATTCCATTCCCGCAAATGGATCTACATTTAAAAGATATGCCAGCTCAGTAACATTGAATACACATAAATAAAGCCAGCATTAAATGCTGGCTTTTTTGTTTGCAACATTTAACTCAGCGCGGGTAATATTTTTTAAGGTAGAATGAGTTTTTTATAATTTTAAACTGCTTTTAAACGAGCTTGATGTAGTTGAGAATAAACATGATAGATTTTCGAAGTGATACCGTGACTAAACCTACAGATGCTATGCGTAAAGCCATGGCTCAAGCTGAGGTTGGTGATGATGTTTATGGTGATGACCCTACCGTTAACCGTTTACAAGATATGGCTGCAGAGCGTTTTGGCTTTGATAGCGCCTTATTCGTAAGTTCGGGTACTCAAGCGAACTTATTAGCGCTTATGAGCCATTGCGAGCGCGGTGACGAGTATTTATGTGGTCAACAAGCTCACAATTACAAGTTTGAAGGTGGCGGTGCTGCGGTGTTAGGCAGTATTCAGCCCCAGCCTCTTAATAATCAAGCTGATGGTAGTATCTTATTTACCGACATTGAAGCAGCAATAAAACCTGATGATGTTCACTTTGCGCAAACTCGTTTGTTGAGTCTTGAAAATACCATTGGTGGTAAAGTGTTACCGCTACAATACTTAGCCGATGCGCAAACTTTAGCGTTCAATCGAGGTTTGAAAATCCATTTAGATGGCGCGCGCGTTGCTAACGCTGCGGTTGCTCAAAATGTTCAAATAAGCGAGATTACTCAATACTTTGATTCTGTGTCTATTTGCTTATCAAAGGGCTTAGCAGCACCTATAGGTTCAATTTTATTAGGTGATGAGCGGTTAATTAACAAAGCCGTGCGATGGCGTAAAATGCTCGGTGGCGGAATGCGTCAAGCTGGGGTCATTGCTGCTGCAGCAGAACTTGCAATTACGGATCAAGTCGAGCGATTAGCTGAGGATCATGATAATGCTGCTTTACTCGCGCAACATTTAGCTGAAATGCCTGAATTAAGTGTTGATGTTAAACAAGTACAGACCAATATGGTTTTTGCAGAATTAGATAAACGCTACGATGTAAACCATTTAACCTTGTTATTAGCGCAGCAGGGGATACTGATTAGTGCTACTTACTCATTACGTTTTGTTACGCATAAAGATATCAGTCGACAAGACATTTTAACTTTCATTGATGCGTTAAAAACTTGCTTACCACAATCGGTTGTTAAGTAATCGATCATTAAGTAGTCGATAGTCAAGTAAACGAAAGCTGTAACCTTGAATCGCTTACAAAGCATAACTCATTAGAGGTTATGCTTTTTTTTGGTGCAAAGGTTATAAAATCTGCTTCTAGTTAGTTCAACAATATGAATACTCTAAAAGCGTGTTTTTTGTAAGATCTTTAATATCAATTATTTAGCATGATGGTATCGTTCTTGCTACCTCTTTAGGGGTATTCATAATGTAAGGATCAATATAATGGAATATATAAGCCGTCATATTGTAAAACCTATTGATTTAAATTCTGATAAAAACCTTTGTTGCGGCCAATTATTATGTTGGTTGAATCAAGAAACATCGCTTTTTGCCCGCTGTGAAATGCACAGTAAATTGTTAATGCCTAAATTGGTTTCTGAGATTAACTTCATGAGTCCAGCAAAGCTTGGGGATGTGATTGAGTTTGGAATGGAAGTGATTAGTTTGGGACAAAGCTCGATCACTCTTCGCTGTAAAGTACGGAATAGCTTTAATAATGCGCCAATCGCTTTTGTGGATAAAGTGGTATTCGTCAACATCAATGAAAGAGGGTTGCCAGTTCCTCACGGTATTAGAGCCAATGCGGCTTAACCTGCTTGGTATGTAAAAGCCAGCTTCAATGAGATTGGAGCTGGCTTTTTAATTTATCGTGATTACGACTAAACTCGATACAAATTTAAGCTAGGTGCTAAAACGCTATACTAATGTAGTTTTAAGTGTGGGTGAATAATTCGACCAATACCCTTGGCTAGCATCATCAAGGTGCCTTTTACCACACCATGTAATTCAATCAAATGACGACGGTATAGCGAAGTATATACAAAGCGTGCAATCTTACCTTCCACTAACACACCGCCACCCATGAATGACATCAAGTTACCCACTGTATGAAACTTTGATAAGTTAACCAGTGAACCTAAATCTTTATATACGTATTTATTAATGGGCTCTTTACCATCCAACATCAAAATGATGTTGTCTGCTGTCATCAATGCCATTTGCCTAGCTGATTGACCGCGAGGAGGCACCCAGCTGCCATCGTCTTGCGGACAAGCTGCACAGTCGCCAATTGAGAAAATGGTGTCATCAAGTGTAGTTTGCATGTTTTGCTTCACCATTACTTGGTTAATATGGTTGCTTTCAAGGCCACCAATATTATTCAAAAAGTCAGGTGCTTTTACACCGGTTGACCAAATAACCATATCTGAAGGAATGAGGTTGCCATTAGTGGTTGATAAACCTTCTGGACTCACTTCCGTGATACGAGTATCGGTCATCACATTCACACCCAGCTGCTTAAGCTCGCGGGTGACAGAGTTTGATATTTCGACTTTATCGACTTTTGGCAGAATACGTTCATCAGCTTCGATTAATGTCACTTCAAGTAGGCTTGTATCAATTTTATAACCAAAGCCACTTAGCTGTTCAACTGCGTGATGCATTTCGGCTGACATTTCAACCCCCGTTGCACCTGCGCCAACCACTGCAATTTTGATTTTTTCGTCAAGTTGATGATGACTTGCATAACGCATGAATTTATTCAGTAAAATTTTACGAATAGACATGGCTTGCTCAGTGTTGTCTAAGAACAAGCTATGTTCTTTAACACCTGGAATTTTAAAGTCATTAGCAACACTGCCAATGGCGATAACTGCATAATCGTATGGGATTTTACGTGCTGGAAGTAGTTCTTGGCCTTCTTCATCATTAATTGGAGCAAGAATAATGTGCTTTTCTTCGCGATTAATATCTATCATCGCCCCTTGCTGAAAATGATAACCATGATCTGATGCATGGCCTCGATAGCTAATGGCATCAAGACCAATATCAAGTGCACCTGTTGCGACCTCATGTAATAAGGGTTTCCAAACATGACTTTCTGCGCAGTCAATTAAGGTGACTTTTGCTTTGCCTTTTTTGCCAACTTTACGGCCAAGTTTTGTGGCGATTTCCATACCGCCTGCGCCGCCACCTATGATGACGATATTTGGAACTGCTTGCATCACGTGATGCTCCTTTACTTGTTTACTTGAGATTAAATAGAATTGGGTAAAATTTCTTATATCAATAGCCTAATTACCCAAGGAGTGACTTAGTTAATTTTGGTTGATTGCATCATTGAGAATGAGTTGATTTGTGTGGCTAACTAGCCATAAGAGTTAAATCAACAACATAGCGTTTACGCTAAATCTTTGAACATCAGTTTAAATCGGCAGAGCGTGTTGCTGGATTTGATGTTAGTTGGAGACTAAGAAATTTATATAGACGTGTTTATATATTAAACAGTGAATGTTCGTCTTAAATAGTTCATCAAAGTGTGACCGAATATTAGATGAGATTTTATAAATGAGAAATCGATCACTTTATTTAACAGTGATTAGTTATGTGACCTTAAAAACAAAACCGACAAGCGAAAACTTGTCGGCATCAGTTTAACTACGTTGTTTTATGTATGAATCGCTACGTAGAAAGTTATGACTATGAATCCTGTGCTTTAGCAAGGCGACCATTATAGTCTTCAATAAGGTGAGCGATAATCTTTTCAGGATCTGCATCCTGACAACATTTATCTAAAAATATTTTAAAGGTAACAAGGGAATGAGCATTGTTGAACATTCGGTCACTTTGCATCGCGTAATAAGTATCATCGGTGTTGGATTTTCTTACGACAAACTCACCGTTTTCAAAAGCTTTTGTACCAGGTTCATCATGCCACTTTGTGATTCTGTTTAATGCGATTTCACTAGATTGATTGATTTCGATATGATTTAACCAGCTGGCTGGTTTTTCGTTTTCTTTGTAATGAGGACATCTTACGGTGTAGTTGTACACGTGAGTGATTGCTGTCATAGCTTACCTACTTTTTTAAGAATGTAATTCATCATAGACCGCTAATTTAACTTTGGTCAACGGTTATTTATAGAAGTTAGATCTAGTTAACAAATGTTCTGGCGTTAACTTTTTTAGTTGTTAAATATCAGTTGCTTAATGATTTTCGTGAAGTGCGCTAACGCCTGTTTTTTGTACCGCGCAGCTTGATCTACATATATTGAACGCTGAAAATTCAACTATAAAACTTTCCAAGTAGAAACCTATGCACATTTACATTCAAATGTGCATAGTGATTCCTTTATAAAGCGACATTTATGGCTATCTTGCGGCTTTAGTTATCGCAAATTATTTAATCGAATATCTAATAAAGCCGATAACTAATGCTATTTCTATATTAAAATGTGACTACTCAATACCATACAACTCAATATAATCGTCAGGTCATATAGTTGTTATGTATAGTGTAGTCACTTTATATTTATAGTGCGTTAGTAAATATTTCACAAATCTCAGCGTGGGTTGCTTGTTTAGGATTAGTAAAACCACAAGCATCTTTTAGTGCATTGTCAGCAAGGACAGGAATATCCTCAGGGTTAACGCCTAACTCAGTCAGGTTAGCCGGAATATTGACTGCGACAGATAAAGCTTTTATTGCATCAATTGCCGCTTCTGCACCTTGCACATCACTCAGTTCTGCAATATCAACGCTCATTGCTTTGGCAATATCTTTTAACTTCGCAGGTACTACTTTTGCGTTGTACGCTTGTACATGTGGTAATAGCAATGCATTACAAACGCCATGCGGTAAGTCGTAAAAACCGCCTAATTGATGAGCCATAGCGTGAACATAGCCCAAACTAGCATTGTTAAATGCCATTCCAGCTAAAAACTGTGCGTAAGCCATTTGCTCGCGAGCATCAATGTTATCGCCTTGCTCAACAGCATTAATTAAGTTTGCTTGGATTAACTCAATAGCTTTGATTGCACAAGCATCGGTGATTGGTGTTGCAGCGATAGAAACATATGCTTCAATTGCATGGGTTAAAGCATCCATACCTGTTGCAGCTGTCAATGCAGCAGGTTTTTCTATCATTAACTCAGGATCGTTAACTGATAAAATTGGCGTAGTATTTTTATCGACGATAGCCATTTTAATATGACGTTTCTCATCGGTAATGATACAAAAACGCGTCATTTCACTAGCAGTACCAGCAGTTGTGTTAATCGCAACAAGCGGTAATTGCGGCTTAGCTGACATGTCTAACCCTTCATAGTCACTAATTTTACCGCCATTAGTTGCCACTAAAGCAATGCCTTTGGCGCAATCGTGCGGAGAACCACCGCCTAGAGAAATCACAAAGTCACATTCGTGAGCTTTTAGCATGGTTAAACCAGCCTCAACATTCCCCATAGTTGGGTTAGGTTGCACTCCGTCAAACACAAAAACGGCAATGCCATTATCAATGAGTTTACTGGTGACCTTTTCCACCAATCCGATTTTAACCAGTGGCGTATCAGTCACGATTAATGCACGCTTAAACCCTAAGGTTTTAATGTCATTAATTGCATCGTCAACACCGCCTTGACCAATTACATTAACACTTGGGATAAAAAATTTAGTAGCCATAATGGACCTCTTTAACGCGTAAGTTTATAAATGATAAAATTCTTTTCTGTCGTTAAAGTAACAACCAAACGCACTGCTTTTTGTGATGAAAATCATATATTCATACTTGTTTTGTGTGGTTTTGTAGTTTTAATACCAAATGGGGAGGTAGCGCTAATTTTGCTATTTAGGTTTGAACTAACGCATATTTATGAAGAAAATAAAAATGCCTACAACTTAATTAGTTATAGGCATTTGAAGTGTTCTAATCAGAAGAGCTTAAGATATTTACATTGCTGGGCAATTCGCTTCAGTCACACTATTGATAACAATTTCAGTAATAGGAACATCGTTACTTGTGCTAACGATATTGATTTGATCTGCCACATCTAAACCTTCGATGACTTGACCAAAAACAGCGTAACCAGGATTTGTACTATTTTGATAATCAAGGTCAGTGTTAGTTAACGCATTGATATAAAACTGAGAAGTCGCTGAGTTTGCTTCACTGGTTCTTGCCATTGCAAGAGTGTAGTGAGCATTAGTTAGGCCTAGGTTTGTTTCTAGTTCGATTGGGTCATAACCAGGTTTAGCAACTAAGCCCGTAGTAAATCCACCACCTTGAGATACAAAATTGTGGATCACTCGGTGGAAGATAGTGCCATCATAAAACTTATCATCTACATAACGTTTAAAGTTTTGCCCTGTGATTGGGGTATTGGTTGTATCAATTGCCAGTGTCATATCCCCAAGGGTCGTAGACATCAAATAACAGACATCAGCCTGTAGTTCTTTATCTTCAACTGGTGGAACGGGATCTGGATCGATAGGAGCTGGAGAGCTTGAATCTGAACTTCCACCGCAGGCAGATAACGTCAGTGCAAATAGCAAAGGGTACAACAATTTCATTTCAGGCCTTTATTGTTTTGTTTTTGTAGCTGCAATGTTGCTTAAATGAGGTGTTAATTGCAATAGGAAATCACACAAGATACAAACTGTTACTTCGAGAGGGATTAGTCATTTCCTAAAGATTAATAGGGATTAATAAAGAATAGCTAAAGTTATAATGAAGATTTTAGTTACGCATTTAAAATATAGGTAAATGGCTAATTTGAGATTACTTCTGTGTTTAAGGGGATCGACTATAAAGCTTGTGAATAAATCGCAAAAATAGGCTTTAACCGTTACAATGACGCCATTATTGGTAGTGTATATTAGAGAAACATATGACTTTTGATTCAATTGGCTTTTCACAGCCTATATTAGATGCAGTAACGGCTTGTGGTTATGACTGCATGACGCCAGTGCAGCAGGTTGTGATGCCATTGGCCATTGATGGAAAAGATATTTTAGCCAGTGCTCAAACTGGAACAGGTAAGACTGCAGCTTTCTCATTACCGTTATTGTCTTTATTAGAGCAACAGCTTAGCGAGCAAGACAATAAAACAGCTTGGCAAAGGCTGCGCGTATTGATCATGACACCGACTCGTGAGCTCGCCATTCAGATTGAACAGAATATTGTTAATTACGCACAGTTTCTTCCGTTTGAAAGCGTTGCTGTTTATGGTGGCGCCAGTATCAACCCACAGCGTAAAGCGCTAACGAAAGGTGTAGATATCCTTGTTGCTACGCCAGGTCGCTTATTTGACATTATCGGTCAACATGAATTGGATTTATCGTTTGTCACTCATTTGGTGATAGATGAAGCTGACCGTATGCTGGATTTAGGCTTTGTTAAAGACATTGAAAAGGTAAAACGTTTAGTTAATCGCCAGCATCAAACCATGATGTTTTCAGCGACCTATTCAGAAGCTGTAAAAAGCTTAGCTGCAAAAATGCTGAATGAACCTGAGTTTGTGCATGTATCGAATCAAACGACAGCGGATACAGTTTCTCAATCTGTGTTTCAAGTGGATAAAAGACGCAAAGCGGAATTATTGTCAGAACTTATTGGCCGTAATAATTGGCAGCAAGTCATGGTGTTTACCAGCATGAAAGAAACGGCTGAGCATCTGTTAAAAGAATTGAAATTAGATGGTATTAAAGCCGCTGTTTTTCATGGCGATAAAACCCAAGGTGCAAGGAATAGAGCGCTAGAGGAATTTAAGTCTGGCAAACTAAGAGTGATGATTGCGACTGATTTGGCTGCCAGGGGGCTAGATATCGAAGCTCTACCTTTAGTCATTAACTTTGAATTACCACCTGAGCCTGAAGATTATGTCCACCGTATTGGACGAACTGGCCGTGCTGGCTTAGCTGGCGAGGCAATATCGTTAGTGGCACAAAACGAAATGGATTTATTAGCTGATATTGAAGCATTAATTAATACTCAACTAGATATTCATATTCACCCTGGTTATGAAGCTGGAGCACCTTTACCTGCAAGGTATCGCGACGTGGAAGTAGTAAAACCAAAAAAATCTTTTAAGCATAAAAGACCAAGTGGAAATCGAGGCAGTGATAAATCTAAGCCGACGCGTCAAGGCAAATACGCTAAAAAAGCTAAGTAAGTATTTTTTTTAGCCATCTAGAACAGGGAAGTTACAGCGTGATCCTCAAACGAATTAATACCAACATTATTACTGGCTTTTTAGGAGCAGGTAAAACCAGCCTTATTTTATCTTTACTCAAGTTAAAACCGCAAAACGAAACCTGGGCAGTATTAGTCAATGAATTTGGTGAGATAGGAATCGATGCAGGGCTTATTGGTGGTGTAAATACTGGTGATGACATTGTGATTAAAGAGGTCGCTGGTGGCTGTCTTTGCTGCGCTGCAGGTATTCCTACACAAGTTGCTATTAATCAACTTATTCAAAAAGCTAAGCCTGATCGCTTGTTCATTGAGCCAACAGGTTTAGGACATCCAGCTGAAATCTTAAAAGTGCTCACTAATGAGTTTAATCAACAAGTATTAAAAGTGAACCAGACCGTCTGTGTGGTCGATGCGCGTAAAATATTGGATGAACGTTATTGTGAAAACGAGAACTTTAATCAGCAACTGCAAATCGCAGATATTATTTATGCCAGCAAGGTCGATTTATATGAGCAACAAGAACTTGATGACTTGAAAATATTTTTAGAGCAATTTGAGCCGAATAAGTCTTTAGTCAGTTCAACGAGTGTTAACGCAATAACAAATTTGTTTATGGCACTTAATGAGTCACATACCCCTGTGATAAGAAAAACACAGCCGTTAGGTTTAATAAAAAAGGTAAGCCCTCAATCCACTTCGATATTTCACTCAAATGCAACTACAGAGCCAGAAAAACAGATTATTGAATTTAATCAGTTGGGGTACTGGTTAAAAGCTAATGAAGGCGAGGGTGCTTATAGTATTGGTTGGATATTCGAGCCAAGGTTATGCTTCGATTTCGATGCCTTGATAAAGTTCATTAATCAATTAATTGAGCAAGATATTGTCAGGTTGAAAGCGGTGATGATAACCGAAGACGGCATTGCAGGTTTTAACATGGTAGATAAAAAACTGTCTGTGTCGGAGCTAGATGAAACCATGGACTCACGTATCGAGATTATTGCATTAGCGCCATTAGATGAAACAAAGCTTACTCAACAACTGTTAGCGAGTTTTGCAATAGAATAGCTGTTACGAGAGATATTAACCTTGATGAAATAGAACAACCATCACGAAATAGATAACCGCAGGAGATTAGCCATTAAGATTAATTTCCTGACTGGAAGGCTTATTGCAGTATAAGTCTTCCTATTGTTCAAGTTAGCTTTACCTTGAAATGAAGATTGTTCTCGTTTTAATAAAAAGGGCTAAAACAACTTACTGCCCCAGCCTAACTTTGCACGTAATACATTAAAGTAATTGTGACCTTTGGGGTGGATCATTCTTAATCTGTCTTCGCTACGACTAATTAAAATCTCATCGCCTGGAAGTACTGACAAATGCACATGACCATCACAACTTACTTCTAAGTTTTCACCATTGTCTGGCGATACAACCAGTTTAATAGTGCTACTAGCATCAACAACAATAGGTCTGCAAGAGAGTGTATGGGGAAACATCGGCACTAATATCAATGCTTGGAGGTTAGGGGTTAAAATCGAGCCTCCGGCAGAAAGCGAGTAAGCCGTCGAGCCTGTCGGGGTAGATACAATCATACCGTCTGCACGTTGGCTATACATGAACTGGTCATCGATATAGACCTCGAACTGGATCATGTGGGCAACTTTCCCTGGATGCAAGACTGCTTCATTCACTGCTGTATTACTTGATTTGAGCATTCCATGACGATGAACCTCAGCTTCCAGTAAAAATCGATATTCTGTGTCGTATTGACCATCTAACACTTTAGACAGAGACTCTTCAAAATTATCTGGCGGTAAATCAGTTAAAAAGCCTAGGTTGCCACGGTTAACACCGATCACTGCAATATCGTATCTTGCCAATACTCTGGCTGCACCTAACATATTACCGTCACCACCCACGACGATGGCTAGATCGCAACGCTCACCTAATTCAGTTAAATCAACGGATTCAATATCAACTTTGAGTTCAGATGCCACTCGCTCTTCAGCTAAAATCTCAAAGCCTTGCATAGACAACCAATGATGCAAACGCTTCAAAGTGAGGTTTGTACCTTGGTGATGTGGTTTGCCGATAAGGCCAATTGTTTGGAACTTTTTGGTCATATTAGTATTTGATTTGCTCAAAGGCTTGAAACAAAGAAATTGATCCCCATAATATGCCCATAGTAATCAGAAACAAAGCATTTTTAGCTGGAGTGAAAATGAGCAACGAGTCGAATAAAGCAGATCAAGAAGTAATTGATGCAGAAGTAATCACTGATGTTGAAACAGAAGTTGAAGCTGAAGCAACACAAGAAGTTGATGAGTTAACTCAAGCTAATCTTAAAATTGAAGCATTAGAACAACAACTTGCGGAATCTCAAGCAGCACTAGCTGATCGTAAAGATGTTGAAATTCGTGCTGCTGCAGAGACGGCAAACATCCGTACTCGCGCAGCAAAAGATGTAGAAAAAGCACGAGCTTTCGCCTTAGAGAAGTTTGTAAACGAACTTTTACCTGTGTTAGACAACATGGAGCGTGCGTTAACGGGGGTTAACCCTGAAGATGAAGCGACTAAAGCTATTGTTGAAGGCGTTGATTTAACGATGAAAGGTTTCTTAAGCTCTGTTGAGAAATTTGGTGTGGTACAAGTTAACCCGTTAGGTGATGCATTTAATCCTGAGCATCATCAGGCTATCGGTATGCAACCAAGTGCCGAATACCCGAAAGACACTGTTATGCTAGTGATGCAAAAAGGCTACACATTAAACTCACGTTTATTGCGCCCTGCTATGGTTATGGTTTCGCAAGGCGGCCCAAGCGTAGATACTCAAGCATAAGCAACTAAAGCATAAGCAACTAAAGCATAAGATATTTAATACATAATAAGTTATTAAAGCATTAGCGGCTGAAGTGTAAAGCTTGCAAGATATTTGATTGGGTAGTTTGATGTAAAGTTAAGCAAATTACCTATTTAAAATGATAAAAAAGGACTGCATGGCAGTCCTTTTTTTGTGGCTGATTTATATTGAATCTTAGCCAATATATTGTTGAATTTGTTCTAGTACGCCAGCGCCATCAAGTTTTAATTCTTGAATTATTTCGTCTGGTGCGCCGTGCTTAATAAATTCATCAGGTAAACCAATTTGTAGCACTGGCTTGATGATTTTCATTTTTTGCAAAGCCTCGATTACACCGCTACCCGCACCGCCCATAATGGCGTTTTCTTCAAGGGTTACGATAATGTCGTGACTGTTTGCAAGTTCAGCCAGTAGCGCTTCATCTAGTGGTTTAACAAAGCGCATATCTGCAACGGTTGCATCCAATGCTTCTGCAGCTTCAAGACCCGCTGCTAAAGTGGTGCCAAAGTTAATGATGGCAATACTTGGGGCGTTGCTGTCAGAGCCTTGACGTTTAATTAAGCCTTTACCAATAGGCAAGGCTGTCATCGCTTCCGTTTGCTCGATACCTGTAGCGCTACCACGAGGGTAACGAACTGCCGTAGGACCATCTTTATAACGATAACCGGTATACAGCATCTGGCGACATTCATCTTCATCAGATGGTGCCATTATCACCATGTTAGGTACACAACGTAAAAAGCTTAAATCAAACGCGCCCTGGTGAGTTGGTCCATCTGCTCCGACAATACCACCACGGTCAATAGCGAATAATACCGGTAAACGTTGTAATGCCACATCATGAATGATTTGGTCATAACCACGTTGTAAGAACGTCGAATAGATAGCGACAACAGCATTGAAGCCTTCACAAGCAAAACCCGCACCTAAGGTAACAGCATGTTGTTCTGCAATTGCAGCGTCAAAGTATTGTTTAGGGAATTTTTGCGAGAATTCGACCATTCCCGAACCTTCACGCATGGCTGGAGTGATAGCTAACAGTTTTTCATCTTCTTTAGCAACGTCACATAGCCACTTACCAAACACTTGTGAAAAGGTTGGTGAAGTCGGTTTAGCTTTAGGTTTTCTAAATTGGGTGTGATCAAATTTAGGGACTGCATGCCAGCCAATAGGATCTTTTTCAGCGGGCTCATATCCACGACCTTTTTTAGTCATGATATGTAATATTTGCGGCCCCTTAAGATCACGCATATTTCGCAGGGTTTCAACTAAAGAGTCAACATCGTGGCCATCAATAGGGCCAATATAATTAAAGCCTAACTCTTCAAATAGGGTACCGGGTACGACCATGCCTTTAAGGTGTTCTTCAGTACGTTTAGCCATTTCTTTGATGACAGGCATGCCCTTAAGCACTTTCTTGCTACCTTCACGAATGGTGGTATAAAAACGACCAGACATTAGCTGAGCTAAATGGTTGTTTAACGCACCAACGTTTTCAGAAATTGACATCTCGTTGTCATTTAATACCACTAGCATGTCATTGTGCAGATCGCCTGCGTGGTTCATGGCTTCAAACACCATACCACCGGTCATAGCACCGTCACCAATGACGGCAACAACTTTACGATCTTTTTGTTCTTTCTCTGCAGTAACTGCCATCGCTAGAGCAGCACTAACAGAAGTGCCAGAATGGCCAACACTAAAAGTGTCGTACTTGCTTTCTTCGCGCCAAGGGAAAGGATGTAATCCATTTTTTTGACGTATGGTGTGCATCTGATCGCGACGACCAGTCAGAATTTTGTGCGGGTACGCTTGATGACCTACGTCCCATACAACACGATCAAAAGGGGTGTTGTAGACATAGTGAAGCGCTACTGTTAATTCAACAGTACCCAGTCCTGAAGCAAAATGGCCACTAGAGTTACTCACTGACTTGAGTAAGAATTGTCTTAACTCATCAGATAGTTGTGGCAGCATGCCTTGAGGCAGCTTTTTTAAATCTTCAGGCGTATTGGCTTGAGCTAATACGGGAAATTGAGAATTATCGAAACTCATAAGGAGATAAACTGTCTCTTTTATAATCTTCGCGCAATGATATAGCGGGCGAAGTCTGCAATTAACTGGCTATTGTAGGTCAAATTGGCCAGCGCTGATAGTGCATCGTTAATTAGTTGCTCGGCGCATTTGTTCGCACCGTCAAGTCCAAGTAAGCGCGGGAAGGTGCTCTTATTGGCTTCTTCATCACTGCCTTGAGGCTTACCCAGCTCTTCAGTACTGGCAGTAATATCTAAAATGTCATCTTGAACTTGGAAAGCTAAGCCGATATTAGCGGCGAACTCTCGAATCATATTTTGTTCGTCTTGGTTAGCATTAGCTGCAATTAATGCAAGTTCTGCTGCGCAGCTAATAAGCGCCCCCGTTTTTTTATTATGTAGCTGGGTTAGCTGTTCAAGATTTATACGCTTATTGGTTGAACTAAGATCAATTGCTTGCCCGCCACACATCCCACTGTAACCCGAAGCTTTTGCAAGGGCAGTTACCATAGCGAGTTGTTGAGGTGGCGTAATATCGTCACTTGGCTGACAAATAAGTTCAAAAGCGAGTGTTTGCAGTGCATCACCAGCAAGGATTGCTGTGGCTTCATCAAAAGCAATATGCACGGTAGGCTGACCACGGCGGAGCGCGTCATCATCCATAGCAGGTAAATCGTCATGAATTAATGAATAGGCATGAATGCATTCAATTGCTGCCGCAGCATTGTCTAGGTGTTCTATTTTTGCGCCTAGCATTTCGCCGATACTGTAAACCATAAAAGGACGAATACGCTTGCCACCCAATAAAGCACCATGGGTCATGGCTGCTTTTAATTCAGGTGCCGTGTCATCGAGTTCTGCGAGTTTATTTCGTAGAACGTTGTCGACACGTTGTTGATACTTTTCAATTGCTTGGGCTAACACGCTTATTCGCCTTCAACGGTAAATGGGCTCAGGTTGGTATCGTCTTCATCCAATAAAATTGATACTTTCTGTTGTGCTTGTTCAAGCTTGGACTGGCTTTGACGAACCAGCTTAATTCCACGCTCAAATTGTTTGAGGGCACTGTCTAGTGTGACTTCACCTTGCTCAAGATCTGCAACGATGTTTTCAAGCTCCGATAAGGACTCTTCAAAACTAAGATTCTCAGGTTTTTTTGCCACAATTATTATTCCTTCTGTTGTGCGGAGGACAAGGTATATCAGGGCGGGCTAAGGGTCAAATTGTGTCGTAGTTTATTTGCTCAATAGCACGCTTTGTGACTGAAAAATTATACAATTAATAAAAAATATCTAAACTTGGGCTAAGTTTGACCGATAACTATAACGAATGCCAGTTTCCTTAATCGACTAATAATATTCTTCTTCATTAAGACAATCGTTTTATAAATAAGAATTGATGGAATTTTTATCACAACTGGTCATTTTTTATTAGAATGCTGCGAATAGAGTATTTTTTTGTTATTTGAACTATTATCCCTGTCACTCAGGGTGTTACATTGATATTCATAACGCGGTTAATCATGTTAATGGTTATCAGTCAGTACGGCAGCATTTAAAGACTGCAATCAAGGAGAAATTGTGGATTTAGCAACCCTAATAGGTTTGATCGGAGCCTTTGCTTTTATTATTGGGTCTATGGTCAGCAGTGGTGGTATTTCAATCTTTGTTGATGTGCCGTCAGTGATGATCGTATTTATTGGTTCATTATTCGTCGTAATGATGAAGTACAATTTAAAGCAATTTCTTGGGGCGGTTAAAATTGGCGCCAAAGCCTTTATGTTTAAAATTGATAAGCCTGAAGACTTAATTGAACAATCGGTTAATATGGCCGACGCTGCACGTAAAGGTGGATTCCTTGCATTGGAAGAAGCACAAATCACCAACAGCTTTATGCAAAAAGCGGTTGATATGTTGGTAGATGGTCACGATGGTGATGTGGTTCGTGAGGCGCTTGAAAAGGATATTGCATTAACCGAAGAGCGTCATAAAACAGGTATAGGTATTTTTAAGTCCCTCGGTGATGTTGCACCTGCAATGGGGATGATTGGTACACTTATTGGACTTGTTGCCATGTTATCGAATATGGATGATCCTAAATCTATCGGTCCCTCAATGGCCGTTGCATTATTAACCACACTGTATGGCGCCATCATCGCCAACATGATTGCAATTCCCATTGCTGATAAACTGCAATTAAGAATGAGTGAAGAATTACTTAATCGTAATTTGATTATGGATGCGGTTCTAGCGATTCAAGATGGTCAAAACCCCCGTGTTATTGAAGGCTTTCTTAAAAACTATTTATCAGAAAAACAACGTCAAATTGATACAACGGATGGAGAATAACTCATGGCTAAGAAAGCCAAGTGTAATTGTCCCCCTCCTGGAGCCCCATTATGGTTAGCTACATTTGCTGATCTGATGTCATTGTTGATGTGTTTCTTCGTTTTATTGCTAGCATTCTCTGAAATGGATGTGATGAAGTTTAAACAAATTGCAGGGTCGATGAAGTACGCTTTTGGTGTACAAAATAAAGTAGAAGTGAAAGACATTCCTAAAGGGACTTCTGTGATTGCGCTGGAGTTTCGCCCCGGCAAACCCGACCCCACACCGATTGAAATTATCAATCAACAAACCAATGAAATGACCCAGCAAACCATTGAGTACCAAGCGGGTGATGATGCCAGTGCTGGTGGGGTGCAAAAGCAACAAGGTGAAGATAGAGGCGGCAATGCGGCAGCAACGGCGCAACAGCAAGCGCAAGCTCAACAATCTCAAGCGTCATCTGAGCAAGAAAACATTAACGACCAAGTTAAAAAGATGGCTGAGCAGTTGAATGAAGAAATTGTAGATGGAGCAATCGAAATTGAATCATTAGGCCAACAAATTATTATTCGTATTCGCGAGAAAGGCTCGTTTGCCTCGGGCTCTGGGTTTTTGCAACCACGGTTTAAACCTGTTGTACGCTCTATTGGTGATTTATTGAAAGATGTACCAGGAATAATAACTGTCTCCGGCCACACAGATGGTATGCACATAAGTAATGAGCTTTACAGTTCGAATTGGGACTTATCCAGTAAACGGGCTGTTGCTGTGGCACATGAGCTTGCCAAAGTAACAGGATTTGATGAATCTAGGATGCAAGTGGTTGGAATGGCATCAAATGCGCCATTAGTGCCAAATGATTCTAATCAAAATAGAAGTCGAAACCGCCGAGTTGAAATTGCCATTGAACAAGGTAAAGCTAAAGAGTCTAGAGAGATTGAAGCGATTCCTGTTCCTGAGCAGTGATGACTGAGTTTTAGTTTTGGTCTACTTATGGTTTTATCTGTTTTCGAACAGCTAAGTGATTTTAAACAAGTTTTAAATGGACATTTAAAGGCCGTTTTAATAATAGTCATGCACTTTTATTAAGCGGCTTTTTTATTGAATTTAGGTTAACTCACACAAACTGGTTACAGTCTGCGTAACGCTATTTAATGTGTTTGGTAAATAGCCAATTTTTGCTATAATCCCGCCCTTAAATGACTAGTCACCTTACTAGTCATCGTTTTTATGCCTGTTTACACCAATATTGAAGCTAAAAGTGAGCTCTCAAATAACCAAAGAGAACGACTTTAAAGCGACAGATTATTAGTGCTAATGAGGCTTATACCGAATCAGATGCCCGCGGAAGTCCAATGAAGTTTATCGTAAAGCTATACCCAGAAATCATGATGAAAAGTAAAACCGTTAGAATGCGTTTTACTAAAATCCTTGAAACAAACATTCGCAATGTACTTAAAAAAGTCGATGAAGATGTAAGAGTGCAACGCCAATGGGATCGCATCATGATCCACGTAGCTAGTGATGAACAAGCAAGAGTTGATGCTATTTCTGCGCGTTTAGAATGCATTCCAGGTATTGCACATGTCATCCAAGTTGATGAATACAGCTTTGAATCGATAGATGATATTTACCAGCAAGTATTGCCTGTTTATAAAGATGAGCTTGCAGGTAAAACTTTCTGTGTTCGTGTTAAGCGCACAGGTAAGCATGATTTTAACTCTATTGAAGTTGAACGTTATGTTGGCGGTGGGTTAAATCAACACACTGAAGCCACAGGCGTTAAGCTTAAAAATCCTGACATGACGGTAAACTTAGAAATCGATCATGAAAAGCTTTATATGGTTGTACGTCGTATTGAAGGGTTAGGCGGATTCCCAATGGCGACTCAAGAAGACGTGCTGTCTCTTATTTCAGGTGGTTTTGATTCAGGCGTATCCAGTTACCAGTTTATTAAGAAAGGCGCACGTACTCACTATTGCTTCTTTAATTTAGGCGGCGCACAACATGAAATCGGCGTTAAGCAGGTTGCTTATCACTTATGGCAAAAATACGGTGAATCACACAAAGTGCGATTCATCACTGTGCCTTTTGAACCAGTAGTCGAAGAGATTTTAGAACGCATCGATAATGGCCAAATGGGCGTAATCTTAAAGCGTGTGATGATGCGTGCAGCGACTAAAATTGCTGAAAAATACGGTATTCAAGCATTAGTGACTGGCGAAAGCTTAGGTCAAGTTTCTAGTCAAACACTGACGAACCTTAACGTTATTGACCGCTGTACTGATTTATTGATTTTACGTCCACTTATCACTATGGATAAGCAAGACATTATTAACGAAAGCCGCAAAATTGGTACAGAAGACTTTGCTAAAGCGATTCCTGAATATTGTGGTGTAATTTCGCAAAAGCCGACAGTGAAAGCTGTATTAGCTAAAATTGAAGCTGAAGAACTTAAATTTACAGAAGACTTAATTGATCGTGTTGTTAACGATGCGGTAGTTATCGATATTAAACAGATTGCTGAAAAGGTTGAAACCACTGTAAGCGAAACTGAAACGGTTGAGTCTATCGATAATGGTAACGTAGTGATTGATATTCGTGCTCAAGATGAAGAAGAGCAAAATCCGCTTAAAATTACAGATACTGAAATCTTGAAAATTCCTTTCTTTAAATTGGCAACTCAGTTTGCAGATTTAGATAAACAGAAAACCTATTTGTTATATTGTGACCGTGGCGTGATGAGTAAACTTCAAGCACTATACCTAACAGAGCAAGGTTATAGTAACGTTAAGGTATATCGTCCTTAACCGCAGCTTGATAATGTCATAGACCATATCATTAGATTAAATAGCCAACGGTATTACGCCTTTGGCTATTTTTTTTAAGTGATTTATCAGTGAACTTCGATAATGTCATAGACAATATCATTAGATTAAATAGCCAACGGTATTACGCCTTTGGTTATTTTTTTTAAGTGATTTATCAGTGAACTTGGATAATGTCATAGACAATATCATTAGATTAAATAGCCGACGGTATTACGCCTTTGGCTATTTTTTTAAGTGATTTATCAGCGAACTTGGATAATGTAAAATAATTGCTAATAAATAGACATAAAAAAACCGCATTACCATAAATTTGGCTAATGCGGTTTTTTTGAAACTGTTTTTACAGTAGATTATTCAGCAATGCGAACTTCTGCTGTGGTCACTGTTGTTTTGTCTTCTTTGTCGGCAACTAAAGTGCTTTTTACATCAACATCAATGTCTTTTTGCATGTCTGACATGCTTTGTTCAAACTCAGCATTGATTGAAGCTTGAAGATCGCTGATATCAATGGTGGTATCAGTTGCGTTTGCAGCAAAAGCAAAAGAAGAGAGTAAAGCTACAGTCGCTAAAGTTTTTAAGTTAAACATAAAGGGTCGCCTCCGGGCTGACAAATCACACTGTCGGACACTCCCTCTTTTCCATATTGAGATTGTCCAACTCACTAAATTTCAATGGTTATAATTTAAACGAACAGAGTGTTCTTTACAAACGACAAAAAATAACGATAATCATTAGAAAAACTAATTAAAAAACGAGAGATTGATCACTATGTCGAGAAGATTGCCACCTTTAAATGCTGTTAAAGCATTCGAAGCAGCTGCTAGACACTTGAGTTTTACTCGTGCAGCAGAAGAGCTATTTGTCACTCAAGCGGCGGTGAGTCATCAAATTAAAGCATTGGAAGATTTTTTAGGCTTAAAACTATTTCGTCGTAAAAACCGTTCTTTGCTATTAACCGAAGAAGGGCAGAGTTACTTCCTCGATATTAAAGATATATTTATCCAACTTGGTGATTCAACCGACCGCCTTTTAGCCAGAAGTGCGATAGGTTCATTGACCGTAAGTATGTCACCAAGCTTTGCTATTCAATGGCTTGTGCCAAGGCTAGCAAAATTTAGCGAAAAAAATCCTGATATCGATGTGCGAATTAAAGCCGTGGACAGTGAAGCTGATTCGTTAACTGATGATGTGGACGTGGCTATTTATTATGGCCAAGGAAACTGGCCTGGACTGCGCGCCGACAAATTGCGTAATGAAGTGCTTATTCCAGTATGTTCACCTTTATTGTTGAGTGGTCCTAAACCATTAGAGAAACCTAGCGATTTAAAAAATCATACCTTATTACATGACTCAAGCCGCCATGATTGGCAAGCTTGGTTTAGACAATGCGGGATTAGTGAAATTAATGTTAACTCTGGCCCTATCTTCAGTCATTCGTCTCTTGTGCTACAGGCTGCGGCGCATGGTCAAGGTGTGGCACTGGGCTATAGCGTACTAGCAAGACCTGATATTAAAGCCGGTCGATTAGTGTGTCCTTTTTCTGAAGTGCTTGTTAGCAAAGATGCATATTATCTTGTTTGTCAGCAAAATCACTCAGAACTTGGCAAGGTGGCCGCGTTTAGAGAGTGGATGGTGGACATGTTTGCTGAAGAATCCCGTAGCGAACTACTGGCTGGTGGCTAATACGGTTCCAGTGACTAGTACAAGAATCAAACTTAATGAGCAGTAATAGAAACAATGATGAAAGTTGATGAAGCAGTACCTAATAAACCCACTCAAGCCATTGAATCTATTTTACTGGGTGAGCCAAGTAAAACCTTAGTGGTATTTGCTCATGGCGCTGGCGCCAATATGCATTCAGATTTTATGGAGCAAGTAGCGGAAGACCTAGCTAAAACAGGCGTACAAGTTTTACGGTTTAATTTTTTGTATATGCAAGCCAACATGCAAGATGGAAAAAGAAGACCGCCTGATAGAGCGCCTAAGTTGCTTGACTACTATCAACAAGTTTTAGCCGACGTATTGAATCAAATTAAAGACGGCAGTTTGGTCACTGAAAATATATTCCTTATGGGTAAATCCATGGGAGGCAGAATGTCAGCTATGCTAATGACCCCAGAGTTAAGTGACATTGCTAAAGTGGAAATCCACCCAGAGTTTGAGCAAGTTAAAAAGCTTATCAAAGGCGTAGTGTGTTTAGGTTACCCGTTTGTGCCCCTTAAAGGTGGCGAACCACGTTTAGCCCCCATCAATAATGCCACGATTCCAGTGATGGTGTTGCAAGGGGAGCGAGATAAATTTGGTGGTAAAGCTGAAATCCCAAATTGGCCAATTGATGAATCAATCTCATTAGGGTGGATTACCGATGGCGATCATAGTTTTAAACCTAGGAAGTCGTCAGGTACAAGTTTAGAGGCTAATCTGCAAGCCTGCGTTAAACAATGTCAGCAGTTTATGGCATCACAGATTTAATCACTTTTTATGATAGTAGAATTTATAAAGGCAATGAAATGAAAAAAGGCTTGTTATTGTTAGCGACACTGAGCGGTTTTTTAGCGGTAGGGTTAGGTGCTTTCGGCGCTCATGGACTTAAAAATATCGCCCCACCTGAACTTGTCGCTATTTTTAAGCTAGGTGTTGATTATCATTTCTATCATACCTTCGCGATCATTGCGGTGGCATTTGCCGGCCATTGGATATCTTCAAAATTACTTAATTGGGCAGCGGGTTTGTTTTTTGTCGGCATATTGCTGTTTTCAGGTTCGTTATATGTGTATGCATTTACGGGGGCTAAATGGATTGGTCCGATAACGCCAATGGGCGGTTTTTGTATGCTTTTAGGCTGGTTGTTGTTTGCGGTGGCGATTTTTAAGCAAAATGACGACGTTAAAGCCAGTTAGCTTTAAAATTTAATATTCGTTATTTAATCAAGGCAGCTGAAATACACCATTTCAGCTGCTTTTTTGTTTTGTTTTTTTTGTATCTTCAATTTACACAGTGTCAGTAAAGTTGCGTATAATGCAGCTCATTATTGTATTTTTATTCGTACACACTAACGCAATTTATTATTGAACGGCGTTATTGAAGCTTAAGGTTCACCATGAAAAACCTATTTTTGTTCTGCCGTGCAGGCTATGAGAAAGATTGTGCTGCAGAAATTCAACAGCGCGCAGCTGACTTGAATATTGGTGGTTTTGTTAAAACCAATACCAACGATGCCTATGTTATTTACCAATGCTTTGAAGAAGATGGTGGTGAGCAGCTAGCTAAAAAAATTGACTTAAACTCATTAGTGTTTGCTAGACAAATGTTTGCAGCAAATGACTTATTAAAAGACTTGCCAGAAACTGATCGCATGACGCCAATTGTGGCTGCATTAGCGGGAGTAACTAAAGCTGGTGAGTTAAGAGTTGAGACCCCAGATACCAACGAAGCAAAAGAGCTTTCAGGTTTTTGTCGCAAATTTACTGTGCCGCTTCGTCAAGGCTTAAAAAAATCAGGTTCTTTACTTGCGCAAGAAAATGATAGAAGACCGATTATCCACGTATGTTTTGTTGCACCCGGTCAAGCTTATGTCGGTTATTCGCTGACCAATAATAGCTCGCCACATTTCATGGGTATTCCACGTCTTAAAATGGCGGCTGATGCACCAAGTCGCTCAAGTCTTAAACTAGATGAAGCTTTTGGCCACTTTTTAACTAAAGAAGAGCAAGAGCAACGCTGTCGTTCTGGTTTACATTCAGTCGATTTAGGCGCTTGTCCTGGTGGCTGGACTTATCAGCTTGTCCGCCGCGGTATGTTTGTGGCGGCTGTTGATAATGGTCCTATGGATCAAAAGTTAATGGATACAGGGCAAGTACGTCATTACCGCGCTGATGGTTTCCGTTTTGAGCCACCAAGAAAGAATATTTATTGGTTAGTGTGCGACATGGTTGAGAAGCCTTCACGGGTTGCTGAGCTTATGGAAGCTTGGGCGATTAATGGATGGTTTAAAGAAGCCATTTTTAACTTGAAACTACCAATGAAGAGCCGTTATAAAGAAGTAAGACAAATTCTTGATACTATGGCTGAGATTTTAAAAGAAAACGAAATCGACGACTTTAAAATTCAATGTAAGCACCTTTATCATGACCGTGATGAAGTGACGGTGCATTTATGGGTTAAGCCTAATACAGCTTGGAATTTTCACGATTAAGTAGCAGCTGATATCGCGTGTTCATATCGCGAATAAATAAGAGATATTAAAAAGCCCTTAGTGAATCACTAAGGGCTTTTTTAAAGGTTTTATATTACCGACTTATTGCCGTTTAAAATTAACCTAAACGGTCAATAACAGCTTGAGTGAAGTCAGTAGTACCATGAGTACCACCTAAATCACGTGTAGTACGGTCGCCTTCTTCGATCACTGCAGATACTGCACTGCGGATCATTTCAGCTTTATCTGCCATACCTAGGTACTCAAGCATTTGGATTGAAGCAAGAATAACAGAAGTAGGGTTAGCTAAGTTTTTACCAGCGATATCAGGTGCGCTGCCGTGTACTGCTTCAAAAATTGCAGCGTCACTACCAATGTTAGCACCAGGAGCCATACCTAGGCCGCCAACAAGACCTGCACATAAGTCAGATAAAATGTCACCGAATAGGTTAGTGGTAACTAAGACATCGAAGTTTTCTGGATTCATAACCAACTTCATACAAGTTGCGTCTACGATCATTTCTTCTGTTTCGATATCTGGGTAACGTAGGCTAACTTCACGTGCCACTTTCAAGAATAAACCTGAAGTAGATTTCATGATGTTGGCTTTGTGAACGATAGTGACTTTTTTGCGGTTTTCTTTTCTTGCAAGTTCATAAGCAAATGTTGTGATTTGCTCAGCGCCTTGACGTGTAATGATACTGGTGGCTTCTGCTGTAGCACCGTCATCAGATACTTTTTGACCTAGACCTGAATACATACCTTCAGTGTTTTCACGTACTGTAATGATATCAATATTGTCGTAACGTGCTTGAGTACCTTTAAAAGAAAGCACTGGACGTACGTTAGCGTATAAGCTGAATTTTTTACGTAAGCTAACGTTAATTGAAGTAAAGCCTTCACCCACTGGAGTCGTAAGTGGACCTTTCAAAGTAATACGGTTCTTCTCGATGAGATCTAAGGTACGCTGTGGTACTAATTCACCTTGTTTTTCTAGTGCGGCTAAACCGGCGTCTGCAAATTCATATTCAAAGTCGCAACCAGCCTTGTCGAGAATCTTTAAAGCGGAATCGATAATGCTTGGTCCAATCCCGTCACCTGGGATTACGGTTATAGTACGTTTTGGCATGGATAGTCCTTCCACTTAGTGGTTACTGCATTTTCCTGTAAGTGTTAATAACACGGTTACGGGACGATTAACTAACGGTTTTGTTGCGGCGCATTTTAACGAATTTTGAAATTTTTTTACAGGATTTAGTGAGTTTAATCACATATTTTTTATATTTTTTAAGTTAATCCTCAGCTGATTGCTTTAAGATATTCACAACAGCTTAATTTAAAGGTTCAATATGCGTCATATTTCGACTTTGATTGTTGCTAAAACGTTAACTTAGCGGGTCGATTTACCAAGACAGCTTATTGAGGTTAGATTTTTTGAACAGACGACTTTGGTCTAACAGCTTAATAAATAAACTTTATTATCAAGTTCGCTAATTTTAATACGATACTGAACGATATATTTCAAATTGAAGCCAATGTGTCGTTTTATCAAGGTTGAAGTAGAAATGAGTCATTAAGGCTTAACTGCTTAAAATAATAAATATAATGAGGATGACTTTGAAGTTACATAAACTTATTCCTTTGACGTTATTGACAGCGTCAATGTCGCTCACCGCGGCAGAACAAGCCACTTCTTTATCGCTGAATGACATCATGCATTTTGAAACGCTGAAACAGCCTGTACTTTCTGATAATGGAAGAACATTGGCAGTTGAAGCTATGCCTGATAGAGGTGATAGCCGTGCTTTAATCAATATCATTGAGTCTAAGAAGCAGTTTGTTATTGATGGCGGATCAGACGTTAAAGTAAATAGCCAAGGTAGCTATGCTATCGCGACGCTTAAACCATCTTTATTAGACAAAGAAACTTTAAAGAAGTCAGAACTTAATTCTGGACTGGCATTACTGAATACAGCAACGGGTGAACAACAACGTTTTGAAAAGGTAAAACAGGCAGAGTTTAGCGATGATGGATTATTTTTAGCGATCTGGTTTGACGTTGAAGATGAAAAAGAGGCTGATTCAGATGATAAAGATGCGCCTAAAATCAATGAAAAAGACATTGGTAGTGCGATTAAGCTGATTAAATTAGCTGACAATTCTAGCCATGATTTTATCAACGTAACTCAATTTGCTTTTGATCGAGTGGGTAAGAACTTTGTTGTAGCCATAAATGACAACAAAGCAAAACAACATTTCATCAAAAAGGTAAACCTAGCGAATAATACGCTAAAGCAACTGTATAAAAGTACTGATAATCAAATAGGTGAGTTAAGTCTATCTGACGATGGAAATTGGTTAGCCTTTACTCAAGGTAACGCAACTGATGACCGGGATGAGCGTGAGTATCAACTTTCGTTATTGAGTTTGGAAACCTTCGAGCTTAAAGATACCCCACAAGATGATGATTGGACATTAAACCAATATTCTAAAGTCTTTTTCTCCGAAGACAGTTTACGTCTTTTCTTGGGGCGTGTCCCACAGGTTGATAAAATTATCTCGCTTGCAGAAATAGAAACCGAAGCTGATTTATTTGATGAAACGGTGGTAACTGGTCTGCGCAATTTAAAAGTCTGGCATGGCGACGACCCCAAAATTAAGCCTCATGAAATCAAGCAATATTCAAAAGAGGTACAGCGCACTTATTTAGCCGTGCTTCATATTAATGCTAATCGCGTTGTTCAACTTGCTGATGAAACGATCCCTAATGTTCTGTACGGGGAGCAACAGCGTTATTTGTTAGCGACATCTGATGTGCCTTACCAGAAGATGATTACTTGGGCTGGTTTTTATCAAGATGTGTATTTAGTTGATTTAAACACGGGAAGAAAGCAGCAGTTATTAACACAGCATCCAACAAATGAAATGCCAACATTGTCACCAAACGCACGCTTTGTTGCATATTACCAGCAAGGTCAGCTATTTATGTATGACATTGCAGGAGTAAGAAAGCACACTATTTCAAGAGATATTAGTGTGAGTTTTGCCAATGAAGACCACGACTACCCTGGTAATGCCCCTAGCTATGGGTTTGGACCTTGGTTGGCCGATGGTTCTGGCATTATCGCTTATGATAAATATGATGTTTGGCAGTTCAATACATCGTCTTTTGACGGATACATGCTGACAAAAGGGCAAGGTCGTGAAACGAGTACGCAGTTGAGAATTGAAGGTCTATATGAAGATCAAAATGCTCCAGCTGAAGTGATTCAAGAACAGTCTGTGCTTATTCATGGTTATAACGAATCGACTAAAGCTGATAGTTTATATAGTGTGACGATTGGTGTACCAGGTTTGACAGAGTTAGTGGACAGTAAAGCTAAGCTTAAAGTTCTTGCGCGTAGTAAGAATGCTGACACCATTGTGTATTCAAAAGAGCGCTATGATTTATACCCAGACCTTTACACAGCAAGTGTGACTTCACCAAATGATGCGGTTAAACAAACGGATCTTGATAAGCAACGCGATGGCTTTAATTGGGGCAGTGCTGAGTTGGTTCAGTGGAGCGATGCTGATGGCCGTAAAACCGATGGTGTATTAATTAAGCCCACCAATTATCAAGAGGGCAAGCAATACCCTGTGATGGTTTATTTCTATCGTTTTATGAGTGACCGTTTGCATTCATTCCCTCACATGGCAATTAACCATCGACCTAACTTTGCTTGGTATGCTGATAATGGTTACGCTATTTTCTTACCAGATATCAGATTTGAAGTCGGCTACCCTGGTGCATCAGCGGTTAAAGGATTAACTTCAGGGGTACAAAAGCTGATTGATATGGGAATTGCAGACCCTGATGCTGTAGGTATCCAAGGTCACTCTTGGGGCGGTTACCAAACGGCTTTTGCTGTGACTCAAACCAACATCTTTAAAGCGGCTGTGACTGGCGCACCAGTATCGAATATGACCAGTGCTTATAGTGGCATTCGTCATGGTTCTGGTTTAGCACGTCAATTCCAATATGAAACAGGGCAAAGCCGTATTGCAGAAAGCTTATTTCAATCTCCGCAAAAATATATTGAGAACTCACCTGTATTTTACGTCGAGCGCATTCAAACACCTATGATGATAATGTTTGGTGACAAGGATGATGCGGTGCCTTGGGAGCAAGGGGTTGAACTTTATTTAGCTATGCGCCGTACTGGCAAAGATGTGGTGTTTTTACAATACGAAGATGAGCCACATCATTTGAAGAAGTACCCTAATAAACTGGACTACACTATTCGAATGAAGCAGTACTTTGACCATTACTTAAAAGGGGCAAAAGCACCAGAGTGGTTAGAGAAAGGTGAGGCTTATAAAGAATATAAGTAGCCTCAAGATTTACGGCCTATTTAATCACAAGCTTTGGCCAAGCTAGACATAAAAATGCCACTTAATGTGGCATTTTTTATGTCTGAATTTTAAGGGTTTCATTTAAAATTAGAGGCTACTTTTGTAGAGATTTATTAGCCTGTTTTTCTTCACTAGCAGCAGGTTTGGAAGTTACTACCGGTGATGATTCGATGACAACATTCAATATTGGGATTTGTAGAAACTGATCGTAAGTTTCTTGCCCCCAAGCTATGAGTTGATCATCTTTAAATAACAATGGGGTACACTCATCTTTGGTTGTTATACCATCAGATTTCACGTGATGCGTGCGGTAAAACATAATTTGAAAGTTAGCATCTTCGGTGGCTTTAGCTTCAGTAAAGTCAGCTCGTCCCATTTTCTGACGAATACTCGTGATACTCTGACCAATGGTGATTTCGCTAAGCATCCTATGATTAAATTCTTGCCTATCTTGCCAGCTGCGGTCTTCTGGGCGAGGTTCATAGACGAGTACTACGGTAATGGCAAACACGACGTAAGCAATAAACATTGAGGCAATAAGAAACGACAGGGAAGGCTTCATTGTCTAAACTCTCCCTTCATTGTTGGAAGGGACTCTGAATTGTTTTAGGTTAATGTTGAGCGGCATATGACATTGAAGTTGGGCAAGTTTATAGCTCACTCGCGCCATTTCTTTACCGTCTAATAACTTCTGAGCTTGTTTGGCTCCAAGGTTATCAATTGATTTGTATAAGTTGGCAAGACTTCTGAATTTGTTGAGTAAGTCAGCAGCTGACTTAGGGCCAATTCCAGCGATGCCAGGAACTTTGTTTCCTGAGTCGCCGGCTAATGCAATAAAATCCAAAATTTGATTTTGCTGCACAGCGAGCTTTTTTTCATATTCTTTAATATCAAAATATTGCTGCTTAAAGTGATCCCATATATCAATATTATTCTGACTGATTTGGCCAAAGCCTTTATCGGTAGAAACAATGATGGCTTGACCATTATTTTCAGCAATTTTTGTCGCTAAAGTCGCAATTACATCATCAGCTTCAGATACTGCGTCATGTGAATTTACGTGGACTTCAGCTAAAGCTGTTTTGATATCAGTTAAGCCTGATTTTAACGGAGCAGGCATTGGCTTGCGGCCTTTTTTATAGTCAGGATATAACTGTTTTCGCCATGACTCCTTATCGCCATCCCAAACAACAACAGCATGGCTGGGCTGATGATGTTTAAGTAGTTTTTGGGCAGCTGAAATGGTGCGCTCTTTTACACTGGTGATATCATTTTCATCTGGCAGTACAGCATGAATACGTCTAACAAGATTGAGACCATCAATGATCAATAGTTTATTCATGTTTTATCTTTTCGTTGCTGGTGACATGGCTCAATTGAGCCGTTGCAGGGAATATTTTATTATTAACATCACAGGATAACCTATTCCATATGGCGCAAATAATAATGACTAATCATATAGCTATTTAACATGATATTAAACAACGTCCTGTATTTTACTTTGTCAAAGTGGCTTCTAGTCATCAGGGGTAACAATTTGATAGCAAGGGACATAAGCGCTACCCGGCAATTTCATTCTTTGCTGTTTAACAAAAGCGTTTAACAGTTTATCCATCATTTTCATCAATTGCTTGTCACCACGTATTTCAAAGGGGCCATATTCTTCAATTAATTTGATGGTATTACTTTTAACGTTACCTGCCACGATACCTGAAAAAGCGCGCCTAAGCGTTGCCGCAAGTTCTGCTTTGTTTGGCTGAAAATATAGATGCAAATTCCCCATCACATCGTGAGTAGGCTCAAACGGTAGTTGAAACTCAGGCTCTATTTTTAATGACCACTGAAATTGATAGGCATCGCCTAAACTCTTACGCATCTCTTTTACCTTCAGCATGCCTTGTTTCATTGTGCGGCCGACTTTTACTGGATCATTAATAATGATTTGATACTTGTCCTGCGCTTCTTGTCCTAGTGTTGCAGCAATAAAAGCATCGATTTCGATAAAATAATCTTCACTTTCTTTAGGGCCTGTAAGAATGAGTGGAAACGGCAGTGTTTGATTAGCTTGGTTGAGCAAAATGCCTAAGATATACAGTAATTCTTCTGCCGTACCCGCACCGCCAGGGAAGATAACAATCCCATGTCCTAAGCGAACAAAGGCTTCTAAGCGTTTTTCGATATCGGGCAATATGACTAATTCATTGACGATCTGGTTTGGGGGCTCGGCGGCGATAATACTTGGCTCTGTAAGCCCTATGTATCTGGCATTATTGACTCGTTGTTTAGCATGTCCAATAGCCGCGCCTTTCATGGGGCCTTCCATGGCTCCAGGGCCACAACCAGTGCAAATATCTAAGCCTCTCAAGCCAAGTTCATAGCCTACTTCTCGAGTATATTGATATTCAGTGGGGTTGATACTATGACCGCCCCAACATACCACGACGTTGGGATCTTTCATTGGAGAAATGACTCGAGCATTGCGTAGAATATCGAACACAACATTGGTTATGTGACTGGCGTTAGTGAGATTGATGTGTTTTAAATTATCGTATTTGTTATCGATATAGACAATGTCGCGTAGTACTGCAAAAAGATGCTCTTGAATACCAGCAATGATCTCTCCATCAACAAAAGCTTGCTCAGGAGGGTTAATTAATTCAATGAGTAGGCCACGTTCGCGCTGCAACACATTAATATCAAAGTTGGAATACGTATCGAATAAGGCCTCAGAGTTATCACTTTGGAGGCCTGAGGCGAGTACAGCAAGGGAGCAGTTTCTTAAAAGTTGGTATAGTTCGCTTTTAGCGCTTTGTTTAAGGCGATTAACTTCCATTTGAGACAATTGATCTAAACTGCCTCTGGGACTTATTTTTATAATCATAAGCAACTCCTCTAAGAGATGAGTTGCATTTGATATTAAATATCGATTACGACTCTATCTCTGCCATTATTTTTGGCTTTATATAGGGCAGCATCAGCACGTTCAAAAGTCTCTTCGATACGTTCGTTGTCCATAACTTGCGCTGCACCAATGGATAATGTGACGGTAATACGCTGATTCTTAAATTTAAAAGGAATGTTCTTAATTTTTTCTCGTACACGGTTTAATAATAAACCAATATTGTCTTCATTGACTTCTGGCAGCAATAAAACAAATTCTTCACCGCCATATCTTGCAACAAATTCACTCTCTCTAAGGGAGTTTTTGAGCGCCATTGCGATAACTTGTAAGGTCTTATCACCGGTACTGTGACCAAAATTATCATTCACAGATTTAAAGTAATCAATATCAGTGACTGCGACCCAAAGTGGGGTATTAAACCGTTTATGGTTTCTAAACTCTTGTTCCATACGATCTTCAAGAGCTGCCCGATTGGGTAATTGAGTTAGCGGATCGAGTAAATTAAGTTTTTGGTGCTCGAATAACTTTTCTTTATAGGCATTGGCTTCTTTAGTCATGCTTGAGAGTTCTTTTCGCATCGACTCGATTGATTTACGTAATAAAGCTTGTTCCCGACTTTCTAATGCCTCTTTGCGACTCAAGGCATCTTTTAGTGAAGCAAGTTGTACAGTAAGTGCAGTCTTTAATGACAATGAATCATCGGACTCAATGAGAATTCCATCTGCATTATCTACACGTAAGTTAATTTCTTTATTAAGTTGAGTCTTAATTTGCTGTGAGCGATCGTTGTTGTTAGCTGTGTTCGTGACAACATCGCGCACAACACTAATGGCATCATTTAATGAATATAAGAAATCTTGAGATGCAGTTTTCTCACGAGCAATGTTGTTGAGCAATAAACTTAAAATGGTTTGATAAGATTCAAGCAAAGTATTGAGTTTAATATCACCCATTAACACTTCTTTCATAACCAGAATCTGATCACGTTGCTCTTTTCTAAACTCTATCTCTGAAATTTTATGTGCCAACTCTTTCGCTAGGATAAGGTGCTGAGGCAAGATGACATGGTCATCGCTATCTGCAAATTCCTTTTGAAGAATATGTTCATAGAAACTAATGACCTGTTCTACTTTTGGGATGTACTCCCATATAGTATGGATTGGCTTATTGAGATCTTTTTTGAAGTAATTAATTTCTTTTTTTATTTCATCAGGTGCAGAGTCAACTCTTTGAATCTGGCTGATGACACGAGAAAGACTAGTGCGACTCTCTTCTAAGCGGGTCATAGTGTGGTGATATTGGCCTTTTAAAAGGCGTTCAATTTCCACTAATTCTGGTAGGGCTTCATCAATTTGATCATAGCCTTGCAGATGATGACGTAATTTAGCTAAACGATTGTCGAGCTCTAGGTTCTGTCCTTTACAAGCTAGACTCAAATGCCCTAAAAATTGGATTAAAGTGCGTAATTTTTCATTACGATCTTCATGGATTTCTTCGAGGGCCAACTTAGCTGAATTAAGTTTCTGTTTTAATAATGAAACTTGCGAGACAGCAGTTGAAGAATCTTTCATGCTTTTTGGCTCCCTGAAATGAACAAATAAATTACTAACAACTTCAATCATCTAGCGAGTTGAATGTTACAGATTGTATAGTAAAACCCACACTTTTAATATGCTATCAACTAACTATATATTTATATCGGCCAGTTTGAATAAAAGCTGAACTAACTGAGGCTTTTGTGGTTAATTTTTAGGCCATTTAATATCTGAAATAGTCCTATTAGTTTCAGCTCGAATAATGCCTCTTTGCAATGCATGCGTTAGGTTTAAATATAAAGGCTTGAAAAAGATTGCAGCTGGGGCAAAGTTTAATGTTCGGATACTGACGTAAGTATGGCCTATATCTATGCTTTTTGCTGCCGCCAATGCATATTGTACCGTTTCAAACTGTAATTCGGTGGTGAGTCTTAAATCCGGGTTCGCCAACAAAGGCAAATTGATGTGACCCATGATGCAATCTAATTCAAGGTTATGTAACTCTGAGTAGTTGGGCACATTGCTATTGATTGTTAACGCTTGATGAGAAAGTACCTCCGATATTTGAATCAAAGTTTGCTCTGGTGCTAAAGAGTCTGTAAAACAAAATGCAAACTCACCGGGTTTAATCAAATAAACTTTGCAACTTAATTGTGATTCAAATTGATTGATTAAGTTTTCAGTGATGATTTTAGATTCTGTAAGTCCAAATTCATTGTCTAAATCGGCTAATAGCTTAACATTGACCAGTGCTATGGTTTTAGGTGAGTTCTCATCAGACATGCAGTGAAGTAGCCCTTGGTACCCTTTAAGTTGAGTTTGAGGCTCTTGTAGCACTTGTGTGGCGAGTAAAGTCTTCTGTTGTTTAAAACTGTTTAACCTTTTTAAGCTATAAAGCCAGGCAAAAGATAAAATAAAGATGGCGGCAAGCAAGATAATAATAGCCATTTGCTGGTCTTTACTGTTTTTAATATAACCACTAAGTTTGTGCTGATAGATATTGATTTCAAACTTTAATTTTTCTTCAGTTAAGTTTGAGGAGAGTGTTTCTTCAACAGGGTCTTCTTCTGTACTTTGTTGCATTTGGACTAATCTGTCCATCATTTCCAATGCCGCAGGGTAATTACGTTCTTCTCTGTATGCGTTGGCTAAATATTCAAGTGCTTCTTTTTGAGCATCAGGTAATTGCTTTGAGTCGGCTATGATTAATGCTGCGACCCCGTGGGTTATTGTTTCTTTCCATAATGACTGTTCAGACAATGCTTGGGCAAATAGCAATTCATTATAAACAAGATAATGCATGACCCCTTTTTCTCTGAATATATCATTAGCCATTTGTAGGTAATTCATTGCTGAAGGGTAATTACTTAAATGAAGATACGCTTCACCAATATTATGGAAATTAAGCCCTTGGCTAATTCTCCTATTGTGCTTTTCATCCAATTGCTGAGCATTAAGGTAGTAGTCAATGGCTTTATTCCATTGTTCTTGATTAGCGTAGATCATCGCAATGACAGTCATCGCTTTAGACTGAGATGCATCTCGCCCCAGTTTTTGATAACTGATAGCAGCTTCGTTGGCGTTTTTAAGTGCTTCATCCCATTGACCTAAGTCACGGTAAGCACGAGATAATTGAAATTGAGTTTGCGCTTGAATGACGGGGTAGTCTAAGCGATTCGAAATTCGATAAGCTTCACTGTGATGCTGCAGTGCTTTAGCTAATTGATTGCGGCCAGTGTAATAGATGCCTATTGCTGTTTCAGATAGGGCAATGAAGTAATCATTACGCAGTCGGTAGGCAATTTCTCGATAGCGTTTGTAATGATATAAGGCTTGCGTGTCTTGTTTCACTAAAGTGTGCAAGGAACTCAAGTTTTGATGCAATATAAATTGCAAATTTAAACTCTGAGTATCATTGAGATTGTTTATTTTATTAAGGGCTTCTTTAAATAAAATTATCGATTGTTTGTACTGTTGATCCTCAAGGCCTCTTATTCTGCCTTCGAGCAGTAAAATAATTGCTTCTTGCATAGGCGTTTCAGCAAGAGACTCAAGTTGCTGTGTTAATAAACGGGCATTATTTATTTTATCATCTGCTTTGAGCGCTGTTTCCAGAAACAGCCGCGCCAGAATCTCTAAATCTGCTTGTAACTCATCTGGGCGATATTTTAAAGAGTCTGCAACTGCTTCAAATTCAGAGCGATTATTAAATGACAGTGGAAACTGAGTACGAGCTGAAAGTCGCTCGAACAAAATATTAGGGGTTTCTATAAACTCAATCTCACGTTGCTGGTTAATCTCAGCGTGAGCTGGAAAAGTTACAATTAATAACAGTAAGGTGTGATAGAAAAGAATCAATTTTTGCATAAGTTAATGACGACCTTATTATTATTTTTGTAAGCTTTTGTTGGAAGTAGGTGGGCGAACAATCGCGCTTGTTATAATATCACTTGGTAAAAAGTAAACTTACAGCAAAGAATTTGTATGATATTGAAAACAAATAACTACAATACATAAAAACATAACAAGAATAATAACAGAAGGAATGTAGAGTGAAAGTCTCAAAACTGGCTATTTTTACTGCAGGGGTATTTTTTTCAGCAAACAGCCTTGCTGAGGTAAACTACCAAATTGATTTAACCCATCCACAGCACCACTTAGCAACAGTAAAAGTGAGTTTTCCTAAATCATCCGCTGATGTGTTAACTGTTAACTTACCTGTGTGGCGCACAGGAAAGTATGCGGTGTTGCCGTTAGCTGACGGGATTCGCCTTTTTGAAGCAACCGATAACAAAGGAAACCCATTAACCTGGCAACGCAGCGCTACAGGCGAATGGCAAGTTAACTTAACCAAACCTACAGAAGTTAACGTTTCTTATCAGCTTTATGCCAATGACTTAGGCACTCGGGTGCGCCATATTGACAATACCCATGCATACCTAGATGCCAGTGGTGTGTTTATGTATAGCCCAGAATTTCGAGATGATAATGTCAAAGTAGCAATGAAAGTGCCTAAGGGGTGGGATAGCCATTCTGGCATGAAAAGTGGCCGTAAGTCTCATACTTTTATTGCAGACAATTACGATGTACTTATTGATTCCCCTATTGAAACCGGCATAAATACTCACTATAGCTTTGAAGCAGATGGTAGAGATTATGAACTTGTTTTTTGGGGTGAAGGAAATTATGACGCTAAGCAAGTTGTTGAAGATTTAACAAAAATCAGTAGCACTGCTAGCGTCATTTGGGATGACTATCCGTTTGAGCGTTATGTATACATGGTTCATGCAACCAGTGGTGCACGTGGGGCGACAGAGCATTTAAATTCAACGATTATTCAGTTGCCTCGCTTTAATTTCAGAGAGCGCAAAGATTATTTACGCTTTATTAGCACGGCTTCACATGAGTTTATCCATACATGGAATGTGAAGGCATATCGTCCACAAGGTTTGGTACCTTACGATTACCAAGAAGCTAGCATGACTGAGTTACTTTGGATGGCCGAAGGTTCTACTAGCTACTTTCAAAATCAGTTATTGCTGCGTGCAGACGTGATTACGCCGAAGGAGTTCTTTGCCGACTTAGCTAAACGGGTGAATAGCAACATGCACAAACCTGGCCGAGAAGTTCAATCAGTATCTGAGGCAAGCCTTAATGAGTGGACTAATACTGGTGGGGATTACGCGATAAACCACGGAGTTAATATCTACTCAGAAGGTTATTTAGCGTCGCTATCATTAGACTTTAGTTTGCTAAGTGATACTGAGTTAACGCATTCATACCGTGATGTTCATCGTCAACTGTATCGCGATTTTAAATTACCTAAGGGTTATAACGTTGATGATGTCAAAGGTATTTTAAAAAACTTATCAGGCAAAGACTATCAACCTTGGTGGCAACAACACATTACTTCACCGTTTAGTTTAGATTTTGATTCGATGTTAGCAAAGGCTGGTCTTGTTATTCGCTATGGCAAAAAGGATGAAGCGACGGTATATAGCGGGTTGAGATTAACTGGTGCACACGATGACTTAACTTTGGCACACGTTAGCCGTAACAGCCCTGCTTGGAATGCCGGTGTGGTTGCAGGAGATGAGATTGTCGCCATTAATGGATTAAAAGTGACAGCTGCAGGGTTTAAAAAACGTTTAGAAGACTTTAAACCTGGTGATGAGATTACTGTGTCATTGTTTAATAATGATCAGTTAAAGCAGATTGTCATTACATTGGATGAGCAACCCAAAGGCGAGTTATCTATTAAAGGTATTGAGAACGCTAGCACTCAACAAAAAGCTTTCTTAAAAGCATGGCTCGGAATTGATTGGCCATTTGATGAAGAAGGCAACTTTCTCAAATAAGTGGTTTTAGCAAATAGTTAGCTTTCTTAAGTTAGCTGCTTTAGCGAATATTCAGTTAATAAAAAGCCCCCATAACCTAGGTTGTGGGGGCTTTTTTAATCTATACGCTTATTTTCAAGCTATTACGTTAAAAGCGGCAGCAATTAAATATTTTCTTCAATTGGACCAAGTGCTTGTTTAAGCGAATTGATGAAGGCTACAAGTTCGCCGCCCATCAATGCAAAATCCGCATCTAATTTTGCTAAAGGATCTTCAGTACCAACATCATCAGTCGCTGCTCTAAATTCTTCTGAGAATTTAAGGCGTTTTACGCTGGCATCTGATTGCAATAAAAACGCAATAGATTGGCCAAAATGAAGCGCTAGTTTATGCACTTGCTTGCCTGTCGCTAAATGCGCAAGGACTTCATCTTCTTGAAGCACTTGTTGCTTAAAGCGCACAATACCGCCTTCATCTGAATCTGATTTAAGTTCTGCTTCATCTTGCATCTCAAATGGCTGTGGAGATGAGCCGTTACGTAACCACTCAGTTAACGTCGTTTCAATTGGCGTTGTGAAGTGTAAAGGCACTACAGGCAAGCTGCCTAATGCTTTACGTAATAAAGCCAATAGCTCTTCAGCTTTTGCTGCACTTGAGCTGTCCACAAGGATCATTTCGAGTTCAGGCATGATAAGCGCATGAGTTTGGCTTCGACGAGAAAATGCTCGTGGTAGCAATGTCATGGTTATCTCTTCTTTCATCGCGTCTTTTTCTTTCTTAGTGACTTTGCGACTTTCTTGATCTTCAATCATCGCCACTTTTTCATCAATGGCTTCCTTGATGACTTGACCTGGAATTATCTTTTCTTCTTTGGTTACACAGATTAAGTGACGGTTTTCGGCGCTGTGAACTAAGGCTTGGCCTTTTTTGCCTAATGCATTAGAGAAGCCAAACTTGCTGATGTCTTGGCTTGAGCAAGGAGAAAAGGTGAAGTCTTCTAAAGCTGTTTCGAGTGCCTCGGTATCGGTAGTGAAAGGCTTGTTGAAACGATAAAGGGTGAGATTTTTAAACCACATATAAGGCGCTCATCAAAATTAAAAATGCAGTTTACGGTATCACAGCGCTGGGGTAAACCATCAGATTAATGATCAAAGATTGTTGCAATAACAGAATTCATTAAACTGTCATATTTGCTAAATATGCATTATTCCCTTTATTTTACAATGACTTGTTTGTTTTTTTGTGTGTTTAATTTAGCTTTCGCTAAATAAAAATAACGAATTGAAATATTTCTGCAACAAAAGACGTGCAGAATTCGCCTCGTTCCCAAGCTATTGGTTAGCAGTAATCTGTTAGTTCCAACCAAATAGCAGCAAAAACTAGGTGTAGAACACCAATAAATTATGTCTAAAGGATGATAATGATGAACGCTTTTTATAAAACTCTAGTTGCTTCAGCTATTACCGCTGCTACGCTTTCAACTGCACACGCTGCTGAACCACTTGAAGTATACGGTAAGTTAAATGTTACTGTTCAGTCGAATGATGATGGCGATGGTTCAGTTACAGAAATTCAAAGTAATGCGTCTCGTTTTGGTGTTAAAGGTGGATTCGAATTAAGCGACTCTTTAGAAGCGTTCTACACAATCGAGTACCAAGTTGATACGGGTAACTCAAGCTCTGATAACTTCACAGCACGTAACCAATTCGTTGGTTTAAAAGGTAACTTTGGTTCTTTTGCTGTAGGTCGTAACGATACAATGCTTAAAAAGTCACAAGGTAAAGTTGACCAATTCAACGATTACTCAGGTGATTTAAAGGCGCTATTCAAAGGCGAAAACCGTCTAGCGCAAACAGCAACATACTTAACACCTAAGTTTGGTGATTTCCAAGTGGGCGTGACTTACGCAGCTGAAGGCGATAGCAAGCAAGAAGAAAATGATGGCTTCAGTCTTGCGGCTATGTACGGTGATTCAGGCCTTAAGAGTACACCCGTTTACGCAGCCATTGCCTATGATTCAGAAGTCGCTGGTTACGATATTGTTCGTGGTACTGTTCAGGGTAAAATTGCTGGTTTCGTACTAGGTGGTATGTACCAACAAGAAGAAGCTGTTGATGGCGGAGAAAGCATTGATGGTTACTTACTAAGTGCAGCTTACAAAATTCAACAAGTGACGTTGAAAGCACAATACCAAGACATGGAAGATAAAGGTGATTCATGGTCAATTGGTGCCGATTATTCATTAGGTAAGCCTACTAAACTATTCGCTTTCTACACTGACCGTACTTCAATGGGTACAGTGGAAGAAGATGATGGCGAAATGATTGATATCTCAATTGATGAAAGCTACTTCGCTGTTGGTATCGAACACAAATTCTAAATTGAGTCGTTATTCATAACGATTTAATTTGAATAAAGTAGTATCACAAAGGAGGCGTATGTCTCCTTTGTGTGTTTTTAAACCAATGACCTAAGCTAAAACATGATAGATTTATGACAAAAATATGATTTTGTAGGTTTTATTAGCCCTAAGATCATATTTCTGTAATAAAACTGACCAATAATACCCATGCGGCAAATTAATCACAGAAACTATTATGACAGCTAAGATTTTAATTGTAGAAGATGAATCAGCGATCAGAGAGATGCTGACCTTTGTTATGGAACAACACGGTTTTACCACATCTGCTGCTGAAGATTTTGATTCAGCGATAGACCTACTGCAAGAACCTTATCCAGACTTGATTCTGTTGGATTGGATGTTCCCTGGTGGCAGTGGTATACAATTAGCGAAGCGTTTAAAGCAAGATGAGTTTACACGTCAAATTCCTATTATCATGCTCACCGCACGTGGTGAGGAGGAAGATAAGGTAAAAGGCTTAGAAGTCGGTGCTGACGATTACATCACTAAACCTTTCTCACCTAAGGAGCTGGTTGCACGTATTAAAGCGGTATTACGTCGCAGTGCACCAACACGTTTAGAAGAAACGATTGATGTACAAGGATTACTACTTGATCCTGTGAGTCATCGCGTCTCGGTGGGTGAATCAGTCCTTGATATGGGGCCGACAGAATTTAGACTACTGCATTTTTTTATGACACATCCAGAGCGTGTTTATAGCCGTGAGCAGCTATTAGATAACGTTTGGGGCACAAACGTCTATGTTGAAGACAGAACTGTAGATGTACATATTCGTCGCTTACGTAAAGCCGTTGAAGACTCTGGCCATGATAAGCTAATTCAGACTGTGCGCGGGGCGGGATACCGTTTTTCAACCAGAATGTAATCGCTCATTAGACCGCGAATGAAAGACTGCTGAATCAGATTGTTTATAAATGATACATACAGGAAGTGTTGTTTCGTTGTCACATTTATTCAGCAGTTTTTTTAACAGTCGGCTATAGTCAGTGTCATCATTTTAAGCTATCTTGTGAGCCATTATTTCTACCGACAATTAGTTAAATATCCGCTAAGAGATTATTTTCATTAATTATTAGGCCGCTTATGTTTCGATCTTATTCAGGATCCCGGTTGCTCCTACGCCTCGTTGGAATACTGCTAGTTTTTGCTCTCATCGGCGTTATCATTGAGCAAGTCTCTTTTGCCATTATTGTTGGCAGTGTTTTACTTTTAGGTTGGCATTATCGTCAAATAAGTCGTCTCAATTTCTGGCTTTGGAAAGATAGAAAGTTAACTCCGCCTCAAGGTACTGGCAGCTGGGAAGGGATCTTTAACGGTATCTATCGCCTTCAGGGAAAAAACCGTCGTCGTGTAGGCCAATTAGCGTCACTGCTCAGCCGGTTTAGACAAGGTGCTGAAGCGCTTCCTGATGCTGCTGTGGTTCTCGATTCTGAGCACAATATTCTTTGGTGTAATAAACTAGCACAGTTGATTTTAGGTTTCGTTTGGCCGCAGGATAATGGTCAGCGAATAGATAATCTAATTCGCCATCCAGACTTTTCTGATTATCTAAAAAAAGGCGAGTTTAAAGAGCCACTTGAACTTGCGTCTCCAGTTTCTGAACAACGGTTATTAGAAATTCGCTTGATGAGTTACGGTGATAGGCAGTTACTGCTTATTGCAAGAGATGTTACTCGAATTAATCAGCTAGAAGGCATGCGTAAAGAGTTTGTGGCAAATGTCTCTCATGAACTTAAAACGCCGCTAACTGTGATTCAAGGTTACTTAGAGATCATGCAAAGTATGGAAGAGCCAGACAGCATGAATCACAAACCATTGAACCTAATGCAGCAGCAAACTCGGCGCATGCAATCAATGGTAGAGCAACTACTTGCTTTATCTCGTATTGAAGATGGTGCTGACATCGACCTTGAACAAACCATTAATATGCGAGTGATGCTTGATATCTTAAAAGATGAAGCATCAGCATTAGCATTAGATCAGTACGAGCTCAGCTTTTATGCTGAAGATAACTTAGATTGTCATGGTAATGAAGTGCAGCTTCGCAGCGCGTGTACCAACTTAATTTCTAACGCTATTCGCTATACAGAACCTGGTGGCAAAATTTCAATAAGATGGGAAACCGTATCGACTGGGGCTAGGTTTAGTGTGACAGATACTGGTCTTGGTATTGCGCCGCAGCATATTAATAGACTGACAGAGCGCTTTTATCGAGTTGATAATGCCCGTTCAAGTAAAACTGGTGGTAGTGGCTTAGGTTTAGCGATTGTTAAGCATGCGTTGAACCATCACTACAGTGAATTAAGCATCAGCAGTGAGCTTGAAAAGGGCAGTTGTTTTAGCTTTATCATTCCAACCCATTTAGTGGTAAAAAAAAGCTAAAATAAGATGTAAAACGTTTGCGTGAAAGTTCTATTAACAAAGTCAATTCAATTTCATTGGGTTGGCTTTTTTGTTGGGTGGAATATTTCAGCCCTGTTCGGTGTGATGGGCTTAACATCCTTGATTTAATGATTGCTTAAGTACTTCTCCAGTTTAATTAATATGTTTTACAATATGTATCAAGGTTATTCCTCTAGATAAGACAGCTCCTCTATATAAGACTGCTACTCTACTATAAGTCAGTTTCTAAACCTGACCTTCTTTCACTTTCATTATGGTCTCGGATATATGGCTAATTACTCTCGAAACATAAGTGGTTTTATACTACTCATTACTATTAGTTTGTCTTCTTGGGCTGAAAATGATGTCAAAGAACTGGTAGAACAACAAACTAAACCGGTTCATTGGAGTGGTTTACCATTAATGGCCGATAAAGCTACAGAGCGCGGTCATGAGCTACCCATTCCTGTGGGGGTAAGCCTTTTTTATAACAATATTGACGCTGACTATATCGCGGTAAATGACTTTCAAGTTCAGGTCGATGGTGGACTTTTAGGCTTTAGAGGGCCAAACGACTATGTCGTACCAGCGGAGGATGTCAGCATTACTGGTACTGACAGAAGTGTACAGCTAAAAATTGATGCATGGATACTACCATTTTGGAATGTTTATGGTTTGCTTGGATATACTGAAGGCAGTAAAAACATCAAGGCTAAACTTGATAATGTTGAAGGTTTACCTTGTGACGAGGCCTGTAATGGCATCGTTTTGCCTATCCCTATTGAATACACTGCTAAAAATTATGGGATCGGTACAGTGCTTGCTGGGCAAATCGATCCGTTAATCGGTGATACACCGGTAATTATTATGGCGGTTGGGGCGATAGTAAAAGCCCATACAGATACCACTGACAGTGTTATTAAAACCAAACTTGCTTCAATTAGGGTCGGGCAACGTTTTGATGTCGGCAGTGATAAACTTGCTTGGTTTTTAGCATTTAGCCATCAGAGTGTTAATCAGAATGTGACAGGTGATTACTCCTTTATTGGGACAGAGCTTGAACCTTTGATGGAAGAGGTAAAGTTTGATATAGACCTTGCTAAAAAAGAAACTAAAAACATGTCTTTTAGTGTCAATTATGACTTTGGCCCTAAGAATGAATGGAATTTTTATGCTGAATACGGTTTCTTAAATTGGCAGCATGTCATTGTAGGTTTCGGCCGTAGGTTTTAATTTAAACGAAAACTAGCTGTCATGGTTTTGTGGTTATGCCACTATATGTTCTATGTTTTTTACTGTGTCAAGTAGGGTTATTTGTCTGATTTAATTTGCTTTTTGTTATGTGTCACAGCGTTTGGTGGGTTTGTTTCTTAATTGTTTAAAATGTTGATTGTCATACAACTGTCACATATTAGTCATAGACTTGTCATTGAAGCGATTGATACTGAGCGTGTCTTAAATAACAACGCTAATAATACCGGAGCATTACAATGAAACTTAAACAGCTAGTTGGCACTATCGCCTTTGCAGCAGCTGGTGTTTTTTCAGCAACATCGATGGCAGCAATTGATAAAACATTACCTGTATATGAAAAGACAAGTGGTGTTTCAGGTAACTTGTCATCAGTTGGTTCAGACACGTTAGCAAACATGATGACGTTATGGGCTGAAGATTTCAAACACATTTACCCTAATGTAAATATCCAAATTCAAGCTGCTGGTTCTTCTACTGCACCACCGGCTTTGACTGAAGGTACTTCACAATTCGGTCCTATGAGCCGTCAAATGAAGCCTAACGAAATTGAAGCATTTGAAAAGCATTACGGTTACCAACCAACGGCAATTCGTGTAGCAATCGATGCATTAGCGGTTTTCGTACATAAAGATAACCCAATTGAAGGTTTAAGCATCGAACAAATCGATGCAATTTTCTCGTCTACTAAAAAATGTGGTGGCGATGACGTTACTCGCTGGGCTGATGTTGGGCTAGAGGGAAACTGGTCTAAGAAAGACATTCAGTTATACGGTCGTAACTCAGTATCTGGTACTTACGGTTACTTCAAAAAGAAAGCACTTTGTAAAGGTGACTTCAAAGCAAACGTTAATGAGCAACCAGGTTCTGCGTCAGTAGTTCAGTCTGTTTCTCAAGGCCTTAACGCTATCGGTTACTCTGGAATCGGTTACAAGACTGCAGGTGTTAAAGCGGTAGCTATTTCTAAGAAAGGCACTAAATATATTGATGCAACAGCTGCTAACGCTGCGAATGGTACTTACCCATTATCACGTTACCTATACGTTTACATCAATAAGCACCCTAACAAAGATTTATCACCAATGGATCGCGAGTTCATCCGTTACGTGTTATCTAAGCAAGGTCAGCAAATTGTAGAAAAAGACGGTTATGTACCACTACCACGCAGTGTAGTTGCTAAAGACCTAGAAAAAGCAGGTATCAAGCTTTAATTACTGAAGTGATAAAAGCCTAGATTTATCTGATTTATTAAGCCTCATTCGTGAGGCTTTTTTGTGTCTGAAATCCACTCAAGCTTACACTCGATGAAGCCAAGATATTAAGCTAAAATAGCAGCAGAATAATACTTATAAGGAACTGTTGTGGCTGAACAATTTGATTTCAATACCGATTACCATTCTTTAGCGAATACTAACGAAATGAAAGTGCATCATATGGCACTTACCTTAGACGTAGACTTTGATAAACAGCAGCTACAAGGTTCAGTTAATCTATTGTTTAACCGCATTACCACTTCAACTCAATTAATTTTGGATGGTCGCCGCTTAAACATTGCTAGTATCACTGATACAAGTGGCCGTCAGCTTGAATTTACCCAGCAGCATGTTAATGAACTTCAGGGCGAAATGATCATAATTGAAGTTGGTAGTGAGCTCACTGAGGTTGTAGTTAACTATTATACCTCCAAGGATGCACAAGGGTTACAGTGGTTAACACCAGCACAAACCTTAGGAAAACAGTCTCCTTATTTGTTTAGTCAATCTCAGCCTGTAAATGCTCGCAGTTGGATCCCGCTACAAGACACTCCGAAAGCCAGAATTACTTTCAGTGCGTCAATTAAAGTTAATAACGGGTTGAGGGCGGTGATGAGTGCCGCCAATTCTGCTGAAATGCCGCGAGATGGTTTGTTTAACTTTGAAATGGAGAAGCCGATTCCAACGCATTTGCTCGCACTTGCGGTAGGCGATCTTGCCTATGGTGAAGTGAGCGAGCGCTGCGCAATTTACACAGAGCCAGCGATGCTTGAAAAAGCGCTCAAAGAATTTGAAGATACTGAATCAATGATTGTAGCTGCAGAGTCTTTACTTGGGCCTTACCCATGGGGACGTTACGATATGATTGTATTGCCACCAAGTTTCCCATTTGGCGGAATGGAGAACCCGCGATTAGCCTTTATAACACCAACTTTAATTGCTGGTGATAAAAGCTTAGTGTCGACCGTTGCTCACGAACTCGCTCATTCTTGGACGGGTAATTTAGTCAGTAATGCCACTTGGCGCGATTTATGGCTTAATGAAGGTTTTACCACTTATTTTACTAATCGGTTAGTTGAGAAAATATATGGCAAAGAGCAGGCAGAACTTGAATGGGTGATTGAGTATGGGCGCCTACAAGAAGAAATGCAGTCAATGCCATTAGCGTCGCAAACTCTTCCAGCTAATGTACAAGATCAAGATGCCAACGACTCATTTAATCGATTTACTTACGATAAAGCATCGATGTTTGTCCATGAATTAGAGTCGCGGTTAGGTCGCGAAGCTTTCGATAAGTTTTTATTTGATTATGTTGAGCATTTCAAATTTGAAGCAATTACCACGGAAGACTTCGTTAAGTATGCAAAGCAAACGTTACTCACCCAACATAGTTCAGTAATCAGCGAGTCAGAGTTAATGATTTGGGTTTATGGTGAGGGGTTACCTGAGTGGTTTATTGGGCCAACTTCAACCAGTCTTGATAAGGTAAAATTTGCTTTGAAGCAGTTTGGTGAGGGAGTCAATGCCGCGAAGCTTAACGTGACGAACTGGCGAGTACATCATTGGCAATATTTCATCACTCAACTGCCTTTTACCTTAAGCCAAGTGCAATTAAAAGATCTTGATATGGCATTTGATTTTACTAACAGCCAAAACGCTGAACTCGCATGTGATTGGTTTAGAGTTGCGATCAAAAATCAATATGAAATCGTGTTACCAAAAGTAGCAGAATTTCTCACCAATATTGGCCGAGCTAAGTTTGTTAAGCCTCTTTATAGCGAACTACTAATAGCGGGTTACCGAACTCAAGCAACAACAATTTTTGAGCAAGCTAGAGCTGGCTACCATCCTTCACTACAAGTGCAGTTAGACCTGATATTTAAAGATTGAATTTAAATCACTAGTAGTGGTTAATTTAATGGTACTAGCAAATTTAAAGATAAAAAAATGGCAACCCAATGGGTTGCCAGAAGTATCTCTGCGGGACATGGCTAATAATGCGCTAGCGTATTAACTCGTTCCCAAATAAGGGGGATGATGATGAACAATTAATGAAAAACTACAAAACGCTTTAAACTAATTCTTTAAGCGATAATTAAGTTGCCGTGATGAAGGGCTAGTTAACTTTAGATAATGTTTTGATTCACTGAAACAGTAAGTCGTTTAAGTCATTATCAACTCGCTACAGTTACTATGAGTACCTACCTTGGAAAAGGTTCAATCGATTCGATAAAAAATGATCTTTTTTTTCGATTTATTTATTCAGTTTAATACTAATACTTTCTCCTAAGCTAATTTATGCCGTACTAAATGATTTAAGTGACGGTTTTAGCTATATCTCTTCATCAATTCACTCTTAGCCCTCAACCCTCAACCCTCAACTTTCTTGTTTTTAAAGTCGTTCAAGCTTATTCATAAACGTCCGAGATTGCGCTTATGGCTATACAGATATTATGTATTTAAGTTTGAGTTGCATGAGTGGGAGGTAAAAAAAATGGCAACCCAATGGGTTGCCAGAAGTATCTCTGCGGGACATGTATCAAAGTTGCGCTAGCTTATCGATACGTTCCCAAATAGGGGGGATGATGATGAACGTTTACAGGAAACACAATGAAAAAGTCTAAAACTAATTCGGTTAGCGATGATTAGTTTGCCGTGATGAAGGGCAAGTTAACCGTTGAAATTGTAATGAGATACAGTCAAAAACGGTAAGTCATTTAAACATTATCAACTTGCTACAGTTACTATGAGTATCCACCTTATAAAAGGTTCAATCAGATCGATAAAAAATGATCTTTTTTTCAATTTATTTTTTGAGTGTGGCTATGAGCATGGCTGTATCTAAGCTTGAGCGGGGCTAAAGTTAACTGTGACTGAAGTTAAGCGTAAGTGAAATATCGAAATTGAACTCAAAAAAATGGCAACCCAAAGGGTTGCCAGAAGTATCTCTGCGGGACATGGCTAATAATGCGCTAGCGTATTAACTCGTTCCCAAATAAGGGGGATGATGATGAACAATTAATGAAAAACAATAAAACCGTTTTAAACTAATTCTTTTAGCGATAATTAAGTTGCCGTGATGAAGGGCTAGTTAACCTTAGATAATGTCTTGATTTACTGTAAACAGTAAGTCGTTTAAATCATTATCAACTCGCTACAGTTACTATGAGTATCATTGTTTAGAAAGGTTCAATGTGCTCGATAAAAAATTTAATTTTTAGTCATTATTTTAAAAAGAGCTTTTTGAAAAGTCGTTTGTTCTTATCATTGAATAGGCTTTTTTAACGGCTTGTGAGTCAACTCGTTTGTAATCAGCTCTTCAAGCTGCTGTTGATTATTTCTTTTCATTTTTTGTCACACTTCTGTAAACGCTTTTTCGATAGCATCTACTTTCACATCGCCATCTCTCAGCTATCAATAGATTGCTATGCAGTCGTTGTCCGTTTCTGTTTCTGATATTCACCTTTGGCACTGTAACTTTAAAATCAGCTTAGCTTTTTACAGGAAGAGCAGCTTGGCGTTTTACCAAAATGGCAGAGACTGATTTACGATAAATCGAACGCAAAAAAAATGGCAACCCAACGGGTTGCCAGAAGTATCTCTTGCGGGACATGTATCAAAGTTGCGCTAGCTTATCGATACGTTCCCAAATGTGGGGGATGATGATGAAACTTTAAAACAAAGAAAAAGTCTTAAAACTAATTCGATTAGCATTGGTTGATGAGACCATGTTGATATGTTTATTAACTTTGAATAAACCGTGATGAAGGGGTTATTCGTTTTAAAGTAAATCGACATTATCAACTTGCTACATTACTCAGAGTCACGCTTTTCAGAAAGGTTCAAATTTTTTATAAAAAAGATCAAATTTATTTAATTTCCTATTAAGCTGGTGTCTCTAAGCCCGTCATAACGGCTAAATCAATGATGCTAATTCCCATCTCTGAGAAAAATAACCAAATGGCTTGCCTGCATTAAATACGCTAAAACGGTGGATGTCCTAGTAATCCATGTTTCCAAAGGGAATGATAAAACGTGATAGCAAAAGAAAAACAGCCATAAAAAAAGGCAATCAAATGATTGCCTATCGATCCACTTTGAGATCAAGGGGACCGCGCTAGAAGTCCCAGGGAGATGATGAAAGTGAAATCACACTGTCTTACTAAATAAGACTGTCACCTGAGAAAATAGTTCAAAAAAGATACAACTAATTTGATTTTTTTTTCGATTAAAATTTTGTGTATTTAAAATCAATCGTTTGCGAAAAAAATTATAGACGCCAGCTGTTATTTATCGGCCTAGTAGACGCTAT